>NZ_JBNXUE010000010.1:0-44956 GCF_050566205.1 Tenacibaculum sp. SDUM215027
TCTATAAAGAAGAAAGAAGATAACAAATATTGCCTTATGTGGTACGAAAATATGTTATAGTTATATTACATGCAAATTTTTATGTAAAAAAATGTTGTTTTTAAATATTCTTCAATTAATAAAGGTTCTTTTCTCATAGAATTTAAAATTAATCAAAAAAAAACGAGGGACAAATCCCTCGATTTTTTAATTCTCACATGCTTGATGCGGTACTCAAAAATTTTCAATATAAAAATACCATTAACATTATTGATTTCCTAAAATAATAGGCATTCCACTTTTTCCTGAACCAATAATAACAACTTTACTATTAGTAGAGTTTGCTAGTCTATTGGTAGCTTCAATACCTTTATCTTGTAAAATTTTATCAGTTAACGATGCACTTAAAATTCTGTTTGCATCCGCTTTACCTTTTGCTTCAATTATTTGTTTTTCTGCTTCTTTTTGAGCTGTTACTAACCTAAACTCATATTCTAAAGATTCTTGCTCTTGCTTTAACTTACGCTCAATTGCTTCTTTAATAGTTGATGGTAAGGTTACATCTCTAACTAAAATTTCATTTAATTGAACATATTGTTTTTCTAATATCTTCTTTGTCTCTATAAATATTTCATCTTGAATTGCATCTCTTTTACTAGAGTATAATTGCTCTGGAGTATAACGACCAACTACACTACGAGCGGCTGAACGAATTGCTGGTTGAATTACACGTTGTAAGTAATTTTCTCCTAATACTTGATGTAATTTACCTAAATTGCTGTAAACCGGTTGATACCAAGCTGATGCATCTATTTGAATTTCCAAACCGTTTGATGATAATACTTTCATTTTTTCAAAAAGCTCTTGCTGTCTTACTTCATAAACATGAACCTTGTTCCAAGGTGCAACTATATGAAAACCTTCTCCTAAAGGTGGTTCATCAGTTACAACCCCTCCGTCAAAAGTTTTATACAGTACTCCTGCTTGTCCTGATTTAATTGTTTCTGTTGATTTTGCTATAAAAATTATTAAAACTATTACTACTGGAATTAACATTCCAAACTTTGGGAATTTTAACTCTACTTGATTTCTTGCCATCACTTATATATTTTATATTCTCAAAAATACTGAATTAATTTTCATTGTACTTTAATAACCTAAGAGCATTTAAAACTACAATTAATGTAGAGCCTTCATGCATTAAAACTGCTAAACCTATAGATGCAAAACCAAATAATGTTGTTGGAATCAGAATTGCTACTACTCCCAAGCTTATCCACAAATTTTGTTTAATTATACTTTTTGATTTTCTACTCAACCCTATTACAAAAGGTAAATTTTCAATTTTATCAGAAAGTAATGCAACATCTGCAGTTTCTAAAGCAACATCACTACCTGCTGCTCCCATGGCTATACCTACTGTGCTATTTGCCATTGCTGGTGCATCATTCACTCCATCACCTACCATAGCTATTCGAGTTTCAGCTTCTTTTAATTGTTGAATAGCTGCAACTTTATCTTCAGGTAATAAATTTCCTTTTGCTTCTGTTAAACCTATTTGCTTAGCTATAGAATCTCCAACATTTTGATGGTCTCCAGTAAGCATCACCATTCTTTTTATTCCTATCTTTTTTAATTTTATTAAAGTATCTTTTGCTGATTCTCTAGGAACATCCATCACACTTAGCAAACCAATTAACCTATTATCAAAAGCTACTAACATGGTAGTGTGTCCTTCTGCTAACAAATTTTTTACCTGTTTTTTTACTTCTTGAGAAATGATTATTTGGTTTTCTTCTAATAATTTTTCATTTCCTATAAAAACTTTTGTCTTTTTATAATCTGCTGAAACCCCTCTACCCTGAACAGCACTGATATTGGAAGCTTCATTAGAAGGTTGAATAGCATATTGTTCTTTAATGTCTTTAGAAATTGCCTTTGCTAATGGATGATTGCTCAAACTCTCTACTTCTACTACTAGTTTTAAAAACTCTTTTTCTTCAAAATTATTTAAGGCGATTGCATTCGTTAATCTTGGTTTTCCTTCGGTGAGTGTACCTGTTTTATCAAAAGCTATTGTAGTTAAGCTTCCTAAATCTTCTAAAGCACGCCCTCCTTTTATTAACACTCCTCTGTTAGCTGCTCTAGCAATACCACTTAACACTGCACTAGGAGTCGATATTGCTAGTGCACATGGACTTGCTGCTACTAATACAGTTATTGCTCTGTATAAACTTTCATTTACAGTTTCATCTAATATCAAATAAGCAAAACACAAGACAAAAACTAAGATTATTACAAAAGGTACAAACCATTTTTCAAACTTTTTAGTAAGTAGTTGTGTTGGAGATTTTTTAGTTTCTACCTCGCTTACCATTTTAATTAACCGTGATATCGTTGAATCCTCATTTAGCTTTAATACCTTTACTTCAATAACATTATCACCATTTATTGTACCTGTGTAAACAACGTTTTTCTCTTCAATTTCATTAAAATGTTTTGGTAACGCTTCTAAACTCGAATATGCTTCTTTATCAACAGGCATACTTTCCCCTGTTATAGATGCTTGATTTATACTCGATTTACCTTTAATTACAACACCATCTGCAGCTATTTTAGTGTTAGGCTTAATTATAATAACATCATTAATTTTTAATTCTTCAACCGCAACTTCTACTGTGGTGTTATTTCGTTTTACAAGTGCTTTTTTAGGAGATAACTCTCCCAAAGATTCTATTGATTTTTTTGCTTTATTCATTGCATAATGCTCTAAAGCATGCCCTAAACTAAATAAAAACAACAGTAAAGCTCCTTCTTCCCATTTACCTATATAAGCTGCTCCAATAGCCGCAACTAACATTAAAAAATCGATTTCAAATTCTCCTTTTTTAATTTTCCCAATAGCTTCAATCGTAGTAAAATATCCTCCAAAGAAAAAAGCTATTATAAAACTTATAATTAGATACGTGTTTGGTAGATTAGTTAGTTTTTCGAGCAATATTCCTATGAAAAAAAACAGTCCGCTTAAAATTGAAAAATAAAGTTCTGTTTTTTCTCCAAAAACACCTCCATGCTCGTGTGCATGGGCTTCGTTTTCTGAATGTGTATGATTTGACATTGTAAATTGTTTCGTTAATAGACTTTATTTCTTTTAAAAAGATGCAATTAATTTAATATTAAACATGGGGTTATAGAAGTTATAACCCCATGCTATTATTAATGTGCATGACCTTCCATTCCGCCTGCCATTTGTAATAATTTTCCTTTTAAGAAATGTGCTCCTTTGTTTACAACTTTTGCATTGTAATTATTTTCTTTAATTGTTTTTATTTCAATATAACCATCATCTGAACCTCCAATTGTTACTTCTATTGGCACAAATTCTCCTTCTTTCTTTTCTATAAAAATAAAGTTTTCTCCTTCATTTTCTATCACTGCTTCTTCAGGTACTGCAAATACTTCCTCTCCTCCTAATAAAATTTGAGCATTGATAAACATACCTGCTTTTAATCGGTTTTGCTCATCTTCAAAATGTCCATGAACATTTACCGTCTTCGTTTGGTCATCTACTTTTTGGCTTATTAATTTTATATATCCTTCATATGCGACATCTATTCCCGAAGGTTGAAATTCAAACTCATCCCCTTTCCTTATTTTTGTTATGTCTGTACCAAAAACATTTAACTCAGCATGCATATGATCGTTGTCTATTATTTCTAACATTTCTGAATTAGCAGCTAAAAACATTCCTTTGTTCAAATTATTTTCTACAACATAACCAGAAATAGGTGCTTTAACATATACATATTGTTGAATTCCTTTTGCTGCTACTGTATTAGGTGATAATCCTGCCATTTTTAACTGTGCAGCATAACTACTGACTAAACTTTTAGAAGATCGATACCCTCCTTCAGCAATTTGAAATGATTTTTTTGAGGTAATATCGTTCTCTAACAACATTTTCTTTCTTTCATAATCTGCTTTAGCCACTTTTAGCTTGTTTATTGCTTCAAGATACGCATATTGTAATTCGATAAAATTAGGGTGTTGCAACACTGCAACTGTTTGTCCTTTTTTTACTTTATCTCCAGGTAATAAATCTGTTTTATAAACAAAAGCCTCTAAAGGAGCGTATATAGTAGCTTTACTTTGTGGAGGCACCTCTATAGTACCAGTCACAGCTACTTTTTCTCTAATTTTCTTTTTTTCAATTAAAGAAGTTTCAATTTTTGCTGTAACAAGTTGTTGTTTTGTTAAATGAATTTCATTTTCTTTATGAGCTTCCTCTTTCTTAGTGCTCTCTGTTCTTTTTTCTTCGGAAGCATGGTCGTGACCTGAGTGATCTTCTTTTTTTGAGTTACAACTAACAACGATGATAGTTACTAACAATATTATAATTTTTTTCATCTGTATATTTTTATTCTTTTGTATAAAATTCGTAGGCTATTACAGTTTGGTTAAAGTTATTAACCAGAGATAGATAATTTTGCATTACTTGAAAATAAGCTGTAAAACTCTGGTTATATTGATATGCATCAATTTCACCAACCTTATAAGCTAACTGTAGTTTTTTTATAAACTTTTGTGCTTGTGTAACTGTTGTGTGAATACTTACCAACTCTTTATTTAAATAAATAAGCTGCTCTTGCAGGCTTTTAAAGTTATTTTGAATAACCATAGCCTTATTGTTATTTTCATACGCTATTTCTTCTTGTACAATCTTTTGCTCTTTAATTTTTGCATTATTAGACCAAAAAGAAAGTGGAATATTCACTCCTACATTAAAACCTGTATAACTGTTTTCATTTCCTGTTTTTCTATTAATTACACCAGCAGTTAAAGCAGGAAAATATATTGATTTGGCTACCGATACATTTTTAGCTGCTACCTTATTCTGTTGTGCTAAACTCTCCATAAAATCATTTGATAAAGAATCTTTTTGAATTAAAAAAGACTTCTTCTCTGGTAGCTTTTCAAATGGTTGTATCACATAATCAATCTGTAATAATTGCTTTAACTCATTTTCAGTTTGAACAAGATTCTTATATATCTTATTTTTTTGCGACTGTACACCTAATGATTGTAATGAGGTTAAGTCGTTTTCTAATCCTCCTATTTCTCCAGAAGCATGCAACTTTTTTGCAATTGATTTTATTTGGTTTGTACTTACCTGTTGTTCTTCCATTAAAGACAACAAACCGTATAAATAACTCCACTGTTGGTATAAGCTTCTTGCTTTTCTAACAACTTCTCTTTTTGATATATTGTTATTGATGGTTGCTAGATTATTTGCTGCCTTTGCCAACTTCTTTTTTTGGACATGTGTTAAAATTGAACCGAAATTTTGATTTACAGACCATTCCTTTTCTGCAATACCATTGGCTACCCCTACATCTTGATATTGAATAGCTGTAGGACTTAAATCAATTGCTTTACTTATTGCTGCTTTCGATTTTTTCACTGCAAGAGTTGATTTTTTCATCAAAACCGATTTTTGTAAAGCTAACTCAATAACTTGCTGTTCTGAAAGTTTTTGTGGTACTTCTTGAGCTTTAATACTGAAAATACCAGCAGCAAACACCAAAATAGTTACCACACCTTTTTTCATTTTTAAGTTTACTTTCTTTTCAAAAATCATATATAACACAGGTAAGATAAGTAAGGTTAATAAAGTAGCTGATATCAACCCTCCTATTACTACCGTTGCCAAAGGTTTTTGTACCTCTGCTCCTGCTGACGATGATAATGCCATAGGTAAAAAGCCTAATGAAGCCACTGCTGCGGTCATAATTACAGGACGTAAACGCACCGATGTTCCTTTTTTTACTATTTCAGTAAGGTCTAATATTCCTGAAGCCTTTAATCGGTTAAACTCAGCAATTAAAACGATTCCATTTAACACAGCTACTCCAAATAAAGCTATAAAACCTACTCCTGCTGAAATTGAGAATGGCATATCACGCAACCATAATGCAAAAATTCCTCCAATAGCAGACATCGGTATCGCAGTGAATATTAATACGCTTTGTTTAATGGATTTAAAGGTAAAATAGAGTAGCAAAAAGATTAACAATAAAGCTACTGGTACTGCTACTCCTAATCTGGCACGAGCTTCTTCTAAGTTTTTAAAAGTTCCCCCATAAGTAATATAGTATCCTGGATCGAATGCTATTTTATCTGAAACTTTGCCTTTTAATTCTTTAACAATACTAGCTACATCACGCTCTCTTACATTAAAACCAACAGTTATTCTTCGTTTAGCATCATCTCTTTGAATTTGATTCGGACCTGTTTTGAAATCTACAGATGCCACTGCTGTTAAAGGAATTTGAGCCCCTGTTGAAGTTGTGATGTATAGTTTACGAATGTCTTCAATACTAGCTCTTTTATTTTCTGCCAAACGTACTACCAAGTTGTAGCGTTTTTCACCTTCATATACTGAACCTGCTGTTTGTCCTGCAAAAGCAGTATTTACTACTGTATTAACATCAGAAATGTTGAGTCCGTAATAGGCTAACTGACTTCGATTATAATCAATTACGATTTGTTGTAACCCAGTCATTTTTTCAACATACACGTCTTCCGCCCCTTCTACACCTGGAATAATTCTACTAAGTTGATTGGCATACTTTACTAATTTATCCAGATCTTCTCCATAAATCTTTAGTACAACATCCTGCCTAGCACCTGTCATTAACTCATTAAATCGCATTTGAATGGGTTGTTGAAACCCAAAAGAAACACCTAACAAATTTTCATCTAACAATTGCTGCATTTTCTCTGTCAGTTCATTCTTTGTGCTAGCTTTTGTCCATTCATCTTTTTCTTTTAGAATTATAATGATGTCTGAAGCTTCTATTGGCATTGGATCTGTTGGTATTTCTGAAGAACCTATCCTACTTACAATTTGCTCTATTTCGTCGGGAAATTCCTTCATTAATAGTGTTGATGCTTGATTTGAAACATCAATCGTATACGAAAGTGAACTTCCAGTTGAAACAATAGCTTGTACTGCTAAATCACCTTCGTCTAAAGAAGGAATAAATTCCGATCCCATTTTAGAAAAAGTCACCAAACTAAGTATAAACACTAGTACTGAACCTATCACAACTTTTACTTTATGAATTAGCACAAAGTTGAGTATTGGTGTATACACATTTTGTATCGCTGTTATGATTTTATCTGAAATATTCCTTTTGTTGTTTATTGTTTTCTTTAAAAACAACGAACTCACCATAGGTACATAAGTAAGCGATAGCAAAAATGCTCCTAAAATTGCAAAACTTACTGTTAATGCCATTGGTTTAAACATTTTTCCTTCAATACCTACTAAGGCAAGAATTGGTAAATACACAATAAGGATAATTATTTCTCCAAAAGCCGCACTTGTTCTTATTTTTGAAGCTGATTCATACACTTCATCATCCATTTGATTTTGGGTTAATTGAGTTCCAGATTTTTTTAACCCCAAATGATGTAGCGTTGCCTCTACTATAATTACCGAACCATCTACGATAATACCAAAATCAATAGCTCCTAAACTCATTAAGTTTCCAGAAACGCCAAAAACATTCATTAAACTAATAGCAAACAGCATTGCTAAAGGAATTACAGATGCTACTATTAAACCTGCTCGTAAATTACCTAGCAGTAGTACTAAAATAAAGATTACAATTAGTGCTCCTTCTATAAGGTTTGTTGATACCGTTTTTATGGCTTTATTTACTAATTTGGTGCGGTCTAAAAAAGGCTTAATAGCAACGCCTTCAGGCAAACTTTTTTCTATTTGAACTATTCTTTCTTTTACATTTTCAATCACCTTAGAAGAATTGGCTCCTTTTAACATCATAACAATAGCACCTACCACTTCTCCATCGGTATTTCTTGTCATTGCGCCATATCGTACCGCATGTCCTAACTGAACTTTCCCTATATCTTTCATCAAGATAGGGGTTCCATTTACATTGTTTTTTATGACAATGTTTTGGATATCTTCCGGAGTTTTTATCAACCCTTCACTTCTAATAAAGTACGCTTTCGGGTTTTTATCTATATACGCTCCTCCTGTATTTTGATTATTTTTAGATAGTGCCTCAAAAACTTCATTAATACTAACATTTAATGATTGTAAACGTTCTGGTTGAATAGCTACTTCATATTGTTTTAAAAAACCTCCAAAGCTACTTACATCTGCGACTCCCTCTATTCCTAGCAGTTGACGACGTACAATCCAATCTTGAATAGATCGTAGCTCCATTGCGTCATACTGCTTTTCATATCCTTTTTTAGCATAGAGTGTGTATTGATATATTTCTCCTAACCCTGTGGTTACAGGCGCCATTTCGGGTGTTCCTACTCCTTCAGGAATTTGATCTTTAGCTTCAATAAGCCGTTCGCTAATTTGTTGACGCGCCCAATAAATATCGGTACTTTCTTTAAAAACAATTGTAACGACACTTAACCCAAATCGAGAGAAAGAACGAATCTCTTCGATATCAGGAATGTTTGACATGGTTATTTCTATAGGAAACGTAACTAAACGTTCTATATCTTGGGCTGATTGTGAGGGTGCAGATGTTATTATTTGCACCTGATTATTGGTAATATCTGGTACAGCATCAATAGGTAATTGTTTTAGAGAGTAGATTCCCCAGCCTATTAATGCGACAACCAATGCTCCAATAATCAATTTATTTTTAATTGAAAATTTTATAATGTTATCTAACATTTTGTATTGATTTAATTCTATTGTAACATAATTTTTACCGGTTATTATTAAATAACCGGTACAACAGTTCGTAGTTCTTGTTTACACAAGAGCTACTGCTGTTTTTAATAATAAAATAGAATTAAGACTTAGGTGGCTGGAAAATAGCCGATAAGTACGAGTTATAGTAGGTGTTTTGATAGAAGTTAATCCTGTTTCTTATTTCAAAAAAGACAGGGATATCAAAACTATAATCAATCGGAATAAAATCTGCTGTAACAGTAATTACGTTACAATGATGGTGATGTTCTTTGTTTTTTTCTTCTTCAGTATCATGTTGATGATGCTCATCTTGATGATCTTCATTTAACACATCGTGATGCATTTCTGATTCAGCTACAAAAACCACAGCATCAGTATGTGCCTGTAGAGGAGGTACAATTAACAGTAAGGTTAATAATATGATGATGCTTTTTTTCACTAATCTAATTTAGAGTTACAAAATTATAAAAATTTATGAATCTTCATTATCCAATCTATCTTTAACATACTCAATTTTTGTTTTACCATGCGCAAAAGGCTTGCCTTCTTCGTCTAAACTCACCATGATAATTTTATCAATTGCAATAATTGTTTTTCGGGTTATTTTGTTACGAACCTCACAACTTAAGGTGATAGACGTTGTTCCAAACTTTACTACATTTATTCCTATTTCAATAATATCTCCTTGTTTTGCTGAACTAACAAAGTTAATTTCAGACATAAACTTGGTTACTGTTTTAGGAATTTCTAACTGAATTATAGCATATAACGCTACTTCTTCATCAATCCATTGTAATAATCGTCCTCCAAAAAGTGTTCCGTTAGGATTTAAATCTTCTGGTTTTACCCATTTACGTGTGTGAAATCTCATCGTATTTATTGTTCTATATTTTTAGCTTCAAAAGCTACTAAATCGTTATTTACAAAAGTAAAGGTTATTTGTATAGGATTGCAACATACCTCACAATCTTCTACATAGGTTTCAGATGTACTGGCATCTAATAACATAGAAATTTCTTCCCAACAATGCGGACATTGAAAAAAGTGTTCATACGTCATATTTTACCATAATATTTTCTAACAAACCACTCTATTGACAATAAAACTATAATCAGTAATAACAACCATTTCCAATCAACTAAACTTTGTTTTTTGGTAATAGACTTTTGAGTGGTATAAAAAGATGCATCTTCTTGTATCTTTTTTAATAAATCATCAACTTTATCTACATAAACTATAGCTCCGTCTGTTTTTAACGCTAGCTGTTCTAATTTTTTAAAATTAGCATTGGTAAACTGCTCTTCTATCTGATAGTCTTCAATTTTGAACCTCCCTGAGCTACTTATATTTTGGTTTTTTACAGTTACTGTATATGAATATTCTCCTGAAGCTAATCCTTCAACAGCAACTTGATACGAGTTATTAAATAACGAAAACGGAATGCTCTTTTTTGCCTTTGTTTCTAAATTAGTTACTGTTAACTCTAAAGATGCTCTGCTATCAAATTGGTAGTTTTTATCAACGTAAAATGCACTTATGGTTATAGGTTCATTAGCTGCATATAAACGTTGTGCTTTTACCTCTAAACGCTTTCTCTTTTTAGTGGATGCTAAATACTGAACTAAGTTTCCTACAAACGTATCAAAACTTTCAAAATTTTTCTCTTTTAAATAACTGGCAGCTCTCCATTTCCAAATACCTTCACCAAATAGTACTGCATACTTTTTATCATTTTCTTCAAAGGTTGATAATAATGGTTGAGTGGTTTCTATTCCTGCATACTTTTGATACAACAAGCTTTGAGATTCTTTTTTAATCTGTACTTCTCCAAACTTGTCTTTTAGCGGTGGAAATTGACCGAAACCTATATCTTCTTGATAAAAAGTTAGAAAATCTGCATTGTAAATAGCAGTATATTCTTCTTTTTGATTGATAGCTCTTTTTTGAACTCCCAAACCTTGACTATTCAAAAAGTTCCAATCTGTTTTAGTTCCTGATACCAGTAAAAAATTAGATAGTATTTTTTCTAAAGTTGATTTAAAATAACTGTTAGGCTGATACAAAACAAAAAACTGATATGCATCTAAATCTATGTTCCTATCTTGTATCAAAGCAATGTCTACTTTACGTTGTTTATTGCTCTCAATTGCTTTTTTTAGCGCCCCTAAATCTGGATGTAAAAAAGAACTTAATAACAATACTTTGGTTTGCTCATCTAAAACTTCTACTGAAAAGCTTTTATAATTGTTCTTCGTGTTTTTTTCATTCGCTATACTACTTATCGACGCTGTGTAATAGTGCACTCCTTTGGTATTAGACACTAAATTGGCTGTAACAGTTTGCACAGGATTTTCTGGTGAGAGACGTACTCTTTTAGAAAAAACTCTGCTCCCGTTTTTTACAATTGAAAAAGTAGTAGTAACCGTTTCTTTTCCCTCATAATACAACAATGCTTCAACTGGAAACTTGTTCTTTACATAGCTGTACTTATTCACATTTAACTGCGAAATTTGTATGTCTTGATACTTAATGGTATCACCAATAACTACAGGAAATACTTTATGCTTTGTTGATGAAAACTCGTAATCATTCCCTTGGGTTTGGTTTCCATCAGTTATTAAAATGGTAGCTGCATTTTTATCTTTATTCAACTCATTAACAGCTTCAACTGCTTTTGAAATATCAGTTTGTGTTTCAGTAAAAGATAAACTATCTAACACCTGAATATCATTCCCAAACGAAAAATATTGTACGTTAAATTTATCTTGGAGCTCTTGATTACTTTTAATTTTTGAAAGTGTTTCTTCAACCTTCTTTTCTTCTTTAAAAAACTGAGTAGATAGTGAATTATCTACCAATACAGATAGCACAGGTTTTCTGTTTTCTGTTTCAAGAGTTGTTATCTTCGGATTAATGAGTAGCAATCCTATTAAAAAAAGACTTAGGGCTTTTAAGCTAAAAAGTAAGATGTGTACTTTAGGAGTTCTTTTTACCTTATAGAAATATTGAAAAAAAGCAATGGCTACGCTTATTAATACGGCTAATACAATGTAAATTATAGTTATTGACTCCACTCAGCTTATTTTAGTATGTGAAGATAAAAATATCTAACAAATAAAAAGACCTTTTCTTATTTTTCATTTATGACTTCAATCATAAAAAACTAATTATCAGTTACATAATTTTATCAAAAACTATTATGTATGGTAACTACTGAAAACTTAACCACTGAAAAAACACTTCAAAAGACAAATAGCATGGGAATTACGGCTTACATCAATAAAAAAATAGCTGAAGGCGAACGAAACAGTATTGGTATATCTATTATATTAATTACTGTAGGCTCAATGATAGCCTCTATAACTGCTGCTTTAGCTATAGATGGAGAGGTTCATTTATTTGCCCTAATTTTTGCTTGTGTAACCGCTATGGGCGCTAATGCTGCCGCCATAAGTCAACGCCCTTTTAAAATAATTGCATGGGCATTTATTATCAATATACTCGGTAATATTTCGTTGATTATTTACCTACTTACTACGTAGTTGTAGGCTTCGGCTTTGCCTCAAACATTCTAAAAAAGAGCATAGAGGCTATGTTTCGTGCTCTTTCTTTGGCTTCATGCGCTTTTGTTCCGTCAAAAAGTTCATCAACAGTTTCAAACCATAATTGTAGCCAGCGTCCAAAGTGTTCTTGATAAATAGAATATTCAAAATTTCTATCTACATTTTTATGTGCTTTCATTGGGTTTCCTTTAAACTTTCTAACAAAAAACAAATTCGTTTCCCAAAAATCGGTGAGTTTTTGTAAATGAGGTTCCCAAGTTTCTTCTGGAATTGTTTTTAAAAATATAGGACCTATAAAATCATCCTTTCTAATTTTATCATTATAAAAGGTTGATACTAACTTATACACATCTTCCCTATTTTCTATGTCTCTTTTATCCATTTACAAATCGTTGTTGAAATACGCTACAAAAGTATATCTTTATGCTATTGCAATTTATGACTTAAATCATAATGATTCCAGAAGAACTCTTATTAAAATATACCGCTGAAACCAAAAGTTTTCAAAAAGACGAAATTATTTTTTCTGAAAAACAAACCGCACATTATTACTACCAAATAGTAAACGGTGCTGTAAAAATGAATAATTTTAATGATGATGGTAAAGAGTTTATTCAAGGGATATTTTATAAAAACCAAAGTTTTGGTGAACCACCTTTGTTTATTGATGTAAAATACCCTGCTAATGCAGTGGCAATTTCTGATAGTACGATTCTAGCCTTGTCTAAAAGCAACCTGTTTAAATTACTGCACGACAATCCTGAAATTCACTTAAAAATAACCCAAAGTTTAGCAAAACGTTTGTACTATAAAGCTATAATTGCTTCCGAAATATCGAGTCAAGAACCTGCTCATAGAGTACTCCGCTTTATTGATTATTTAAAAGACGATGTATACAAAGTTGAAGGAAAGTATTCGTTTAAAGTAGCCTACACACGTCAGCAAATAGCCGATATTTTAGGTTTACGCGTAGAAACGGTTATTCGGGTCATAAAATCTTTAGAAAAAAAGGGAGACGTAAAAATTAGCAAACGAAAGGTATATCGTTAAAGCCTTCTTTAAAGAGAACATTCAATAAAACACCTTACAAATCATAAAAATTAATTGATTTACGGAATTCCGTAAGAATTTGTACACCCCTTGTAGTAAGTTCGCTGAAATTGTATAATTAGTTAATAAATACCGATAACTCGTTAATAACTTTATCTCAGGTAACCTATTGATTTTAATATATTTGATAGCGTATAAAATTGCTAAACTTTACGATATCCCATACTATTCTCCGGATAAAACAACTAAAGTTTGACATATAACGAGTTAGCGTTCATGCAAGAAGACTATCGCACAGATTAATTTTATTAAATAAATTTTAACCATTAATTCAAATATTATGACAAAAAATGAAGAAAAATTCAAAATTTTAGTAGACCAAAAACCTTTTGAAGTTGAAGAACAATTCATTACGGGTTTGCAGATTAAAACGTTAGTTGCTGCTCCAGCAAATTATGGCGTATGGCTAAAAGTAAATGGACCGAATCCAGACAAAGAAATTGCAGACAACGAGCAAGTTGATTTACAACAACCCGGAAGAGAACATTTTTTTACAGGAGCAAAAACTACAACAGAAGGCTAATGTTTTTACCGGAATTCGACAGAGATTATTTGCTTGAAAAGGAATATGTTTTTGAAGAAAAAATTGATGCTAATCGAAATGGACTGATAATTAGAGATTGGATTTTACCAACTGGAAAGTATAATTTGGAGACATCGGATTTATTAATCTTACTACCGAATGGATATCCTGAAGTTAGACCCGATATGTGGTATTTCAATCCTGCTATTTTATTAGCCCCTTCAAACAAACTTGCAAAACAAACACAAGTCAATATTAATTTTGAGGGGAAAGTATGGCAACGATGGTCAAGACATTATCCTGCTAATGAATGGAGAAGTGGAATTGACGGAATTCATACATATTTAAAGAAAGTACAAACTGCTTTAGAAATAGCTACATGAAGTATTCTATTACAATACAAAACCAACATTTTGAGAATCTTAAGGAAAATCTTATTAAGGTTGACGGAAAAGAACGTGTGGCTTTTATTATTTGTGGACGCTCTATTATTAATGATATTGAGGAAAGGTTTTTAAGTAAGGAGGTTCATTTTATATCTGATGATAAGCTTCTTATTTCAGAACACAATCAAGTAAGTTGGGATAATAAGTATTTTATTGATGTTTTAAAAAAAGCAGAAGTAAAAAACCTTGCTATAGTCTTGGTACATAATCATCCTGAAGGAATAAATAGTTTTTCGCCAATTGACGATAATGGTGAATTCCATCTTTTTAAGTTAGCATTTAATAGAAATGGAGGTGCAAATTCTCATGCCAGTCTAATAATGTTACCTGATGGTAATCTAATTGGCAGAGTTTGGAAGAAAGATTTATCAACGGAATCAATTTCAATGATAAGAGTAATTGGGAACAAGATAAAGCTAAACTATCCAAAACAAACCGATGATTATGAATCGCCTGAAATTTTCAATAGACAGCAATTAGCTTTTGGAAGTTCTTTGGTTCAAGATTTATCAAATTTGAAAATATCAATTGTTGGTGCAGGTGCAACGGGATCTGCAACAGCTCTTCTATTAACCCGATTAGGTGTTGGAGAACTATGCCTAATTGACAAAGACACCATTGAAGAATCAAACTTAAATCGTTTACATGGGGCAAAAATGTCAGATGTTGGACAATTTAAAGTTGATGTTTTAAAAAAATATATTAGTGATATTGGTGTTGGAACAAAAGTTATTGCAGTTAAAGAGTGGGTATCAAATTCAAATTGCATTGAGCAATTAAAAACGAGTGATATTATTTTTGGTTGCACTGATGACCATGCAGGGAGAATTTTACTAAATCGATTCGCTTATTTTTATTTGACCCCGATAATTGATATGGGTCTTGTTATTTCTGTTAAAAAGGATTCTTTTGAATTAGAAAATTTACAAGGTCGTATTTCATACTTATTTCCAGGTAGCGATTGTCTTATTACAAAGGGAAACATTAACATTGACATTGCCTATTCTGAGAATTTGAAAAGGAATGAACCTGAGAATTTTAAAAAATTGAAGGAAGAAGCTTATGTAATTGGAGAAGGTAACCCGTCTCCAGCAATAGTTACATTTACAACTCAAATTGCATCTATGGCAGTTAATGAGTTTCTTAACAGAATTCAAGGATTTAATCCTCAAGCGTTGACTGCTCCTCACAAAATATTTTTCTTTCATCGTGGCATTGAAATTTTTCCTGAGAATATTACAGAAAATGAATGTCGTATATGTGGGAAAAGCAACTATTGGGGAAGAGGTGATATGGAACCATTTTTAGATATGGTAATATAAATGGAAAAACTAAATTATTTTAAAAGTAAAATTAGAGATATGCTATGGTCATATAAACAATTTCAGTATAAAATTGAAATTATTCCCGACAATCCAAACCCAGATTCTCTTAGGGATAATATTGTTTATGTAGTTGGTACAAAAGACTACATAAAATGGGGTTATATTAAATGTCCTTGTGGGTGTGGTGAATCTATAATGTTGTCTTTAAATAAAAAGGCTTATCCTTCTTGGTCTATTAAACAAGATAAAATAGGGAGAGCTACGATTTCTCCTTCGGTAAACAAATTGGACGGTTGTAAAAGTCATTTTTTTATAAGAAAAGGGAAATTGATTTGGGCGACATTAAATGATTATTAAAGAAAAATAAAGCACGAAACGCTAACAATGTGTCATACGTAATGGCTGGGAATGTTGCAAACATCAAGGTTTGTGGCTCGCATCAACACCGTCTCGATTTGATAGCGAGAAGCTCCGAAATCCGCCACTACGCATACACTCAACGTTAGCAGCAATTAATAAAAAAATATGATTGGAACAATATTAGGAATTTTGGGAATAGTCTTCACTTTAGGATTTGGGGGTTATTCTATTTGGGTTTACAAGAAATCAAAGAGAAACGTTAGTCTAGAGTTTAGAAATACAGAGTGCTACAGCCTTTTTAGAGATGATGTAAACAGACTGAATATTGAATTGATATATAATAAAACTACGGTTAATAATACTCTAATCTTATTGAAAGCTAAACTCATCAATAATGGACAAATTGATATAGATAAAAATAGAATTTATAATCCTCTAAAAATTAAAACAACTGAAATATATAAGTGGCTGGAAGCAACAGTAACAAGCTCACCTACTGGCGCAAGTACTAATATAGAATTAATTAGTGACCAAGAAATTCAATTGAATTGGGATTTACTTAAGCATAACGAGTATATCGAGATAGAAGCATTAGTTGAAATTATTGGTGAATTAGAAAAAGAAGGAGAGAAAGGAACCGAATTTTATAATAATCTAAATTTTGATTATCGAATAACAGATTTAAACTCAATCCAAAAAGAAAAGCAGATTTCTAATTCAATTAGACGCAAGGCTTTATCTAATAAAATGAGTAAAATAATGGCTATTGTTTCTATTATAATAGGAGCTTTATTTTTATCATTTGAATTTTTCCCTGCAATAAATATTATGGAAAAGCAAGTCGTAAGCTATGCTATCAAAAAGGGTAATAATGAATTAGTTTCTATAATTTCAGTAAACAATAAATCAGATAAAATAAAGCTATCAATAGAAGGAGAAGAAGATGAACGAGAAATTACCATAGACGAATTTAATCGAACATATGAACTTCAAAAAATTAAAAAAACAACCATTGACCCGAAATCAAGCTTATTCAACCGAATTATTGGTGCAGTTTATATTGGCTTGGGACTGTTGCTTTTATTACTTGAACAGTTGTTTTCATTACTTAAAAAGAGAAAGAAAAAAGCTGCTAACACCGTATAAAATTAATTGCTAGGGCAAACTTACTTACGAAAATCCTCGCGGGTTTTCTATTCGGTTTGTATTTGCTAAATTAGTTGTTTAACCACGCAAAAAACCATGTACAAAACCGGTAGCTATAATTCGATTATAAAATTCTCTACAGACTTTATTGAATACTCCCTACATATCTGTAAGAAAAGCTTAGTGAAGCTCGCTAATATTGCAACATGGGTCGCTGATATTACGGCACGCTCCGTTAACATCACGGCATGGGTCGCTGATATCACGGCACGCTCCGTTAACACCACGGCACGCTCCGTTGACACTACGGCACGGGTCGCTGATACTACGGCATGCTCCGTTAACACCACGGCATGGGTCGCTGATATTACGGCACGCTCCGTTAACACCACGGCACGCTCCGTTGACACCACGGCATGGGTCGCTGATATCAAGGCATACTTATTTGTACCTAAATGAGATTGCTTTTATTAAGTACTAAAATTCCTGTAGTTTATCTCTAAAAAAAGGGAAGTATTTTCTATTTTTGTGCCTTTCAACACAACAACAAAACATGAACTTAACAGAATTAAACGCCATCTCTCCTATTGATGGTAGATACCGTAACAAAGTAGCAAGCTTAGCGAACTATTTTTCAGAAGAAGCTTTAATAAAATATCGTGTAAAGGTAGAAATTGAATATTTCATTGCTTTATGTGAAATTCCATTACCTCAGTTAGCCGATTTCAACAAAGATTTATACGATGATTTACGTAAAATTTATGAAGACTTTTCTGCTGAAGATGCGCTAAAAATCAAAGAAATTGAAAGCGTTACCAATCACGATGTAAAAGCTGTTGAGTACTTTATTAAAGAAAAGTTTGACGCTTTAAGCTTACAGAAATATAAAGAATTTATCCACTTCGGATTAACGTCTCAAGATATTAACAACACTGCTATTCCATTATCTATTAAAGATGCTATGGAAGAAGTATACTACCCTACTTTAGATACCTTAGTTTGCAAATTAGCTGATTTATCAGAAGAATGGGAAAATGTACCAATGTTAGCAAGAACTCACGGGCAACCAGCCTCTCCTACTCGTTTAGGAAAAGAGTTTTTTGTATTTGTAGAGCGTATTAACAATCAAGTTATTCACATACAACATACACCGCATGCAGCTAAATTTGGTGGTGCTACAGGTAATTACAATGCCCACAAAGTAGCGTATCCAGATATCGACTGGAAAAACTTCGGTACTCATTTCGTTGAAGAAGTGTTAGGTTTACACCACTCCTTCCCTACTACGCAAATTGAGCACTACGATCACATGGCGGCTTTATACGACGGATTAAAGCGTGTAAACACGATTTTAATTGATTTAGATCGTGATGTATGGACATACGTTTCTAACGATTATTTCAAGCAAAAAATTAAAAAAGGGGAAGTTGGTTCATCTGCAATGCCACACAAAGTAAATCCTATTGATTTTGAAAACTCTGAAGGAAACTTAGGTATTGCAAATGCTATTTTCGAACATTTATCTGCTAAGTTACCGCTTTCAAGATTACAACGTGATTTAACTGATAGTACAGTACTTCGTAACGTTGGTGTTCCTTTTGGACATACTTTAATTGGTTTTGCTTCTACTTTAAAAGGATTAAACAAGTTATTATTAAATGAAGCTAAGTTCGCAGAAGACTTAGAAAATAACTGGGCGGTAGTTGCCGAGGCAATTCAAACAATTTTGCGTCGTGAAGCGTATCCTAATCCATACGAAGCGTTAAAAGGATTAACACGTACCAACGAGAAAATCAACAAAGATTCTATCGCTAATTTTATTGATACGTTAGAAGTTTCTGAAGCGATTAAAAATGAATTAAAACAAATTACACCATCTAATTACACAGGTATATAACCTATGAATATTATAATCTTTGGGCCTCCTTTAGCTGGTAAAGGAACCCAATCTAAAAAAATAATAAATGATTTTAACTTAACACATCTTTCTACCGGAGATGTGTTAAGAAAAGAAAAAGCTAAAAAAAGTGTTTTAGGCTTAGAAGCTGAAGAATACAGTAGTAAAGGTCTACTTGCTCCAGACGATTTAGTTATGGAAATAGTAGAGAAATTTTATACCGATCAAAATGATAAAAACAATTTTCTTTTTGATGGCTATCCTAGAAACATTAAACAAGCAAAGCATTTAATCAACTTTCTAGAAAAAGATCAGAATGCTATAGATTTAATTATCCATTTAAAAGTTCCTAAAGATGTTTTGTTAGAAAGAGCTAAAATAAGGGCAATTGAAGAAAACAGAAAAGATGATGCAGATCAAAACACAGTTTTAACTAGGATTGATGAATTTGTTAATCTTACTACACAGGCTATTAATTTCATCAAAGAACAGGGAGTAACAACTATTGAGGTAGATGGAAATCAATCTGTAGAAGAAATTTACGAAATAATTTATCAAAAACTAAATAATCTAGAAAGTGAAAAAAGCTAACTTTTTATTTCTATCTAAAGTCTTTTTCTTTTTTTGCATGTTAATTATAACATCTTGTAATACTGAGAAAAAAGGAGATCCTACACGTTTTGTTCACGGAACATTTGAAATTCCTGCTGGTGATAACTACGGAAAAACAACTATTGTAAGAAAAGATAGCTTACAAATAGAAGAGTATACTAAAAAAGTAAGTATTTCTACTGACAGCTTAGTTACTGAAAAAGAAATAAAGCATATAGATACACTCTACATCAAATGGAAAAATAATTTCGCGTATATCCTGCGAATGAAAAGTCCAAAAACCGATTTAGATAAAGACCCTATATTTGTTCAAATAACTAAAGTAACTGACAGCTCTTATAGTTTTACCGCAAAAATTGGCTATTCTAACTTTAAACAAAAAGGAACTGTATATAAAGTAAAATAAACTATGGAAATTTTCTTACAACCTGATACGTGGGGTGCATTAGTAACCTTAACGTTTTTAGAAATTGTATTAGGTATTGATAACATCATTTTTATTTCAATAGCTGCAAATAAGCTACCTGAAAATCAACAAAAAAAAGCCACCAATATTGGACTCTTTTTAGCCATGGTACTTCGTATTGTGCTACTATTTGGTATCTCATTGCTTATTGCTATGAACTCTCCTTTTTTTAACATCGATTTATCTTGGTTAAAAGCCGGAGTTACTGGACAAGCATTAATTTTATTTGCCGGTGGAATATTCCTACTATATAAAAGTACTAAAGAAATTCACCATAAAGTTGAAGGGTATGCTGAAGATGAAAATGATGGTAAGCCTAAAAAAGGATACACATTAACGCAAGCTATTATACAAATTACGTTAATTAACATTGTTTTCTCTTTTGACTCTATTTTAACGGCCGTAGGAATGACCAATGGTATTGAAGGTGCAATGCTTATTATGATTACCTCAGTTGTATTATCTATGGTTATTATGATGTTATTTGCAAATCCAGTAGGAAAATTTGTAAGCAAACACCCAACCATTCAAATGTTAGGATTATCTTTCTTAATCTTAATTGGATTCATGCTTATTGCAGAAGGGGCACATTTATCGCATGCTACTCTTTTTGGAGAAGAAATAGGGAGCATCCCTAAAGCCTATTTATATTTTGCTATTACCTTTTCTTTAGTAGTAGAAATGTTAAATATGAAAATGCGAGGCAACTCAAAAAAGCATTAAGAAAATATTAAGACTATAAAAAAATAAAACCTAATAGTAAATTTCTATTAGGTTTTATTTTTTATACTTTTGTGCTAAGTGATTAAGCTCAAAAAACATATTGCACTACTAAGTATATTAATTCTACTATTACCAACAGTAGTTTTAACAATACACTTATTCGAAAATCATGAGCATACTGTTTGTACATCTACTAGTGAGCATCACTTTCATGCGCAAGAACTTGATTGTTCTTTAGCTCACTATCAATTTAACACATTTACATATCGTACTGCTGAAAATTTTGCAGTTATTCCGCAACACTTTTATAAATTAGATTATGAGACTCAACCTCAGTTAATCTCTTATGTGTATGCTGATAAAAAATCTTCAAGAGCACCCCCATATTTTACTGTATCATAATATTGTTATAAAAACTAACAAAACACATCGTTAACAGTAAAATTCATTTTAATGAAGAAAATAATAAACTTCCTATTATTCATAGGAGTATCTGCTATATATGCACAAAACAGCTTATCAGGAAAAATCACAGACACTGATAATCAACCACTTTTAGGAGTAGAAGTATACTCAGAACAATTACACAAAGGGACTGTAACCAATGAAAACGGCACCTACAACATACAAAACATTCCTAACGGAAAAGTAATCTTTAACTTTACATTCTTAGGTTTTAAAACTGTTTCAAAAGAGTTTAATTTTAATAATGAAAATGTCTCTTTTAATCTTCACTTAGAAGAATCTATTTTTAAAATTGATGAAGTAACCATCTCCACTCCTTTTAACAAATTACAGTCAGAAAATGTAATGAAAGTTGAACGTATTTCGGCTAGAGCCCTTCAAAAAACAGGAGCTACAACATTAGCTGAAGGAATTACAAACATTGCAGGAGTATCTCAAGTTTCTACAGGAACATCTATTGGAAAACCTGTTATTAGAGGTTTAAGTGGTAACAGAGTTTTAGTGTACACACAAGGTATTCGATTGGAAAACCAACAATTTGGTGGAGAGCATGGTTTAGGTATTAACGATGCTGGTGTTGCTGGTGTTGAAGTTATTAAAGGACCTGCTTCGCTTTTATACGGTTCTGATGCTTTAGGTGGGGTTTTGTACATTCAACCAGAAAAATTTGCCCCAGAGAATACTACTAAACTTAATGTGAATCAGCGTTACTTTAGTAATACTTTAGGTACAAATACTTCGGTTGGTTTAACATCTTCTTTAAAAAACTGGCAATTTTTAGCTAGAGGAACGTACGCACAGCATGCAGATTACAAAACACCTAGTTATAGAGTAACTAACACACGATTTAAAGAAAAAGATTTAAAGTTAGGTGTAGGTTTTCATGAGAAAAACTTTTCTTCTGAGTTACGTTATAACTTCAACAATTCTAAACTAGGATTAACTGAAGGAATTGGAGAGCAAACCAAAGAAACACATTTCGAAACTCCTTATCAAGATATCGACAATCATATTATAAGTTTACACAATCATATTTTCTTTAAAAACTCAAAATTAGATATCGATTTAGGGTATACCATTAATAACCGTAAAGAGTTTGAAGATCATCATGAGCATGAAGAGGAACACGAAGAAGGTGAGGAAGATCATGAGCATGAAGAAGAACATGAACATCATGAAGAAGGTGAAGCTGCTTTAGATATGAAGCTAAAAACGTTTAGTTACAACACTAAATATCACCTTCCTAAATTTGGAAAATTTGAAGTTTTACTAGGTGCTCAAGGTTTACACCAAACCAACACTAACTTTGGTGAAGAATTGTTAATTCCTGACGCTACTGTAAACGATTTTGGTGTATTTACTACAGCAAACTATGAATTGAATGATAATACTTCACTACAAGCTGGTATTCGTTATGATAATAGAGCTATTACCACAGAAAGACATGAAGTAGCACATGAAGATGAAGTACATATTTTTGAAGCTATAGATAAGTCTTTTAATAGTTTTACAGCTTCTTTTGGTGCTAAAACTAAACTTTTTAATACTGTAACAACTCGTTTAAATGTTGCAAGCGGATTTAGAGCTCCTAACCTTGCTGAGTTAACTTCTAATGGGGTACATCACGGTACCAATCGTTTTGAAGTTGGTAATAACAACCTTGTTAATGAGAAAAACTTACAGTTTGACCTTTCTTTAGATTACAACTCTGAACATTTTGAATTATTTGCTAACGGTTTTTACAATAAATTAAACAATTATATTTACTTATCACCAACTGGTGAAATTGAAGATGAAGCTCCTGTTTATACTTACTTGCAAGAAGATGCTAAATTATACGGTGGAGAATTTGGTTTTCACTTACACCCACACCCTTTAGATTGGTTACACCTTGAAAGTAGTTTTGAAACGGTAATTGGTAAACAAGATAACGGAAGTTATTTACCTTTAATCCCTGCTAACACTTTAAAAAATACACTTAGAACAGAGTTTTCGAATGAAAAATGGTTACCAAATGGGTATGCTTCTGTAAGCTTACATTCGTATTTAAAGCAAGATAATGTTAGTGATTTTGAAACTACTACACCAGCTTATAATTTGGTTAATTTTGGTATTGGTGGAGATGTTATTATTAGTAAATATACTTTTACTACATCCTTAGCAATTAACAACCTTTTTGATAAGAAATACATAAATCACTTATCAAGATTAAAGCCTGATAATATTTTTAATCCTGGTAGAAATATTGTTTTAGGAATAAACTTTACCTTATAACATTTCAAAGTATCATACACAAAAGCCTATCAAAAAGATAGGCTTTTATTTTTTAGCATAATTTAGCTCCAACCACTAATATTCATCGTAGAACTGGCATCTACTTTTATCTGATTATTAATAGGCGGATTTTTAGCATAAATTATTAAAGTACTTGCTTTTTCAACAGATCCTGTTATTGTTTTTACTTCTCCAAAATCCACATACATTACTACTGTTCCTGAATTTTTTACATTAATATTACAATTTCCATCTTCTAAAGTAATGCTCATTGCTTGTACATTCGATGCATCGTTACAATTAACATTTAATGATTTAGCTCTTAAAGGACGTCCTAAAGCAATAGTTCCTGATGCATGACTTATCATCGTTAAAGTTTCTTCAAAAGATAAACCATCATTTATTAGATGGATACTTCCACTACTTCTAGCTTCTAAGTTACCTGTTGAATACTTTCCTACCTTAATGTTTTCTACATTGAATAATCCTGAAGAAACAAGTGAGTACGGTTTTAATGCTGTTAATGTGCTCATAATAATTAGTTTTAGGTTAAATATGTAAGTAAAGATGATTTATATTTTACTTACTTTTTTTCAAAAAACCTTAGACGATAAGCAATTGTTTATGAACGACTTAAAAACAATCATCAAAACTCCCCAACAAATATGCTGGGGAGTTTTTTTATATAAACAAACTTTAACTTAATAAAGTTTTTAATGCTTTTCCTTTTTAAGCAATTCCGGAAACTTGCGTTTAAACCGATTTAGTCGAGGAATTGAAACTTTCTGCACATACGGATTCTCTGGGTGCAAACGTTCATAGTTTTGATGATACTCTTCCGCAGGATAAAACTTCTCCATCTTTTTAACCTCCGTAACTATTTTCCCTTGATAAACATCTTTATTTAACCTTTCAATAGTATTTTCTAATATTTGCTTTTCCTCTTCTGTTTTGTAAAAAGCTATTGATCGGTATTGTGAACCATAATCAGGATGTTGCCCGTTTTTGGTTGTTGGATCATGTGAACCAAAAAATACCGTTACTAACATTTGAAAACTAACTTTTTTCGGATTGTAATATACTGCTACAGACTCTGCATGCCCTGTACGACCAGTTCCTATAGTTTTATACGTTGGGTTTTTAGTGTGTCCTCCTGCATATCCTGATACAGCCTCCTCTACTCCATTTACACTTTCAAAAATTGCTTCTACACACCAAAAACAACCACTTGCAAAGTAAGCTACTTTTGTTTCTGAAAGTACTACTTCTGACGTCTCTTTCTGTTTTTCTTCTTCTTTATGTGAGAAACTCAATAAAGTTATCGCTAAAACAATAGCTGTAAATACTGTTACTACCTTAAATATCTTCATATAAATAGTTCTGTTTATATGTTAGTTGGTCGAAGAAAGAATACAAATTTTACAATTGTTTACAACTTTAATATTTCCTTAAGAAATTTGTTTGTATGTTGCCTTTGTGTTTTCTATTTTTGTTTACGTAAACAGTAGATTTTAATGGAACATTTTATAGTATCGGCACGTAAATATCGTCCTCAAAATTTTGAAGATGTGGTAGGGCAACAGGCTATTACCAATACGTTAGAAAATGCTATACAAAACAACCATTTAGCACAAGCTTTATTGTTTACAGGACCTCGTGGAGTTGGTAAAACATCGTGTGCACGTATCTTGGCTAAACGTATTAACCAAGAAGATGCAACTACTGATGATGAAGATTTTGCTTTTAATATTTTTGAATTAGATGCTGCTTCTAACAACTCGGTTGATGATATTCGTAATTTAACTGATCAAGTTCGTATTCCACCTCAAACAGGAAAGTACAAAGTTTATATTATTGATGAGGTTCACATGCTGTCACAAGCTGCTTTTAACGCCTTTTTAAAAACGTTAGAAGAACCGCCAGCTCATGCTATCTTTATCTTAGCAACTACCGAAAAGCATAAAATTATTCCAACGATTCTATCTCGTTGTCAAATTTTTGACTTTAAACGTATTGGTGTTTTAGATGCTAAAGAGTATTTAAAAACCATTTGTGCTAAAGAAAATATTACTGCTGAAGATGATGCTTTACATGTAATTGCACAAAAAGCTGACGGTGCAATGCGTGACGCCCTTTCTATTTTTGATAGAGTTGTAAGTTTCTCAGGAAGCAACTTAACACGAGAAGCAGTTACTCAAAACTTAAATGTGTTAGACTACGATGTGTATTTTAACATTACTGGCTTGTTACTTGGAAATAAAATTCCTGAAGTTTTGATGACTTTTAATGATGTATTAGGAAAAGGGTTTGAGGGACATCATTTCATAAATGGTTTAGCTTCTCACTTTAGAGACTTGTTAGTTGCAAAAGATAAAGCGACTATAGCTTTACTAGAGGTTGGAGACAACACTAAGAAAAAGTACTTAGAACAAGCTTCTAAAGCTAGTATGCAGTTTTTACTCCCTGCTATAGATAAGGCAAACGATTGCGACTTGAAATATAGAGGAAGTAAAAACCAACGATTATTGGTAGAACTTACTTTAATGCAAATTGCCTCTATCACTTTTGATGGAGCAAAAAAAAAATCTAGCAACTACATAATTCCCGCTACTTTTTTTACCGCTTTATCTCCCTCAATTAAAAAAACTGAGGTGAAACCTGCTGTTGCAAAAACTCCTAAAAAAGTTGAAGCTACACCTGTAACAGCTTCAGCAGCAAAAGAAACTCCTGCTAAACCAGTTTTAAAAAATATTAAACGACGTACCTCTGCTTTATCTTTTAAAAGTTTACAGCAAAAGAAAGAAGTAAAAAGTAACATAGATGTAGAAGAAAATTACGACAATCATCCTAGAACTCCTTTTACTCAAGATGAGTTAAAAGATGCTTGGAAAAAATATTATTTTCAACTTCAGAATTTTGGAGAACGAAGTATAGCCGCTATTTTAGCTTCAGATGAACCTAAACTACAAGAGGATTTTACCATTGTTTTTTCATTACCTAATGATTTAATGAAATCTCAACTTGAAAAAGGAAAACCTAAATTACTACGTTTTTTACGTGAGAAACTAAATAATTACGGTATTCAAATTAATGTTATTGTAAATGAAACAGTAGAAAAAAAGTTTGCCTATACTCCTCAAGAGAAATACGACAAACTAAAAGAAAAAAATCCGTTAATTGAAAAGTTAAAGAATACTTTTGGGTTAGATGTTTAAATTCTTTCCAACGTAAACTAACTTCCAATCTTCTATTTTTTTAACGTTTTTCTCAAATTCTGAAATCAATAAAATCTCATTCTTTTGACTCTTAACAAAAATTGGTATTGACTTTTGATCACGATTAATTTCATCAATTTTATTTTTATAGTCATCAATAGAATTTACTACTGTCTCATGAATTTCAGGAAACTCTCTTACAGCTTCCATTAAGTTAATATAATCATCTTCTATAGTAAATAAATGATCTTCATCTTCGTAGTCTTTTGTAATAACTTCTTGTGAGGTTGCTAAACGATAAGCTCCTTGTTCACCAAAAATCGACGAAAAATTTGAGATGACAAATTTATTAATTGAATCACTTCCAGTCATTGCTATTAAATATCCTACATCATTTAATTCAATATTATCTGTTAATTCATCATCGTAAATATTTACTTCAATCGATTCTAACCCTTCTTCCTTAGCCTTTTCTACATTTTCAATATTAGAGTCAATTAATACTACTCTTCGTTTATTATCTTTTAAGTACTTCGCAATCATTCTAGCTAAATCTGATGCTCCAACAATCATAATTGCATTAGAACGCTCTAAAAACACTCCTACTAGCTTAGAAAACAATCTTGCTGTCGTTGCATTTAACAAAACAGTTCCTAACACTACCATGAACACCAAAGGTGTAATATACTCTGCTCCTTCAATTCCTTGCTTTAGTAATTTACTACCAAATAAAGAAGCAATACCTGCGGCAACAATACCTCTTGGACCTACCCAACTAATAAAGAGTTTTTCATTTGTTTTTAAGTTAGATTTCGATGTACTTAAAAATACTGCTAGTGGGCGTATTACAAACACTATTAAAGCAAATAAAAGCAGTGTTTTCCATTCATACAATAGTGTTAATTCTTTATAATCAATATTTGCTGATAATAAAATAAACAGAATTGAAATTAATAAGACACTTAATGATTCTTTAAAGTATAATATTTCTTTTAAATTCTTTAGTTTACTGTTTCCTAACACCATCCCCATTACTACAACGGCTAGTAGTCCTGATTCATGAGCAAATAACTCTGACTCTACAAACACTAATAAAACAGTGGATAAAGAAACTACATTTAATAAATAGTGTGGCACCCATTTTTTGTTGATTACAAATATTAAAGCATGAGCAAAGGTGAAGCCAAAGGTCGTTCCAAAAAGGATTATTTTTAAGAATTCTAACAAGGCGGTTCCTGTAAAACCTGCTCCTCCTCCTACACTTATAAATTCAAAAACAAGTACAGCTACTAAAGCTCCAATGGGGTCTATTAAAATTCCCTCCCATTTTAAAACTGCTGAGACGTCTTTTTTAAGTGGTATATTTCTAAGAATTGGTGTTATTACCGTAGGTCCTGTAACGATTATTAATCCTGAAAATAAAAACGATAATTCCCAACTTAAACCAAACACATAATGAGCGATTATAGCTCCTCCAAAAAAGGTAATTGCCGATCCTAGGGTTATTAATTTTGTAATAACAGGTCCTATATTTTTTATTTCACCACGTCGTAAGGTTAATCCTCCTTCAAAAAGAATAATACTAATAGATAATGACACGAAATAATACAGTCCATCGCCAGGAAACAATCCTTTTTCTCCATTCCAAACAGGTTCTATCCATTTACTACCATCAACATTAAAAAATTCTGCTGCAATAGGTCCTACAAGCAATCCTATTAAGATTAAAGGTAAAATTGCTGGAATTTTAAATCTCCAAGCTACCCATTGTGCTAAAATTCCAAGTATAATTATCCCTGCTAGTTCTAACATATTTTATATTTAAAAAAACTAAAAATACAGCTTTTAATTAAACCGTATTTATATTTATTTAATTTTTTATTTCAATAACTCTCTTCAACTCATTACCAAAATCATCTATAACCGTTATTGTATGAGTTCCGCTTTTTGGCATAACTGCTTGCTCATGATATTGTTCTGTTATTCCGATGAATTGTTTGTTTAAATACCAATACACTTTTGCCTCTGCATTAGCGTGTGTTAGCTTTAAAATTATAGGATTTAGCTTATTGTTTTCTCCTCTTGTTAAAGATATTTTCGAGGTATATTTGGCAGGAAAAACAAAATCCATTGTATTACTTTCCAACTGATTACAATCTGGTCTAAACTTAGGTAACGATCTGTAATCTGCATTGTTTTGCTGATAATAATACGCCATTAGTGGAGGTAACACAAACCATGATTTTGTTACCATGTTTGAAATTGACTCACAATTAGAATTAACTCTAAACTTTTCTAACCTATCCACTGTTATTTCTTGATGATACGGACACGACTTGGCTTTCATTCCACTTTTTTGAACTCTTTTTGTTACAGATGGACAGATAGATTTGGCTAAGAACCCGCTTTTTTCACAAATAGCTGCTTCTACTAAATCTTCATAGGGTTCTAAAAACCAATTAGATTTTGGTAACACATCAAAAACATTAAATAGTAAAGGAGCTGCACTACCAACTCCTGTTAAATCAGGACGTCCTTCTCCATCAGAATTCCCTATCCATACTCCCACTACATATTTAGGCGTAACTCCAACTGCCCAAGCATCTTTATTTCCAAAACTTGTCCCTGTTTTCCACGCTATTTTTTGAGATGAATCGTAATACTTCCAAGCTTGATCTGTATAAGGTCTATTTACCTCTATTAAAGTGTTTAGTGTTAAAAATGTAGCTCCAGCATCTAAAGTTGTATAATCCTCCTGAATCTCACCAAAATCTGTAATTCCATCAGACAAAAAGCTTGGTTCTATAAATTCTTTTTGATAATAATTGTGTTTTAATTCTTCATAGTGATTTACAATACCTGCATATCCTGCAAAAGTTTTACATAAATCCCACAAACTGGCTTCAGCTCCTCCTAAAATTAATGAAAGTCCGTAATAATCCGCAGATTTATTAATATCATTAATGTGATATGCTTTGATATCTTCTCTAAATTTTTCCAATCCATATCGTTGTAACATACGCACTGAAGGAATATTTAATGAACGTGTTAACGCTTCGTTCGCAGGAACTGCTCCATCAAAAGTTAAATTAAAATTTTTCGGAGAATACCCTGCAATTTCTGTTGGTACATCTGCTACTAATTGATTGGGTAATAAATCTCCTGACTGTAGCATTTGTGCATATAAAAAAGGCTTTAAAGTACTTCCTGTGCTTCTTGGAGCATTAATATTATTCACATCTTTTTGATGCGCTTTATCGGTTGGAGAGTTCCCTATATAAGACAATACTTTTCTTGTTTTAATATCTAATACCAAGACCGCCATATTGTAGACTTCATTTTGTTTTTGACGAAAATAATGTTGTTTTACTAAGTTATTTACTTGCCTTTGTAAATGAATATCAATAGAGCTTTTTACGCGTTGTCCTCTATACTGTTTTGTTACTTCTTGCACAAAATGTGGTGCTACCGTAGGTAATGGATATGGTTTTTGTGGTAATTCTTCTTCAATCGCTAAATCATAGGTTATTTGATCTATAATCCCTTCCTCATGTAATTTTTGTAATAATCTATTTCTTTTAATTTTTAATCTTTGTTGATTTTTCCCTGGATAAATTAACGATGGAGCATTTGGCAACACCGCTAATGTAGCCGTTTCTGCCCACGATAATTGATGTGGTTTTAATCCAAAATAACGCCACGAAGCCATTTCTAACCCAACAACATTTCCTCCATAAGGTGCATGAGAAGCATACAGATTTAAAATTTCTTTTTTAGAATGACGGAGCTCTAATCGTGTGGCTAATATTAACTCTTGCAGTTTTTCAAAATAGGAACGTTTTTTATTTTTTCTTGATAAACGAATTACTTGCTGCGTTAATGTGCTACCACCTCGGACTACTTTTTTTGCTTTGATATTTTCTACCATCGCTTTTCCTATTGAAATAGGATTGAATCCAAAGTGCTTGTAGAAATAAGCGTCTTCAAATTCTAAAATACAATATTCAAATTTTTTAGGAACAGAATCTAACTCAGGAAATCTCCATTGACCATCACTGGCAATTACAGCTCCTAACAATTCATTATTTTTTGCTGTTACGACTGTTGATGTTGGATTATCGAATAGGTTTTTAGGCAGACAGAAATAATAAGCTACCATAAAAACACTTATAATGATAACTTTAATTTTATGCTGTTTTAAAAAGATAAAAACAATTTTCATAGACAACTTATATATCTCAAAAGTATAAAGTTTATAGCAAACATTTAGTCGATAAGTCTGTTATATTTGCAACTCAAATTACACTATGAGTTTTAACTTACTTTCTTCACCTTTACAAGGGTTTACCGATTTTCGTTTTAGGAATGCCCAACAAAAATATTTTGGTGGTATCGATACTTATTATGCTCCTTACATTCGATTAAATGGGAAATTTAAAATAAAATCGAGTTATGAACGTGATTTACTCCCTGAAAATAACACAACTTTAACGGTTATCCCACAAGTTATAACCAATGATGCTGAAGAATTTTTATTTGTTGCCAAATATGTACAAAGTTTAGGTTATAAAGAGTTGAATTGGAATTTAGGGTGTCCCTACCCTATGGTTACAAAATCGGGTATGGGTTCTGGTTTAATTTGTAATCCTACGCGAATAGATGAAATACTACATCGTGCTCATAACGAAACCGACATTCTAGTATCGATGAAAATGAGAATGGGATATGAAAACAGTGAAGAAATACTACACACTTTTCCTATTTTAGATAAATACCCGTTAAAAAATGTGGCTATTCATGCCAGAATTGGAAAACAATTATACAAAGGAGGTGTTGATTTAGATGCTTTTCAAAAATGTATAGACGTTGCCAAACATCAATTATATTATAATGGTGATATTACCTCAGTAGCAGGTTTTAAAGCTATAAAAGAACGTTTTCCTAGTATTACACATTTTATGATTGGACGTGGTTTAATTGCAGATCCTTTTTTACCACAAATGATTAAAGATAATACTACTGAATATTCAAAAGACAGATGGAAAACATTTGGAGAGTTTCATGATGAAATATACCAGCAATATGATGCTGCCTTATCTGGGCCAACACCTATAAAAATGAAAATGTTAGGCTTTTGGGAGTATTTTTCTCAATCGTTTTCTGATCCTCGTAAAACTTATAAGAAAATTAAAAAAGCGACAAACCCTAAGAAATATCAAGCGGCTGTTAAGGAGATTTTGGGTGGAGAAAGGTAAAAGGTTACCCTCATTGAAAGATAACCTTGAAACTTTAAATATATAACTAATACTTATTATATTCTGTTTTACCTGTTTTTATACAATCAATCACATGTTTTATAGCTCTATTTTTGCTATAACGACTGTTGATGTTAGGCTATCAAATAAGTTTTTAGGCAGATAGAAACAATAAACAACCACCGCATATACTGTGATGATTGTTTTGATTTTATTATTCTTTATTAATTTCATTTGTTTTTATGAAACACAATCAGCATGAACATCACTACAAGCTTGATATTCGGGTGGTAAAGCCCAAAATTCTTCACACTGCGTTTCATCAAAAACTAATCCACACTCATAATTTCCTCCTCCACCTAAAATAAATTTTTGTTCTTTTTTTGTTAAAACTTTACCTGTTTTTAAAATTTCATTTTTCATGATACTACTAAGATTTATTTAAAATATAATTAAATCCTTAAACATTTAAAGACACTCAAGGTTTATGTCTATTCTTCGCGAAAGAATATTGTTATTAAACTATTTATTTTACTATTTCACTTCGTAACTCTAGCATAAATATGCTATTATTTTTAGTAATACTCTATAATTCTGTTTACTTCTGCATAGGGTTTTTCTTCATCATTTAAATAGAAATAACATTTCGTCCAGTTATCGTACTCATCGTGTCCAAAATACTCCATACGATAGGTAGCATATACTGTTTCTTCGTCATTTTCATAGGCAACTACTTTTGCCACTTCTTGTTTGTTGGTATAAAAAAACTCGTTATACGCTTTCCAGTCTTTATTAAACGAGTATCCGCCCGCTGCCCATCTTTTTTTATGTATCAACTGGTTGTTTTTGTTATAGCTATATTTTTCTAAAAACCTCGTAAACCTTTCTTTTCCATTCCTCCGAAAATCAGTTGTTCGCACCGATGTTAAATTCCCTGCATCATCATAGGTGTACTCTTCATGAGGCTCAGCCCCCCTATACCAATTTACCAAACTATGGTCTGGAAAATAAGGGTAATCTTCAAAATTGAATGTTTTTTTTACGAGCTGGTTTTTTTCATTATAATGATAGGTAGCTGTATAACCACTTGATTTCTCATCAATAACTCCATCTAAATCATTATCCCATATACTAATTTGTTTTTCTTGGTGTATTGTCCCATTCTTGTTTAAAACATAATTGTATGCATTTGCTGACCTTTTATAGGAACTGTCTTTTTTTATAATTACATCATAAAAATCATAATGTCTATTTATGTAGTGCACTCGATAGGGATTGAATACAAATTTTTTAATGAGTAGGTTTTGTTTAAACTGTAGCTTAAACTTTATGTCTACTGGATCTTGTATGAATTTTGACATTCGTGCGAGTGTCCTTTTGTCTTTTACTTCTCCCGTTGGAAATGGTTGTGTAAGAGAATCAAAGGCAAAAAAGACTTGTTTTATCCCGTTTTTATCAAATTTATGGTACCCAAAAAGAGCAATTACTTTAAGTTTAGAATATGGAGTAGCATATAACGAATATTTTTCACGAAAAGTAGAATCCTTTATTTTATATATTTTTATGCTAGACCTTGTAACCTTAACAGGTCCGTTATAAAAATAGTCTCTCTCTGAATTTTTATAGTAACTCGCATACTTGCCCGTACTTATTTTAGGGCTTGTACAGCTGTAGAAGAATGATAACATTAAAACAGCTACCCATATAGCTAAATTAAATTGGTCTTTTTCTGAGTTTATATTTTTCATAATATTTTTTTTCTTACTACATATAAAATTCTAACTTTATTATTAATTAGCTTACACAAACCAATAACACTGGTTTACAAGAAAAAACAATCATATTGAATAATAAAATGTTCTCTTTTCAAATAAGGTTACGCCAATGTAATACGAACTTTTTTATTTTTTAAGCGTGTATTATTTAAGTCTTCTAATAACCTTTTTGACTCAGTAATAGGAACTGAAATAAAAGCACAATCTTGTTTCAGTTCAATAACTCCTAATTGTTCTTTTGTTAGATTTCCTTTTTTAAAGAATAAACCTGCAATATCTCCTTTAGATATTTTGTCTTTTCTTCCTCCAGAAATAAATAACGTCTCCCAATAACTAGGCTTTAATTTTTGTTTCTGAGAAATATCCGCATTGGGTATATTTTTAAGAAATTCTGGAAGGTTTTCTTTTTGCCATTTTAAAACATAAGCCGTTCCTTTGGCATTTACCCTTGCTGTTCGTCCGTTTCTATGCGTAAACTCTTCTACTCTTTGTGGTAATTCGTAATGAATAATGTATTTCATTTCTGGAATATCAATTCCTCTTGCAGCTAAATCAGTAGCTAACAATACTTGACTTGTTCCGTTTCTAAACTTTATTAAAGAACGTTCACGATCTCTTTGTTCCATTCCGCCAGAAAAACAACTGTGTGCAATTTTGTTTTTAGTTAAAAACTCGCTTACGTTAGCAATACTATCTTTTAAATTGCAAAAAATAATTCCTTGTTCATTTCCTATGTGATGTAATAACTCAACTAAGGTTTGATTTTTATTTTTTGATGGAGAAACAACCGTTTTTAAAGTTAATTTCTTTGGTTTTTTCCCTGTTAAATAATTTAATACGGTAGGATTGTTTAAGCGTACAAAATCTGGGACTTCAGCTTCTTGAGTTGCTGAAGTTAAAATACGTTTGTTAATGTTAGGTAATTGATTAATAATTCCGCGCATTTCATACTCAAAACCAACTTCTAACGATTTATCAAACTCATCTAAAATTAAGGTTTTAATACTTTCTTTAGAAAAACGATCGTTAGCAAAATGGTCAGAGATTCTACCTGGCGTACCAATTAATATACTGGGTGTATGCTTTAGTTCTATTTTATCTTTTGCCATTGAACGCCCACCATATACAGCATTTACTTTTAAACCTGTTCCCATTTCACGAATCACCTGTTCTATTTGAATTGCTAATTCTCTTGATGGCACTAAAATTAAAACTTGAACCTCTTTATTATTAGGCTCAATTAATTTTAATGTTGGTAGTAAAAACCCTAATGTTTTACCTGTTCCTGTAGGTGATAATATTACTGTATTAGTTGTTTTATCAATAGTAGAAATGGCATTTTGTTGCATTTCATTTAACTCATAGATATTTAATTTTGCTAAAATATCTTCTTGTGTTTTAACTGTATGTACCATAATCCTTTTATATCTATGAATTTTATATTGATTGACAAAGATAGGTAGTCTTACACGAGGAAAGATTAAGTATTTTAGAAATAAATAAAGCTTATTGATGTCAATAAGCTTTATTTATTTCTTTATAAACTACTTCATCACTTTAATCCATTCACCTTTGGTACGAGCTATATAATCATTGTCATACATTGCTTCAACTTGTACTCCTGGTAAATAATATTCACCTAAATACGACGCATTTAATAATACTCTAAATGTTTTAGCTTCATACTTTTTCAAGGTAAAATAGTTACTGATACTTGCATCTCGTATATCAGTATAATCTACTTTTGAAGATGTTGTATTATTTCCAAAATCAGTAAAACGAGTATTTACAATTTCCCATCCTGAAGGAATATATTGCGTTAATGCTACATTGTCAACCGTTTCACTCGTTGGATTCTTTACTGTTACCTCTGCCACAAAGTTGGTTCCTTGTGATAAATTATTTGGGTTAATACGAGTACCTTCTTTTGTTTTATATGTAATAGTTGTTTCTAAATTCTTTTGGAATACTTTTTCTTCACCAACAGGTAAAATTCCTTTGTTTAGTATACGTACATATAAAACTCCGTTGTTTTTGTTTGTTATTTTTAATGAATTCTCTTTTTGAATAGCTATTAAATCTTTTGCCAACAACGATTTTGAAGTACTTGCTTCTCCTGAAGCTTTATTTAACACATAACTTGTATTAATTCCATCACTACCACCATTTTTTAGAGCATATTGGCTCATTGCTAGTAAACTATACGCTGTAGTTTGCGTACTCATCCAATTATTACTTGATAAGTCTTCTGCAATTTCTTTTGCTAGTTTTATTGATTTAGTTTCATCATTCAACAACATATAGGTTTCTAAAGACATTGCTTTATTTCGCGTTTCAGAACCATAGTTTGAATAATATCGTTTTGTATACGTATAACCAGTAATTCCTTTTAAAATAGATGCTGCTATAGCCTTTTTACCTATTAAAGCATACGCACTTGCTAACCTCATTTTTGCTTCATCTGAAACTCCCATTGACTCTCGTAAACGGTTCATTGAAGCTAAATCTGGAGTATTAGCTAAGCTTAATGTATATAATCGGTAAGCTTGTGAAAGCGAATTGTTGTAGTAACGTGAACTATTTCTCCAATTACGTGCTTGCTGCTTTTGGTATCCTACCCATTTTGATTTGAATCCAATAGGCAATGCATATCCTTTCTTTTCAGCTTCTATCATAAAATGACCTGCATACGATGTTCCCCAGCTATTAGCACTACTATTTCCTTGCCAATACGATAATCCTCCATTAGACAACTGGAAACCAGATAGTCGCTGAATAGCTGCTTTTATATTCCTTTCTGTTGAAGCTATCTTTTCTTTTGGTAACTCAAATATTTCAGGTAAATATAACTGCGGAAAAGCACCAGAAGTAGTTTGCTCTACACAACCATGTGGATAACTAATTAAATACCCTAAACGCTTCGTAAAGTTCATTGGTGGTAAGGTTGATAACTCTAGTGTAGCAGCATTTGTCCCTTTTGTACCAAAACTTGTGAAGTTAATCTCTCCTTCTTCATTAGGTTTTAGTACTATATCTTTTACCTCAGTAGTTACTGGATTCGGATTTAATACATCTATTTCTACTTCATAAGACGCTTTTTCTCTACCTGAACTAGCATCTATTTTCATTTTACCTATTCCTTTAAAATCGTTCACTTTTAAAGTAAAGTAGGCCATTTTTTCATCTGGCTGATTAAATGAAACTGTCTGTGTTTTATCTCCTACAATTGTGTATGCTTCGTTTGGCTGTACTGTTACTTTTACATTTTTGATATTTGGTTTCATTGCAAAAACAGTAACCGGTAACGTAACGGTTTCTTGCGGTGTTATTTTACGAGGCAATGAGGCTAAAATCATTACTGGTTTTCGTACAAAAGCTGTTTTTTCATCACTACCATACGCATCTTTTTTTGTATCGGTAGCCACTACCATAGCACGAACAGATCCTACATATTTTGGTATTTTAATTTTGTGTTCCTTACTATCCCCCTTTTCTAAATCGAAAGGTCCTAAATACGTAACCATTGGTTTAAATCGGTTGGCTTTCCTGTTTTTACTTCCTGCTTCTGCTTCATCACCTCCAATACTTAATATTTGATTTACTTTTCCACCGTAAGCACCAATTACATCATCAAATATATCCCAAGTTTTTACTCCTAAAGATTGGCGCGCATAGAACACTCCCCATGGGTTTGGAGTCTTAAAACGTGTTAAATCTAACAAACCTTCATCTACCAATGCAATCGTATACGTCATTGGCCTACCTTTTTCTTCTTTCACTCGAATGGTAGCCATAGATTCTGGTCGTAACTCATCAGCTAACTGGATTTTTGGTTCTAATTTAGTTGCTGGATTGTTTACCAACATTGGTATTGAACCGTACATACGAATTGGTAAATCGTTTACCGTTTGACTATGTTTTTGTAACAGTGAAATGTTTACAAATACATTTGGTGTATAACTCGCTTTTACTGGGAAACTAAATGATGTTTGTTGTGCTTGTGTTGGTACCCAGAAATGGTCTAATACCTCTGTTCCATTTTCTATCGTAATAAACGCTTTTCCTCCTTCGGAAGACGGAAACTTAACAGTTGCTTTTTCATCTACTTCATACGATTCTTTATCGGTTGTAAATATCAACATAGTAGCGTTGCTCTTATCTTGATTTCCTTTTTTCTTAGCATACCAAGAAGGCCAATCAAAATATACCACATTTGAGGTAACATGCTTACTTTTTGAATCCTTTACTTTTATTAAATAACGTCCCCAATCGTTTTCGTCAACCTTTAATTTAAAGGTTCCTTTACCATTAGCGTCTGTTGTTACTTTTAATTTCTTATAAGGTTCATGATAACGTGTACCGTCATAACTAGATAATCCATTATCTGAAGTACTCCACCACCAACGCCATGATAACTTATATACGTTTACTTCTAAACTATTCGCTACTCCTGCCCCATCTTCGTTTACTGAAGCTACATTAAATGTATAGTCTTCATCTGTAAATAAATAGTTTTTAGATTGTGGTTCTTCAGCATCTTGTAATCCAGCATATGAAGTATATGGTGATACTTTGTTAGAAAATACATCAGTACTAAAGTCACCTCCATTTTCGTACACTTTGGTTATGAAGCTCGCTCTAAGCATTCCTGGAGCTTTGTTATCTAATTTAGGTTTTACTGAAAACTTAGTAGTTCCTTCGTTACTTAAATTCCCTTTTAATACTTTAAATTCTTCAGTTCCAAATCGACGAGTTACATCATCAAAATTATAGCTTTTGAATTTTGAAAACTCTGTATTGGTTTGTGAAAATTTTCCGTTGATATCTAACTTTAATCCTCTAGCTATTGCTCCATGCAACCATTTTACTTCTACATCTCCTGTAATAGTTGAGTTTGCTTTGATAAACTCTGAATCTGTAGCTAGTTTAATCTTTAATCGATTAGGTTTAATAGTTTCAACTTTTAATGTTTTATTGAAAACAGCCCCTCCAACACTTACACGTAGCTTCCAGTTACCAGTAATAGCTTCTGGATTTGTTCTTGGAGCATAGGCATATACATTGTTTGATTTCTTTGAAAGTACTTTTCTGTCAATTATCTTTCCTCTTGGATTTAATAATTCAAATTTTATTGGGTGTTCCTCTGGAATTGGATTAGCGTTGTCATTTAATACAAACGTTAAGAATATTTGGTCTCCTGGTCTCCACACTCCGCGCTCTCCATAAATGTATCCTTTAATTCCTTCTTGTAATTTCACCCCAGAAACATCAAACTTACTCATTGACAGTGCTTCTCCATCCTTCAATTTCACATAAGTAGTATTGCTATTTTTAGAAACTACTGCAAAAAAGGCATTTGTTACATCAGAAAAAGAAACTACTCCCTCTTTATTAGTTGTGGCTGAAGCTACTTCTTGTTTTTGTAGGTTATATAAGGTTACTTTTGCTCCTTCTATAACATCTGTGGTAAGTATATCTGTAACAGCTACTAGCGTTTTATTGTTATTTCCTTTTTTAACTATAACCCCAATATTCGTAGCTAAAATATTAGTGCTAATATCTTTGTTGTAATAATATGAAGTTGTGCAAGGATCCTCTCTATCTCTCCAACTATAATCATAATAATAATCATCATAGTAGTTAGGATTATCATAGCTTTTGGTATCTATCTCCTTTTTTCCGAAAACTATAGTTTTGGTTGAAACACCTTCAGCACATTTATAATTTGAATAGTCTTTATTGAATGAAAACTCGACTCTATACATCGCTCCGTTTTCCACTTTTACTATTTCTGCTAAATCGATAGCAAAAGCATTTTCTTTACTTAATTCTAACCCTTGGTTACTAAGGTTTACTGTATATTTTGCTACTGGACGTCCTACATAACGTAAATTTCCTTGATTATTTAAACTATTATCTTGTAAAAACTGTAGTACATTTTCCTTGTATACTTTATAAACTGTAACATCAACCGCCTTTAAATTTACTGCACTAAAGTTTATTTTTAAGTTACTAGAATTTGGAAGTATTGATCCGCTTTTTATAAATTTTACCGCTGGCTTTAGTTCTTCAAAATAAACCGTTTTAATAGTATTTTCTTTTAAAGCATAACCGTCAACACTTTTAATTCCTTTGAATATCTCTATATCAACTTTTTGTGTAAATGATGATTTTGGATATACAATTACTTTGTTACTATTTACCTTATATGTAAAAGCTCTTTTTTGAGTATTTAAAAACTGAATAAGTCCTTTTAAGTTTTGTGATTTCTGTATTGGGTCTGAAAAACTTATTTCAATATGCTGTTTATCTGTATCAATAACTTCAACACTTAATACTTTAAAATTATTTTTTCCTGTAATAGTTACTTCTCTACTTCCTTTAGACTCTGATTTAACAGGAGTTCCTGTCCACTCAACTTTTAATTGTTTATCATCTTCATAGCGTTGTATACTGTCTATTTTAAAATAAACTTTAGAACTCACTTTTCCTACAGTACTAAATTTTATAGGTTTTGCTTTTCCGTTGTATGTAGCTTTTACCAAAGAAGGGATTTTCTCCGTCTCGATAATATCACTAGCGGTTAACTCCCCTTCTACCGCATATAAATTTTTATTGTAAACACTTGGAGATTGTAAGGAAACATTGAATAATAATTCTTTTGTTTTTACTTTAACAGTAAAATCTTCTAAGTCTTCATCAATATCTTCATATAGTTTTGATAAATGAAGCGTTATTGAGTACTCTTGGTTACTTTTTAATTTTTCTGCAGGAACAAAAACTAGTTCATTGTCATTAAAAACAACTTCTCCTTTTATAGCTGGTTTTGTAGTAATAACCTCACTTGCTTCGAAGTTTGTTGTTACTTTCTTTTTTAATATAAATTTTAAGTTTGGAGTTACCGATATTAGTTTATCTGGAAAAACACTAATGTACTCACCAAACTCATTAACATTACTTTCTGTAACAACAGATTTTTTACATGAATTAGCGAAAAGCATCAAAAAGATTAATGCAAAAACGCCAATAATTTTTTTCATTTTTTTAAATAACTGTAATTTCATTTCCTTAGAAGTTTTTTGTCTTTTCTATTTAAAACTACTTAAAAATATCTTTAAAAGATTATCTATTTAGAATTTGTAGCAATTCATTTAGTATTCGTAATTAAAATCAATATTTTTCAGCAATTTTCTTAAGAGATTTTTTTAACAACAAATCTAGCTATTTTTAGGATATTTATTATAAAATTAGCGTTTATATTTTTTACTTTTACAGCCTGAATAACACATTATGCTTGGATTACAGTTTGACACCGAAACTTCATGGGTTGAAGTTGCTAAAAATGGATTAGAACAGTTATTAACGGATCATGCTTTTGCTGAACAAAAAGCTGCTTCAAATGCTGTCTCAATTATCATCAATTACTCTGAAGAAACCGAACTTGTTAAAGACATGAGTGATATTGCTATTGAAGAAATGGAGCATTTTAGAATGGTACATAACATAATGATTGAACGAGGTATGGTTTTAGGACAAGCAACTAAAAACGACTATGCTTTAAAATTACAAAAATTCTTTCCACATACTCGCAATAGAACTGAAGCCTTAATTCATCGACTTTTAGTTGCTGCTTTAATAGAAGCACGCAGCTGCGAGCGCTTTAAAGTTTTTGCAGACAATATGAAAGATGAAGAATTATCAAAATTCTATATTGATTTAATGGTTTCTGAAGCAAATCACTACACCTTATTTTTAGGATATGCTAGAAAGTATATGGATCGTGAAATTGTAGATAAGAAATGGGACGATTTATTAGCTTTTGAAGCTGAAATGATGCGAGAAAGAGGTAAAACAGCAAAAGTTCACGGATAGTGTTTAGTAAAGAAGAATCTGCCCGCTTACGTAAGGACTTTTGGACTAGTTTTGGAAAGTCTTTTCCTAGAAAATGGTTGTTATACAACACTAAAATAAAGGGATTTGCTTTTAAGTTTCAAGCGGATAGAAAAAAAGCTTCTGTTTGTTTAGATTTCGAGCATCCAGAAGGTATTGCCAATGAATTGCTTTACGATCAACTTCTTTCTTTGAAAAATATATTGGAAACAGAATATTTACCTGAAGTTATTTTTGATGATAGTTTTGAGCTAGATAATCACAAGATTATTCACAGAATTTATGTCCCTTTCGATAAAAAATTTAGTATTCATAATAAAGATACTTGGCGAGATTGTTATGAGTTTTATGTTGAAACTATGACACAGTTTGAACTGTTTTTTTATGAGTATGAAGACTTTATAAAACAGGCTATCTAGTCACGGGAAAAACCCCCTTTTTACTAAAATACACACATTTAATTTGTTTTGTATTTAATTTTCATTATATCTTTACAACGTTTTTGATTAACCCCTAACCCCTATAATCATGAATAACTACCCCCTCAAGTTATTAGTGCTATTTTGTGCACTAATAATAACATCTTGTTCTTCTAACGAAGCTGATATTATTGACAACACCCCAGAGATGTCTACTAATATCAGTGAAAAATCGATAGAAGAGGACATTTTAGACCTAATTAACACTTATAGAGTTAATAATGGCTTTTCTTCACTAAGCAAGTTACAAACTATCAAGTCACAAACAAGCAGTCATACAAACTATATGATTGAGAAAGACGAAGTTTCGCACGACTTTTTTTACCAACGTAAAGAGTATTTGTCTGAAAATGCAGATGCTATAAAGGTAGGTGAAAATGTAGCTTATGGCTATTCTACTGCTGAAGCTGTAGTTAATGCTTGGATTAAAAGCGACGGGCACAAAGAAAATATTGAAGGTGACTATACTCACTTTGAAGTTACAGCTGAAAAAAGCGACAACGGTAAGTGGTATTACACAAATATTTTTGTGAAAAAATCGTAAAATAAATTAAAACCCCAATTCAATATGCGCATTGAATCGGGGCTAAAGAAAACTACTCTACGGAAACTAATTACTTATTTTTCTATTTATAATCGTTAATAATTATAAATTTTGATCGTCGGTTTTCTTGATGTTCCTCTTCTGTACAAGGAACACCGTTAGAACATTTGTTCACTAATTGTTTTTCTCCGTAACCAATAGCACTTTCTATTCTATTGGTATCTATATCTCTTGAGAAAATATAATCTCTAGTAGATTTAGCTCTCTTATCTGATAAAGTTTCGTTATAATTATCACTTCCCCTACTATCGGTATGAGCTTCAATCTTGATAATCATTTTTGGATGGTTTTTTAATACTCGTACAATGTGCTCAAGCTCATATGCTGCATCTGGACGTATATTCCATTTATCAAAATCAAAAAATATAGGATCTATCACTATCTCATTACCTATAATTAAAGGTGTTAAATATAAATTCTGTTCTATATTTTTATTATCCTCATTTGTTGTTAATATGTCTTTCAAGTCATCTTTATAATCACTTTTTGATCCTCTTAAAACATACTTCTTTCCACAATTAACTTCAAAAAAGTAAGATCCATCTGCTTGCGTTGTAATTTTATCTAATACTTTCCCTGTAGTATCTACCAATTCTACTAACGCATCTGCTAATAGCTCATTTGTCTTTTTGTCAAATACTTTTCCTGAGATAAACTGCTTACATTTTTCAAAACTATATATGTCATCATGTCCTTTACCTCCTGGTCTATTTGATGAAAAATACCCTGTTTTATTATCTTCATTTAAGAAAAATGCAAAATCATCATAACCACTATTAAATGGCGCTCCTAAGTTTTTTACTTCTGATGAATTGTTATTTAATACGTTAGATTTATAGATATCTAACAGTCCTAAGTTTGCGTACCCATCTGAAGAAAAATAGAGTGTATAATCTTTTGCTACAAAAGGAAACATTTCTCTACCAATGGTATTAATTTTATCCCCCATGTTTACAGGATCTCCATAAGTTCCATTTGGTAAAATTGCTACTTTGTAAATATCTGTAAAACCATAACCTCCTGGTCTATCTGACGTAAAATATAGTGTTTTCTCGTCTGGACTTAATGCTGGGTGTCCGCTTGAATATACTTCATCATTAAATGATGGTTCTTCTATATTATCCCATTGCCCATTAATCAATGTAGCTTTATATATTTTTAAGTGAGATGTTCCTTTTTTATCATAATCCAACTTATCTCTTTTATTTAAGTTGTTTCTGGTAAAGTACATCGTGACTCCATCTTTTGTTATGGCTACACTTGATTCGTGAAAACTTGTGTTAATTTTTGAGGATGTAATTGGTCCAACATCTTCAATCGTTTTTATTCCATTTTCTATATTTATTTTTGCTTCATATAAATCTAAATAAGGCTCATTATTCCATTCATAAATTTTGCCTTTGTTATTTTTTGCTGACGAAAAAACAAATTTATTTCCTGTAACATAAGGTCCAAAATCAGAATTCTTGGTATTAACTTCTAAGTTATAAACATTGATAGTATCATTATTTAAAGTCATTAACTTTTCGTAATCCTCTTTGGATAAACTTCCCTTAGCATCGGGTAACTTTTGTAACCATTCATCTGCTTTTTCATATTCACCAATACTTCTTAATGATTGTACGTATCTATGAATATTTTCATTACTTAACCCTTCTTCACTTTCTGAAGCTAATTGATACCAATGAGCTGCTTTTTTTGAGTCTGAGTTGTTATAATAGCAATCGCCAAGTCTTGCTAATGTATAGGTCGTGCTATCTCCTTTTTTTACTGCGCTTTCATAAAACTCAGCTGCTTTTACATAAGCATAATCTCTAAAGAACTTATCTGCTACTCTTTTCTGAGAAAATGAATAAGAGAATGAAAAAATTAAGATTAAAAGTGTAATTTTTGTCTTCATAATTCTGCTTTTTAAAAATATCTAGGAGATTTAACTCTATTTACCTTATGCAATTCAAACATTAATAATATTTCATGTGTTCCATTTGAATATTGATTAATGTCTGATAACGGATACTCATACGCGTAACCTACTCGGAACTGTCGTGATACTTGAAAATCTACTAATGCTCCTAAAGCTCCGGTATCTTCATTAATTCT
>NZ_JBNXUE010000011.1:0-41835 GCF_050566205.1 Tenacibaculum sp. SDUM215027
TTTGAGTGTTCATGTCTTTTATTGTTTTGATGAACTTTAAAGATACTCGACTTACTGCTTTTTCATGGATGCTATAACGAATGAGGCACAATTATGGCTCCTCATGAGGATGTGCCTCACACGCCATACACCTAGAGCGTTAGGTACAATTATAAAAAAACAAATATTATGAAAAAGATTTTAATGTTTTCGATTACAATTTCACTATTTGGAATTCAGAAAATATCAGCTCAAAATTATCTTAATTATTACGAAACCATAAACAAAGCTGAAATAGCAAATTTGAACAGTCATTTAAAAAAATCAGATTCGCTCTATCAAATCGCATTTGAACTTGTTGAAAAACCTTTTAAAGAAGATTTTTTATTAGCCTCCATAAATTCCGAAAAATTAAATGAAAACCAAAAAACTTTTGATTATTTGAAAAAAGGAATTAATAACGGATTGACATTAAAAAGAATAAAAAAACAACTAAGTGATTTCAAAAGAACTAAAGAATGGAAAAAACTAAAAAAAGAATATAATTCGCTTCGTGAAAACCACCTTAAGACTTTGAATTTACCTTTAAGAGAAGAGATTTCTGAAATGGTAAGAAACGACCAAAAAGCAAGAACACCAATTTTTGGAAGCTGGAAACAAATGAAGAAAACAGATTCTTATAATTACAATAGACTTTTAGAAATTATTAAAGAAAACAATAATAAATGGCCTGGGTTTTCGATAATTGGAGAAATGACGCCAAAAGGAAAATATGACATAACAAAAAACATAACTTTAATGCCATTACATTTCAAAAAAGAATGGATTGAAAAATTAAGACCATATATGCTAGAAGCTGTTTTAAACGGTGAAATGTATCCTTACCACTTTGCCAGAATAATAGATTATACGGTTTCACATAAAAATATTAGTCAAAAGAAGAAAAATAATGGAACTATAATTAGCGAATCTTGCTATCTATATGGTTCTTATTTAAATGTTACGGTTTGTGATTGTAAAAAAGCAAAGGTTAAGCGAAAGAAAATAGGATTTGAACCTTTAAAAGATTATTATAGAAAAAGAAAATCTAACTACAAATGTTACGAACAAGAATAACTGCGCCCAACACTTTATAAACCACACCTATGAAAAAGTACCATATCGCAGAAATCAATGTAGCTCGAATGAAAGGAGTAAATATTGACGATCCTATTATGAAAGAATTTGTAGATAATTTAGACCGTGTAAACAATTTAGCTGAAAACAGTGACGGTTTTGTTTGGAGACTAAAAGACGAGAATAATGATGCTACAAGTTTCAATCCTTATAACGACGAACAGGTAATTATAAATATTTCTGTTTGGGAATCTATTGAATCCTTAGAAAAATTTGTTTACAAAACTTTTCATACGGATTTTCTGAAAAGAAGAAAAGAGTGGTTTCAAACATATGGAAAAGTTTTTACTGCAATGTGGTGGATAACTGAAGGAGAATATCCCACGATACAAGAAGCTGTTGATAAATTAGATTACCTACAAAAAAACGGTGCTTCAGAAATAGCTTTTGATTTTAGAAATAAAATTCCAATGCCCAAAAAGTAACTATCAACTTAATTCTTAACGAAACTCGCTAAGAATTACACCTCTACATTTTTGTTTGTTTTATTTAACTACTTCCTAAAAGAGGAAGAAAATACTTCTGTTAATAAAACCCAAGTAATTGTACCCGTAATAAACGGGTTAATATTATTTAATAATCTAAAATATTTTACCTATATTAAATATCTAAAAATCAACAAGATGAAAATAAACAAGCTAAACATGTTAACCCTTATCCTAGCTTTTTTAGCTATAGGATTAAATGCTCAAAGCAATGATGTTTCAAACACAGAAACTTCTATTGCTACAACTGTTAATAATAAGAGTTTGAAATGGCTACCTGCTCCAGATTTTTTTCCTAATTGTTCTTTTACAATACTTCATGGAGATATATCTAAGCCTAATTTAGATTTTTTCTTTAGAATAGAACCCAATACTGAAATTATATATCATACACATAATTCACCTGAACGAATGATTTTAATTTCTGGAGATTTGGAAGTACAATACCAAGGAGAAAAAGCTACTGTATTAAAAGCGGGTTCTTATGCTTATGGTCCTGCAAGAAAGCCACATAGGGCTAAATGCCTAAATAATGGTCCTTGTGTTTTATTTGTTGCTATGGTTGATCCTTTTGATGCAGTGCCTATTAAAGAAAAAAAATAGTTTATTAATTCTATAAAAAAGAAATACTTGTTATAATATAACATGAAAAGCAGCAAATAGTATTTGCTGCTTTTTGTATATAAAACCATTGATAAGGTTAAAGAAACGTATTATTTTTGTTTCACCTCACTAGCGCGATAAACATCATCCTCTGCTTTAAATATCTTAAATTGAACCTCGTAACCTTCTGGTACATAAATAACAATCGGTAATTTTCCATTATACCTTACTATTTTTGGCTGACTAGAAATAAACTTTCTGATTACGCTGTTTTCCATGCAAGCCATTCGGGTAGATATAACTCCACCATCAGTTTTGAAATCATAATACGAATAACCCCATCCTTTGAGCTCCTTTTTTTCTATACTTCCTACAAGACCGTGCTTATTACAAGTATCTACTTCCATCCATTTTCCTATAACGAATTCTATTTTTTTGTTACTATCATTATCTGAATGTGGAACTTCAATAATCATTTGTTTAAACCCTTTTTCTGGTTTAGGATATATTGATACATCCGTTTTTGTTAAAGACGTCTGCCCTACTGCCACAGAAGTAATAGTTAAGAATGCTATTAAAAATAATTTAGTGAATTGATTTGAAATTGTTCTCATAATAATATAATTTTCCTAGAGCTTTTCAATATATATGCCAAAAGTTAATTTAACTAAAACTTCTTTACTCATAATTAAATTATATACCATTCTTTTAATAAACATTGAAAGTAGTATTAAAGTACAAATACATTGCTTACTAGTTTAAAACCTTATGATAAACACCAAAATAACAGTCCTTTTGATGCTGTTTCTATCAAAGAAAAAACACTTGTAATAACGTACTATTTTTCTTTCTTACTTTTTTTACATGCGTTTATAAGTGGTTGGACTAAGATCATGTACGACGTCACCACTACGAACAGAAGATATGCTACTCCAATTAAGGTATAGAGAGTTCTCATGTAATCATTTTTAGTAACTTACATTAAAGTTACTAAATATTTCAGCAACTAAAAAAAACAAGAACATTCTATTTCTTTAAACTTTAAAAGGATATTTTACTTAACTTTGACTTTTAATTCAATTTTATGTCTATTACATCTGTATCGTATTTGGATATTGTAAAATAGATAGTCAATTTTCTTAAGGCTATCACCACTCTTTACTTCAGATTATCATCTGAAGCATATCTATTTATTTACATTTTACATATAAACACATCAATTGTGAACGCTTATGTATTTAAATTCATATCATGTATGAATAGCGTAAGTGTTTACTATATTTTAAAATACTTAAAATATGAAACTAGAACATTTCGGATATAACGACAAAATAGAAAAACTAAAAATTGAACATAATCTAGAAGACTTTGAAATTGGAAGAGTCATTTCAGAGCATAAGGAACGATATACTGTTAAAACAGAAAAAGGAGATTTCGATGCAGAAATTACAGGAAACTTAAGATATACTGCTAATACTCCTGAAGATTTTCCTGCTGTAGGAGATTGGGTTGCGTTAGTACTATATGATTCATATAGTTCAATAATCCACAAAGTACTCCCTCGAAATTCAATTATTTCAAGAAAGGCAGTCGGTCAATTTGGAGATTTACAAATAATTGCCACAAATATAAATTACGCTTTTATTATGCAGGCTGTTGATAGAGATTTTAGTATCAATCGAATTGAAAGGTATCTTACAATTTGTAATACATCAAACATCCAACCTTTTATTATTCTTACTAAAATTGATTTGATAAACGAAGTATTATTAAGTGATTTGATTGATTCTCTAAAAAAAAGAATTAACAATGTACCCATATTTGCAATTAGTAATACATCAAAACAAGGTTTTGAAAAACTAAAAGAAATTATACTAAAAGGAAAAACATATTGTCTTTTAGGTTCCTCTGGCGTTGGCAAATCAACACTTGTAAACACACTCGCAAACAAACACTTAATGATTACTAAGAATGTTAGTGATTTTTCTAATAGAGGCCTACACTCAACCACTCATCGCGAACTCATAATTCTTGATAATGGTGGTATTTTAATTGACAATCCAGGAATGAGAGAAGTTGGAATGACTGATACATCGTATGGTTTAGAAAAAACATTTGAAATAATTTTTGAACATTCAAAACATTGTAAATTCAAAGATTGTTCACATACTATAGAAATTGGGTGTGCGGTTACTAAGGCAGTTGAAATCGGAGAGATTGATACCTCCTCTTATAAAAACTACTTAAAAATGGAAAAAGAAAAAGAACATTTTGAAGCTACTGTTGCTGAAAAACGCAAAAAGGATAAAGATTTTGGAAAAATGGTTAAGCATTTTAAAAATTTAAAAAAGTCTAGTAAGTACTAAGCACAGTAACATATATAACTAACAGCGGTTTGAACTCAAATTCAAACCGCTTTTTTATATAGTAAAAGCTTTATAATTAAAAAAGTAGCAAAACTATTCTTTATTTACACACACGTTGTTTTTTGCCTTTTTAATAGAAAATTGTTTGTTTAAATTTAAAAACTAGCTTTATCCCTTCTTAGGGAAAGCTCAGCGTGACGTGCTGATGGTTCCGTTACGAGTTTTTTATCCAAACATCTTCTACAAAGAAAAATGTAAAAAATTGCTAAATCAACATATGTAAAGGCATTGTAACTACTCCCCTTTTAATTTTGCTTTTTCTTAAACAATAATAGTATGACTTTAATAGACAACCTTGAGTGGCGATACGCTACTAAAAAGTTTGATGCTTCTAAAAAAATTTCAACGCAGCATATAAAACTTTTAAAAAAAGCGATTCAATTAGCTCCTTCTTCCTATGGTCTTCAATTATATACCGTTTTGATTATAGAAAACAATGTAATAAAAGAACAGTTAAAATCTGTTTCTTACGGACAGAGCCAAATTACTGACGCTTCTCATTTATTTGTGTTTTGTAATTATACAAAGGTTACCAATGACCATATAGATGCTTATTTTTCTTTAAAGACTGAAATAGAACAGGTTGACATTTCAAACTTTAAAGGATATGCTGATTTTATTAAATCTGACGTTACGAGCAGAACTTTGGTTGAAAAAAACAAATGGACTTCTAACCAAGTTTACATTGCTTTGGGAAATTTGCTAAATGCTTGCTCTGAACTTAAAATAGATGCTTGCCCTATGGAGGGGTTTGATGCCAAAGCTTATAACAAGATATTAAACTTGAATAAATTAGGCTTAAATACTGCTGTAATTGCTCCTGTTGGTTATCGTTCTGATGAAGATAGTTCTCAAAATACACACAAAGTGAGAAAACCTATGGAGAATCTTTTTATAGAATATAAGTAATTATTACCTCAGGAATATAATCACTTTACATTTTTGTTCTGTGATTATACTGTTTTCAAACAATTGAAATGCGTTGATAGGACAGGACACTTTTCAAGAATTAAAGATGCTTATTTGGAACACTAATGCTTTTGGGCAAGACAAACAAATGATTCGAAATCTCAAAATAAAGTAGCAGAAGATAAACACTAACAAACATATCAAAAAATAAACAGAATAAAATGTCTACCCCATTTAAAAAAATTATAAAAAACACAAAGGAAAACGAGGCTTGGTATAAGGATAAAGAAAAAAACACTTCCGATATAAAATCACGTGTATGTAAAAACTGCAAAGCACCAAGACCTGTAGACACAAATTTAACAACCTGCGATTACTGTGGGTTCAAATTTATGGATATTAATGTGAGAATTAAACCTGATAAGTAATGAAACAAGAACTAATAAATCGTTGGGATACTTTTTTAAATAAAATTGAAGCTCGATTTAGTGAAACTTTGCAGCAAGCAGAACAAGCGAGTTTCGAATTTTTAGAAGAAAGTAATTACGATTATGGGCAAACAATGCAAGCGTTTGTTGGGATGAAAGGTCAAATAAGAAGTTTAATTCAGAAAATTGACGATACGTGGGACGGAAAAGTGAAAAATCAAATGCAAAATGCTCTTGCAAGTTCCGATTGGATTGATCAATCTCAGAAAGGGAGTAAATTATCTCAAGAACTATGGAAAAAACTAGAATATTTCGAAACTATTTTAGAAGGTAAATTGTCTCAAAAATATTACGACAATATTATAAAAATAGCCGATAAAGATTTTCTTTGTTCTCAATGCAATGCTAAACTACAAATAGACAAACGCATCTTCCGCTCACAATATCTATCTTGTGATTATTGCAATACCGTAAATACTTTTGAGCCCGAAACAAAATACACACAACTTGGTGGGACTGTGGACAATATTATAAAACTGAAACTATTTGAGGAGAAAAAAGCATTAAGTCACGCATATCAAAAGATAAAAGAAAAGGAACATTTTGGCAAAGCAACCAACAAAGACTGGGAACATTACAAAGCACAATATTTAACATATTATGAATGTTTTTTCACAGAACGTATAAAACTCAATTCGGATTATGAAAAACGCTTTGAACAAGATATGGAACGAAAGGTCAAAGAATTTGAAAAGTTTAAACAACGTTGATAAGATTACAAAATAATAAATTAATAACATTTAAAAATAAAAAAACAATGGAAATTAACGGAATTACGTTTGAAAACTGGGCAGCCGCATCTGCAAACATTGCAAATGGAATGTCAATTGAAGAAGTTTGTCAAATTTTAAGAATTGAAATTCCTGTTTGGGAGGATACTAACACCCAATGGGGTGAAAAACTGGCAGATTTAATGACCTCAGATATGAATATGGCAATGAAATACGGCGAAATTTTTCAGAACCCAAAAGTAGGGAAATTCGCTAATGTAGGAGAAACAGTAAGTATGGATGACGTATTGAAAAAAGTACCAGATTATGATACTTTTATGAAAATAACAATGCATCAATCAAAAGCAACAAAAGTTGGTTTAGACGCCGGAACGATTATTGCCGAATACGGATTAACATTACAACAATGGGGACAGGTTGGAATGCATTATTCTAGTTGGGTGAAAGATAAAATTCACGAAGAAAATGCAACACCAGAAGAAATGGAAATGTTTAATGATTCGGACAAAAAATGGGCTGCTCATTTCGAAGACTTCTACAAAGAGCAAGAAGCTAATTTAGGAGAAGATATTGACTTTTAATATTAAGTTTTTAAGCTACAAGTCTATTTTTAGACTTGTAACTTTTGAAATTAGAAACATATGAACATAAATAAACAATTTCGTTCCGTTATAGAATGGGAAAACCCCAACGAGAAAGAATTATTTGTAAAAGTAACCGACAATTTTGAGGAAATAAAAAATGCTTCTAAATTGATATTACAAGTAGGGCAAGGTTGTATAATTACATACGAAGGTAAGGTTAAAGATGTTATTACCGAAGCAGGAATCTACGATTTAAAAACTGATAATAAACCTTTTATAACCAACTTAAAAAAACTTTTTCAACTTCGTGAGCGCAGTGAGCATGTGCTCGGAATTTGGTTTTTCAGAAAAGCCGATATTGTAAATATGCGTTGGGGAACTCGTGTGCCAATTGCATACACCGATCCTATTTATTCCTTTCCTATTCAACTTTCTGCTTTTGGGAATTATAGTGTAAAGGTGATAAAGCCGTTAGAGTTTTTTGAAAATATTATTGCTGGGAAAGAGCTGTTTACACATTTCGATTTAAAAGAATTTTTCTTATCTCGAATTGCACAACCAATCACCGATTATCTTGCAAATGCTAAATTTTCGTATGTTGAAATTGATGGCCAATTAAACGAAATTGCTAAAAATACTAAAGATAAAACCAACGAAGTTTTTACCGATTTAGGTTTTGAGGTTCTAGATTTTAGAATTGAAGGAACACAATTTGATCAAGAAACCTTAGGCAGAATTGGTGAAATTTCAGATATTCAAGCTGAAGTAAAATCGGCACAAATAGCAGGCATAGATTTTGCCAACTTGCAAAAACTAAAAGCAATGCGAGATGCCGCCAAAAATGAAGGAGCAGCAGGAATAACAATGGGAATGTTTACAGGAGTAGAACTCAGCCGAATAACTAACGAACCCCAAAAAGAAGATATTAAAACCAAATTGAAAAAGTTAAAAGAGTTGTTTGACTTAGAACTCATTACCGAAGAAGAATTTAGCGAAAAACGAAAAAAAATATTAAGTAAATTATAAAAAACATGTTTGCTAACAAGGTCTATAGTAATAAAACAAAGGTCAGTTTAAACCGCAAGGTTTGTGAATAGAAACCCATTACTGTTCACAGTTAAACCATTATTCATCAAATCTGATGATAAATAACAATCACCTCTGTCGCAAATTGATGCCTTTCCTCTACTTGCATACTGCTGTAGTTACTCCTGTCGGTTATCGTTCTGACGAAGATCATTCTCAAAATGCAAACAAAGTAAGAAAACCTATAGAGAGTCTTTTTATAGAATATAAGTAATTACTAGTCTTGATATCAATAGAATACTATAACCGTACATTTTTTGTACGTTTTTTTATTTTGTTTTATCTTGGCTAGCGCCTAATTAAGAGAATAAAATTGTTATAAACTTCCGTTTATCCTACCATAAGAGGAATCTAATTAGTAATTTTATTACGCATATAAACTAGTTGTGGGCAATTATGAACGAGAAAGAAGACTACTTCAGGATTTCTAAAAAGGGAAATGTTCACACATTGAGTGACCAAATTCCATTTAATTGGAAAGAACTAATGATTTGGACCTCTTCTTCATTCATATTTTTAATTTGGTTTCTAGGGGTTGGAGTTGGAATTTTTGTCGCAATTTTGACTTTAATTGGATATCTTTTTTACCGATTTGCTTCGTGGGTTTATTACACAGAATTAAAAATCAACGAAAAAAGTGGCGAAATAACTCGATTAAAAAAAATACTTAACCGAATTCAAAAAACAGAATTAATTGCGGATAAATTTGACCCAAAACGATTTGAGTACTCGGAATTAACTCGAAGCGGAAAAACAAAATTTTTAATGAGTTATCGAACTCATAAAAACAACGAACTTTTGATTTTAAAAAATAAATCAGATAAAAAGCTTATTGAAAAATATATTACAGAAAAAATAACTATTTACAACGTATAACCAAAAATTAACAATTTTCTTCACTAAATAGTAGTTATACAAGACTGTTACTATCACCTAAAAAATCATATGAAACTATTTAACTTTATTATTAATTACTGTATAGCAACTTGTATAATTACCCTATTAAGTACATTTTTAAGTAATGATTATAATTATATAAGCATCGGTTTAAGTTTATTTGGAATTGTAGTTTGTGTTATATCAAAATACTATAAAGAAAACTTAATTTTACTAATATTAATTTGGTACTTATCAGCTTCTTTTATCAGTGAAACCGTAAACATTAATTTTCTGATATCTTACTCATCAGATATTTATATGTCAATAGGTAAAATAGGTTTCAGTTTTAACATGTTCTACATCGTACCCTCTATTCTAATTATCATTTATTACAGTCAACTATCTTTCTTAAGCAAAAAACTAAAAGGAATTGTACATACTGAATCTAGTCAAATACCCTTTGGAACAGTCATAGAGTTTGAATTAAATGACTTCAAGGGCAAAAAATTAAACGGTATTACCAATTTGGATTTAGAAGAAGAGAATTTTGATACGATTTCTTTCGAAAAGATAAAAGATTCTAGTACATCATTAGCGGTAATTGATGTTTCAAATAAGCACAAAAAGTTAAGTGCTACTGTTAAATTAGACTCTACTAATTAATCGTTATAAAAGCATATTATCTATAAAAAACAGTACTTTGTAGTGCAAACAATAAACCATGTACGAAAAAAGAACAGAAGCACCTATTAATAAAAAAAGGTTCTATATCAGACTATTAAAACACTTTTTCGGTATTTTAGTATTGATAGTCTTTTCACTTTTAATTGGAATTTTAGGGTTCATTACTTTTGAAGACTTAACCTTAAGTGAATCTTTTTTACATTCATCAATCATGTTATCGGGCTTAGGACTTATTAAGAAGCCAAGTTCTCAAATCGGACACATTTTTGCTGGTATATACGGGCTTTATGCTGGATTGGTATTTATAGCTTCTTTGGGGATATTAATGAGTCCTATAATTCACCGAATTATACACAAATTTCATTGGGATGATGACAAGTAAAACGTTTGCTACTGACTCTTTTTTATAGAATAGTATTTATTAAAATTCCCGCACTTAGGGCGGGAATAATAGTATTATAAATTTAGTAAGATTATCTATTGAAACAAATCTGAAGATAAATAGCGATCCCCTCTGTCACAAATAACCGCTACAATCACTCCTTTGTCAATTGTTTTGGCTATTTCTAACGCTGCATGTACCGCTCCTCCACTACTCATTCCTGCAAAAACACCTTCTTCTTGTGCTAGCTTTCTGGTCATGTTTTTTGCATCGTTTTCATCTAGTTCTACCACTTGATCCACCTTACTTTTGTTAAAGAATTTTGGCTGATATTCGGGTGTCCATTTACGAATTCCAGGAATTTTGGCGCCGTCTTTGGGTTGTGCTCCGATGATTTGTACTTCAGGGTTTTGCTCTTTTAAATAGGTAGAAACTCCCATAATGGTTCCTGTAGTTCCCATCGCTGAAACAAAATGAGTTACTTCCCCTTGGGTATCGTTCCATATCTCTGGTCCTGTAGTTTTATAGTGTGCTTTCCAGTTATCAGTATTTTCAAACTGGTTCAGCATAAAATACCCTTTTTTATAGCGTAATTCTAACGCTACATCTCTAGAACCTTCGATACCTTTTTCTGCATCCGTTAAAATAACCTCTGCTCCGTAAGCACGCATCGTTTTTACACGTTCTTCAGTAGAATTTTCTGGCATTACCAATACCATATTTACTCCTAAAACTTTTGCCATGAGTGCTAACGCAATTCCTGTGTTTCCACTAGTTGCTTCTACTAAATAATCTCCTGGACGGATATTTTTTCTTTTAATAGCTTCAGCAATCATGTTAAATGCTGCTCTATCTTTTACACTTCCACCAGGGTTATTTCCCTCTAATTTTAATAATAGCTTTACGCCTTCTTTTTGAAGAATATTTGAAACTTCTATTAATGGCGTATTCCCTATACTATCTATAATTGTTTTAGTTTTCATGGTTAATTTTGTACCTACATCATTTAACATAGGATTTTCTAGTGGTTATTTTATTTTCTGACTCATAGGTTACAATAGATCCTTCGGGTACAGAGGTGGTTACACAAACATTTGCACCTATTACGCTATCTCTTCCTATTATTACATCACCTCCTAAGATAGTTGCATTGGCATAAATGGTTACATTATTTTCAATCGTTGGATGCCTTTTTGTGGAAGCCAATTCTTTTTTTACTTGAATTCCTCCTAAGGTAACTCCTTGGTATATTTTTACGTTTTCTTTAATAATGGTGGTTTCTCCAATAACAATTCCTGTTGCATGATCTATAAAAAACGAATCGCCAATTGCTGCTCCTGGATGGATGTCTGTTCCTGTTAATCCATGCGCATATTCACTCATCATTCTTGGTAAAATAGGAACTTCCATTTTATACAATTCATGACTCAAACGATATACGGCAATCGCATGAAACCCTGGATAGGCTAAATACACTTCTCCTAAGCTTTTACAGGCTGGATCTGTTTGTTCAAATGCTTTAGCATCTAAATCTAACTTTTCTCGTATTTCACAAAAGGTTTGTTGGTATACAGCCCATGCTTCCGAAGCATTATTAATAGCCAACCCATTTAGTATTTTTACAAATTTTTCTTTTAAATGATTTGCTTTTTCTTGACATACATCATTAAACAATGCGTAAAATAATTGTTTTGTAAAGTTTTCTACATCATCTTTTAATGATAAATCGTATTGTTTGAATTGCATTTACTAATTTTTTACAAAAATAACTAACTTTCAGGAGCTAGCTCAACTTCAAGTCCTTCTAATTCAGGAACCATATGGATTTGACATCCTAATCGGCTATTTTCTTCTACATGAAAAGCTTCTGCTAGCATTGCATCTTCATCGTCATTTATTTCAGGCAATTCATGATTTGATTTCACATAACATTGGCAAGAAGCACACATTGCCATTCCTCCACAGATTCCAATAGTTCCTTCAGGAGCTAATTCGTATGATCGAACAACTTCCATTAAGTTCATTGCCATATCTGTCGGAGCAACTACCTCATGCATTACACCTTCACGGTCTATTATTTTTATATTGATGTCTTGATTATCCATTTGTAACAATTTCTTATAGGAATCAGTAGTTAGGAAGGTTTTTCAGTTTTGTTGGTGAAGGAGTTTTTACTTAAAACTTGTAATTACAACAAACCTATATACTCAACTCCTAACTACTTTCATCCTAATCCCCATTATTGAATTGCTTTTACTACCGCCTTTGGTGCTTCTTTTCGCGTTCCGTCAAAACCATCAACCCCACCAACTGTGGTATATTTCATCACATATTTTTTATCTGGATAAATTCGTTGAAAAGCACTTTGACACATTAATGTTGCTTCATGAAAACCACATAAAATTAGCTTTAACTTCCCTGGATACGTGTTTACATCACCTATAGCGTAAATTCCAGGAATATTGGTTTGATAGTCTAACGCATTGTTTACTTTAATGGCATTCTTCTCAATTTCTAACCCCCAATTGGCAATTGGTCCTAATTTTGGTGCTAATCCAAATAGCGGAATGAAATGATCCGTATCTATCATATAAGGTTCTTTCCCTTTCTCTTCTATCACAACACCCGTTACATGGTTTTCACCTAATACTGCCTTTACCTCAGCAGGTGTTATTAAGTTAATCTTACCTAAATTCTTTAATTCTTGAACTTTTTCTACAGAATCTAATGCTCCTCTAAACTCATTTCGTCTATGAATTAAGGTTACTGATTTTGCTACATCTGTTAAGAAAATAGACCAATCTAAGGCAGAATCTCCTCCTCCAGCAATTACCACATCTTTATCACGATACAATTCTGGTTCTTTAATCATATACTCTACTCCTTTGTCTTCAAAGTCAGCGATATTTGGAATCGGTGGTTTACGAGGTTCAAAACTTCCTAACCCTCCTGCTATAGCTACCACAGGTGCTTGGTGTTTTGTTCCTTTATTAGTAGTTACGATATATGTTCCGTTATCTTGCTTTTCAATAGTATCAGCACGTTCACCTAAGGTAAATCCTGGTTCAAACTGCTTGATTTGTTCCATCAGGTTCTTTGTTAAATCTCCTGCTAAAATCTCTGGATATGCTGGAATATCATAAATTGGTTTCTTCGGATAAATTTCTGAACACTGCCCTCCCGGTTGTGGTAAAGCATCAATTAAATGACAACGTAATTTTAACAATCCCGCTTCAAAAACGGTAAATAGTCCTGTAGGACCTGCTCCAATAATTAATATATCTGTTTGTATCATGTTCTTATTATTTTGTCATTACGAGGTTTCCAATGAATTGGAAAACGAAGTAATCTGTTTATCGACTAACAGATTGCTTCACTTTGTTCGCAATGACGTTACTTCACTAAACTCTCTGTCAGTTTATTTAATGTTTCTACTTTATGTTCAAAGTTTCCTTTGATGGTTTTTCTATAACTATTTAGGTTTTGTACTAATTGATTGATGTCTTCTGGAATTACTTCTTCAAAAAACTGACGTAATCTTTTAGCGGTTGTTGGCGACTTTCCATTGGTTGAGATAGCTACTTTTACGTTTCCTTTGGTTACAATTCCTCCCATATAAAAATCACAATACGGTGGATTATCCGCCACATTCACCAATTTGTTCTGGTCTCTACAATCTTTATACACTTGCATATTTACCTCAGGAACATCAGTAGTTGCAATCACCAAATGCTTCTTTTTTAAATAAGCATTACTATAGCTATCTATTACCATCTTCACCTTTCCCTTTTTAGCAACCTCAACAGTTTCTTCTCTAAAAAAAGGAGCTACCATAGTTACGTTAGCATCTGGGCTTGATTTTAATAAAAATTGTAGTTTTTCTTCCGCGACATACCCTCCTCCAACTAGTAACACCTCCAATTCTTTTGTCTTTAAAAAAATTGGATATAGGTTATTTCTTTCTTCCATTATACCACTTCCTTTAAAACTGCTTCTTGTTGTACTTGTAGCAATTGTTGTCTGTGATTTACTACCTCTCCTAACACAATAATAGCAGGGTTACTCAAGTTATTTTTAGCGACTACTTCTTCTATTGTATCTACGGTACCAATTCCTATTTTTTCTTCAGGAGTTGTTCCATTTTGAATAATAGCTACAGGTAATTCGTTCTTTCCTGCTTCTTTAAAAAGATGAATGATTTCTGAGAGTTTTCCCATTCCCATTAAAATAACAACCGTTGCACTGGATTTTGCTGCCAAAGCAACATCGTTTGATAATTGGTGCTGTTTGGTCGTTCCTGTAATTACCCAAAAACTTTCTGAACTTCCTCTTTTTGTTAATGGTATGTTCTGATACGCTGGTACTGCTAACGAAGAAGAAATTCCTGGAACTACAGCTACTTTTAGCCCGTGCTTTGCCGCATATTCCATTTCTTCTGCCCCTCTACCAAAAATAAAAGGATCGCCTCCTTTTAAACGTACTACATGTCCGTGTGAAAATCCTCTTGCGACAATTAACTCATTAATTTGTTCTTGTTGATAACGATAGCATCCTCTTCGTTTTCCTACAAAGATTAATTCTGCATTTGGATTCACATATCCTAACAGGTCGTTATTTACTAATGCATCGTACAATACCACATCGGCTTGTTCTAATGCTTTAATGGCTTTTAAGGTGATTAAATCAGCATCTCCTGGTCCTGCACCTACTACGGTTAATTTCGGTTGATTTTTCATTGGACTCTCTATTTTTAATTTTCTACGACTACTTTTCTGAAAGCATCTATCTTTTTGTAAAACGATGTTGCTTCTTCTAAATACTTTTTTGCAAAAGCTTCCGTAGGTTCATTCTCGTTGATTTGATAAATCAATTCTGCAAATAAACTTGGTAATTCTATTTTATTTGTTGCTACAAAAACCTCATCAAAATTGGTGATGATTCCTGCTTGTGTATTGGTCTTTGCTCCTTCTGATGTTAACAGTGCTTTGGCTGTGTTTACCATGGCTGCATAAGCGTGATAAATACTATCAGACCACTGTTGACTGTTTAATGCTTGCGTTGCATTATCTAATTTTTCTTCGCTTTCAAACAGTAAAGTTGCTACCAAATCAATCACAACTCCAGCACATTCACCCACTCCTATGGCTTTTACATAGTTTTTATCGTGTCCCCAATCAATAAAATCATCTTCTGTTAAATTGGTGGTATCTGATAACTCTTTTAAAAGATCATAGAAATACATTTTTCCTTGTCTATCGTAATAGCTTAAGAAATCTTCAGCTTCTTGTTTATGCTTTTCAAAATCGTTTAACAAGATTCGTAAAGATTCTGGTCCTCTTTTACTTGGAATTTTCACCAATTTATCAGAGAAACGTCCGCTTCCATCTCCTAAAACTCCACCTCCAACTAACACTTGTAATGCTGGTGCTAATAACTTTCCTACTTTTATAGACATTCCTTGAAAACCAATATGTGCCATATTGTGTTGTCCACAAGCATTCATACACCCACTAATTTTAATGGTAATGTCTTTGTTATTCACATACTGCGGATATTCTGCTTTTAAAACACGCTCTAACTCCGCTGCAATTCCTGTACTACTTGATATTCCTAAATTACAGGTATCGGTTCCTGGACATGCGGTGATGTCATTTAAACTGTTATATCCTACTTCTGCAAAACCTAACTTTTGTAATTCCGTATAGAAAAACGGTAAAAATTCTTCTCTTACGTGACGAATAAGGATATTTTGACGTAGCGTAAAGCGCAATTCATTCGATCCATATGCTTTGATTAAATCGGCCAATAAACGTGCTTTATCAGTATAAAAATCTCCTAAATGTACTTTGATCCCTATAGCATATAATCCTTCTTGCTTTTGCTTAAAAACATTGGTTGTTTTCCAGTTTTGATATGCTTTTTCATCTTCAATTACTACAGACGGTACGTCTTTTGTTTCAAAAACAATGTCTTGTTCAAAATCAGTAGTATCTATCGGATACGTTTTATACGCTAATGCATTTCTTACTTCTGCTACTAGTTCTAAAAAGGCATCCACTCCTAAATCTTTTACCAAGAATTTTAAACGGGCTTTTGCTCTTTTAGCACGCTCTCCGTAACGATCAAATACACGTAACACTCCCTCAATGGTAGGAATTAATAATTCTACTTCTAAAAACTCATAAATTACATCTGCATGACGCGGTTGTGACCCCAATCCTCCAGCTAATAAGACTTTGAATCCTTTTACCTCTTTACCTTCTACTGTTTTCGTTTTAGCGATAAATCCTAAATCGTGGATAAAACTCAATGCGGTATCTTCTTCCGTAGCAGAAAAAGACATTTTGAATTTTCTTCCCATTTCTTGACAAATAGGATTACGCAAGAAAAATTGAAAAGTTGCATGTGCATAAGGCGATACATCAAACGGTTCTTTCGGGTCAATTCCTGCAGTTTCTGATGCGGTTACATTACGTACGGCATTACCACAAGCTTCACGCAACGTAATATCGTCTTTCTCTAACTGTGCCCATAACTCAGGAGTTCTGTCTAAACTTACATGGTGAATTTGAATATCCTGACGTGTGGTAATATGTAAACGACCACGTGAATATTCGTCAGAAACATCTGCTATTCTATGTAACTGTTCGCTCGTAACTTTACCATACGGTAATTTGATACGAATCATTTGTACTCCAAATTGACGTTGGCCGTAAATTCCTCTGGCTAAACGTAAGCTTCTAAAACGTTCTTCATCTATTTTTCCTTCGTTAAACAAGCGTATTTTACGCTCTAACTCTAGGATATCCTTTTCTACTAAAGGGTTTTCTATTTCTGATCTAAAACTTTGCATCTGTTTTACTAGTTGTTTGCTTGTAAAAGCGTTGATATTAGTTATGTAAGAACTCTTGTTTTGCTAACAATTGTTCTTCGGTTTCTACACGTGCATCATCTGGTACACAACAATCTACCGGACATACTGCTGCACATTGTGGTTCTTCATGGAATCCTTTACACTCAGTACATTTATCTGGTACTATAAAATAGTATTCGTCTGATACTGGTTCATTGTCCTCATCTGCATTTACAGAAGTTCCATTAAGCAAGGTTACATTTCCTTGTAATGAAGTTCCTTCGTTATACTTCCAGTCACTAGCTCCTTCGTAAATGGCTGTATTTGGGCATTCTGGTTCGCAAGCTCCACAGTTAATGCATTCATCTGTAATTATAATTGCCATAACTTTTTATTTTTTACTTGATAAAACCAACTCCTGACGTTGTATTGGTTTTAGAATTGATGATTATAAATGCCCCGTTTGCTTTATTTTCTTCATACGAATCAACAAACAATGGCTTACTAACTTTTAAACTCACCTCTCCTATTTCGTTTAGTAATAATTGAGACGGAGCTTCTTCTTTTCCTGTAAAATCGGTACGAATCAAAGCTGTTAGTTCTGTTATTTTTGCTTGTACATCGTTTACTCCGTGTTTAATGTAATATTTCTGAGAAGCTTTTAATGGTTCTTTATCCATCCAACATATGGTTGCGTCTAACTGTTTTAAAACTGAGGGTTCTTCTCCTGTTTTTACCAACATATCCCCTCTACTTACGTTTACATCATCTTCTAAAGTGATATTTACAGAGCTTCCTCTCTTCACTCTTGCATACTCTTTATCAAAAAACTGAATGCTTTTTATGGTAGATTTTGTTGCCGATGGTAATACCGTTACAGGATCTCCTACTGCTAAATCACCTCCATACAATTTCCCTGCATATCCTCTGAAATCGTGATATACATCTGTTTTTGGACGAATAACCGTTTGTACAGGAAACCGTGCTTTTGACACTTCTTGTGTATCTTCAGACCCCAAGTTTTCAAGGTGATTTAATAATGTTTCTCCTTTATACCATGGAGTGTTTTCTGAAGACTTCACAACATTGTCTCCTTTTAAAGCTGATAGTGGTATGAATGTTATATTTTGGTTTTGATAGTCGCTCTTCTTAGCTAAATATTCTATTTCTCCTTTTATCTGGTTGAATTTTTCTTCTGAAAAATCTACCAAATCCATTTTGTTTACAGCTACTATCACATCTTTTACTCTCAGTAAATTATTGATAAAGAAATGACGATAGGTTTGCTCTACTACTCCGTTTCTTGCATCTACTAAAATGATAGAAGCTTGAGAGTTTGAAGCTCCTGTAACCATATTTCTAGTGTACTCTATATGACCTGGAGTATCAGCTATAATAAAACTGGTTTTTTGTGTTGAAAAATATATGTGAGCTACATCAATAGTAATTCCTTGTTCGCGTTCTGCTACCAACCCATCTGTAGCTAAAGAAAAATCTAGATAATCAAATCCACGTTGTTTACTTTTTTCTTCTATTGCCTCTAATTTATCTTGAGTTAATGACTTTGTATCGTATAAAATTCGCCCTATTAGCGTGCTTTTCCCGTCATCTACACTTCCTGCTGTTGCTATTTTTACTACGTTCATCTTTATGCTGTTGGCTATTCGCTTTTAGCTATTCGCCTTTTTATTATTATTATTATTTAGATCTTAATCTTGCTAACAGCCAAAGGCCAATAGCTAAAACCTATATTTTAAAAATATCCTTGTTGTTTACGCTTTTCCATCGCTGCTTCAGAGCGTTTGTCATCGATTCTTGCACCTCTTTCAGAAATGGTTGATTCTCTAATTTCATCTACCACGGTGTCAATATCTATCGCATCTGATAATACTGCTGCGGTACAACTCATATCTCCTACTGTTCTAAAGCGTACCATACGTTCACGTACTTCCTCTTCATCTTCTCTATACACTACTTCATCGTTAGCTGACCAAATGAGTCCGTCTCTAACAAAAGTGGCTCTTTTATGAGCAAAATAAATGGATGGAATTTCAATTTGTTCTTGCTGTATATACGACCATACATCTAATTCTGTCCAGTTAGAAATTGGGAAAACTCGTACATTCTGTCCAAGATCTATTCTTCCATTTAACATATCGAACAACTCTGGACGTTGATTTTTTTCATCCCATTGTCCAAAATCATCTCGTACCGAAAAAATTCGTTCTTTAGCCCTTGCTTTTTCTTCATCTCTACGCGCACCACCGATACATGCGTCGAAACCGAATTCTTCTATGGCATCTAATAACGTTTCGGTTTGTAACATGTTTCGGCTTGCGTATTTTCCTGTTTCTTCTTTTACTTTACCAGCATCAATATTGTCTTGTACCTGACGAACAATCAATTCAACTCCTAATTCTGCTACCAAACGATCTCTAAATTCAATCGTTTCAGGGAAATTATGTCCAGTATCGATATGTAATAATGGAAATGGAATTTTTGCTGGATAAAATGCTTTTTGAGCAAGTCGCACCAGTGTTATGCTATCTTTGCCCCCCGAAAACAATAACACCGGTTTTTCAAATTGTGCGACTACTTCTCTTAATATGTATATGGCTTCGCTTTCTAAAGCTCCTACTTGTATAGTTTGTGTATTCATAATCATGTTCTTTAAATATGTAAACCACATTCTCTGTTACTTTCTACTTTTGTGGGATCGAAGTATTTAAACTCGTTTGGTAATTGATGTTCTTCTAAATAAGCATCTAACTCTGTATCTGACCAATGATAAAACGGACTTACTTTTAATACTCCATCTTTACTTTTTGAAACAATGTCGATACTATCTCTAAAAGCTGTTTGTCCCTTTCTTAAATTCGTAAACCAAACATCTGGCTTGTGTTCGTTCATTGCTCTTTTGAAAGGCTCTAACTTTATCTGTTCTGTAAAAATCGTATGATTTGGATCTTCAATCGTTGGTAATCCTAACGTGATATTTCTATGTGCTACCGTTTGCCTAGGAACATATAACTGAATATTTAATTTCAATTTTTCAATTAACTCTTCAGCATGCTTATAGGTTTGTGGAGTGTTATAACCTGTATCACACCAAATTACATCTATACTATTCTTTACTGATGATACTACATGTAAAATGGCTCCTTCATAGGGACGAAAGTTTGTAGTTACTACGGCTTTATTTGCTTGTAGTAATGCCCAAACAATAATCTCTTTTGGAGATTTGTTTTTTAACTCTGCGTTTACTGCTTCTAAATTCATTGTCTCTATACTCATTTTTTGCCCCATTTAATACTGTTCCAAACTCTTTCGTGAAAAAAATACAATAGCATTTTTGTTACTAATTCTACAGCTCCAATTGAAAAAGCTGTCTTTACTTGTCCTGTAATTACCCATGATATTAATATTGTATCTATGGTACCAACAACTCTCCAACTTATTGATTTTATAATGCTTCTTATTGGTTTTTCAGAAAGCTTATCTTCTTTATAATTTGCTTTATTTTCTACTACTTGTTCTACAATCATTTTTAAAATACTATTACCCTATCGGAATACTAGGTTTTAAGTCGACAAATATACATATGCTTTTTAATTCTCCAAGGAGAAATCAAAAAAATATTTGAATTTTACAATTTGTTAATACTACACTAAATCTGCAAGTGTGTTATTACGAAGTACTTGTAGCGTATTATCTCTTACTTGAATCATTAGTTTGTGTACTGAGCAAGCTTCTTCATCAGGACAATCATCACATTTCTCATAATAATTCAAACTAACACATGGTACCATAGCAATAGGACCTTCAAGTGTTCTAATTACATCAGTCATTCTAATTTCTCTAGATGGTTTTAGCAAATAGTAGCCTCCACCTTTTCCTTTTTTAGCTCCTAAAATCCCTGATTTTCGTAAGGTAAGTAATATGCTTTCTAAAAACTTGTGCGAAATATTTTCCTTTTCTGAAATGGTAGCTATTTGTACCATAGTGCCCTTTTCTTGCCTTGCAATAAAAGTAAGTGCCTTAATTCCGTATTTTGTTTTCTTAGAAAGCATATTACAAATATATGCTTTACTTCTTAATTATTTAATGCTTGATTTAAATCGTGAATTACGTCTTCTACGTTTTCTAATCCCACCGAACATCGTACTAAACCATCAGTAATTCCTACTTCTAATCGGTCGTCTTCACTTAACTTACTATGTGTTGTAGATGCTGGATGCGTTACAATAGTTCTAGTGTCTCCTAAATTTGCTGATAATGAGCATAGTTGAATACTATTCAAGAATTTACGTCCTGCTTCTATACCTCCTTGGATTTCAAAAGCAACAATGTTTCCTCCCAATCGCATTTGCTTTCTAGCAATTTCATACTGTGGATGCGATTTTAAAAACGGATACTTCACCAAGTTTACCTTTGGATGTTCTTCTAAAAACTGCGCTACTTTCAAGGCGTTTTCACAATGTTTTTCTACCCTGATTGCTAAGGTTTCTAAACTCTTAGACAACACCCAAGCATTGAATGGTGACATTGCAGGACCCGTATTTCTTGAAAATAAATAAATCTCTCTGATCAATTCCTCTTTTCCTACCGTAACTCCTCCTAAAACACGTCCTTGACCATCTATTAGTTTTGTAGCTGAGTGAATGACCAAATCAGCTCCGAATTTAATTGGGTTTTGTAAGTACGGAGTTGCAAAACAATTATCTATCACCAATAATAAATTATGTTTCTTAGCAATGCTTCCTAACAGTTCTAAGTCTAAAATATCGACTGCTGGATTTGTTGGTGTTTCCGCATATAAAATTTTAGTATTGGGTTGAATTAAACTTTCAATCTTATCTGTTTCATTTACTTTAAAATAACTTGTTTCAATATTCCATTTTGGTAAGTATTTTGTAAACAAACTATGTGTTGACCCAAAAACAGAGCGACACGATACAATATGATCTCCTGCATTTAACAGAGCTCCAAAAGTTGAAAACACCGCTGCCATACCTGTTGCAAACGCATATCCTGCTTCGGCTCCTTCCATAGCCACAATTTTATTTACAAATTCTGTTGTATTCGGATTTGAAAATCGGCTATATAAGTTCTTTTCTTTTTCTTCTGCAAACGACGCTCTCATATCCTCAGCATCATCAAATACAAAACTTGATGTTAAGTATAAAGGTGTTGAATGCTCTGAAAATTGTGAACGTTCTGTTTGTGTTCGTATGGCTTGGGTTTCAAAATGTTGTTGACTCATGTTATTTTTTTAGATGTTAGACCGCTTCGTTGTCAGATAAAGGAATCAAGATTTTTGGGTCTTAGTTCTTCTACCTTTTTTCTCTGCTCTATTTTTGAGGTTCTTGTTTCTAAGTTTTCTATTCCTTTTTTCTGATGTCACTTCGAGTAAAATTATTGAAATGAAATAAAAATAATTTTGTATCGAGAAGTATTGTAATCGTTCTCGATACAATTTTTACTTCGTTAATACTCCATAAAAATCACTCGAACTGACAAAGGCTTTAACAAATCTTATCTCTATTTTCTTGGTTCTTGGTTCTTGGTTCTTGTTTCTTTCTACTAATTATTATTCTTTGCTAATCGTAAAATATCTCCAAATACCCCTCTTGCAGTAACTTTTGATCCTGCTCCTGCTCCTTGTATTACGATAGGTTGTGCTCCATATGACTCTGTGTAGATTTCAAAAATTGCATCAGAACCTTTTAAACTTCCTAGGGGTGAACTTTCAGGTACAGATACTAACTTTACATCTAACTCTCCTTTTGTTTGTTGTAAGTCTCCATGTAAATCTCCAATATATCGTAGTACGTGTTTCTCTTCTTGAGTTTCTTTTTGTCGTTGAAATGTTGAATTTAACTTTTCTAAACTCCCTAAAAACTCATCAGAAGATACTTCTCTATACGCTTCTGGAATTAAGTTCTCTATTTGAATATCTTCAAACTCATTTTCTAAGTCCAACTCTCTAGCTAAAATTAAAAGCTTTCTGGCAACATCATTTCCACATAAGTCTTCACGAGGATCAGGTTCTGTAAATCCATTTTCTATCGCTTCTTGTAATACAGTTGAAAATGACACTTCTTCCGCAGAAAACTTATTAAACAAATAACTTAATGATCCTGAAAACACTCCTCTAATTCTAGTGATATTTTCTCCTGAATCATGTAATAACTTAATCGTATCAATCAATGGTAAACCTGCGCCTACATTGGTTTCATACAAATAACTCTTTTTATTTTTATCTAAGGTTTTACGTAGTTTTTTATAAAAATCATACGAAACAGTATTTGCTATTTTATTTGATGAAACTAAGTCGAAACCTGCATTAACCAACGGAATATAGTTTTCTATAAAATCTAAGCTAGCTGTATTATCTACTGCTATTAAATTTTCTAAGTGATGCTCTCTTGCGTATGTAATTACATCATTTACAATGTCTGTATTTTCTTCTATGTTTTCAAGCTCTTCCGACCAATTAGTATCGGCTCCATTCTTAGTTAACAATACTTTTTTAGAATTAGCAATTGCAAAAATGTTCAACTGGATTTTTCGTCTTTCTAAAATCGTTTTTGAATTTTCTAAAATCTGCTCTATCAATGTTCCGCCCACTAAACCCTTACCAAAAACAGCTATATTTATTTTTTTAGCAACTCCAAAAACTTGACCGTGAATTACATTCAACGCTTTGTGTAATTGTTCTTTTTTTACTACTAAACTTACATTTTTACCAGTAATGGTATTGTTAAATAGTAATGGTACAACCTGGTTTTTAATCAACGTATTGTACGGATGATGAAACTCACTTAAGTCTTGCCCGATGATAGAAATTACCGATACTTCTTCAAGAATAGATATTTGACTTACATCTTTTGTTTGTAAGTCATTTTCAAACTCCTGCTCTAAGGCTTTTACGGCTGCTGCTGCATTGTTTTTATCAATCACCAAACCAATTCCTCTTTCTGAAGAACCTTGTGAAATTATACTCACACTAATTCCGTGATTACTCAATGCTTTAAAAATACGAGCGTCTACTCCTACTTTTCCTAACAATCCTCTTCCTTCAAAATTTATCAAAGCTACGTTATCTAATACTGATAAAGATTTAATTCCTTTTGATGTTGATCTTGCTGTTATTAGTGTTCCATTATCATTAGGGTTAAAGGTGTTTAATATTCGAAGATTGATATTCTTCTCCAACAGTGGAATTATCGTTTTAGCGTGTAAAATAGTAGCACCGAAGTTTGCTAATTCATTAGCTTCTGAAAATGACAATTCTTCTATCTTTTTAGCATCTGCAACCAAATCAGGGTTTGCAGTAAAAATACCATCTACATGCGTGTAGTTTTGTAACTCTTCGGCATCTAAATAGTTTGCCAATAACGAGGCTGTATAATTACTTCCGTTTCTTCCTAAAGTAGTGGTTTCATTTTTTAAGTTTGATGCTATAAACCCAGCTACAACGTTTACTGTTGTACCGTTATACTGCTTAAAGTGATTCAATACATTTTCTTTTGATACTGCAACTATTGACTGTCCGTTACCTAAGCTTTCATCCGTTTTTAATAAGTTTCTAGCATCTGTAGCATTTGCGTTAATACCTTTTTGTTGTAATAAATCGGTTACTGTTTTTATAGACAATAATTCTCCTTGCGCCAATACTTCGTCTTTTATCTTTTGGCTATAATCTCCTAACAAACGAACACCTTCAAATAATTTTTCTAGCCTATCAAACTCCCCAGAAAAATCTACCAATGGAGTTAATTTTGTTTGCTCATATTTAAAAGCTTCTAACTGCTCTTTAAAAACTTCATTTTTAGCTGCTTTTTCTAAAATCTCTTCCAACTCATCAGTCGCTTTCCCTCTTGCAGAAACAACTACAGCTATATTTTCTCCTTCATTAATTTTTTGTTCTATGATAGCTACAACATTTTGTATGCCTACATTCGACAAAGATTTTCCGCCAAATTTTAAAATTTTCATTCTTTTATTCTTTGATTTTTGATTGAATATCGGTTCAATAATTTTTTCTAATTGTTTGTATTCTATTAAGAAAGCATCATGCCCATGATCTGAATTGATTTCATTATAGGTTACATTTGCATGAACAGATGCCAGTTGTTTATGTGTTTCTCTGTTTTCTTCCGCTGTAAAAAACAAATCAGAATCTACGCCAACAATATGGATCTCTGCTTCAATGGTTTCTAACACATCTAATCCTTCTCTACCTTTTGTAACATCAATTGTTTTTAATAACTGATTCATCAATTTGTAAGAAGCTAGTTGATAACGCTCTTGTAATTTTTTTCCGTGGTGTAACAGCCAACTTTCAACATTAAAAATTTGCAACTCCTCGTTTTTAGAGCGTTGAAATCGTTTTTTAAATGATTCTGGGGTTCGGTAACACAGCATTGCATGCATACGAGCATCATGTACAGGATTGCTAGAATTGGTTAAAAACTGTTCTTGTATTTGACAGTTTGCTATTAACCAATCAGTCGATTTCCAGTCGGTCGCAATAGGAATTAAGTGTTTTGTTATTTTCGGATTAACTACCGCCATTTCCCAAGCTATTCCACCACCTAGAGAACCACCTATCAACGCAAATAATTTTTCAACCCTTAGTTGTTCTAGCCCTTGTAAAAAGATGTTTGCAACATCACGTGCTACAAAGCTTTTATAATCATCAATTAAAAAATCATCATAACCGTTTCCTGGAATGTTAAAGCACAAAACTGTATACTGACTCGTATCAATAATCTTGTTTTTACCAACCAAATCTTGCCACCAACCATCAGTTCCTGTAACATTGCTGTTTCCTGTTAACGCATGGTTAATAAGTACCACAGGTGCAGTGCCCAATGCTTTTCCGAAGGTTTGATAGCTCAACGGAATTTTATCGAATTGTGCACCGCCTATTGTGGTATAACTAAGAATATGTATATGTTGTAAATCACTTTTCATTATTGATATTTTTAGATGCTGTTTTGAAGTAAATTCAGGACTAATAGCCTAGTCTTTATCTGTACTTGTTGATATAACTCTTTTACGCTACTACTTCTGTAGGAATTTTAGCAAACGCTTCTTCTAAATCCTTTTTTAAATCTTCAATATTTTCCAGTCCAACTGATAAACGGATTAAATCTTTAGTTACTCCTGTGCTTTCTTGTGCCTCATCATTCAACTGTTGGTGCGTGGTACTTGCAGGGTGTATAATTAAAGATTTGGTGTCTCCAATATTAGCTAGTAATGAAAAGAGTTTTGTATTATCGGCAATGGTTTTAGCTGCTTCATACCCCCCTTTTACACCAAAGGTTACTAACCCACTTTGCCCTTTTGGTAAGTATTTATCGGCTAAAGCTTTGTATTTATTTCCTTCTAATCCTGGATAATTTACCCAAGCAACCTCTTCTTGTTCTTCTAACCATTTTGCTATAGCTAACGCACTTTCACTATGTTTTTGAATTCTTACTTCTAAGGTTTCCAATCCTTGAATAATATTAAATGCATTCGTTGGACTTAAAGCTCCTCCAAAATCACGTAACCCTTCTAAAATTAACTTAAACGTGTATGAAGCAGCTCCTAAAGCTTCGTGGTATACTAATCCGTGGTATCCTGCTGAAGGCTTAGTAAACTCGGGGAATTTTCCATTTGCCCAGTTAAAAGTTCCTGCATCAATAATTGCTCCTCCTAACGAGTTTCCTTGTCCACCAATGTATTTTGTTAACGAGTGAATTACAATATTTGCTCCGTGTTCAATCGGATTTAATAAAGCTGGAGTTGCTACTGTATTATCTACAATAAACGGAACTTCTGCCTTTTTTGCATGTGAAGAAATGGCTTGTAAGTCTAACACATCTAATTTTGGATTTCCTAATGATTCTACAAAAAATGCTCTAGTATTTTCTTGTACTGCATCAGCAAAACTATCAGGGTTTGAAGCATCAACAAACGTAGTGGTAATTCCTAATCTTGGTAACGTAACATTCAGTAAATTGTAGGTTCCTCCATACAAACTACTCGAAGCAACAATATGATCCCCAGCTTTTAGTAAGGTTAACAATCCTGTTGAGATTGCTGCGGTACCAGAAGCAAATACTACTGCGCCAATACCTCCTTCTAAAGCAGCTAAACGGTCTTGTAAAATTTGATTAGTTGGATTGTTTAATCGGGTGTAAATAAAACCTAATTCTTTTAACGAAAATAGATTTGCTGCATGTTCTGAATCGTTAAAAACATACGATGTTGTTTGATAAATAGGAACTGCTCTTGTTCCTCCATTTTGTGTTACATCGTGACCTGCGTGCAACGCATTGGTTGCGAATTTTTGTGTACTCATTTTTCTTGTTTTTGAGTTAATAAAAAAATTAAACCAAAAGCCAAAACACATCCTTTTTTAGATGTTGCTTACTAGAAAAATGTTATTAAGAAATTATAAGAAAGTTCTTGTAGAAATAAAGAAACTTCTTTGGGTTATCTATCCTCGAGTTTTTTACGCTCTGGTAGAATTTAGCACCTTCTTTGTTTGCACAAAGGGTTGCTAAGGTTTCACAGGGTCTAATCCCTCCACCTTTCTTGATAACATCGTCAATAAGTGTTTGAACTTTTACGAGCACAAATATTCAATTATAAAATTGAATATTCCAAATTTATTTTGATTTTTATTTAAAAAAGTGTTTTGAATTATCATCAACACATGCAACCAAGTAATTAACAATCAACAAACTACATTGTTTCACTTAAACAAAAGGTTTAGTGTGTTTTTTATCTTAAGAACTACAAGATAACATAGAACAACCCACTTTATTTCGTGCCCATTCAGGACGTTTTACGAACCATTTTTCATTTTCTGGCTGCTCATCATAAGGTTTTTTCAGCAGTAAATATAACTCATTTAACAATACAAAATCATTTTTATTTGCATCATCAATGGCTAATTGCGCCATATAATTTCTAAGTACATATTTCGGGTTTACAACGTTCATTTTTACTTTTCTGTCTTCATCCGAAACAGTTTCATTCTGTAATCTATCTATATAATTTCGAAACCAGTTTTCCCAAGATTTTTTTATTTCGTCTACAATTTCTGAAGGCGTATAAAATGCTTTTTTAATTTTTTTTATTACCTCCTCTACAGTATCATTTTTAGAAACACTTGACAACAATCGGAAAAAAATTGTCATGTCTGTTTCTGTTTTTTGAAGTACTTCTTCAAGATCTGAAACTAACGTTCCGTCTGATTGTTTTGAAGAAAAAAGCCCTAATTTTTCTCGCATCATCTGCATGTACTTTTCAGGAAATTTTTCTTGATAATTTTCTAAAACAACTTCTAAAGGTTCAGCTTCTTCAATTAAAGGATATAAAGCATTTGCCAACTGATATAAATTCCATAAAACCACCTCTGGCTGTGAACCATATCGATAACGTTTATGTTTATTATCAGTAGTATTAGGTGTCCATCCATGATCATAACCTTCCAACCATCCGTAAGGTCCATAATCAATTGTTAAACCTAAAATCGACATATTATCTGTATTCATAACCCCGTGCACAAATCCAACACGCTGCCAATGAATTACCATTTCTAAGCTACGTTCGGCTACTTCCTTAAAAAAGGATACGTATGTTTCTTTTGAAGGTTCTCCTAAATGAGAAAAATGATGTTTAATTGTATAATCAACCAGTGTTTTTAATGTTTTTACATCTCCTCTGGCAGGAAATATTTGATAACTACCAAAACGTAAAAAAGACTCGGCTGTTCTACACACAATTGCTCCTTTTTCATATGCAGCATTTCCATCATACATCACGTCTCTTAGTACCTGATCTCCTGACAGTGCTAACGATAAAGCTCTTGTAGTAGGTACGCCCAAATGATGCATAGCCTCGCTACACAAATATTCACGAACAGAAGAACGTAACACTGCTAATCCGTCTGCAGTACGTGAATATGGTGTTTCACCAGCTCCTTTTAATTGTAAAACCCATTTTTTGTTATTATGGATTACTTCAAACAAATTAATTGCTCTACCGTCTCCTAATTGACCTGCCCAATGCCCAAACTGATGGCCTCCATAACACATTGCATAGGGTTGTGTACTAGCATATACTTTATTCCCTGTGAACACATTTTTAAACTCTTCGGAAGCTACTTTAGCTTCTATTAGTCCTAATTCATTTACCATTTCATCCGAAACATGAATTATTTCTGGATTGGACGTTTTTTTAGGAGTTACATACGAAAAGCAAGCTTCTGTAACCTGTCTTCGAGTATTTTCTTGAATTGGGTCTGCAGGTAACTCTTCTATAAAGGTATTTTGTATATTGAATTTCAACACGTTCTATTGTTCTTTTAATTTGTCTGCGTATAGCTTTTTCAATTTTGCCAATTTAGGTGAAATAACTACTACACAATACATTTGATCTTTATTCTTTTCGTAAAAATCTTGATGACTCTCATCTGCCATATGAAATTTGGATGCTGGACTTATTTCTGTTACAATTTCATCTTCATAGTAAGCAGCTAACTTTTCTATTACTTTTTCAGCAGTTATTTGTTGTTCTTCTGTATGATAAAAAATAACGGAACGGTACTGTGTTCCTACGTCTGCTCCTTGTTTGTTTAATGTTGTTGGGTCATGACTTGTCATAAACATTACCAATAACTCTTCATAACTTATTATTTCAGGATTAAACGTTGCTTGTACTACTTCTGCATGCCCTGTTAAACCTGAACAAATTTCTCTATAAGTTGGTGTTCCTGGTACAGTGCCCCCCATATAACCAGATACCACTTCTTCTACTCCTCTTATTTGATTTAAAACAGCTTCTACACACCAAAAACAACCGCCACCAACGGTTATTACTTCTAATTTATTATTTGTCATTTCTCTCCTTTCCTTATTCATCAGTATCTAAAATCATTGAAGCTGAGTTAATACAATAACGTAATCCGCTAGGTTCTGGCCCGTCAGGAAAAACATGTCCTAAATGAGCATCACAAGTATTACACATTACCTCCACACGTACCATACCGAAGGTAGTATCTTTCTCATACTGAATAGAATTTTCTTTTATAGGTTGTGTAAAGCTAGGCCAACCAGTACCTGAACTAAATTTAATAGTTGAATCGAACAAAGGTGTGCCACAGCATACACATTTATATTTTCCTTCATCATAAACACTACACAGTTCTCCTGAGTTTGGTCTTTCTGTTCCTTTTTGTCTAGTAACTCTAAACTGTTCTAGGGTTAAAAGTTCTTGCCATTCTACTGCTGTTTTTTCCACTCTTTTATCGGGTGTTGGATTGCCATTCACCGCAAAGTTAATTACATCTTTCCAAGTTAAAATTTTGTCGTTCATCTCGCTCATTCTTTTTATTTAACTTATTAGTAGTTCCTTTTTTATCTTACTTACAAAACTACGATTCATTATCAATTATACTCTTTTAAATTTTTACTATTTACAAAAAAGATATTTTTATCTTTTTATTATCCGACTGATTTTTATCATATTTTATCCTAGTAATTATCTAGAAATTTGAAGTAATGTTAATTTAAAAAATTATGAAAACATCAAAAATTATAATAGCATTACTCTTTTTTGCTACAACTACTATTTTTGCTCAATTAACAATTGATGCAGAACTACGTCCACGTGCTGAGTATAGGCATGGGTTTAAAACTTTATTTCCTGATAATACTAATCCTGCTCTTTTTGTTTCGCAAAGAACCCGACTTAACACTTCCTATAAAACTGAAAAATTAAACTTTTATGTTAGTTTTCAAGATGTAAGAGTTTGGGGAGATGTTCCGCAACTTAATAATGCTGATAACAGTGGCTTAAGTGTTCACCAAGCATGGGGAGAAATTTTTTTAGATGCTAATTTTTCTGTAAAATTAGGACGTCAAGAAGTTATATACGATGATAGCAGGGTTTTTGGTAATGTAGATTGGGCTCAACAAGCTCGAAGTCACGATATGGCTATGCTTAAATATCAAAAAGATGATTTTAAATTTGATATTGGTTTAGCTTTTAATCAATCGAAAGAAAACCTAACAGGAACGAACTTAACTACACCAAACACGTATAAAGCAATGCAATATGCATGGTTACATAAAGATTGGAATGACTTTTCTGGTAGTTTTTTGTTTTTAAATAACGGAATGCAATCTCCTAATGGGCTTACATACAGTCAAACTGTGGGAACGCATCTAACTGTCAAAAAGGATAAATTTACTATTGCTGCTAACTTATATTATCAATTTGGAAATGATGCTTTGGATAGAGAGTTAAGCGCTTATTTACTTGGTTTAGAAACGATGTTTAAAGCTTCTGAAAAAACAAAAGTTGGAATAGGTGTTGAATTACAAAGTGGTAATGACTACAATACTCCTGCTGATGAAAACAATGCTTTTACCCCTTTTTATGGAACCAATCATAAGTTTAATGGTTTTATGGATTATTTCTACGTAGGAAATCATATAAACAGTGTTGGTTTGTTAGATCTCTATGCAAAAGTTAACTTTAAATTAAACCTTAAATCTGGTTTAACAGCTTTTGTTCATAATTTTTCTGCAGCAGCAGATATTAATAACTCAGTTTCTAACCAACTAGGTACTGAAGTAGATTTAGTATACGGATATAAATTTACGAGAGACATCGATTTTAAAGCTGGTTATTCTCATCTATTTCCATCTGAAGGAATGGAAGTTTTAAAAGGAAACTCAGACGGCAATACGAATAACTGGGCTTGGGTTATGGTAACTATTAAGCCAACTTTATTTTCATCAAAAAACTAGAAATCATGGTAGTATCAAATAACAAAACAGTGGCTGATTATGTAACTGAAAACATAAAGACAGCACATGTATTTAAAAAATACGGAATTGACTTTTGCTGTGGAGGTGGTATAACAATTGCAAAAGCTTGTGCTAAAAACAACGTAGATCAAGCAGATATTGAAAAAGAGCTGACTGAAGTAGATGTAGTGAAAGATGTTATTGAAGATTATGATAAATGGGAATTGGATTTTTTAATAATTTATATTGAAAATGTACATCATACCTATGTAAGAGAAAGTCTACCTATCATTTCTCAATATGTTAATAAAGTTGCTAAAGTGCATGGACATCATTACGCTGAAGTTGTAGAAATAACTGATTTATTTCATGAAGTAGCAAATGAGCTACTATCACATATGCAAAAAGAAGAACAAGTATTATTTCCCTTCATAAAACAACTAGTACAAGCTGAAAAAGAAGGCACAAAAAATACAACACCTCCTTTCAGAACTGTAAACAATCCTATACAAATGATGGAGCATGAACATGAGAGTGCAGGTAATGTTTTTAAAGAAATAGCGAGACTATCTAATAATTATACACCTCCTGAGGGAGCTTGTAATACATTTAGAGCTTTGTATGCTAAACTAGATGAGTTTGAACAAGATTTACATAAGCACATACATCTTGAAAACAATATTTTACACCCTAAAACCATTGCTTTAGAAAAGAAAATACACTAATCAAAAGCAAAAAAAAAAGAGCATTTGAATGCTCCTTTTTTTGTTTTATTTATAATTTAATAAACCTGTTGAATGCCTCTCGTTCTAATTCTTCTCTAAAATTAGGATGTGCTATAGAAATTAGTGCTTTCGCTCTTTCCTTTAAACTCTTTCCAAACAAGTTAACTACTCCATACTCTGTTGCTACATAATGTACATGAGCTCTTGTAGTTGTAACTCCTGCTCCTTCTTTTAAGAACGGAGTAATTTTAGAAACTCCTTTCGCTGTTATTGATGGCATTGCGATTATTGCTTTTCCTTCTTTTGATAAGGATGCTCCTCTAATAAAATCCATTTGTCCTCCTACCCCTGAATATTGATATTTTCCAATAGTATCAGCACAAACTTGCCCTGTTAAATCAATTTCAATGGCACTATTAATTGCGGTTACTTTCGGATTTAGTTTTATGATAGATGTATCATTTGTATAACCTGCTTCTTTAAAATGCACTAACGGATTATCATCTATAAAATCATACAATTTTTGAGAACCCACAGCAAAACAAGTAACAATTTTTCCTGTTTTTATTTCTTTCTCTTCTCCTGTTATTATCCCTTTTTCTATTAAAGGTAATACACCATCAGAAAACATTTCTGTATGAATTCCTAAACGTTGATGGTTGGTTAAATTATGTAATACAGCATTGGGTATGTTTCCAATTCCCATTTGTAAAGTTGCTCCATCATCAATTAACCCTGCAACATTTTTTCCTATTTTGGTTTCTATTTCAGAAGGACTTCCTGTTATTGATATATGAATTGGTGAGTTCACTTCTACTGCATAATCAATATTACTTATATGTATGATACCGTCTCCATGAGTTCTAGGAACATTAGGATTTACTTGTGCTATTACAGTTTTAGCGGTTTGTATAGCTGGAAGTGTAATGTCTACTGAAGTACCTAAAGAACAGTATCCATGCTTGTCTGGAGGAGAAACTTGGATAAATGCTACATCTAACGGATAAATATTACGGCGGAATAACCAATGTATTTCACTTAAAAAAATAGGAATATAATCTCCGTTATTCGTATTCACTCCTTTCCTTACATTATCACCTACAAAGCAGCTTATCAATTTGAATGATTTGCTATAAGGTTCTTCTAAATACTTCGCTTTACCATGCGTATGAATTTGAATAATTTCTACATTGGTTAAGTCTTGATAGCGCTCACACAAAGTATCTATGAGTAAATTAGGAGTCATTGCTGCTCCTTGAAAAAATATTTTATTATTTGATTTTACAATAGCTACAGCTTCTTCAGCTGTAACAATCTTTAAATTTTCTGGCATTTTATTCAGTGTTTTATTCAGTGTTTTATAGGTACAAATATCACAAGAAAGTGCTATTTAATTAATGATAAAAGTCATGCTAACTAAACTAATTCACAAACTTGTTTCGTACTATTATCAGTATTAAAGTATCCTCCTTTACTCTCTTTTCTTTCTAATGATTGGTTAATAATTAAATATGCTATAGTAACCATATTTCTTAACTCACAAAGAGTTGTAGTAATTTTGGATGTTTTATACAACTTCTCTACCTCATTATAAATGATATCAAGCTTTGCTTTTGTTATTTTTAACCGAGTATTACTTCGTACAATTCCTACGTAACCTCGCATTAAAACTTGTAGTTCTTTTAAAGAGTTCTTAATGCGAAAGTAGTCAGACAGCAAAGTTTAAAATATGATATTAATCATATTACTATACACCCTCTGAATCTTCTTACTCTACCTTAAAATCAGTCCTGTGAATATTTTTCAAGTTGTTTGTCTAAATACTTCCAACAGTTGGTATTAATACTCTCATACATTTCTATAAGTTCCAAACCATGTTCAGTCAATGTCGTTCCACCACCTCTCAATCCTCCCGACATTTTAACGACAACAGGTTTTTTAGCTTTTTTATTGACAGAATCAATTAAATTCCATGCCTTTTTATATGACATTTTTAATTCTTTTGCCGATTTTGATAACGATTTAGTTTCTTTGATAGATTTCAATAACCGAACTCTTCCTTCACCTAAAAAAGTGGTATTATTTATTTCTATCCATATTCTACTTTTAATTTTATATGGCATAAATTATAATTGAACTAGAGCTCAAAACTAAAGGCTTATTTCTTTTTTATTTATGAGGCTAATCATAAACAGTAAATTATTTAAAACAATTATAAATTACATTTTTTCCATTATTTAAAAAAGACAAAAAAGTCTTTAACCTCTTCACTTTCAAGCTTATTCGTTATTTCTACAAAAACATAACGTATTGAAAAACTATGAGTTATGATAAATATCATTTTTTTAGTATTCATATATTTATTAATTTGTTAGAGAAATTAACAACTATTTTATGCCTATAAAAAGTTATCTAGCCCATCCTCATGATGGTAAAAAAGAAGAGCTCATTAAAGCTTTATCAACCTTAGGTCAATGTGAAGTAATTCCTGCTGAAAATAAAGATGTTTTAGTAGTAGTTACTGAGACTGATACCAAAGTAGAAGAAGAAACTTTAAAACAAAAATTAGAGACTATTAGTAGTTTAAAATTACTAGCTATGGTTTCAGGCTTCAATACACCTAAAAAGAACTAATTATGTATACCTCGACAACTAACAGACGAAGTTTTATAAAAAAAATGGCTGTGTTATCTGCCATGACAGCAGCTGCAACTATGTTTCCTGGAATTATGTTTGCTGGTGAACAAGAAAAAAAACTACCAAAAGGCAAAAATTTAGATTGGAAAAAAGCTCCTTGCCGATTCTGTGGTGTAGGATGTGGAGTAATGGTTGGTGTTGAAAACGGTAAAGCAGTCGCAGTAAAAGGTGATCCCAAGTCACCTGTTAATAAAGGATTGTGCTGTGTAAAAGGATATCACTCAGTCATGGCAATGTATGGTAAAGACCGTTTAACCAAACCGTTAGTTAAGAAAAATGGAACCTATGTAGAAACTTCAATGAAAGAAGCTTTAGATTTAATTTCTTCAAAAATGAAAGAAACCATAAAAGATTATGGTAAAGATGCAGTATCTATTTACGGTTCTGGGCAATGGACAATTCCTGATGGGTATGTGGCCTCTAAACTATTTAAAGGTTGTATAGGTACCAATAATGTAGAAGCCAATGCTCGTTTATGTATGGCTAGTGCCGTTACAGGATTTTTAACTTCCTTCGGTATAGATGAACCAATGGGGTGTTATGAAGATATTGATCATGCAGACGTATTTGTTTTATGGGGAAATAATATGGCTGAAATGCACCCAGTATTATTCTCTAGGATGTTAGATAACCGATTAAAAAGAGGTGTAAAAATCATCGATTTTGCTACGCGTACTACTCGTACTAGTATGGCTGCGGATAAATCTATTTTATTTTTACCTCAAACCGATTTAGCAGTTGCCAACGCTATTTGTTATGAAATTATAAATAATGGCTGGGTTAATAAATCTTTTGTTGAAAAGCACTGTAACTTTAATAAAGGATTGACCAACATGGGATATGGTTTAGAGGATAAATACAAGTTTAAAGATAAACCAGAAAAAATTAATTTTAAAGAATACAAAAAGTTTTTAGAAGACTATACGCCCGAAAAAGTAGAGAAATTTTCTGGTGTTTCTGCTAAAGATATTAAGTACATGGCTACTTACTATGGTGATCCTAATAAAAAAGTAATGTCACTTTGGTGTATGGGACCTAACCAACATAGTAGAGGTACTTGGATGAACAACTTAATTTACAACATCCATTTATTAACAGGAAAAATATCTACTCCTGGTAATAGTCCATTTTCTTTAACAGGTCAGCCATCGGCTTGTGGTACTGTTAGAGAAGTAGGTACCTTAACGCACAAACTTCCTCATGGTGTAGTGATGAATAAAGAACATCGTGAATTTGCTGCAAGAATTTGGGATGTTCCAGTTGAAAATATCGATCCAAAGCCTACATACCATACTGTTGAAATGTTTAGAGCTTTAGATAGAGGCGATATTCGTTTTATGTGGATTCAGGTAACAAACCCTATGGTAACCATGCCTAAATTAAAACGTTATAGAGATGCCGCTAAAAAAGAAGGGCGATTTATTGTCGTTTCTGACATCTACCCTACGCCAACAACAGATATAGCAGATGTTATTCTACCATCAGCAATGTGGGTAGAGCGTGAAGGTATGTACGGAAACTCAGAACGTAGAACCCAATATTTCGAGCAAATGGTACAACCACCAGGTGAAGCCATGAGCGATACTTGGCAATTAGTTGAGGTAGCAAAACGCTTAGGATATGAAAAACAGTTTTACTACAATGAAGAAACTCATATTGAAGAAATTTATGCTGAATATCGTAAACACCACGATAATAAAAAACACAACATGGCTCCTTTAGAGGTTTTAAAGGAAAACCCTGGAATGCAATGGCCTTATGTAGATGGAAAATCTACCCAATGGCGTTTTAATGCTAAATACGATCCAGCATGTAGCAATGGTGAAGATTTTCATTTTTATGGAAAACCAGATGGAAAAGCTATTATTTGGCAACGTCCATATGAACCAGCTGCAGAAGAACCAGATGCTGAATATCCATATTGGTTAAACACAGGTCGTGTTGTTGAACACTGGCATACCGGTTCTATGACAAGACGTATTCCTGTGCTTCACAAAGCAATGCCACATGGCTATGTTGAGTTAAACCCTGCCGATGCTAAACGCATGCAAATTAAAACAGGTGATAAGGTAAAACTAACAACACGTCGTGGTGAAATTACGCTGCCAGCTTCTATTAATCAACGAGGAGTACCTGCTCCAATGCAAGTATTTGTTCCTTTCTTTGATGAAAATATGCTAATTAATGATATCACACTCGACTCTTTTTGTCCTATTTCAAAAGAACCAGATTACAAAAAGTGTGCTGTTAAAATAGAAAAAGCTTAAGGTTATGAGAAAACGTTTAGGAATCATATCACTTTTTATCATTCTATTTATAGCTTTTATTGCTGTATGGAATTATAGTTATTATCAAGGTCAAGAAGAAGCCTATATTCCAATAGAAAACAACAGACCTATTCCTATTATTCCTTCTGAAACTGGTGTATTTCAGCGTTCAGAATATGCCTTAGATTATGCCAATATGCCTATAGATGACAATCATCAGCGAAGTATGAAAACCTATTACGAAAACAGAGCTTTCTATGGAGCTCCTCCTAGCATTCCTCATGAAGTTGCTAGTGAACGTAATATGGGAGAAAATAGCTGTTTAAAATGTCATGAAAATGGAGGTTTTGTAACAAAATTTGAAGCATATGCTCCCGTTACACCACATCCAGAGATGATAAACTGTCGCCAATGTCACGTGCCACAAAAAGCGCAAACACTATTTAAAGGAACCAACTTTACAAAGGGAACTATTCCTACTGTAGGAACAAACAATGCTTTGGTCGGAAGTCCGCCAGTAATTCCTCATCAATTACAACTACGAGAAAATTGTTTAGCCTGTCATGCTGGTCCTAGTGCCCCAAAAGAAATTAGAGTTACACATCCCGAACGAGTAAATTGTCGTCAATGTCATGTTCCTAATAATAAAATAACAGAAGACATAGGATCTTTCATCAGAAAATTTGAAAACTAATGAACTATTACCATCATATAAAACTACTGAGTTATCTATTTTTTATCGTCTTTATAATTACTTCATGTAAGCATAAAGAGGATGAATATCATAACATAACAGATAAAATAGAAGCTGAAAGTAAAAACTATCACGGTACTTCTATTTCTTCTGAAAAATACATTGGAAATGTTAAAACGATTGAGGTTACTGAAAACGGTCAAACATTTTTAATTCCTGAAAGAAAAGAACAAATAAAATCATTTGCTTGTACCGAATGTCATACGCAACCGTTGCATAAAATGCAAAGTAAAGATGCTACCAAAAAAGCACATTGGAACATTAAGGTAAATCATGCTGATAGCAATACTATGGATTGTACTACTTGCCACAATGGTGATAATCCTGATAATTTAAAAAGCCTTACAGGAAATTCAATTGATTTTAACAACAGTTATAAACTGTGTAGTCAATGTCACCAAAAACAATACAAAGACTGGACAGGAGGCGCACATGGAAAACGTATTGGTGGTTGGGCTCCTCCAAGAACTTCTATGACTTGCGTAAATTGTCATAATCCACATTCACCAAGTTTCCATTCAAAATGGCCAGCACGATTTAATACTCAAAAAATTAAAGAACGTAAATAAATTTAGGCATGAGCAATAACAACAAAAAATGGTTTACTCTAAACCTAAATAGTAAGCATAAACAGAAAAATAGTTCTTGTAGTTGTGGAAAAACATCTGGTGGATGTGATTCCCACGCTATTAAAGAAGAATTAAGTAATGAAGAGTTTTTTGAAAAAGCAGTAAATGCGTCTATAGGTGAAGAACGACATAAAGATGGTTTTGAGCAGGTATTTGATGTAAAAATGGATCGTAGATCTGCCTTCAAAAAACTAACGGCTAGCTTATTAATTGGAGCTGGCGCTGTGTCTTCTTGTACAAGTATCACTTCTAGTGACGAATCAAAAGAAAAAGCACAAATAGATTGGGAAGAGCAGTTTAAAGGAAACTATAAACTAATGACTGATGAAGAAAAAGAAGCAACTGTAAGTCGTTTAGTCCGTTCGTACCAATTACGTACTAGAAAAACAATAAATATGTCTTCTAAAAATGCAGAAGAAGATGTACTGTTTGGTTATGCTTTTAACATTTCTAAATGTCAAGGATATATGGATTGCGTGAGTGCTTGTGTTGAAGAAAATAACCAAGACAGAAACTCACAAATGCAATATATCCGAATCCATGAAATGAAAGATGGAAAAGGTTTTAATTTTAATGAAGCTGATGACAATTATTATCACGAAGTTCCTGCAGAAGGACATTTCTATATGGGAACTCAATGCTTTCATTGCGATAATCCACCATGCGTAGAAGTATGTCCTGTACAAGCTACTTGGAGAGAGAAAGACGGATTGGTAGTTGTAGATTACGATTGGTGTGTGGGTTGTCGATACTGTATGGCTGCATGTCCGTATGACGGGCGTAGATTTAACTGGAGCAAACCAGAAGTACCAGAAGAAGAGATCAACCACAATCAACATTACTTAGGAAATCGAATGCGTAAAAAGGGAGTGATGGAAAAGTGTACTTTTTGTGTGCAACGCTCTAGAGCAGGAAAAAATCCAGCATGTGTTGAAGCCTGCCCTACAGGAGCACGTATTTTCGGAAACTTACTCGATCCTAATAGTACTATTCGTTGGGTATTAGAAAATAAAAAAGTATTCAGATTAAAAGAAGATTTAGGTACCGAACCAAAGTTTTGGTACTTCATGGACTAAAATAAAACAAATGAAACAACTTAAAGTTTTTGGAAGCTTAGTTAAAGATAGTATAAATATTATTACTAAAGGATCTAAAAAATACCATCTGTGGATGGCTTTTTTAACCTTGGTTATATTAGTAGGTATGTATTGTTATTCTATCCAGTTAGAGCATGGTCTAAGTGTTACAGGAATGACCGATAGAGTAAGCTGGGGATTATACATTTCTAACTTTACTTTTTTAGTAGGGGTTGCTGCTGCTGCTGTTATGCTCGTTATGCCTACTTATGTATTAAAAGATATTGATTTTAAACAAGCTGTTTTAATTGGTGAAGGATTAGCGGTTGCTGCACTTATTATGTGTTTAGCTTTTGTTATTGCTGATATGGGAGGACCTTCTGTATTATGGCACATGATTCCCGGTATTGGAGTATTTAATTTTCCTAATTCAATGCTTACTTGGGATGTAATTGTACTAAACGGATACTTATTTCTAAACATTACAATTCCATTTTATATTTTATTTAGACATTATCAAGGAAAAGAGGCGAAAGCTAGTGTTTATGTACCCGGAGCTATTTTATCAGTTTTTTGGGCTGTAGGAATTCATTTAGTTACCGCCTTTTTATACCAAGGATTGCAAGCACGCCCTTTTTGGAACAATGCTTTATTGGGACCTAGATTTTTAGCTTCTGCATTTGCTGCGGGTCCAGCTCTTATTATTTTGGTATTAGCTATAATCAGAACCTTTACAGCTTTTAAAATTGAAGATAAAACCATTAAAAAAATAGCAATGGTTGTTACTGTTGCTGCTCAAATAAACATTATCATGTTAGTATCTGAATTGTTTAAAGAGTTTTATGCTCCAACTCATCACAGTGAAAGTGCCTACTACTTATTTTTTGGTTTAGATGGAAAAACAGCATTATTACCATGGATTTGGACTGCTATTTCATTAAATGTCTTAGCTACAATTATTCTAACTTTTCATAAACTTAGAAACAATTTGAAAGTATTATATTTTGCTTGTTTTATATTATTTATAGCTATTTGGATTGAAAAAGGGTTTGGTTTAATTGTACCAGGTTTCATTCCTGGTCCTTACGGAAAAATAGCTGAATACACTCCTACTGGAATAGAAATAGGTGTTACTTTAGGTATTTGGGCCTTAGGAGCTCTTATATTCACTATTTTAGCAAAAACAGCCATTGGTATTGAAACAGGAAAATTACGTTACAAAAATTAAATTATACTTTATTATAAACTAAAAAAGCTTATGAATTTTAAAACTCATAGGCTTTTTAGTACCTGATTGTATTTAGATCTACAAAGCCAAATACTGTAATGTTTACATTACTTTTTCTTACGTCTATATTTCTTTTACGCATCTTCGAAAACATCTCTTTATACTCCTCTCTTATACGTCAACATAGCCTCTACTCTTTGAGACTATAACTAACTAAATAGCTCTTGATCAATTTTCGCTCTTGATATTCTAACTAAGAAAGTCTTTCTTTAAGAAAGTATTCAACCTAAAATACGCGCATAAAAAAAACCTCAATCTACTAAAAGATTGAGGTTTGATAAAGAAAGGCAACGACCTACTCTCCCACCAGTGGCA
>NZ_JBNXUE010000012.1:0-13021 GCF_050566205.1 Tenacibaculum sp. SDUM215027
CTTTCAGCTTAAAACCATGTATCTTTTAAAGTAAGTAACGCTACTTCATATTTTTCATCTTCTAGGGGAGAAACCCTCTCCTTTTTCGTTGGTAAGCATGTATACATACTTACCATTAGCAAATGGTAAATCCATACCATTTATTAGCAAGTACCGTTTCTTTTTCTCCAAAAACACATGGATTCCAATTCTTATGCGTTCTTTTACTAAAGATTTCTGAGTCTTTAGGTCTTTTAATATCTGGAGCGTAGTACTCATAATCTTTCCAATATTGTTCTCTTTCAGCTTGTTGTTCTGGAGTTACTTCTGGGGTAGGAATACCACAGCTACAATATAATGGAGGTGGGAATCCCTCTCCTTTTCTATCATGTTTTACTTTTTTGAACAGGTTTCTACCTACGTAGAAATGACAACTTCTTACCAACCACCAATACGTTCACGCTCTGCTTGTTGTTCTGGTGTGGCTTCTTGTGTTGGTATATTACTTGGAAATAATGGTTTAGGAAAACCTGCTGCTTTTCTACGTTCATAATCGGCTTGCCTGTACTCATCAAAGGCAGTACCCGGTGGTAATGGGCGGTTTTTATCCATATACCAAACTATAAAACTCCAATCTTCTATTACTTCATGTCCCATAACATCTGTACTTGTAAATCCATTTGGGTGAAAAAGAGACAAACTTGGACTAGTAGGATTTATACCAGAATTTTTTACTGACCATGCTGCTAAAGCGTCTTGAAAAGGCATTGTGTATGGTTTAAAATACAACGTATTTGGTATGGTTATAAGCTCTTCTAAACGATTTAATACTAGCTCTTTTTTGGGACGGGTATAATGATAGACTATAAAAAAAGTACCTAACAAAAATAATAAAAACAGGAAAATAAAACTAAGACTCTTATTGAAATATAGCCTCACTATGACTGTAAATAACACAAAAAAATACCCTGCCAATCCTGTATATATATATATATATCACCAATAAGACCATTATTCATTATAAAAAACTGATTATCTACTCTTACATAATAATCAGGATCGTTTACCTTCTCTTTTTCTACCTTTCGTTTCGGTTTTTCATAAATAAGCCTCTCTAAATATCCACCCCATTTACCATACCTTTTTTTAATTTTTGTCATAAATTACATATTTAACGCTAGGTCTTTCGCCCATACTAATAAATTATTAAGCGAATCAACCTTTACATTTTTATAATAAAACCCTTTATAATCAGTTGGTTTTGGCACAAACAACAAGCCATCCATATTTTTAGTGCCTGTAACCTTACTTTCAGATAGTTGCATTTTTACTCCCATAAAACGTTCCTCCCCCACATACGTATGAGGATAATACTTGTTTGTTTCTTCATCAATTGTCAGCTTACAAATAAATAACAACTGAAAAATAGCAGAGCTATTATTATGTCTTTTTCTATGAACTCTGTTAGGTATATTAATAGTTGTGTTTGTCGCTATTACCTTACCTCTTTCGTTTTCTTCTAAACTAACTTCTCCTCTTAATTCTTCTTCAGCTATCTCTTCATAACTACCAGTTTTGATATTGACCACAAATACTTTATATTGCAGTTGATCCTTAAACCATAAAAATTGACGAAAACTTGTTTGTATGGTTACCTGACTCACATCACTTATAGCAAATGAAGCACCTGCTCTACCATCATCTCCATCTATATTAAGTGGCCTTTCTGAACTCAATTTAATTTCTTTTACAAACATGGCATTGCATACCATTAAATCTAATAGTTGTTGATGGCAAACACGTAAGTCTTTCCAATTTTTATATTCTTCTCTATCTTTTATTAATGTACTACGTTTTTCATACACCCTGTTAATGTATTGCCAAGGAGCTTCATCGCTATTTCTTGATAAAGCAACCCTATCACTTAACCAGTAGTGTTTAAAATATCTTTCAAGCGGTTTATCTTTAAAATAGTTTGCTAAGTACACCAAACCTATGGCTACCCCGCCAATTACCCAACCAACAGGCCCTGCAACAAAAATACCCGCTGTAAACATAGCTCCTGCACCTGCCCACATAAAAGCCGCGTCGTTATCGTTGTCACTAAAAGCATCAATAGCCTCCCAAAAACATACAGCTGCTGTAAACCCTGCTCCTACCTTATTAAAAAGTTTTGCTCTATTACTAAGACTACTAACCACCTTACTTTCTCTATTTAATACTACTGCGTTTATTTTTTTTACATTAAAAAAAGCTCCTGTCAACTCGGATCCAATACCCACCAAATTTGCTATACTCTTATAAGACCCTTTGTTTTCATACACTTGATAAGTTGCAGAAGATATATTTAAAATTTGCAGGTAGTATAGCCCCTTAGCAAAATGAATATTACTTAATACACGTTGGGCTCCTTGTACTTGAGCCTTTGTTTTTTTTGCTCATTCTTTAAATACAGTACTATTTTTATAAAGTTCATTTAAACATTCTTTCATTTGTTCTTCTGTTGTTTGCCCGCAAGCTGTAAGCACCAACAACATACAAAACAAATAAACACTATATAAAAATGCTTTTTGCATTACCTTATAATTTCTAATTTGTTACTTCCTTTGGGTTTGTGTAGGTAGATGTATCTAAAAGCTCTAATTTTTTTTAATTTATCAAATATAGTTCTGTTAACTCCAAAGGAAAAAGCAGACATACCTCTATGTTCAATACTTTTTAACGCTACAATTCTTCCTTTTCCTCCAAAAATCATTTTATATTTATCTAAAGGAAATTTTCTTTTAAAACTAGAATTAAAATCCTCTTTAAACTCCTTAACTCTACTTTTAATAACATGTTCATTTACATTATTATACGCTTCAGATGTTAAAATTTCTAATTCTCTGTTTTTAACTAAGCTTACCCATTTAGCTTCGTCTTGATTATAAATAACATCAGATAAATTATTATAAAATGCTACCACTTCTTTTTCTAATTGTTTTTGATCCATTTTAGTTAAATCTTGTGATTCACTCCAGCCAGTAACTTCGTATGGAACCTCTGCATAAAACGTAAAAGTATGTTCATAATAAGGCAACCCTTCTATCTTAATATCATTCTTGTTTCTAGTACTTGCTTCTGGAATTTTAAATGTTACTACTTTTTCATCGCTGTCTTTTACCTGTGTATCGTATTTTTCTATTTTTACTTCTATTCTTGCATTCTTGGTAAAAGTATCAAACCTTTCTACTTCGGTTTGTCCTAAAGGGTATAGCTTAACGGTAACTTCTTGCATTCCACTTTTTAAAATGGCATCGTTAATACAGGTAGTATGCCCCATTAAACCAACTTGTTCAAAATGTTCAAACACCAATCTTCCATTTACATACAGCTCATAAAAACAACCACTTTGGTTCGCTTCTATAAAATATCTATTCATGCTTTTGTATTGTAGGGGTTGTATGTTGCTATATAGTTTGTCTATGGGTCTCATTTCTGTTGTTTGCCCACAAGCTGTAATTACCAACAACATACAAAACAAATAAACACTATATAAAAATGTTTTTTGCATTACCTTATAATTTCTAATTTGTTACTTTCTTGACTTTAAAAATTACTTTTTAGATTTAATGGATAATATCTTTAACTTTTCATCAATTATAACTTCTCCTCTACCTCCTTCTTTAGTTTCTATCTCTAAATAAAAACGAGTATTTTTTTTATCTTCTTCACCTTCCCCAAAAGAACGATACCTATATAAATCCCTAACTGACAATATATTAAACTCTATCAAACAACGTTTAAAGTCTAAATCATAAATCTCAAACAAATTACTCTTCCTATTGTAAGCAGCTATAAAAGTATCATAAACCCAAATGGAATAATACGTAAAGGGTAGAATTGTTATTTCCCTATTCTTTACAACACCTTTACCGCTATCTTTTTTAAATATATCATAAATCTCGTTTACACTTTCTATATACTCTCCGAAACTGGGAGTGTATAATAGTTTTTTACTCTTTATATCTAACCAAAAAAGACTGTCATTTTCTTCATTTCTATCAAATTTTAAAAAATATTTATTCCCACTTTGTATAATAGTTTGCTCAGTATTTAAGTCAATATCTTTAATAATAATTTCCCCTCTTTCATTTGTAATTCCCATCTCTTTTATACTATCGTTAGAAACCCCGAATAAAGTATATGTATTTTCAAAACTGTAATATGCATCATCCTCATGATGAATGACTTCTTCTGTAAGATACTGTTTATATTCATCTGCAAAGAATAACTCTACATCTTTAATGTTATCTGAGAAATTAACTATGTAAGATTGATTTTGAATTGTAAAAAGATGTTCAAAACCTTCCATAAAGTCAAAAATCATAAGTAATGACTTCTCTTTTTCTTTTAACTTATTTAACTCTTTTAGATGAAGTTTAAAGGAATACATTTCTTTAACAGCTCTAAACTGTCTATCTGTTATTTTTTTGATAAGGATATCAATTTTTTCTTCATTATTTTCCTTTAAAATCTCATTACAAATATTTTTCAAAGCATTTAACTCATTTTTTATTGAAGGAGTAATTATATATTCAGGAAAAGAGCTTTTATTTATTGGATTCATTCTTTTTCCTTCCTTATTAAGTGCTTGTATAGCAAGAAAATCTTTGTATGTATCAATAGGAATAATTAATGTGACTTCATTTTCTTTTAACTCATCAATTTGTACATCATACTTATTTGTAACATTTTCTAATACATTTATAGAAGCTGTTTTTATTGGTAATTTTATCTTAGCAAATATTAAAACACTATCTATTCTGATTAGTTTGTTATTTCTTTGAGTACTCTCAGTATTTTGGTAATAATATTTTTTATTTTCAATAATAACATTATCGTCTATAAATTCTACTGTTTTTTCATTATATTTTTCTTTAAGATCTCCCGTATAAGCAGAAAAATCTATATCTGTGTTATTAATGTAATTCTGTTCAAAGAACAATTCTTTAAAATAACCTTGGAAACTACTATCCATTTTCTGAACATTATCCGATTCTAATGTAAATTTGTCTGCTGATTTTTCAGTTTGCCGTTCATTAACCGTTCCTATAAAACCACCTGTAATTTTTAAAGAACTGAAATTTATTAGTTCATTTATAAGAACTGTATCTTTAGCAATAGTCTTTTGTACATTATTAATTGACTTTTGCTGTAAAGACTTTGTATAATTGTTCAAAGATTTAAACTCTTCTATTTTCTTTTGTCCACAAGCTGTAATTACCAACAACATACAAAACAAATAAACACTATATAAAAACGTTTTTTGCATTACCTTATAATTTCTAATTTGTTACTTCCTTTGGGTTTGTGTAGGTAGATATAAGCGTAATTTCTAATCTTTCTTTTACGTCCATCATCATAAGTTCTCTCATAACCATAAGAAAAAGCACTGTAGCCATCTTTAGTTAAATTCTTCAAAGCTATAATTTTACCATTTCCTCCAAAAACTATTTTATACTCGTCTAATGGTTCTTTCTTTTTGAACTTAGAATCAAAAACTTGTTTAAATTTCCTTTTCCTATCCTTAATGCTTTTCTCTTTAACATCGCAATATGCTTCAGAAATTAATACTTCTTGTTCTCTGTTTTTAATTAGCTCTACCCATTTAGCTTCGTCTTGATTATAAATAACATCAGATAAATTATTATAAAATGCTACGACTTCGTTTTTTAATTGTTTTTGATCCATTTTAGTTAAATCTTGCGACTCGCTCCAGCCTGTTACTTCATAAGGAACCTCTGCATAAAACGTAAAGGTATGCTCATAATAAGGTAACCCCTTTATACGAATGCTATTATTTTTATCTTCTGTATTAGGAATGCTAAAAGTAGCTACATAATCATCATAGTTTTCGTATTCTTTACTATTCGGCTTATCCTCCAATGCTTTATCCCATTTAGTTACTTCAATATTTATCTTTGCATTTTTAGTAAAAGTATCAAACCTTTCTACTTCGGTTTGTCCTAAAGGGTATAGCTTTACAGTAACTTCTTGCACTCCACTTTTTAAAATGGCATCGTTAATACAGGTGGTATGCCCCATTAAACCAGTTTGTTCAAAATGTTCAAACATCAATCTTCCATTTACATACAGCTCATAAAAACAGCCTATTTGGTCTGCTTCTATAAAATATTGAGGCATGCTTTTGTATTGTAAAGGTTTTATGTTGCTATATAGTTTGTCTATGGGTCTCATTTCTGTTGTTTGCCCACAAACAGTAAGTACCAACAACATACAAAACAAATAAACACTATATAAAAACGCTTTTTGCATTACCTTATAATTTCTAATTTGTTACTTCCTTTGGGTTTGTGTAGGTATATATATTCATAATTTCTAATCTTTCTTTTACGTCCATCCCTTGTTACCTCTTCATATCCGTTAGAAAATGCTCCATAACCTTTTTTTACAAGACCTTTTAATGCTACTATTCTTCCATTTCCACCAAAAATCATCTCGTATTTATCTAATGGTTCTTTCTTTTTAAACTTAGAATCAAAAACTTGTTTAAATTTCCTTTTCCTATCTTTAATACTTTCTTCATTAACATCATTATATGCTTCAGAAATTAATACTTCTTGTTCTCTGTTTTTAACTAAGTCTACCCATTTAGCTTCATCTTGATTGTAAATAACATCTGATAGATTATTGTAAAATGCTACTATTTCTTTTTCTAACTGTTTTTGATCCATTTTAGTTAAATCTTGCGATTCGCTCCAACCTGTTACTTCGTAAGGAACTTCTGCATAAAACGTAAAAGTATGTTCGTAATAAGGCAACCCTTCTATTTTAATATCATTTTTGCTTCTAGTACTTGCCTCTGGAATTTTAAATGTTACTACTTTTTCATCGCTGTCTTCTACCTGTATATCGTATTTTTCTATTTTTACTTCTATTCTTGCATTCTTGGTAAACGTGTCAAACCTTTTTACCTTTGTTTGTCCTAAAGGGTATAGCTTTACGGTAACTTCTTGTTTTCCGCTCTTTAAAATAGCATCGTTAATACAGGTAATATTTCCCATTAAACCTACTTGTTTAAAAAGGTTAAATACCAATCTTCCATTTACATACAATTCATAAAAACAACCACTTTGGTTCGCTTCTATAAAATATTGAGGCATGCTTTTGTATTGTAGGGGTTGTATATTATTATATAATTTGTCTATCGGTCTCATTTCTGTTGCTTGTTTTTTTTCTTTTGATGTGTTGGTTTGCGCGCAAGCAGTAAACATAACTGCTAACAATGCTGTAATTAGGGGGGTAATTTTATTTGTTTTCATGTTCAAATTGTTTTTTCGATTCAAAAAGTTCAAAAATATAATTTCTTCCTAAAGAGCCCTTTGATTTTTCCAATAAGGTAAAAGGTACTTCTTGATCATCTTCATTAGAGTCGTATAAATCTCGATAGTTAGCTCTCAACTCAGCCTTTTGCTTATAAGTTCCTTGCAATCCACCAAAACATATCATTTTTTCCATATAAGGGCCTCTTTTTTTGGTATAGCCTACTTTTTCTACGAGACTGATACTGCTATTCAATTTTAATTCTCCTTCAATACTGGCTTCTACTTCAACAGGCTCAAAAAACCAAAGCTTTTTAAACTCTTTCTTATATTTTAAACGAGCATTTGCCTCAATACTAATATTAATAATTCCATCTGTTTTAATTATATCTCCTTTGCGTAATACCTTATTGTATTCGTTTTCTTGCTTAATGGCATTTTTGTTTAAAGTAAGTTCATTCGTATGAGTGTTGTAGCTTATATTTATATCAGAAACTATTTTACCTTCTGCTTTGGCTATTAACTCAAACTTTCCATTGGTTTTTTCTTCCATACTTTTTACAAACTCTTTTAAAGGGCTTTTTAAAGAATTGGAATCAACTTTGTATTCAGTATTTAAAGCTAACAAAGGGTCGGCTTTAAAAGTTAAATCAAAAATAGTTGCATACGCTCCCTTTGGTTGCATTTCTTTTCTTAAGGCAGCGTTCATGGTTATTTTAGGGGTTGTTAAAGTAAGGTTGTATTTATCTAAAAACTTATTTACTTTGTCTTTTCCTTTGTCAATTCTCTTAGCTACTTTTTGTGCTTTTTTTAATTGTTGTAACCCAGGTGCAAGCTTTCCTCTTGTTAGGTATATCATTAATACATCTACTGCCAAGGTAAGTAGTACTACATTAATTATTTGAAAATGTAAGTGGGCTTTGTAAGGTTGTATTTCGGCGTAATTAATGAGTGACCCTACTTCGTTTTCTCCGTCGGGTATATCGTATCTTGCATGATAACCAAGGTACATATCTGTTTTACTCTCTTTTATAAAATCACGTAGGACTTTTTCTAGCTCTGTTATGGCTGTTTTTGAGTTGTTATTTATAGATAATACGTCAAAAAGAGGTTTTATAAAGTTAAGTGTTTTTTCCAAAGCACTTGCTAAAACAGATATATAGGTGGCGTCTCCTTTTACTAATGGAAGCTCAATGTTATCGTGATATAAAATATCTTTTTTTTCTACATCTAAAGCTAAGTGTGATGCCCAAATTACATCTGGGTGTACGTTAAACCAAATGGTACGTTTATACCTACAACTATTTACACTTATATAAAACTCAGCTGGGTTTGTGTATTGAAACATGTACATGAAAAGGTACCTCCATAAGAATTTACTTTCACTAGAAGCGTCGTAGGGGTATGCTGCTTTAAATTTTAGTATTTGGTCTGTTTTGTCTATGGTTTTATGGTAGGGTTGTACTCTTGGTAACGATTTTATATCGGTTAGGGCATTCCATATACCATCATCGTCTGCAAAGGTGTATTCTTGTATTTCTTTTAAATTAAATACATTTTCCGTATGCTTATCTTCTTCGTTTAATTCTGGGCAATTAGCTACATCAGCATCTGTTTGTATGGTAACTTCTCTTATATTGTTTTTATTACCTAATACTAAACTATAAATTGGGGTTGTTCCTCTATCATCTGTTAATAGCGCCCCATCCTTAGATTCTTTTAAAAATGTTTTTGGTTCAAAACCATCGCAAGAAACAGTAAGTTCTGTATAATTACATTCTTGCTCATATAACTGTGTAATTAATGGTGGTTGCCATACTTTTACAATATTAGGGTTGGTTACATAGTCTTTTTCATTTACTGTTGCACTAAAATCGCTTTTGTAATTTACCGTAAGGGTTATCTCACGTTTTATTGTTGGGTAGTTATTTTCTATAGCATGTTTAGATACTGGCGTAAAAGTAAACACCATTGTATACTCTTGTAAAGAGTCTTCAGAATCTTTTGCTTCTTTATGATTGGTTTTACCTGCCCAACTTAAATTAACTACATGCTCATCTAAAATTGAAACATTATAATCTAAAGAAGGGTTGTGTTCGTCTTTGGGTATGTTTATATCTATTAAAGTACTATACCCTTTTGTCATAGACTCTCCTTTATAAAACACCTCTTTGGTTAGTTTGTAATCTTCACTTAAAACATTGTGTAAATGCATGTGTATGTCTAAAACATCGCCATATAGTAGCTCTTGTTCAACTGAGTCGCAATTATCCTTTTTAATAGGGTTGCTACGAACTATTTTTTCTGGTAATGTTCTTCTTTCTACTAAAAGTGACAACACCTGAGGCTTATCTACCGCTAAAATAAAGGCTCCTTGTTCTTTAAATTCGGGCGTATAATTGATACCTTCTAACCAAATACCTCTTCCTAAAGTTCTTTGAATATATTTTAAATTACCAAAAAAGACTCCTTCTCTTTTTTCAGTATGGCTTTTGTATGGATTTGTGGCTACATATGCACTTTTTACAAAACCTGTATTTTTTGGAGTATAAACATGAAAATCAGGATTTAAAACCTCTTCTCCATCTTTGTTTAGAATATATCTTTCTCCATATTTAGTTCCTTTATTTAACTCATTTAATAGTACATGTAGTTCTTTTTGGTTTTTTGGAGCACTTTTAAAATAGTTAAATTTTCTAGTTTTAAACCTGTTGTGTGATTGTGCAATCCAGTATACATTTTCTTTTGTTTCTTTTACATTTTTAGCTTTTAAAACTTTTAAATGAAAACTTATCCCTTTATTAAGAGGTATTTCAAAAACTTTTAATTTTCTGTATATTCTTTCGGTAACAAGATTTTTATCTTGTTCGTCTACAACAATTATTTTTTTAGCCATAATACAGGTTATTTAATTTCTAATAAATCAGTATCATCAGTGTCTTCTATCGCTTGCTTTGGATTTGCAAGTGGATTCATTTGACTATGTACTGCTGTATTTGTCTGTGCCGCTTGACTTTCTGATGGTGCTCCTACCTGTCCGTGAAAAGTAAATTCTACACATGGTGCTCCTGCAATAGCACAAATAGCTTTACTTTTTTCTGTTAATATTTTTCCTTGGTTACTTAAAGTTACCTTTTCATAAAAGTCTTGCCACTGTGTTACGTTTGGCATACAAGGTAAATAACTACTTCCAGAGGGTTGTAGTTTACACTGTCCAAAAGTTTTTGCTTTAAAGGGTTGCCCTATATCCATAGTAGAACCTACCATTTTTTGAGAACCACTAGACTCGTTTATATAATGTTTATGTGTACTTACTACTGCAAAGGTGTCGGGTGCAAAACCATGTGCACATTTGCACATAGCTCCATTGCAAATTACTGCTACATCACTCATAATAATTTTTTTTTAAATTTTAAATAGGTTGCTAAACCAATTGTCTTTTTTCTGTTTCTTTTGTTTTCCTTCTACAACTTTGCCATTTTTATAGCTAAAGCTTATATTGTCCTCTTTTCGTTCTTTAAGCTGAACTATACTACAACTTATTTCACTATCTAACTCCTTGTTATAATACATTTCTATACGTAAAGGCGTAAGGCTTTCCTTTTCTACTAAATGATGTAGTAGCAAGGTATTTCTTTTTTCATCTGAGCCTTTAAAGGTTACATCGTATATATTTTCTGCTTTTTTAAGTGTTTGCATCCCCACAAACAAAGCTTCGGGTTGATATGGATGTATAGGTATGTTTACCTGATAGTTATCTTGTATTGGTTTATGTTGATATGCTACTGGTAAGCCATAGAAAAATAGTGCATATAAAAAATCACTTTTTAAACGCTCTGTAAATATACTTTCATTACTTACCGATTTTTTAATTTCAGCAAAATAAGCATCTGTTACTTCACCAGTAAATTCTCTTTGAATAGTTGGTAGCTGCTTATTAAAACGTTCTTGTATTTCTTTAAAATTAAAAAGCTTATAATTAAAACCAAATTTAGAAATATGTAACTGTAACGGATATATAAGTGCTGCACAACGTAATGCTAAAACATCTAATATTTCTTTTGGTTCTTTACTATTGACGAAAAACTGCTTTCTGTTAATATGAACTATGTAATCTTTTTGATTATAAGCTTGATAAGCAATATCAAATATATAATTGGCAGTAATTTGTTCTTTTAAAAAAGTACAGGTAACACCATAACTATTTTTAACACCATGGTTAATATGATCGTATACTCCAAAACTCATACTTTGCTATTTAAAAACAATACCTTCTTTCCCTGTTTCATTTACTAAGGTTTTAGATAAACTGTTTATATTTTTAGCCTTTATAGAAATATCATTTTTAGTAGAAAGTGTAATTTTTCCTTTAGCTATTTTTATAATAGTATTTTTCTTTTCCATGTTTAAAAAAGGTTACTTTGTTTTCCGCTACTATTATTAATTTTTTGCTCTGCTTGCTTATTTATGTTGCCACTAGCTAAAAGGTCTATTTCTTTTCCTGCTTCTTGTATTATTTGCTCCGCTTCATTCTTTATTTCTTCATCTGCTATTTGAATTATATTGGTAGCTTTAAGCTTGTGATTTCCTGAAATATTTTCTCTTTTGTCTTTACCTGTGGTAATATTTAAATTTTCTCTTACCACAATGTCTAAATTTTTAGACATAAAAGTCATGTTTTCATTTGCAGAAATAACTATAGAACTTTCATGCGTGTTTAACTGTATCATGTTACTGTTCTTATCGGTAATCGTAATACTTTCCTTACCACTTGTATCGTTTAACTCAATAATATGCCCTCCACGTGTAACGATACTTTTTATAACATTTTTTTCTCTTCCACCTGCTCCATTTTTACCTGTAAACATGCTTCCCATAACAAAAGGACGGTTAGGATCGTTATGCTCAAAACCTACCATTACTTGGTCTCCTACTTCTGGTATGAAAACAAAACCTCTATTAGTTTTAGTAAGATCACTACTTCCTGCATCGGGAGTCATTACACGAATAAAATCTGTTTTTGCGCCAATAGCTTCCTGCCAGTAAAACTGAACTTGTACACGTCCTTTACTTTCTGGGTCTTTATTACTTACTACCGTTGCTACTTGATTGTTAGCTACTGCTGGCACTATGTTTTCGTTTAATGGTAAACTTTTTGTGTTTGCAGGGATAGCTTCAAAAGTATTAGAATATGCTCCTCCTACATCTGCAAAGTGGCTTATTTGAGTTATAATATATTCTCCATACTGTTTTACAGTATATTTTCCTTCGTCATACTTTGCTGCACTTACTTTTATTACGCTTCCTAAACTTAATCCTTTTTTCTCTCCGCTTGCCTTAAGTACATTACCTCCTGCACTTAACCCTTGTAAGCGTTTTTGTAAATACTCATCTAATGATGATTTGTCTTGTAAAAACACATCACTTACTCCAAAGTCTTTTACTTCTTTATAAACTTGCTCTGATGCTTTAAGTGCGGTATTGGCTAAATCGTTTAAGCCTTCGTTAGTTGCTTTTAAATCTCCTTCAAAAAATTGATCATTTAACGAATCGTAACTGTAGGTTGCTAAAGTAGGATTATACGTTTTCGTTTTTATTTGTATTTCTTTTAAGTCTTTACCGTATTCTAACGCTATTGGTTTTTGACCTCCAGATTCTGGCTTTCCAAAAACAACATCTACTCCATCAAAATAAAACCATTCATTGTATTGATATGC
>NZ_JBNXUE010000013.1:0-5892 GCF_050566205.1 Tenacibaculum sp. SDUM215027
TAAAGAAAGGCAACGACCTACTCTCCCACCAGTGGCAGTACCATCGGCGCAAATGGGCTTAACTTCTCTGTTCGGGATGGTAAGAGGTGAGCCCCATTGCGATAATCACCTTAAATTTTTGCTATTAGCTTTTAGCATATTGCTCTTAGCTTATAGCGCAGCTTCGCTGCAAATAAGTTAACATATTAGTAAAATCATATCATAAATTCATCAAAGAGTTGCGCTTCCCCCCACTAGGAGGGGAAGACTGTACATAAGCCTATGGGTTATTAGTACTACTCAGCTACATACATTACTGCACTTACACTTATAGCCTATCAACGTGGTGATCTTCCACGACCCTTTAAAGAAATCTCATCTTGTGGTGGGTTTCGCGCTTATATGCTTTCAGCGCTTATCCCTTCCCGACGTAGCTACCCAGCAGTGCCCCTGGCGAGACAACTGGTACACTAGAGGTCAGTCCAACTCGGTCCTCTCGTACTAAAGTCAGATCCACTCAAATTTCTAACGCCCACAGCAGATAGAGACCGAACTGTCTCACGACGTTCTGAACCCAGCTCGCGTGCCACTTTAATGGGCGAACAGCCCAACCCTTGGGACCTTCTCCAGCCCCAGGATGTGACGAGCCGACATCGAGGTGCCAAACCCCCCCGTCGATGTGAGCTCTTGGGGGAGATCAGCCTGTTATCCCCGGAGTACCTTTTATCCTTTGAGCGATGGCCCTTCCATGCGGAACCACCGGATCACTATGCTCTACTTTCGTACCTGATCGACCTGTATGTCTCTCAGTCAAGCTCCCTTATGCCATTGCACTCTACGCACGGTTACCAAGCGTGCTGAGGGAACCTTTAGAAGCCTCCGTTACTCTTTTGGAGGCGACCACCCCAGTCAAACTACCCACCACGCACTGTTCTCATTACTGAGTTAGGCTCTAGATAAGCAAAGGGTGGTATTTCAAGGACGACTCCACAACGCCTAGCGACGCCACTTCATAGTCTCCCACCTATCCTACACATTACTTATCCAAAGTCAATACGAAGCTATAGTAAAGGTTCACGGGGTCTTTTCGTCCCGCTGCGGGTAATCGGCATCTTCACCGATACTACAATTTCACCGAGCTCATGGCTGAGACAGTATCCAGATCGTTGCACCATTCGTGCAGGTCGGAACTTACCCGACAAGGAATTTCGCTACCTTAGGACCGTTATAGTTACGGCCGCCGTTTACTGGGGCTTCATTTGATTGCTTCGCCGAAGCTAACAACTCCACTTAACCTTCCAGCACCGGGCAGGTGTCAGGCCTTATACATCATCTTTCAATTTAGCAAAGCCCTGTGTTTTTGATAAACAGTCGCCTGGATCTTTTCACTGCGGCCCTACCGGAGTAGGGCGACTCTTCTCCCGAAGTTACGAGTCTATTTTGCCTAGTTCCTTAGCCATGAATCTCTCGAGCACCTTAGAATTCTCATCCCAACTACCTGTGTCGGTTTACGGTACGGGTTCTTATAATCTGAAGCTTAGAGGTTTTTCTTGGAAGCCCTTAGGCACACTATCCACGCATCCGAAGACTTGTGGTACTATCACACTTCAGCTAGATCTGCGGATTTACCTACAGTTCCAATACCTACATGTTTCAACGAACTATTCCGTCAGTTCGCGGTGCTTTCATTACTCCGTCACCCCATCGCAATTATAAGAAGTACAGGAATATTAACCTGTTGGCCATCGACTACTCCCTTCGGATTCGCCTTAGGTCCCGACTAACCCTCAGCTGATTAGCATCGCTGAGGAAACCTTAGTCTTTCGGTGAGGGGGTTTCTCGCCCCCTTTATCGTTACTTATGCCTACATTTTCTTTTCTATACGTTCCAGCATGCCTCACAGCACACCTTCAGCACATATAGAATGCTCCCCTACCACTTTAATAAGTCCATAGCTTCGGTAATATGTTTATGCCCGATTATTATCCATGCTCGACCGCTCGACTAGTGAGCTGTTACGCACTCTTTAAATGAATGGCTGCTTCCAAGCCAACATCCTAGCTGTCTGGGCAGTCAAACCTCGTTTTTTCAACTTAACATATATTTGGGGACCTTAGCTGATGGTCTGGGTTCTTTCCCTCTCGGACATGGACCTTAGCACCCATGCCCTCACTGCTGAGAAACATTTTATAGCATTCGGAGTTTGTCAGGAATTGGTAGGCGGTGAAGCCCCCGCATCCAATCAGTAGCTCTACCTCTATAAAACTTTGTCTCAACGCTGCACCTAAATGCATTTCGGGGAGTACGAGCTATTTCCGAGTTTGATTGGCCTTTCACCCCTACCCACAGGTCATCCAAAGACTTTTCAACGTCAACTGGTTCGGTCCTCCACTGTGTGTTACCACAGCTTCAACCTGCCCATGGGTAGATCACTCGGTTTCGCGTCTACTACTACTAACTATCTCGCCCTATTCAGACTCGCTTTCGCTGCGGCTCCAGACCTTAAATCTTTAACCTTGCTAGCAACAGTAACTCGTAGGCTCATTATGCAAAAGGCACGCCGTCACACAGTAAATGTGCTTCGACCGCTTGTAGGCGTACGGTTTCAGGTTCTCTTTCACTCCCTTACTTAGGGTTCTTTTCACCTTTCCCTCACGGTACTAGTTCACTATCGGTCTTTCAGGAGTATTTAGCCTTACCGGATGGTCCCGGTGGATTCATACAGGATTACTCGTGTCCCGCACTACTCAGGGTACTGCTATATCCTCTTCGATTACCTATACGAGACTATCACTCTCTATGGTTCGTCTTTCCAAACGATTCTAGTTCTCTAAGATTCTAATGTTGCAGCCCTACAACCCCAATATTGCCGTAACAACATTGGTTTGGGCTAATCCGCGTTCGCTCGCCACTACTAACGGAATCACTTTTGTTTTCTCTTCCTCTGGTTACTTAGATGTTTCAGTTCACCAGGTTTGCCCCCTTGCGGGTAACATGTCTTCAACATGCTGGGTTGCCCCATTCGGAAATTTACGGATCATAAAATATGTGCTTCTCCCCGTAACTTATCGCAGCTTATCGCGTCCTTCATCGCCTCTGAAAGCCTAGGCATCCTCCATACGCCCTTATTTAGCTTATTGTACTTTTTGCTGTAGTATAAATACTACAACGAGCTCTTTATAATTTTTGTTCTTATAAAAATATTTTGTTAGATATTACTCTAACTCTCTATCTTGATTCTTTACGATATCATTTTACCAATATGTCAATGAACGTTGTGGCGAGTCGCCACTGACAAGTAGTTAAACTTGTTAGTCACAATCTGCCTGCAATACTCATGAAGATAATTATACTTATCTCCAAGCATTGCCTGGTGGAGAATATCGGAGTCGAACCGATGACCTCTTGCGTGCAAGGCAAGCGCTCTAGCCAGCTGAGCTAATCCCCCATAATTTAGTTATGAGTTTTTAGTTCTGAGTTTTTAGTTGGTGTGGCGTTTAATCTAAAACTTAACACTCAACACTTAAAACTAAGCTTCTCAACTTCTAAAATTTCCTTCTACTAAAATCCAAACTCTTTAAATCTTCTTCCGAAAATTTGTAGTCTCGGGCAGACTCGAACTGCCGACCTCTACATTATCAGTGTAGCGCTCTAACCAGCTGAGCTACGAGACTTTTTCAGTCTGTAGTTTATAGTCCTTAGACATTAGTTATATAACTAACAACTATCGACTTAATACTAACGACTTTTTAAGATCTTAGTCTATTTTTTTAAAATTAACAGCAAAGAGTAAAATATACCTCTATTGTAACTCACCATCTTTCTCTAGAAAGGAGGTGTTCCAGCCGCACCTTCCGGTACGGCTACCTTGTTACGACTTAGCCCTAGTTACCAGTTTTACCCTAGGCAGCTCCTTGCGGTAACCGACTTCAGGCACCCCCAGCTTCCATGGCTTGACGGGCGGTGTGTACAAGGCCCGGGAACGTATTCACCGGATCATGGCTGATATCCGATTACTAGCGATTCCAGCTTCACGGAGTCGAGTTGCAGACTCCGATCCGAACTGTGATATGGTTTATAGATTCGCTCCTATTCGCATAGTGGCTGCTCATTGTCCATACCATTGTAGCACGTGTGTAGCCCAGGACGTAAGGGCCGTGATGATTTGACGTCATCCCCACCTTCCTCACGGTTTGCACCGGCAGTCTCGCTAGAGTCCTCAGCATTACCTGTTAGCAACTAACGATAGGGGTTGCGCTCGTTATAGGACTTAACCTGACACCTCACGGCACGAGCTGACGACAACCATGCAGCACCTTGTAAAGTGTCCGAAGAAAAACCGATCTCTCAGTCTGTCACTCTACATTTAAGCCCTGGTAAGGTTCCTCGCGTATCATCGAATTAAACCACATGCTCCACCGCTTGTGCGGGCCCCCGTCAATTCCTTTGAGTTTCAATCTTGCGATCGTACTCCCCAGGTGGGACACTTATCACTTTCGCTTAGTCACTGAATCTAAATCCAACAACTAGTGTCCATCGTTTACGGCGTGGACTACCAGGGTATCTAATCCTGTTCGCTCCCCACGCTTTCGTCCATGAGCGTCAGTATATACGTAGTAGACTGCCTTCGCAATCGGTATTCTAAGTAATATCTATGCATTTCACCGCTACACTACTTATTCTATCTACTTCCGTATAACTCAAGTCAACCAGTATCAAAGGCAGTTCCATAGTTAAGCTATGGGATTTCACCTCTGACTTAATTGACCGCCTGCGGACCCTTTAAACCCAATGATTCCGGATAACGCTTGCACCCTCCGTATTACCGCGGCTGCTGGCACGGAGTTAGCCGGTGCTTATTCTTACAGTACCGTCAAATAACTACACGTAGCTATGTTTCTTCCTGTATAAAAGCAGTTTACAACCCATAGGGCAGTCTTCCTGCACGCGGCATGGCTGGTTCAGAGTTGCCTCCATTGACCAATATTCCTCACTGCTGCCTCCCGTAGGAGTCTGGTCCGTGTCTCAGTACCAGTGTGGGGGATAATCCTCTCAGACCCCCTACCTATCGTTGCCATGGTAAGCCGTTACCTTACCATCTAGCTAATAGGACGCATAGTCATCTCGTACCGATAAATCTTTAATTAAAAGATGATGCCATCTCTCAACTTTATGGAGTATTAATCTTCATTTCTAAAGGCTATCCTCCTGTACAAGGCAGATTCTATACGCGTTACGCACCCGTTCGCCGGTCGTCATCTGATTGCAAGCAATCAATGTTACCCCTCGACTTGCATGTGTTAAGCCTGCCGCTAGCGTTCATCCTGAGCCAGGATCAAACTCTTCATTGTATAATCTTTAATATTATAAATGTTAAGTTCCAAAAGAATTTTTAACTTCGAAAAGTTATGGTTATTCTACTCTTTGTTTTACGCTGTCAATTTCAATATTTTCAATGAACTTGTGGCGAGTCGACACTGACAAGTTTTTACTTATCTTACGACTCATCCTCTTGTAGAAATACTAGACTCGAACTAGTGACTTATCGCCTTCCAAAATCTCTGTGATCGTACCGCTTTCCTAAAGCGGATGCAAACCTACAAACTATTTTTAATATGACAAAAACTTTTTTGAAGTTTTTTCTAGCTTGTCTTTTACACTATTTTAATGAACTGTTTTCCCTAAAAATCGGACTGCAAAGATACTCACTTTATTTCTTAATAAACAAGAAAAATTTAAACTATTTTTTAACCTTTTCTTGACATATCTCAAACCCTATTTTAATGAACTCTTACTAACTTCTTAGCTTATCGCTTATCCGTTTGCGGGTGCAAATATAGATACCTTTTCCCACTCAACAACTACTTTTTTTGCCTTTTTTTTTACACCTTTTTTAACTCACTATTATCTAAC
>NZ_JBNXUE010000014.1:0-4041 GCF_050566205.1 Tenacibaculum sp. SDUM215027
GTATGATATGAACTATAAAAGTACTTTGATATAAAGTTTTGTAAAATTTACTTGTTTTTTACCTCAGTTCTTTGTTGGCAATAGTTTTTTTATTTTTCAAATTCATATGGCGATTCTAAAAAGTCAATAATCACTTGAGGATATTTGGCTTGTATAAAATCAATTAGATTAACTGCGAATGGCAAAATACTATCATTCTTAATTCCGCTATTTATATTATTCCAAGTGGTTGGATAATATCTTGAAATCGTGCCGAAAATAAATGAAACAGCGAACATTTTTGATATGTCGTTTAAGAAGATTAAAGAACCAAAAGGTGGAATAACGTAAGGGTCTCCAATTACTTCAAATGCACTTTTCCATTTTTGACATAAATGTGGTGGTGCAGGACATTCAAATGTAACATTGGTAATGTTATTTGATTCAGAAATTGTTTGATTCTTAAACAGCATTTCAGGAAAAATTTCAGCTACTTCTCCTTTTCCGTGAAGTTCAATTACAGTTTTATTATCTTTGTGCTTTAGAGTTTTTAATTGTCGAGAGGGAATTTTAGTACCTAACCAAGATTCAACAGATTTGGTCAAATCCGGAAATGAATATGATAAATCTTTTAGACTAAATTCAAATTGGTCATTCAAAATCACATATTCAGCGTGCCAGTTAATTCCGCTACTACCAGCTCTAAAATAAGATTTATTATTTGTAGCAGAAATCAATTCTCGGAACGTTCCATTTGTAGTTTTTATAATAATGTCCTCTAATTTCCCTGATTTTTCAACATCAGTCCAATTCGTGATTTTTAGTCCGTGTGAAGGTTTGATATTATTTTCTCTTGCTTCTTTGTTTAATATCAAAATCAGTCCTCTGCTCAATGAGACTATTCCGTAATAAAGAAGTAAAGGTTTTACAGAAATATCAGCAACTTTTACAGATTCAAAATAACTTCTTCCTTGTTTAAAAGCTGAAGTTATTTCGTAAGCTTTGGCTGAATTTAGTCCAAAGTCATATTTTTTCTTAATATATCTTTTTACTAAATCTTTGCTTTCAAATTCTCTTAAAAAGTGCCAAGTTTCGTTCATTCTCAAATTATTGCCAACGCTCTAGGTGTATGGCGTGTGAGGCACAGCCTCATGAGGAGCCATAATTGTGCTTCATTCGTTATACATTTTGTTGTTTATAGTTTCGTGTGTAGTTCACGAAGAAGGCTAAAGATACACAATATAGTTGTTAGAGGAGCAATTAACCTAGAGCGTTGGTAATAATTAGTAGAAAAGGAGTGTTTGTTAAAACACGGTTTCTACGTGCCGCAGGCAATTATTACCAACGGTTTTGTGTATGATTTCGTTGCGTGTTCAAGCACTAAAATTAGCAAATAAATCACAGATAGAAAGTCCGCGAGGACTTTCGTAAGTAGGCTAATAACAGCAATGAATTATACACCGTGTTACCCACAGTTTTTTATTTCAACATCCAATTTATTAAATCTTTTTCATTTACTATCGCCCAAGAATGTGGATGCCTTTCTCCATTTGCTCGATAACCTCGATTTTCGGTGTTTATTAATTCAACATTGTTTTCTCCAAATTCGATTTTTAATTTGTCTGATAATTTTTGAATGTAAAAAGCATTTAAATCTTCATATTCATTTTTTGCGTATTCTTTCCACCATTTTAAATCAGGTTCTGTATAAAACCTAATTTTTAATTTTTCCAATCCTTTTAGATTGTCAATATTTTCCGTTTTAAATGTATAAGGCGAATTCTGTTCGTAAGTATTAATTCCATTAGATGGATTTCCAAATTCTTTATCAAACATATTCTTAATCCAAGTAGATTCTTGGATAGATGATTCTGAAAAGTTAAGTTTTAAATTCTTTTCGGCAGTTCCATAAAGTCCAAGAAGGTCAATAGGTGAATCCACTATAAAAACTCCTTTCGGTTGAATTTGACTTTCATTCTTTACAAGATAATCACCAATTAATAGACTTACATTTCCGCCACTTGAAAATCCGCCAATAAAGATGTTTTCTTCAGATAAGTTTTTTTCCTTAACTATTCTTGTTAATTGTTCCGTTAATTCTTGTTTTTCTTTTTGGCTTAAATATAATTTTTGGTTTAAGTTCATTGCTAAAACTGAAAAGTCATTTTTCACACTTATTTCAGCAATTTTAAATTCAGACAATGTGTTCTCCGCATCACAAGGAAAACAAGGGAATAAAATCAATAATCCTTTTTGATTTTCGGCTTTTATTAGTTCAAATTCGGCAGTCTTAATAATTTCAGGTTTTGGTTTTTTAGTCCGATTTATTTTTTCGGATTTTCCTTTGCAAGAAGTTATAATTAAAAGTAAAATTATGATGTATTTCGTCATTTCTTACCAACGGTCTTGTGTATGAGTAGTAGCGGATTTCTATTCACTAACTTTTCAGTTTTATACTGACCTTTGTTTTACGTTTAAATTTTCATTTTAGCAGTCAAACCGCTATTACTTATACACCGTGTTATGTGCTAGCTTTATTTATTTCCGGTTTTAAACTCTATTAAGAATGGTTTCAAAGGAATATCATCTTCTGTTCTAAAGTTATTTGAGATTAATATCTGATAGTCTTTGTTAGGTTCTAATTCTACTGGAATTGTCCAAGATTTATTATTTTCTGACCAATGTCTGCCGTTAAGAGTTCCTTTCGGAAAAGCATCTTGCCCTAGATCACCAAAATCTACTCCTGTGTTTTGTCCGTTTAAAGGTTTCGAAAATTCTATTGTTATTTCCTTGATTTTTGGACTAACATTTTGACTATTATTTTCAAATTGTTTGATTAAGATAACAGTTGGGCGATTTCTTTCAAACGTTTTATAAAGTTCCTCTAGCGGTGCAGAGAAAAAGTTGGCATTTTTAATAAAATCTTCAATTTCAGTTTCATTGGAATAATCTAATTCAATCATTTTTTTAATGGCTTCAGTTTTATTTTCGGCCTGATTATAATAGTTCTCACAAATTTGATATCCAACATAATATCCCAAATCTCTCATTCCAAACTCATTTGGTGCGTTACCATCTAACCACTTGTATAGATTATTAGGATAAAACATTTCGGTTTCATATACTTCTCTGATTCTTTCGGTATTTTTCTTACCAAATTCAATTTGAGGATTTGGTGATTTTACTCCAAGTGCTTTAGAAGCAACGAATTCTGCTACGCCTTCATATAGCGTTAAGGAAAGAATATTGAAAACTCTTGGATTTTGTTGAGTATGAACATATTCGTGAACATTTAAAAACACAAGGTGTTCGTTTGGGTTGGTGGCAAAATGTGATTTTAAGTGAGATAAATTTTGGGGAAATTCACTTGTTACTGTCTTGCTGTCTGCCATTGATATTTCAGAACCAATTAAAACCAAACTGTCTATGGTTGTTCCTCCTGTACGAAAGGCTCCTATTGTGAAATAGATTTTAGCAGGTTTTAATTCGGGATATATTGTTTTGAATTTTTTGATTCCATCTTCCAATTCAGAGCTAATTTCATTTGCCTTTAGAGTATTTTCTCTGATAGAAGACCAAAATTTTGGATAGTTATTTATGGCGTTAATGTAATCTTCTGGTGTATAATTCCTTGCTTGTCGGATTCCATCCAATCCCACAGTCCCTTTCTGGAAATATAAACTATCAAGGTATTTAAACTGAAGCGTAGAATCTTGGGTTGATGTTACTTTATCATATGCATTCCACCAGTTGGTAATATCTAATGTTATAACGTTTTGATTTAAGTTTTGTCTGTTAATACAGTTTGTAAGAGTTATTACTATAATCAGTAAAGTCAGAGTTTTTCTCATTATTTAGTTTTATGTTTTGGTCAGCTTGCGCATAACGGTCTCGTATAACCGTCAGTTACGGGTTAATGTGCGTTAATTTTCGGTTTAGCACTAGCGTTAGCAATTCCGAGTGGATTCGGACGTAGTCGAATCCTCCGTAATTGCGGTTATACATCTTAAGTTAGCAATTCATTAAATTTAGAAATATAAATCAGAAAGAAAAAAGCGTAGA
>NZ_JBNXUE010000015.1:0-3776 GCF_050566205.1 Tenacibaculum sp. SDUM215027
TCTTCTGTAGTGGCTCCTGTATTCCATAAATAAGTATAATCTGTCGTTCCTCCTGATACTGTTAAATCAATAGCTCCATCACTTCCTCCACAACTTAAATCACTTCCTAAAAGTGAAAGTGATAATACTGCTGGTTCTCCAATAGTTACTCCTGCTATTGCTACACAACCATTCGCATCGGTAATTGTAACACTATAAGCACCTACAGTTAAACCACTAATATCTTCAGTCGTCGCTCCAGTATTCCATGAATATGTATAAGGAGCTTTACCTCCTGTTATTGTTAAATCTGCTATACCATCATTTCCTCCATTACATTTTACATCTGTTCCTACAATAGCTGCTGTTGGAATACTATCTATCGTAATGTTTTTTGTTACTGAATTTGTATCTCCATCTTCATCTGTAACAACTAGTGTTACCATTTTAGAGCCTCCACTACTATAGCTAACATTATGAGGGCCTTCTGTTGTTGTCATTGTTGGTGAAGAATCTGTCCCAAAACTCCATTCATAAGTAATAATTCCATCTCCTCCTGTTGATGTGTTTGTAAAAGTTACACCTTGAAAACCTCCTCCATTAACTCCACAATTATATATAAATGTGAAATCAGGAGCAATAGGTGTTTGTACATCAATAGGTGGTAAATTTTCTCCTGAACATTTTGAAGTTTGAATTGCACATCCTGGACCTGAATTGCTACCCGGTGTTTGCCATGAAAGGTACACATCTGTTAACGTAAGTTCTTCACCACAGGTATAATTCACCAATTCAAACATCTGGTAAGTTCCTGGGTTAATTGATCCTGGTATTCCTACACTAATTTTATCGCTACCTACATAAACATTTCCGTCTTTATCTATTTGATCGGTTCCATTCATCAAATAAAACTGCATATACAAGTCTTTTTTACTTGCTGCTTTTGAAATATCTACATATAAATAAACGTTAGAGAGCTGCTGCCCTACTGTACACGTGCTTATTGGATTTCCGTTTATATCTCCTATATAAACACTCCCTATTTCAACATCCTGAGCTCCACACCCAGAAAGGCTACAGGGACTCTGCATAGACACTGTTGTTTGTGAAAAAATGTAATTAGCACTAAACAACAAAAGTATCAGCATTAATTTTCTTAAATGAGTAGTTTTCATTCCCATACCTTAACTTTTAAAATTTAACTTTTAAACACCCTATAAATTCTATAGAATATTACACTTACTAAGTTTTAGTATTTAGCTAAAACCATTTTACGGGGATGGGGTAAAATGGGGTGGGGTAATTAAGGGTTACGCATTTCCTAGTATTACAAGAATGTAATACTTTAAACACACAAGGATGTACAATAAAAAAAATTTGAGGAAACTAAATAATACTGAGTGGGATATAGTATTATTCTGAGGGATTAACGTTTTTTAAGTTCTAAAAACTGTTATACCAAATGTAGTACTTATTTTTAGTTTTAAAAAATGAAATGTTAAAAAAGGGGTTTTTCCCCTATGTTTTTTTTAAAAAAAATACTTGTAATATTTTACAGTACTTCCTTTATAATTAAGCCTTCTAGCTAAGAGTGAGTCAAAAAAACACAAGCTTTACATTTACCCCAAAAATAAAACCCCAATTCAATATGCGCATTGAATCAGGGCTAAAGAAAACTACTCTACAGGAGACTAATTACTTATTTTTCTATTTATAATCATTAATGATTATAAATTTTGATCGCCTGTTTTCTTGGTGCTCTTCTTCTGTACAAGGAACCCCATTAGAACATTTGTTTACTAATTGTTTTTCCCCATAACCAATAGCACTTTCTATTCTATTAGTAGCTATACCTCTTGAAAAAATATAATCTCTGGTAGACTTAGCTCTCTTATCTGATAAAATTTCATTATATCTACCACTCCCCCTACTATCGGTATGAGCTTCGATCTTAATAATCATTTTTGGGTGATTGTTCATTACTCGTACAATGTGCTCTAATTCATAAGCTGCATCTGGGCGTATATTCCACTTATCAAAATCGAAAAATATAGGATCTATCACTATCTCATTACCTACAATTAATGGCGTTAGATATAAATCATGTTCTACTTCTCTGCCTCTTACATCTGTAGTTTTTACATCATTGACAAAATCATCTTTATAATCTAATTTCGTTCCTCTTAACGTAAAACTCTTTTCACATTCTACCTCAAAAGTGTACCTAGCATCTTCTTGAGTTACAAACCTTTTGAGTACTTTTCCTTCAGAGTCAATCAATTCGACTAAAGCATTGGGTAATATTTCTTTAGTTCTTTTATCATACGTTACTCCTTTGATAAACTGCTTGCACTTTAACGTTCTAAATTTATATACATCATCTTGTCCTTTACCTTCTGGTCGGTTTGAAGAAAAGTATCCTGTTTTTCCGTCTTCATTATAAAAAAAGGCAAAATCATCATATCCACTGTTGAATGGAGCTCCTAAATTCATCACCTCTGAAGAGTTGTTTTTGAGTAATTCTGATTTATAAATATCTAGTAATCCTAAATTTGCATATCCATCAGAAGAAAAATATAATGTATAATCCTTTGCTACAAAAGGAAACATTTCTCTACCACTTGTATTTATCTTATCTCCTAAATTTATTGGTTTTCCATACCCTCCATCAGCTAAAATAGCCACTTTATAAATATCTGTCAGCCCATAACTACCTGGTCTATCAGACACAAAATATAATGTTTTTCCGTCTGGGCTCAATGCTGGATGTCCATTAGAGTATACTTTATCGTTAAATGGTAATTCTTCAATATTATCCCATTGTCCGTTTACTAAAGTTGCTTTAAATATTTTTAAGTTGGAAGTCCCTTTTTTATCATACTCTAGTTTATTTTCTTCCTTTAAATTATTTCTTGTAAAATATAGCGTTTGACCGTCTTTAGTTATAGCTACATTTGATTCATGAAAAGCAGTGTTTATTTTAGAAGAAACTATAGGAATTATATTTTCTATAACTTCTTCATTTTCATTTTTTTTCATGATTCTTGCTTGATATAAATCTAAATAAGGCTCATTGTTCCACTCATAAGTTTCACCTTTATCATTTCTAGCTGAAGAAAAATATAACTTTTGACCATGAGCATACATGCCAAAATCTGAACTTTTCGTGTTAAAATTTAAGTTTACCACCTCTACTGAATCTTTATTGAGCATTTTTAACTTATCATAATCAACATCTCCTATTTTTAAAGCTACATCGGGTAACTTTTGTAACCATTTATCTGCCTTGTCATACTCACCAATACTTCTAAGTGATTGAACATATTTATAAATAGCTTTATCGTCTAAACCTTCATCTCTATTGGAAGCTACACCATACCAGTAAGCTGCTTGCTCTGAGTTGGAGTTATTATAATAACAATCTGCTAGTCTTGTAACCATATCCACCCCATCATCGCCTTCATTTATAGCTTTTTTATAAAACTCAGCTGCTTTTATGTACGCGTATTCTTTATAGAATTTATTTGCTACCTTTCTTTGTGAAAATGCAAAACATGATAAAAAAAGTAGTATAAGTGTAATTTTTGTCTTCATAATTCTACTTTTTAAAAATATCTAGGAGATTTCGTTCTATATGACTTAGGGAATAATTCAAACATTAATAATATTTCATGTGTTCCATTTGAATATTGATTAATGTCTGATAACGGATACTCATATGCGTAACCTACTCGGAACTGTCGTGATACTTGAAAATCTACTAATGCTCCTAAAGCTCCGGTATCTTCATTAATTCT
>NZ_JBNXUE010000016.1:0-2401 GCF_050566205.1 Tenacibaculum sp. SDUM215027
GCGTAACCTACTCGGAACTGTCGTGATACTTGAAAATCTACTAATGCTCCTAAAGCTCCGGTATCTTCATTAATTCTATATGAACCTCCTAACCAAAACTTTTCATTGAATAAAAAGTTTGCGGTTATATCATATGATAATGGAGCTCCATTGGTTGCTTTTAGTAATGTAGAAGGCTTGAATTTTACGTTATCGCTTACATCAAAAACATATCCTCCTGTTAAATAATAACTTACTTTATCTACAACTCCATAATTAATTCCGTTGATTTCTAAATCGTTATGATCTATGTTTAATAGCCTTGGGGCTGAAAGCCCTACATACCATTTGTTGGTATGTAGTAACAATCCGCTTCCTATATTAGGTTCCCATCTGTTTTGAATGCCTGAAATCCCAGGATCTGATCCTTCTGCTGCTATTAAAGCATCATCAATATTGTATTGAGTAAATCCTGCTTTTAGTCCAAAAGCTAGTTTAACATCGTCATTAAGTTTAATCGTATATGAAAAGTCTCCATATAAATAGGTAAAGTTCTCATATCCTAATTGATCATTGATAAATGATAAACCTAATCCTATCTTATCATTTCTAAGTGGGGTGTGGATAGATAAAGTTTGTGTTTCTGGTGCTCTATCTAACCCTGCCCACTGGCTCCTATGCAATCCTACAATACTCAATACTTCTCTGCTTCCTGCATATGCAGGGTTTATAGATATGGTATTGTACATATACTGAGTAAATTGTGGTAGCTGTTGTGATTGAACTGTTAAAACTGTTGCAAAAAACAACACAATAACTCCCTGTAATAGTTTGTAATTTTGGTTCATAGCTATAATATTATTTGGTTCCTAAGTAAATTGCTCCTGTAAATGGTTTTAAACCACTATTCTCTAATATTACAATGTAGTAATATGTACCGGCTGGTAGTCTTTCTGCTCCGCCAAACGTAGATCCATCTGAAACTCCGTTCCAATTATTTGCATAATTGTTTGATTCAAAAACTTTGGCTCCCCAACGGTTAAATATTTGTACATTGGCTATGAAACCACAAGATTCTACTCCTGTAACTTCAAAAAATTCATTCCATGAATCTCCATTAGGGGTTACTGCTTTTGAGATTACCACATCTTCTTGTCCACATGGTAATACTATACAGTCATCGTTTATATTAATCGTAACTTTTGTTGATGCTAAACATCCATTATTTGGTGATGTATAGGTGAATATATAATCTCCTAAGTTTAATCCTGACGGATCAAAACTTCCATCATCAGATACTATTACGCTTCCTTGGGTTACTTCCCAAGTTCCACCTTCACTTTGATTCGCTAAATAGTCATTCAAGTCTATTTCGCCATCATCAATACATCTTGAATCTGCTATTTCTGTTACGGATGTATTTACGGTTACTGTTATATATTGTGTAAAGTCCGCTACATTTCCACAGTCATCGGTAACTGTCCAAATTCTTGTAATTGTATAATCATTTTCGGTTCCATCAAATGTGCTTGTTTCTTCATAGTTTGTTTGTGTTACACTTGAAGAACAATTGTCTGTAAACTCTAATGTTGGTACTTCAGGAACAGTATCACATTCTACTATTATATCCTCTAATGTTGATACCAAGGTTGGCGCTTCATCATCTTCTATTGTGATAACTTGAGTATGTGATGTGCTATTACCTGCACAATCTTCTACCGTCCACGTTCTGGTGATTGTATATTCCGACGCACATCCTTCTTCTTGGCCTGAAAGCTCTTCTGAATATACAACTATTACTTCAGAATCACAATTATCTGTTGCTGTTAGTACTGCTGATGCTGGAATAGCATCACAACTTACTGTTGTGTTTGTTGGTAAAGTCTCAACAAATTCTGGTGCGGTAGTATCTTCTACTGTTACTACTTGACTATGTAATGTTGCATTACCTGCACAGTCTTGTACCGTCCATGTTCTTGTAATCGTATATTCTGATGTACATTCATCATCCTGTCCTGAAAATTCTTCTGAGTAATTTACGGTTACGGATGCATTACAATTATCTGTTGCTGTTAAAACTACTGCTGCTGGAATCGCATCACAACTTACTGTTACATCTGCTGGTAATTCCTCTACAAATACTGGCACTGTTGTGTCTTCTACTGTTACTACTTGAGTATGTGAAGTTGCATTACCAGCACAGTCTGATACCGTCCATGTTCTTGTTATCAAGTATTCTGATCCACATTCATCATCTTGTCCTGAAAACTCTTCTGAATAGTTTACAGTTACAGAGTTATCACAATTATCAGTCGCGGTTAATACCACTGCTACTGGAACAGCATCACAACTTACTGTTGTATCTGCTGGTAAACTCTCTACAAAGGCTGGTGCTTCTGTATCTTCTACTGTAATCACCTGA
>NZ_JBNXUE010000017.1:0-1239 GCF_050566205.1 Tenacibaculum sp. SDUM215027
CACAACTTACTGTTGTATCTGCTGGTAAACTCTCTACAAAGGCTGGTGCTTCTGTATCTTCTACTGTAATCACCTGAGTATGTGTCGTTGTATTTCCTGAACAATCTTGTACTGTCCAAGTTCTTGTGATTAAGTATTCCGAAGGACAAGCATCATCGTCTCCGCTTGTTATTTCACTTGGAATTACACTTACAGACGCATCACAGTTATCAGTCGCGGTTAAAATTTCCATCACTGGAATGTTATCACAACTTACCGTGATTTCTGCTGCTGGTAACGTTTCTACAAAGGCTGGTGCTTGAGTATCCTCTACTGTAATCACCTGAATATGAGTAGTAGTGTTTCCTGAACAATCTTGTACTGACCAAGTTCTTGTGATTAAGTACTCTGATGCACATTCATCATCTTGTCCTGAAAATTCTTCTGAATAGTTTACAGTTACAGACGCATCACAATTATCAATCGCGGTTAATACCGCTGCTACTGGAACTACATCACAACTTACAGTTACATCTGCTGGTAATTCCTCTACAAATACTGGTGCTGTAGTATCTTCTACTGTCACTACCTGAGTATGTGATGTGGCATTACCCGCACAATCTTGTACTGTCCAAGTTCTTGTTATTACATATACTGATGCACATTCATCATCCTGTCCTGCAAATTCTTCTGAGTAATTTACTATTACAGAAGTATCACAATTATCGGTTGCTGTTAAAACTGCTGCTGCTGGAACTGCATCACAACTTACCGTTGTATCTGTTGGTAAACTCTCTACAAACTCTGGTGCTGTTGTATCTTCTACTGTAATCACCTGAATATGAGTAGTAGTGTTTCCTGAACAATCTGATACTGTCCATTTTCTTGTTATCAAGTATTCTGAACCACAAGCATCATCGTCTCCACTAGTTACTTCAGTAGGAATTACGGTTACCGAAGCATCACAGTTATCTGTCGCTGTTAAAGTTTCCATCACTGGAATGTTATCACAACTTACCGTGATTTCTGCTGCTGGTAAACTCTCTACAAAGGCTGGCGCTTGAGTGTCTTCTACTGTGATCACTTGAATATGTGTAGTAGTGTTTCCTGAACAATCTGATACAGTCCACTTTCTTGTTATCAAGTATTCTGAACCACATGCGTCATCATCACCACTTGTTACTTCAGTAGGAATTACTGTTACTGATGCATCACAATTATCGGTTGCTGTTAAGGTTTCCATTACTGGAATGTTATCAC
>NZ_JBNXUE010000017.1:1339-2042 GCF_050566205.1 Tenacibaculum sp. SDUM215027
AACTTACAGTGATTTCTGCTGCTGGTAAAGTCTCAACAAATTCTGGTGCTGTAGTGTCTTCTACTGTAATTACCTGAATATGTGTTGTCGTATTTCCTGAACAATCTGATACTGTCCATTTTCTAGTAATTAAGTATTCTGATCCACATGCGTCATCATCACCACTTGTTACTTCACTAGGAATTACTGTTACTGATGCATCACAATTATCGGTTGCTGTTAAGGTTTCCATTACTGGAATGTTATCACAACTTACAGTGATTTCTGCTGCTGGTAAAGTCTCAACAAATTCTGGTGCTGTAGTGTCTTCTACTGTAATTACCTGAGTATGTGTTGTAGTGTTACCTGAACAATCTTGTACTGACCAAGTTCTTGTGATTAAGTATTCCGAAGGACAAGCATCATCGTCTCCGCTTGTTATTTCACTTGGAATTACACTTACTGACGCATCACAATTATCAATTGCTGTTAAGGTTTCCATTACTGGAATGTTATCACAACTTACTGTAATTTCTGCCGCTGGTAACGTTTCTACAAAGGCTGGTGCTTGAGTATCTTCTATAATAAATTTAGCACTAGTTGTATCTACAGGGTTTCCACAGGCGTCTTTTGCTGTAAAAATTACCTCTACTTCTCCTGTAAAACTACATGTATATGTTAAATCTGTATAGTTATTACTCCACGATACAACACTACAATCATC
>NZ_JBNXUE010000018.1:0-1600 GCF_050566205.1 Tenacibaculum sp. SDUM215027
TATATTGTGATGTCAGCTGGCACTGTAAAATCTGGTGCAGTGGTATCGGTTACTGTGATTGTTTGGGTATGACTTACTGTGTTTCCACAGTTGTCAGTTGATTCCCATTTACGTACAATCTCTCCACAACCGTCTACTACCGTATTACTTACTTCGGTAAAGATTACATCTACTACGGTATCGCAATTGTCAGTCGCTGTAATTGTTGGTACTGAGGGTACTGACTCACAGTCTACTGAGATGTTTGCTGGTTCGTCTGATAATACGGGTGCAGTGGTATCGGTTACTGTGATTGTTTGGGTATGACTTACTGTATTTCCACAGTTGTCTGTTGATTCCCATTTACGTACAATCTCTCCACAACCGTCTACTACCGTATTACTTACTTCGGTAAAGATTACATCTACTACGGTATCGCAATTGTCAGTCGCTGTAATTGTTGGTACTGAGGGTACTGACTCACAGTCTACTGAGATGTTTGCTGGTTCGTCTGATAATACGGGTGCAGTGGTATCGGTTACTGTGATTGTTTGGGTATGACTTACTGTGTTTCCACAGTTGTCGGTTGATTCCCATTTACGTACAATCTCTCCACAACCGTCTACTACTGTATTGCTTACTTCGGTAAATACTACATCTACTACTGTATCGCAATTGTCAGTCGCTGTAATTGTTGGTACTGAGGGTACTGACTCACAGTCTACTGAAATATCTGCTGGTTCGTCTGATAATACTGGTGCAGTGGTATCAGTTACCGTGATTGTTTGGGTATGACTTACTGTGTTTCCACAGTTGTCTGTTGATTCCCATTTACGTACAATCTCTCCACAACCGTCTACTACTGTATTGCTTACTTCGGTAAATACTACATCTACTGCGCTATCGCAATTATCAGTCGCTGTAATTGTTGGTACTGAGGGTACTGACTCACAGTCTACTGAGATGTTTGCTGGTTCGTCTGATAATACTGGTGCTGTGGTATCGGTTACCGTGATTGTTTGGGTATGACTTACCGTATTACCACAGTTGTCGGTTGATTCCCATTTACGTACAATCTCTCCACAACCGTCTACTACTGTATTACTTACTTCGGTAAAGATTACATCTACTACGCTATCGCAATTGTCAGTCGCTGTAATTGTTGGTACTGAGGGTACTGACTCACAGTCTACTGAGATGTTTGCTGGTTCGTCTGATAATACTGGTGCAGTGGTATCAGTTACCGTGATTGTTTGGGTATGACTTACTGTGTTTCCACAGTTGTCAGTTGATTCCCATTTACGTACAATCTCTCCACAACCGTCTACTACCGTATTGCTTACTTCTGTAAAGATTACATCTACTACTGTGTCGCAATTATCTGTTGCTGTGATCGTTGGTACTGAGGGTACTGACTCACAGTCTACTGAGATGTTTGCTGGTTCGTCTGATAATACTGGTGCAATATTATCTACTACTGTAATTGTTTGTACTTTCTCTGTTGTATTTCCACAACTATCTACTAATTTCCATGTACGTTTAATAAGCTTCTCTCCTTCACAACTCCCAGCTAACTCTTCATCTGTAAAAGTAGCTTCTAACCCTGAATTACAATTATCTG
>NZ_JBNXUE010000019.1:0-1436 GCF_050566205.1 Tenacibaculum sp. SDUM215027
TATATTGTGATGTCAGCTGGCACTGTAAAATCTGGTGCAGTGGTATCGGTTACTGTGATTGTTTGGGTATGACTTACCGTGTTTCCACAGTTGTCGGTTGATTCCCATTTACGTACAATCTCTCCACAACCGTCTACTACTGTATTACTTACTTCCGTAAATACTACGTCTACTACGGTATCACAATTATCGGTTGCGGTGATTGTTGGTACTGATGGTACTGACTCACAGTCTACTGAGATGTTTGTTGGTTCGTCTGATAATACTGGTGCAGTGGTATCGGTTACCGTGATGGTTTGGGTATGACTTACTGTGTTGCCACAATTATCTGTTGATTCCCATTTACGTACGATTTCTCCACAACCGTCTACTACTGTATTGCTTACTTCGGTAAAGATTACATCTACTACGCTATCACAATTATCTGTTGCTGTGATCGTTGGTACTGAGGGTACTGACTCACAGTCTACTGAGATGTTTGTTGGTTCGTCTGATAATACTGGTGCAGTGGTATCGGTTACTGTGATGGTTTGGGTATGACTTACCGTGTTTCCACATTTATCGGTTGATTCCCATTGACGTACAATCTCTCCACAGCCGTCTACTACTGTATTACTTACTTCAGTAAACACTACGTCTACTACAGTATCACAATTATCAGTCGCTGTAATTGTTGGTACTGAGGGTACTGACTCACAGTCTACACTTACATCGGCTGGTTCTGATGATAAGACTGGTGCAGTAGTATCGGTTACAGTGATGGTTTGGGTATGACTTACCGTGTTTCCACATTTATCGGTTGATTCCCATTGACGTACAATCTCTCCACAGCCGTCTACTACTGTATTACTTACTTCAGTAAACACTACGTCTACTACAGTATCACAATTATCGGTTGCGGTGATGGTTGGTACTGCTGGTATTGCTTCACAGTCTACTGAAATATCTGCTGGTTCTGATGATAAGGTTGGTGCAGTGGTATCGGTTACCGTGATTGTTTGCGTATGACTTACTGTGTTTCCACAGTTGTCAGTTGATTCCCATTTACGTACAATCTCTCCACAACCGTCTACTACTGTATTGCTTACTTCCGTAAAGATTACATCTACTACGCTATCACAATTATCAGTCGCTGTAATTGTTGGTACTGAGGGTACTGACTCACAGTCTACACTTACATCGGCTGGTTCGTCTGATAATACTGGTGCAGTGGTATCGGTTACTGTGATTGTTTGGGTATGACTTACTGTGTTGCCACAATTATCTGTTGATTCCCATTTACGTACGATTTCTCCACAACCGTCTACTACTGTATTGCTTACTTCGGTAAAGATTACATCTACTACTGTGTCGCAATTATCAGTCGCTGTAATTGTTGGTACTGAGGGTACTGACTCACAGTCTACTGAAATATCTGCTGGTTCGTCTGATAATAC
>NZ_JBNXUE010000002.1:0-236575 GCF_050566205.1 Tenacibaculum sp. SDUM215027
CAAAGTTTAAATGGTGTGGCTCCTAATATTTTTAACCAAAAATGTCAACGAATTAGTTAACCTTTACAGAAATGACATCTTATTCTTGTCATTTTGAGTGGTAGCGAGAAACCGTAAGGTTCAGCGAAGCTAAATCTCACGAGGAGAGTAACGCTTTATCTTTCAATAACCAACTTCCTCCAAGTATCTTTCCATCCTTTGTTTGTAACCCTATTACAATACGTTGTTAAATCAAAATTAGGAGTAGGTTTTACCACGAGGTTAAATAAATCGTCTAAGCCATGTGGAGCAATAAATTCTATTTGATTGTTTGTGTTTAACTGAACAGCAATCGCAGTTGCTGTTTCGGGCCAGTAAGAAATAGCTTCGTAACAACTTTTATAAGGTGAATGACCATTTCGAAGATGCATCCTTGCTTGATTTTTAACCGACCAGTTTACAGAGGGGTTAATAGCTTTGAGTTGTTCTTCAAGCGCTAATTCACGTTCTTTAGTTAAGTTGTTTTCATCAAAATAAATAACATCAATGTCGTTTAAAGAAGTTCTTCTACTATTGTGTTTGTAATCCCAAATTTTGTTTCTCACAAAACCAGCACCAATCCAACAGTCGGGAAGGTGTAGGCCACGAACGGTTTCAAGAATATGTAGCATCCAAGCGTCGTTTTCAATAATGCTTATGAATTCAGTGGTAAAATCTGCTTTCATAAAACTTATTGGTATTGAGGGATATCTCTTAAAAACACATAGGTTTCTTTTTCTTTATCGAGCATACAAAAAAAGTGTTGCAGTCCGTTGGTTACGATGAGGTAATCGGCATCGAGCTTTAAGTTATACCTTGCAATCTGATCAAATGTATCTTGGGTAATTTTTATATGCGGAGCTTTGCATTCCACAATAATATTCGGATGTCCGTCCGAGGCAAAAACCACAATATCGGTACGCTTTTTTAGGTTGTTGATAACCAATTGTTTTTCAATAGCGATCAATGAAACAGGATAGTTTCTTTCTTGAATCAACCATTGCACAAAATGCTGACGTACCCATTCCTCGGGAGTTAAGACCATATATTTTTTTCTCAAATTATCAAAAATAAGCGTCTTATTTTCGTTACTTTTGAGCTTGAATGTATAGCTAGGAAGGTTGAGCTTTTGCATAACCCAAAAGTAAGAAAATTATAAGTTGTTTCTTCGTTGTTTACTGTGACAAAACATTATTGTCATCTCGAACTGAAGCAGTGCGGAATGTGAGAGATCTTAAACACAGGGGTTACTTCGTTGAATGAGATTTCTCAGTCGTAACCTCCTTCGGAGTGATATTATAGTAATTGTCATTCCGAACGACGAAGGAGAAACCGTCATTGCGAGTGGTAACGAAGCAATCTGTTTGTCGAGAAAGAGGTAGCCACGTCGTTTTCACTCCTCGCTATGACGTTTCAGTTACCGTCATTGCGAACGATAGTAAAGCAATCTTTTTCTCGAAGAAAAGAAGCCACACTCCTCGCTACAACATTTAAAATAACAACACCAAAAGAAGGCAGAAGAAAGACACATGAACGAAATTAAATCTATCATATCCGATATAAAAGGAGGGAACATCAAACCCATTTATTTTTTAATGGGGGAAGAACCGTATTACATCGATAAAATCTCAGATTATATTGAAGATAATGTGTTAGATGAATCTGAAAAAGGATTCAATCAAGTAGTCATGTATGGTCGTGATGTGTCGATAGAGGAAATTGTGTCGTCGGCAAAACGTTTTCCGATGATGGCAGAAAAGCAGGTGATTATTGTTAAAGAAGCACAAGATTTAAGCCGTTCGATTGATAAAATAGAGTCGTATGCTGCCAATCCACAACCGAGTACCGTATTGGTGTTTAATTACAAATACAAAAAGCTCGATAAACGTAAAAAGGCTTATAAAGCGATTGCCAAAAGCGGACTCATTTACGAAAGTAAAAAACTATATGATAATCAAGTAGCCGATTGGATTCGTCAGGTGTTGGGCGGAAAAAAGTTTAATATCGAACCGAAAGCTTCCCAAATGTTGGTAGAGTTTTTAGGAACCGACCTCAGCAAGATTAGCAACGAATTAGATAAACTGACTTCAGTATTGCCTGCGGAAACCATTATTACCGATAAGCATATTGAAGAAAACATAGGGATTTCTAAGGATTTTAACAATTTTGAGTTGCGTAAAGCAGTAGGACAGCGAGATGTGGTGAAAGCGAACAGGATTATCAATTATTTTGCGCAAAACCCAAAAAACAATCCGTTGGTAATGACCATTTCCTTACTAAATAGTTTTTTTACACAGTTATTAATGTACCACGGATTAAAAGACAAATCGAAAGCTTCGGTTGCTAAAAACTTAGGGGTAAACCCATATTTTGTGGACGACTACGTAAACGCAGCTCGTAACTACCCGATGCGAAAAGTATCTCAAATTATTGCCTTATTACGCGATGCTGATGTAAAAAGTAAAGGAGTAGGAGCCAACCAAACCCATGCCGATATTTTAAAAGAATTACTATTTAAGATTTTGCATTAATGATGTTTATCAATTAGGATCAAACCATTTTTTAGATTCTATCACATCTAAAAGATGATTAAAAGAAAACTGTCGTTTAACTCTGAAATACTTATAGTTTTTCTGTATTGTTTTTTTAAAACTAAATGTTTCATCACTAAAATATCGGTCGAAATCGAAAGAGGACATATCAATATTAAACTCACAAGCAAATTCTTTAAAAAAATGTTCAGCATCTAATCCATCAATTCCTACCTCTACATCAAAATTTAAATTGAAGTTTGTAATAAGGTAGCCTGTTTTTTCTTTTATAAAATTTGTAATCTTCATTTTCATTTAAAATCATTGTATAAAGAAGTTCCTCCTATTGATATTTGGATAACAGCTTTTTTGTAAGCGCTGTTTAACATTTGGCGCCCAATTGTAGTTGCTTGACTTGTATTCATTAAAACTCTCCACTTTAAACCATTAAATAGCCTAGGTACATTATTATGAACTTGAACCCAAAAACCAGCTGAATGTCTTGGGACAGTTTTAGATAAAGAGTAGCCCATTTCTATTGCTTTATTGGTAAAATAAGAAGAATTTTTAGAGGCTCCTCCAACTATGCGTGATTTTGGAACTTTTTGAAAAATCCTGAATATTGTTTTAGTAGCTTGCCCAAGAATTATTAAATCGAAAAAAATATTATTCTTTTCTATTCCTTTTTCTGCATACACAGTTGTTTGGTTTGTTAGTGGATTTGTTAAAATAACTCCATTCAAATCTTTTGAACTTAATTTTAGATAGTAATTTAATATATCATCTGTTTGATAATACATATTTTTTCTACAAATTAAATCTGTTTGTATTACATCAACAGCAACTAAATCATTATTAAAATTACCCAATAAAACAACGGTTTTTCCAGAGTATTGGCCAAATTTAAAATTTAAATATTGGATTTTACCTTCTCCAACCGAACTGACTTTTTCTAATATACCGTTAGATTTTACGTTCCATTCACCTTTTCCAAAAGTGATATTTTCTAACTTTGATTTTAGCATTTTATTATAATTGAAGATTAAAGTACCATACTTTTTTCTTACCAAAGAGTTACTTTAAATATTTGTTAATATTGTATTTGCTCTATACATTTTTAATGACAGCTAACTCGTTATACACCGATTTTAATTCTCTTATTCTGATGTTAGAATGTGATATAATGAAGTTTTAGCAATTTTAATCCCAAATATAGTAAAATAAATAAAGTGTTTAAGTAGAACTTTTAACAAGCTTATCCATAGTTCCACTAACTCTTTACTCAAAATTATTTGTATAATTATGATAGATTAATTAATGTCTGCGGAAAAGTGGGCTTGGTGTTACCAACCAAACTCATGCCGATATTTTAAAAGAGTTACTATTTAAGATTTTGCATTAACAGTGTTGTGTACAAATCTTATCATTAAAGAAGTAAAAAACTACGAGTAAAAATGTCGTAAAACGATATTTTACAAACAAAATTCTAATAAAGAGGCAATCAAATTAAGTTAGCTACTCTCTCTTTTCATAAGTAAACGTATCAAATAGACAACTGCTCTAATAAAAGGGCAAAAAAAGACGTACTACTTTGTGGCTTTTTAAGTACATAAAATTGTATGTATAAGTACAAGTTACGTACAAACAAAGTTGGTTGTTCTTAAAAGACAGTGTTTTACGGTAAAAAGCTTAAAAATCAATACACTAATTGTATAATTTTGAAGATATTTTATATCTTTAACTCAAAAAATTGTACCACCCCTAAAAAAAATCTATGAACATAAAAGCAAAGCTTTTTGTATGTGGTGAGGAACGAGAATTGCTTACTACTAACTTAAATTACAACAGACTTACTGATTGGAACGGTAAACCTACTTCTGCCTTAATGGGAGGAATTATCTCAGTAACTTTCGAATCACAAATGTATGATGACTCTTTTGCAGAGTGGATTAAAGCAGATAGAACTGAAAACCAAAAAATAGCATATCCTTTTGACTTATATCAATTAAGGGATGGTAAAATCGTTTTTTACGAAGATGATTTTGACGGATTAGAACTTTTTGAATATAACTTTCAAGATGGTACCCTTATAAATTATCATGAAAAATTTTGCAACCAAGAAGGTATGCAAGTTACCCTTACTATATCTCCTGCTATGCAAGACTATCGTTTTTTTAATAATAGTACAGATTGGAGAAGAAAAAGTCCTACTCGCTATATAAAACACTGGCAAGAAAGTTTTATACCGCCTATAAAAGATACTCCTTATAAAGCGAAAGAAGCTAATAAGTCAGAAAAAAAGCCTTTTAAAATAATAGTAGAGGCTGCTAGAAGCCGTGATATAAAAGACGGAGTTTTTGGTTTTGATAGCATTCCTAAAGAAACTATAGTAATATCGGGTTATGAAAAATTAAAGAAAGAATACAAACCTCTTTCAGAAAAAATTTTAGATGAAGAGTATATACCAAATTGGATAAGTATAAGAAAAAACCAAACAGTAGAATTAAAACTAGATTGGGATACTAAAAAGAAGGCTAAACAATATGAGAGCATAGCTTTTGAAGAACATCCAGACTTTAGTTTTGAACCTAAAAACTTAAAAGGCGTAAAAGAGGTAAAAATTACATGTAAAAACAACAATGCAATCCCTGCACAAATCCTTATAAAAGCAGATAATAAATTAACCGTTGGAGCTCTTAATATATACTACCCAAAACCTAAAGCGATAGACTTAGAATGGTGCTTTGTGGAGATTCAAGGGAATGGGAAAGATAAACGTAACTTGGAAAGAAAAATCAAAAAAGAAGACTTAGAGGCTTCTCTAAAAAAAGGATTAAACCCCGCTTTGATTGATGTTACTATTACAAATAATAGCCCTAAGATAGTAGATTTTACTGAATATTCGCAAAAGCTAAAAACACGAGGTTTCTTGAAAACACATCCTGTCGTAGAAGTTGGAAACTATATTGAAAGAAGTAGAAAACACGTTGTTTTACATTACATTGGTGAAACACATAGTAATCGAGATGTAAATAAAATAACAGTGTATTTTATCAATCAAAAGTGTATTAACGAAAAAGATATTAAACCTGATGGTAAATATAAAACATCGGGAGGAATATCACCCACAGGTGATGGAATAGCCTATTTGGTGTTAGACCCTGATGGAAAAATAGCTACAGAGAATATTATACACGAAGTAATGCATGCTTTAGGTCTAAGGCATACCTTTAATGAAGGTAAGGTTGATAAGACTAAAAGGGCTAAACACCAATTTAAAGACAATAAAACTGACAATTATATGGATTATGAAAACAACAAAAGACATACCTATAAGTGGCAGTGGGAGAAATTACACCAATATTCTAAACTAAAATAAGATGCGTTACTTTTTAATATTTTTTACACTTGTTTTATTTGCTAACTGTTCTTCTGTTCCTAAAGAGTATTTGATAAACGATGATACCTGTCATTATAATAATCCTATTTTTAAGATTTCTAAAGAAGAGTTAATAATTGATGAAAAAATTCTTAATCTTTTGCAAAAAGAAAAAAGAAGTATTGTTATAGTTGATGACGATGATTATAAAAACGAATATTGGTATTCTAAAGATGAGATAACAAACAAACAAACAAACAAACAAACAAACATAAATAAATATTTATACTATAATAACAAAGGAAAAATAAATTTTTCAGCTTTCACATATAATAATATTTATACATTAGGTAAAGAAACCAACTATGATAAACAAGGAAATATTACTAAAGTAATAGACTATGAAAAAGGTTATAATATTTGTTGGGCAGAGGCTATAGCAATAGTAAAAAAAATAGCAAAAAAAGAAATTGAAAAATATGAAATAACAGAGTTTTATGCTGTTCATAACAACTTAAATGAATTTCCAGAGGTAAAACCTATTTGGTATATTGGTTTATTAAAAGGAAATGAAAACTACAAGAATGAAGTTAACAAAAAAGGAACGCTTCGATTTCGTATAGACGGAATTACTGGAAAAGTATTAAAAAAATATAGAATTCAAAGTGGGTTTTAGTGTGAGACTCCTTACTCTTTATTATTAAATACACACTTAATAAATGGCAATGGGAAAAATTACACCAATATTGTAAACTAAAATAAGATGCGTTACTTTTTAATATTTTTTACACTTGTTTTATTTGCTAACTGTTCTTCTGTTCCTAAAGAGTATTTGATAAATGACGATATCTGTCATTATAGTGATCCAATTTTTAAGATTTCTAAAGAGGAGCTAATAATTGATGAAAAGATTCTTAATCTTTTACAAAAAGAAAAAAGAAGTATTGTTACAGTTGATGACGATGATTATAAAAACGAATATTGGTATTCTGAAGATGAAATAACAAACAAACAAACAAACAAACAAACGAACATAAATAAATATTTGTACTATAATAACAAAGGAAAAATAAACTTTTCAGCTTTCACATATAATAATATTTACACATTAGGAAAAGAAACAGACTATGATGAACAAGGAAATATTATTAAAGTAATCGACTATGAAAAAGGCTATAATATTTGTTGGGCTGAGGCTATTTCAATAGTAAAAAAAATAGCAAAAAAAGAAATTGAAAGATATGAAATAACTGGGTTTAATTTATCACATAATAATTTAAATGAGTTTCCTAAAGCAAAACCTGAGTGGCAGGTTACGTTAGATGGAAATGAAGAGTACGAGTTAAAAGACGTTAAGGTATATAGAATCGATGGAGTTACTGGTAAATTTTTAAGAACTACAAAAATTACAACTTCTTATGATTAAAGACTGTATTATTAAACAGAGTTATTCTAAAACTTAAAATAAGATGCGTTATTTTTTTATGTTTTTTACACTTGTTTTATTTGCTAATTGTTCTTCTGTTCCTAAAGAATATTTGACAGATGATGACACTTGTTACTATAACGACCCAGTTTTTAAGATTTCTAAAGAAGAAATGAAAATAAAAGTAGATAAGTATTATAATGAAAAAAATCCTATAGGTACTATAACTGTTTTAAATAATTCTTTTTTAAATAAAAGATATATAAGATGGGAAAAGAAAGGCTATATAACAAACAAACAAACAAACAAATAAAAATTGAAAAATGGCTAAGGTATAATCCTGAAGGGTATTTAAGTAGAGTCAAATTTCAATATTTAAATGGTAATTCAAATGTTTATAAAGAAACTCACTACGATAACCAAGGAAACATTACTAAAATAATCGACTACGAAAAAGGTTATAATATTTGTTGGGCAGAGGCTATTGCTATAGTAAAAAAAATAGCAAAAAAAGAAATTGAAAAATATGAAATAACTGGGTTTAATTTATCTCATAATAATTTAAATGAGTTTCCTAATGCAAAACCTGAGTGGCAAGTTACGTTAGATGGAAATGAAGAATACGAATTAAAAGACGTTAAGGTATATAGAATAGATGGAGTTACTGGTAAATTTTTGAGAATTACAAAAATTACTACTTCTTATGATTAAAGGCTGTATTATTAAACAGAGTTCTCCCCAAAATTTAAAATAAGATGCGTTACTTTTTAATGTTTTTTATACTTTTTTTATTTGCTAACTGTTCTTCTGTTCCTAAAGAATATTTGGTAAATGATGATGTATGTTACTACAATGACCCAATTTTTAAGATCTCTAAAGAAGAGTTATCTCTTGACAAAGAATTTCTTTTTTTATTAAAAAAAGATACCATAATGATTAATAATAAATCTTTTAAAAGTGAATTTAGGTATTCAAAAGATGAATACATAACAAACAAACAAATAAACAAATAAATATAGCTAAATATATAAGATACGATCATAGAGGTAAAATAAAATGGGTTGAGTTTAAGTATTTAAATGGTTATAAAAATATATTTAAAGACTTTGATTATAATGATAAAAGTGAAGTTTCTAAGATAATCGACTACGAAAAAGGCTATAACATTTGTTGGGCAGAGGCTATTGCAATAGTAAAAAAAATAGCTAAAAAGGACATTGAAAAATATGAAGTAACTGGGTTTAATTTATCACACAATAATTTAAATGAGTTTCCTAAAGCAAAACCTGAGTGGCAAGTTACGTTAGATGGAAATGAAGAATACAAGCTAAAGGATGTTAAGGTGTATAGAATAGATGGAGTTACTGGTAAATTTTTAAGAACTATAAAAATTACAACTTCTTATGATTAAAGGCTGTATTATTAAACAGAGTTCTCCCCAAAATTTAAAATAAGATGCGTTACTTTTTAATATTTTTTATACTTGTTTTATTTGCTAACTGTTTTTCTGTTCCTAAAGAATATTTGGTAAACGATGATGTATGTTACTACAATGACCCAATTTTTAATATAACTAAAGAGGAATTAATACTTAATTCAAAGACTTTAAAACAATTACAAAATAAAGAAGATGATTTGATTTTAATAGATGATGGAAAGTTTAAAAATAGGTATTATAAATTTTCAGATGGGGAAATCACAAACAAACAAACAAACAAACAACTGAATATAGGTAAATGGATTCGGTATAGAAAAAATGGCACTATTAAAAGAGTGAGGTTTATTTACCTGAATGGTACAAGAGATATAAAAGAAGAAATCCACTACGATAATCAAGGAAATATAACTAAAGTAATCGATTATGAAAAAGGTTATAATATTTGTTGGGCAGAGGCTATTGCAATAGTGAAAAAAATAGCTAAAAAGGACATTGAAAAATATGAAGTAACTGGGTTTAATTTATCACACAATAACTTAAATGAGTTTCCTAATGTAAAACCCGAGTGGCAAGTTACGTTAGATGGAAATGAAGAATACAAGCTAAAGGATGTTAAGGTGTATAGAATAGATGGAGTTACTGGTAAATTTTTAAGGACTACAAAAATTACAACTTCTTATGATTAAAGGCTCTATTATTAAACAGAGTTACCCTAAAATTTAAAATAAGATGCGTTACTTTTTAATATTTTTTACACTTGTTTTATTTGCTAACTGTTCTTCTGTTCCTAAAGAGTATTTGATAAACGATGATACCTGTCATTATAATGAACCTATTTTTAAGATTTCTGAAGAGAAGTTAATAATTGATGAAAAAATTCTTAATCTTTTACAAAAAGAAAAAAGAAGTATTGTTACAGTTGATGACGATGATTATAAAAACGAATATTGGTATTCTAAAGATGAGATAACAAACAAACAAACGAGCATAAATAAATATTTGTACTATAATAACAAAGGAAAAATAAATTTTTCAGCTTTCACATATAATAATATTTATACATTAGGGAAAGAAACCAACTATGATGAACAAGGAAATATTACTAAAGTAATCGACTATGAAAAAGGTTATAATATTTGTTGGGCAGAGGCTATTTCAATAGTAAAAAAAATAGCAAAAAAAGAAATTGAAAGATATGAAATATCAGAGTTTTATGTTGTTCATAACAACTTAAATGAATTTTCAGAGATAAAACCTATTTGGTATATTGGTTTATTAAAAGGAAATGAAAACTATAAGAATGAAGTTAACAAAAAAGGAACGCTTCGATTTAGTATAGACGGAATTACTGGAAAAGTATTAAAAAAATATAGAATTAAAAGTGGGTTTTAGTGTAAGGTCTTCTACTTTTTATTATTAAATATATTATACTTAATAAATGGCAGTGGGAAAAATTACAAGAATATTCTAAACTAAAATAAAAGTACAATATGCATATATCATTTCTAAAGACTCTTTTTAAATTCTATAATTCTAAGTCTAAAATCTCTTTGTTTAAAATAATGTTCTTGATTTTAATTATGTCTTCTTGTAAAAGTAGAATGATAAAAGCACAGGAGTTTTACACTACATGGGGAAATAATTCTATACCTATTTTAGAAGAAAAATTAAAGAGTCTCAACAAGATAGACCAAACAATATACGTCCTCTACGAAAGATTTCTTGATTCTGTAGGTAGTGGAAAAAACAGACTGTTGTCCAGTGTGAAATATTTAGTTATAGACCAATCTGTAAATGTTGCTATTTGTGATTCAATAATTAAAACAAAAGATAATTATGGAAGAGTTTTTTTTAAGCCTATAAACAAGAAAAAATCAAATAAATACATTCTTTATCCACGCTCTAGAAATACTGAGCGTACATTGCTTTATTATAATGAAGAGTATAAAAAAATAATAAATAAGAGAAAGCGATTTGCAACTGCGTCTGTTTATGGGTTAAAAAAGGATAAAGATGTTCTAGCTGTTTTTAGGGGGGTAGCTTATTACCCAAGTGGAAAAATCAAATATAAAAACTTACTATTTGAGCTTAAAAGTATAATTATAAGTAAGGACTTGAAAAGTGCTATTTTACAAATAGAGACTGATTTTGGGAGTGAACAAATTTACTTTAAGTTTGATAGCAAAAAGGATTTTTGGGTAGCTCAAGTATTTGATGAGTGGAGTGAAAATTAAATTTCTAAATCAATAGAAATACTAAATATAAAAACTTAAAAAAACACAAATTACATGGGAGAATTTTACAAAAAATTATTATGGATATATTAAAATATAATGAAGTATTTAAATATTATACTCACACTTCTATTAGTTTCATGTACAACAACTAAAGAAATTACTGTTACAAGTAAAGTGTCTAATAAACATAAAGTTATCGTTTGGTATGATAAAGAGCAGAAAGATATTTGGGCTTTTAGTGTTCCTATATATTTAGAAGTTGAAAATAAAAGTTTTCTAATACCAGGTGAGTTCATATCTCATAAATATATTTATGCAGATAAAAACAGTGGTACACATACATTTTTGTATGAGTTAGAAGCAAATGGAAAATTAAAAAAGAAAAAGAACTTCGGTAGAAAAAAAATAATACCTAGTACAAAGAAAAAATACATTATTTATTCTAAACATTTAATAACAAACAAGAAATATTCCGACCAAATATTGCACTCTTATAGAAATAGAGAGTTTAAAAGTGATTCTATAGTACTCGACTTTTTTAATGGATTTAAAAACAAATTACCGGATTTAGCTGAAAATATATTGGTAAAAGACAGTTTGTTCTTAAGTTTTAACAACGAGGATAAAAAAAGTAAACTATCTACAAAAAGAATTAAAGTACCTATTAAAATTAACTAATTAATGAAGTTAACTATTTACTTGTTAATTTATAATACTCTTAAAAAGTTTATTAACAGAGTAAGTAATTGTTTTTCTATAGATGAATTTTAATACCACGGATTAAAAGACAAATCGAAAGCTTCGGTTGCTAAAAACTTAGGAGTAAACCCTTATTTTGTGGAAGACTATGTAAACGCAGCTCGTAATTACCCGATGCGAAAAGTATCACAAATTATTGCCTTATTACGTGATGCCGATGTAAAAAGTAAAGGAGTAGGAGCCAACCAAACCCATGCCGATATTTTAAAAGAATTACTGTTCAAGATTTTGCATTAACGCTCTAGGTGTATGGCGTGTGAGGCACAGCCTCATGAGGAGCCATAATTGTGCCTCATTCGTTATAGCATCGATGAAAAAGCAGTAAGTCGAGTATCTTTAAAGTTCATCAAAACAATAAAAGATATGAACACTCAAATTACTGCCCCATCTAAATTATACATAGGAATTGACATACACAAGCGAAGTTGGAAAGTTCATTGTGCTACGGATTTATTTTCAGGCAAGACCTTTACTATGCCCCCAAAACCAGAGTTGTTGGAAAGTTATGTTAACAAACATTTTTCGGAGTATGAAGTTACCACCGCTTACGAAGCAGGATGCTGTGGTTATTATGCACATCGCAGTTTTGAGAGCTATGGATGGCGTTCATTGGTGGTAAACCCCTCAGACATTCACAGAAAGGGAAAAGAACGATTTACTAAGACTGATAAGATCGATGCTCAACTGATAGCAAGAGAGTTTAAAGATGGTCGTCTTGATGGTATCCATGTTCCCGAAGTAGATCGGGAGCAACTGCGAAGTCTTTTTAGGAGGCGCAATGACTTGGTCAAGGATTTTAGACGAATAAAAAGTGTTATAAAGATGCAGTTGCTCTACTTTGGAATAAAAGTACCAGAACCATACGATAATGACCATTGGAGTCATGGTTTTCGAGGCTGGTTAGATGATATGGTTTTTCAGTATCCTATAGCTAAAGCAAGTTTAGATAGTCGTATGCGTTATTTTCGGTTTGTAGATGAAGATTTACGTTTAGTTAGTAATCAGTTAAGGGCCTATTGTCGTAAGCATTATAAAAAGGATTATTACTTGTTGCACAGTATTCCTGGAATTGGGGGAATAGTTGCAAGTGGTATTATCTGTGAACTTGGCGATTTACGGAGATTCACCAGTATAAAACATTTGGCAGGTTACGTTGGTCTAGCTCCAGGAGTTCATCAAAGCGGCGATAACCAAAAACACAGAGGTATCACTATGCGAGCACACTGTTTGATGCGTAGCTATTTTATAGAGGCTTCTTGGCAAGCCATACGCACCGATCCCATAATGCAGGCTTATTATCGTAAGCATGTAGGTAAGAACGTAAAAAGTGTTATCGTTAAAGTAGCTCGTAAATTATTAAGTAGAACCCTAGCAGTAATAAAAACAGAAACACCTTATGTTATAGGTGTTGTAGAATAATATAAACCAATAACCAAGCTCACAAAAAGTAGAAAAACCTGTATCACAAAACACCGTAGGTGAACCTTATTAATAAGGTATCACACATTTATAGCAAGTGGCCAGGTTTATTATAATTTATAATCATACAGATGCTGGTGACCGTCAGATAAAAGAATGGATCACATATAGGATGCTGAGCAAGTTATTTAAAGGGCATTGGAATATTGATAATCCTATCGGAATTATCAACATTCCAACACCACAGAATCATCATTATGAGATAATTAAAGAATAAATATTAACTTTGGAGAACTAGGCTAGTGCTTTTCATAGGACACGGTGTTCTACGCAGTTTTTATTCAACATCAAAATGTTCTGCTATCAACTTACCATTACTATCAAACACATAAGTTTCAGGTAGACCTGCTAATTGATAAGAAATTGCACTACGATTTGAAACTTCAATTGGGTTGAAATTCAATCCTTTTTTTTCATTTAGTTTAATTACATCTCCATAAGAACAACCATAATATATTGGAACGAAATTCACTTTTTGTAACTTAAGTTTTTTTCGATTTGACTCAACCTGTTCAAGTTTCTCAACACAAGGCGCACACCATGTTGCCCAATAATAAATGACCGTTTTATCATAATCTTTAAAAATATCCGAATTTACAGTATTTCCGTCCGACAATTCGATAGGAATAAAATCAGAAATATAACTAATATCGTTTTGTGGTTCAAAGACAGTTTTATTAAGTTCTTTAAAACCTGTTTTATTTTCAATTGAATATGTTATCTCATTATGATTTAGTGTACTCGTTTGCTCTAAAAGAGATAATATAGGTCTTCTTTTAAAGGGTGATTTCACACCATAATAATCTATTCCTATTTCGTTGTAAATTCCATTACCATTCCAATCTATTAAATACCATTCTGTTTGATTAGCACGTAGTTTAATTCCGTTTTTATTTTCATACTGATATAAGTATTCATCTACAAAAATTGGTTCATTATCATAAACAGCAAATTCAAAACTTTCAGTAATATTCGGTTCTGGGTTTTTGCAAGAGATGAAAACTTGAAAAAATATAAATAGTATGATTAGTGCTTTTTGCATAATTGTGGGCAACGCTCTAGGTGTATGGCGTGTGAGGCACAGCCTCATGAGTAGCCATAATTGTGCCTCATTCGTTATACATTTTGTTGTTTATAGTTTCGTGTGTAGTTCACGAAGAAGGCTAAAGATACACAATATAGTTGTTAGAGGAGCAATTAACCTAGAGCGTTGGTAATAATTAGTAGAAAAGGAGTGTTTGTTAAAACACGGTTTCTACGTGCCGCAGGCAATTATTACCAACGTGTTTGTATATGGTTTGTTGCGTGTTTAAAGCACTAAAGTTAGTAAATAAAAACTGAATAGAAAATCCGAGAGGATTTTCGTAAGTAGGCTAGAACTAGCAATAAATTATATACGTCTTAAGTTAGCAATTCATTAAATTTAGAAATATAAATCAGAAATAAAAAAGCGTAGAGTAAGGTTATGATATACGTTGAAACCTAGATTTCGTCAACATTGATAATCCCTACGCTTTTACTACTTCGAATTCGTTCAGTTCTATGAGACCAAGATCTCGTTTTCAAGTTGTTGAATTGTTGGTAGTGTTTTCTTTCCAATCCTTTTTTCTTATGAGTAAAAATAAACAATTTTTAGGAATCGATGTTAGTAAAGAAGTCTTAGATGTGTATGATAATCAAGGCAATTGGAGTCAATTTACAAATGATGCATCAGGCTTTAAAGAGCTGTTGTTAATCACAAGCAGCTTAACTCATTGTATAATGGAAGCAACAGGATATTATCATGTACGATTAGCCTATTTTTTATTAGAAAAAGGAATTTTGGTATCGGTGGAAAATCCGTTGAAGGTAAAACGATTTATTCAAATGAATTTATCAAAAGTAAAGACGGATATAAAGTTTTGGAAAATTTACTTGTTTTTTACCTCAGTTCTTTGTTAGCATTAGTTTTTTATTTTTTCTACAAAATTATTGCTTATCCAGCCTCTCAATTTTTGATTTTTAAAATCATAGTTTATTGGATTATTACATTGCGTATTGTTTAAACTATTGCTGTCAATTTCAACAAACAGCCAAATCCGTTCTTCTTTAATAACTTCTGCTAAAACCTTTGTATAACAGTCTTTTTTTAATTTTCCAATAATATTAGTATTTGTTTCACACGCAAACATAGATTCATCTTCATCATATTTTCTAATATTTGGTGAAAACCTAACGTTATAATTGTTGTTAAGAACTTTTACTTTATAAGTAGATGATAAATATGAATTAGGTTCTAAAAGTTCGTAATTATCATTAAAAATCACATAATTTTCTTTAAGAAGTATTTTATCCAAATTAAAATTAAAAACTCTATTAGAAGTAAAAGGACTTTCTCCACAGCAATGATTTTGTTTTATTACTAAATTCTTGTTTCTCTCATTATATAAATTGTAATTATAACAAAACTCTGATATTACTCTTTCTAATTTTTGATTAACATTTAAGTAAACTTCTATGCATTTCGGTTCAGCACATTGATACAGGTATATATAATCTAAATCATTATCGTTATCCAAGTCTATTTCAAGTTTCTGAAAATCAGACATACTATTTGATTTAATATTCTTTTCTATTATTTCTATTTGTGTTTTCAACTCATTCTGTGAAAAGCTAAAAGAAATAATGAAAAATAAAAGAATTGTAATTGTTTGTCTCATTGTTGATTCAAATTAATGCTAACGTGATTGTGTATGATTTCGTTGCATGTTACAGCAACTAAATTAGTAAACTAAAACGAACCAGAGGAAATTCCGAAGGAATTTCCAAGTAGGCTAGAACTAGCAATGAATTATACACGGTGTTAGCTGTAGTTTTTATTTCAATTCCTCAAATTTGAATATTTTCGATGTTTTGTAATTCTCTTCTTTTTTAAATAAACCTGTTTTATATTTTTTCATATTAATTATTTCAAAAGTATTATTGTTAAGTATTGGCCCTTTAAGTTCAAATAAAGTATAATTTCCATCAGCAATTGGTTTAAAATAATTAATGTAAATTGAATCATTCTTAATTTTATACAATGCAGAAGGGAAAGTTTTTTTTCTAGTCTCGTTATTTAACAGTCTATATCTTTTCGGGTTATAGTTATTTAAGAATTGTGCGTGAGCTGAATCTTTAGAATTAGTTCCTTTCACAAGATTTGGTGTATCATATACTGAATGATGTAATCCATCCCAACGAGTCGTAAGATTTACATTCCCAGTTCCGTTTTTATATAAAACAATAAAATTATAGTAAACTATTTTCAGACTATCATTTGGATAAAAAGCTCCGTTATAAGTTTTTCGTTTGTAATTATATTTATGAAAAGTACTGTCTTGAAAATAATAATATCCATTAATTTTTAATTGACTACTTCTATCTGAAAAATTGTCTAACTTTTTGTAAATTCTTTTCCCATAATAAGAATGACAAGAATATAAGAAAGTAGTTATGATAATTAAAAAAAGAATATTTTTTTTCATAATTCAGATTAACTATTACTATTACTTAATTCAATTTTCATTAGCTTATTTTGGATTCGTTGATAATTACAGCTAACGTGTTTGTGTATGGTTAGTTGCGTGTTTCAGCAACTAATTTAGTAAACAAAAACGAACGCGAGAAAATTCCGAAGGAATTTTCCAAATAAGCAACGACCAAAGCAATTAATTATACACGGTGTTAGGTGCAGCTTTACTTTTTCTTAAACCAGCTTTCTGGCATTTCACTTTTGAACCATTTGGTTTTACCATTTTCAAATTTTGGAAAAGAATGAAGTTCGGTTTGATATATTTCTTCAAGACCTTCGCTAGTTATTTTTAGGATTCTATAAATCTGATTTACGAACGGTTGTTTTTTATCTTTTGGTCTTTGAAATCTGACAAGTATTAACCAATCTTGTCTTCGCGATTCTATAAATAGATTCACACCATAATATTCAAAATCTTGTCTAAATCTGATTGGTCCTAAAAGTATTGATTGTTTTGGTTTAACGGTGTCCGCTTGAAAATCTAAGTTTTTTAAGTATGTTTTGCTTTTCTGCACATCGCTTTTAGGAAACCTACTTTTAATATTTAATCCTGAGGAAGATAAATCTGTCCATAGAAACACTGGTTCAGCATTTAAGAAATCTTTAGATTCAAATGCTTTTATTTTAACATTGTCGAAAGTATAATCACCATTGTTGAAAATTGGCATAAATAAATCTAAAACATAGCCATTCTTTTGTACTCCATCTTGGTATAAAGTAACAGAAGAATTTCTTAAATCCAAAAATCCGTCACCACCAGTATTTAAATTCCTTACCTCTTGTAATAGTTTAGAATTTTCAACTCCTAATTCCTTGTTTTTCTCAGAGAGATCTTCTATTCTTTTTCTGGACTTGTCAGAGCTCTCTCTGTAACTAATTGTAATATATCCCGTAATTAATGTTCCTAAAATAATTAATCCTAAACCAATCATTGATATTGTTTTTCTTGAAATTTGCATTTTATAAATATAAGCTTATTGTTTTCCTTAGTTGCACCTAACGGTCTTGTATATGGCTCGTAGCGTGCAAAATAGCTTTTATTTTTCGGTTGAGCACAAGCCAGATTTTTAAATTTTACTATTTATCTTTTTTATTGGAAATCGTCAAATTTAAAAATTTGGCGACTTCCAAATATGCCTTAACTTTGATTAAGCAACTACCAAGCTATGAGCTATATACGTTGTTACCACACGTTTTTTTTCGCTGCTTGTTTTAGTTTCTTTTTCGTTCGTGTGTTCTTTATTGTTTTGTCAATTTTTTCTTTAAACTCCGTAATATTTTCTAAATCGGATTTAAGTTGCTCTACTTTTTCTTTAAGTTCTTTTTGCCAATCATATTCAAATTTTTCATTTAAAATCTGATTAAAATATTCGTCTGATTTTTTCGGCTCGTTATTCAGTCCGCAAATAATTGCTCGATGATAATTTCCCCAAAGATTGTCACTCGCAAACTCGTGTTTTATAATAATATTTTCAGCGTTTTTTAAGTCCGCCATTTTATCCCTCATTTCAAGTGTCCGTTTAAGAGCTTTTTCCACTAATGATTCTATTTCGGATTGAAACTGCTTTTCGTTTCTAAAATCAATAAATTCCGATTCACGATTTCCGATATCAAATGAAAAATATTCCTGTTCGTACCAATGAAAATTTATTCCAACATTTAAGCAGGTTCCTTGTCTGTTTTTAAATGGTTGAAATTCTATAATTGTTGTAAACCAATATTGGTCATCTAACCAAGTCCGAGATTGACCTTTACGTTCAATTCCGTATTCTTTGAAAATTCCGCGAGCAACTTTATTTATTATTTTCGAATGTTCTGGTAGTGCCATTAGTTTTTTTTCAAATGTGTGGTAACTCGTTATATACCAAACTTTAGTTGTTTTATCCCGGTAAAAACATGGGATATCATATAGCTTAGCAATTTTTATATGTTATCAAATATATAAAAACCAATGCTTTACCTAAAATAAAGTTATCAACGAGTTACTGTTATTTAATTATACAATTCTTGCGAACCTAAAAAAAGACAAACATATATTCTTACGGAAACCCATAAGCTTAATTATTTAGATAATAAAAGTTGTTTTAGCTACTATAAAAGCTTGAGTGGGTCGCTAATATCACGGCGTGCTCCGTTGACACCGCGGCACGGGTCGCTAATATCACGGCATGCTCCGTTGACACCACGGCACGGGTCGCTAATATTACGGCATGCTCCGAAGACACCGCGGCATGGGGCGCTGATATCACGGCATGCTCCGAAGACACTACGGCATGCTCCGAAGACACCGCGGCATGCTCCGTTGATACCATGGCATGGGTCGCTGATATCACGGTATGCTCCGAAGACACCACGGCATGGGTCGCTAATACTACGGCAATAGATAAATTAATAGCATTCATAAAAAAGTTGACAACGGTGCTTGCCGTAGCCTCAAATCCCAACAGATTTCATAAAAGCTCTCGGTGTAAGTATTAAAAGAGCTTAAGAAAAAGTTACCAACCAATACTTAAAAGTAGAATTTTGTTAGTTGTAGTATGAGTAAGCAGGTGTACAAACAAATGAACGAACAAAATTCTATGTTGTATTGGGAACATTACTAGCCTTTTATAGTTTGTTAAGAGTATCTAGAACAAAGTTTGAAAAACTAAAAGGATTTTTAGGTTAGTTCACTGTTGCGTATTCGATTTTTCTAATGTCTATTATCGCATAAAATTAATATAGGTAACTCATCCTTATCTAAAAAGTGAATTTGAGGGCATCCAAAAGATTCCCATATAAATCCAAAAGTTACGGGTGGTTTGTTTTTAAACAACCGTCCTATATATTGAAGACTTTCATTATACTGTGGTTTTTCTTCTTTTATTTCAAGAGGTGCCTTACTGCTAGACTCCCCTTCTGATTGATAAATATGATAAGAATCTTTTGTATCAAAATTTTTGAATATTAAATCAGACCAGTTATTATACCTATTTTTCATTTTAACAAAAGAACGTATGTTTTCATATTTAGAGGTGTACTTTTTGTAAACTGTATCATTTATCCAACTTTTAGAAATTAATTTGTTTTTGATGTTGTTATTAATCATTTCTAAACTCATTTCTTCAAAAACAAGTGGTTTCAATCCTTTCTCAATAAAAGGATTTTCTTTTCCAATTATAGCAAATCCATCATGGTTTGATTTACCTAAATTAAAACCAATTTGATAATCCCATTGGTTATAATTTTCTTCTTTATATTCTTCTTCTATTTGTGAGTATAAACTAATACAAGCAATTAAAGGTGTTTTTTTAACGAGGTGCTTTTTAACCAATCCAGAGGCAATGTTATAAATAAAAATAGTATCCTTTTCAGAATAATTCATTCTTTTAAGGAATTCAATTCGCTGCTTTTTATTAAAATGTATAGTGTCTTTTAGTAAATCTTTTTCATGGATAAAATTTTCAGGCATATTAAAGCTCTCAGAAACATTAACAAAAGCTTGTCGTATATCTAATTTATTAGAAGGTTTAAGCTTTAATTTAGAATAAGCATCAGCATAATATAATTTTATATTTGAAAAGGAAGGTTCGCTATTTGATACATAATGGCTAAAAATAAAAACAGTATCTTTTTCGTGTTTTACTGCAACCCAAGTTCCTTTTACCTCTTCATAATTATCAATTATTTTTTGTGTTTGCTCAGTATCAAAAAGATATTCAACTTTTTCTCTCCAAGAAAATTTACCTAAAATATTTCCATTTGGAAAATCTCTATAATTCAATCCAGAGGGAGCAATAACATATTTGTATTCAAAATGTTTAGATGTTTCTTTTTTCTTTATAACTGAATCCTTAGATAATTCTGTTAATTCAATCTTGCTTTCCGTAGCACGTTTTTTACAACTAAAAACAAAAAGGGTACTAGATAAAAGTAGTACTAATTGTAAATAAAATTTCATTCTTGTATTAGTATTAATATAGGTTATAATAAGATGACTATAATTATTTATGAAAATTATTGCACATAGCTTTTTATCTTCCTAGTTATTTTTTTCTATGTTTAGTATTCTTTTTATATTTTCTTTTTCAATCTCAGTCAAAAAAGAATCTACATTTTGGTGATATCCTGAATACCATTTTTGTTTAATGAAATATTCAGACAATTTTTTTGTCTTAAACTCATAATGATATCTAGCAAAGATTTCATTTCGCATAATTTTAAGTTCTTCTTTATCCATTTTGTTTAGATAATTAAGGCTTATAATTGTGGTCTTGGTATTAAAATAGTTTCCTATTTCATCGAATTTGGAATAGCTTCCTATTTCATAGTCTCCTTTATTTCCTGTTTGTACAGGTGGATTAACTAATTTTAATCCTTTATATTTCTTATTAGCAACCTCAAAAAACACAAATTCGCCATTAGATTGATCTGAATAAAATTGGTTTCCTTTGATTTTTACATTGGTGAAGTTTTTATATGATTTAGTCCAGTCAATTATTTTTGAATTTTTAATTGTCCAATTTCCTTTTTCTAACTGAGCGCAAACCATATCATTAAAAATAAATAAATGTAAAGACGATTCTGCTTCTGATTCACCAAAAAAATATACACCTGAATAGTTTTTGACATTTTCTTCTTCCCAAGCTCTTAAAGATATATTTTCTTCTTCTATCATAACTTGAGTTCCAAAAACTTGTGCTTTAACAGTTGTAATTGAAAAAAACAGAATTAATATAGTAGTTTCTATTTTCATGTTTTTTATAGCGTGTTGGTGGTAGTTTTATTCTCGTTTATTAAGGTATAAATGCCCCACACCCTTCTAAAGAGACTCCTGTTTGTTTGGCAAGAATAAACATATTCCCTGTTTTACCTTGTAATTCTGCTAAAGTCCACTTCTTTTTTATGTCAGCCTCAATATTCCAACCTTTCAGGAAAATCAGAGTTTTGGTTTTCTCAATTCTATGAGGTATACTTTCGTCTGATAATACTTTAGATAGAAGTTCAGTATTTTCTTTACGTGTAGAGTAGAAGTGAAAATTCACAACTAACTCAGTCTGAGAATCTATTCCGTTTTCTTCCCAAATTCGCCACATTTTTTCATTTCGTTCAAAATGGGCATTCAGTTCATGTTCATTACTCATTTTTGTTGTTATCAAATTTTCGTCAACCAGTTATATACCAAACTTAGTTTCTATTACCTTAACATTAGTAAGGAATATAGTGAAGTTTTAGCTATTTTTGTTTCAAATATAGTAAAATCAATAAAGTGTCTAAGTAAAACGTTTAATAAGTTTATACCCAATTTTTGTTAATTTCTCCGTCTGTAAATTAAAGAAGGAGTAAATTTAAAAAACATGTATACAATAATATTATTTTATTTTTTCTATAGCTTTTCTAACTTCCAATATGTCAGGTTGATGTTTTTTACATTCTTGGATAGCTTCTGGTAGTTTGTCCTCAATAAATTTGTTGTAATCTTTACAAGATTTAAAAATGTTAAACTCCTTATTTTTAAAATCCCAAACAATACCTTTTCCTTTTATAAGGTCACTAGCAATAGCACCACCAATAGCCCCAAAATTTACAGCAGTTCCCATAGCCCATTGGTTCACTAACTCAGCTTCGGTATATAAGTAATTCTCTCCGCCTATAATAGTCCTGACAAACATGTTGTGGTAGTTGGTGCTTTGAGCTCTATCTGTTTTGTTTCTGTTTTTTAAAATAGCTTTTATTTGAAAGTATAAATGCCCTTTATAGGAAATTGCAAAGACATTTCTCACCTTTTTATTATTATCAGAGTAATAAAAATAACAATCGTGAATAATACTATCCATAACTTTTTTATTAAAGTTCTTCATTACAACAGTTTTAAAAGAACTAGGCTTTTTACTAATAAAATCTTTTTTAGAAGTATAAATTCCTTCAGGGTAATTAGGGGTATATAAAGAATTAACCTCAGTAGTTGTTTCTGAAAGTAACTTATTGCTGTTTTCAGAGGTGTCATTTTGACCAAAAATTATGTTTGAAAGTAGTAAGGCGAAGATTAAGGTCTTTATTTTCATGCTTTTTTTGTTTTAGAGTCTCAAATATAACAAAATCAATAAACTATCTAAGTGAAAGTTTTTCACAAACTTATACACCATTTTTGCTAATTTCGCCGCTTAAAATATTTTGTATGATTACGGTAGATCAATTAACGGTTGAGTTTAGTGGTAACGCCCTGTTTAGCGACGTTTCGTTTGTAATAAACGAGAACGATAAAATTGCCTTAATGGGTAAAAATGGCGCAGGAAAATCCACCATGATGAAAATTATAGCAGGAGTTTCTAAACCAACTAAAGGAGGCGTTCGTAGTCCGAAAGATACCGTAATCGCTTACTTACCTCAGCACTTGTTAATGGAAGATAACTGCACGGTAAAAGAAGAAGCATCCAAAGCATTTGCATCTATTTTTACCATGAAAGCAGAAATGGACGACCTCAACAAACAATTAGAAACCCGTACTGATTACGAATCGGACGACTATATGAAAATCATTGAGCGTGTTTCGGATTTAGGGGAGAAGTACTATGCCTTAGAAGAAATAAACTACGAAGCAGAAGTAGAAAAAGCTTTAAAAGGGTTAGGGTTTAAACAAGAAGATTTTGAAAGAGCCACCTCAGAGTTTAGTGGAGGTTGGCGTATGCGTATAGAGTTGGCGAAAATCTTACTGCAAAAACCCGACTTAATTTTGTTAGATGAGCCTACCAACCACGTAGATATCGAGTCGGTAATTTGGTTAGAAAACTTCTTATTAAACAAAGCCAAGGCGGTAGTAGTAATATCGCACGATAAAGCATTTATCGATAATATTACCAACAGAACCATTGAGGTAACCATGGGAACCATTCACGATTACAAAGCGAACTACTCACACTATTTAGAGTTGCGTAAAGAACGTCGTGCACATCAGTTAAAAGCCTATCAAGAACAACAAAAATTTATTGCCGATACCAAAGCGTTTATCGAGCGTTTTAAAGGAACCTATTCAAAAACGAATCAAGTAGCTTCGCGTGAACGAATGTTAGAAAAATTAGTTCCTGTAGAAATAGACGAGGTAGATACATCAGCCTTAAAACTACGTTTTCCACCGTCACCACGTTCGGGAGATTACCCTGTGAAAGTGGAAGGATTGACAAAACAATACGGAGACTTAACAGTATTTAAAGACGCAAGTTTTTCCATAGCTCGTGGCGAAAAAGTATCGTTTGTAGGAAGAAACGGAGAAGGAAAATCGACCATGATTAAAGCAATTATGGGAGAAATTGACTTTGAAGGTGAATGTGGTTTAGGACACAACGCCAAAGTGGGATACTTTGCACAGAATCAAGCGTCGTTGTTAGATTCTGAATTGACGATTTTCCAAACCGTAGATGAGGTTGCTGAAGGTGATGTTCGAACGCAAATCAAAAATATATTAGGACGTTTTATGTTCTCGGGAGATGATTTAGAAAAGAAAGTAAAAGTACTTTCTGGAGGAGAGAAAACCCGTTTAGCAATGGTAAAGTTGTTGTTAGAGCCTGTAAACGTATTGATATTAGATGAGCCTACGAACCACTTAGATTTAAAATCAAAAGAAGTAATTAAAGAAGCCTTATTACACTTCGACGGAACGTTGATTTTAGTATCGCACGACCGTGATTTCTTACAAGGTTTGTCTCAAAAGGTATTTGAGTTTAAAGACCAACGCGTTATCGAACACTTTGAAACGATTGATGCATTCTTAGAACGTAATAACATCAAAGCGTTAAAGGAAATTGATTTGTAAAAACGTCATTGCGAGTGAAACGAAGCAATCTGTTTGTTGTGTACCGAGAAAAAGATTGCCACGTCGTTGTCACTCCTCGCAATGACGATAGTCCTTATTTTACCATAGGTTTATAAGCATCACAGTTTTCATAAATCACCCAAAGGTTAATAGCAAATAGTGCTATAGCCATAGGAAGTCCGGAAGGAGCTTGAAAAATGTGTGTAAGCATAATTCCTATCATTACAGGAAAAATAACTACAGCTCCTAAGGCTCTGGTCTTTGGAATAATGAATAGAATACCTCCTAAAATTTCAGCAATACCTACTAAGGGCATTAGCCAACCAATTTCCATCATAGCGGTCATAGTACTCATCATTTTTTCGGGTAAATCTTCAGGCATTGGCATGTAGTTTAAGAATTTGTTTAATCCTGAATTAATAAACATTAATCCGAAAAGTAGACTTAATACAAATAGAATTTTTTGTTTCATAGTAGTTAGTTTGGGGTTAGTGATTTGTTTTTTAGTTTTTTAAATATATGAAAATATAAAATTGATAACAAAATGAAAGTGAGTATCTTACATTGTTGAGATCTCTCACATTCCGCGTTGCTCCAGTTCGAGATGACAGAATGTTTGGTCATTGCGAGTGAAACGAAGTAATCTGTTAGTCGACGGAGAGATTACTTCAGTCGTAACCTCCTTCGTAATGACGTCTTGTTTATTGTCATTTCGACCAGAGGGAGAAATCTTATTCATATGAGTAGTTCCTATTGTTTAGATCTCTCACATTCCGCGTTGCTTCAGTTCGAGATGACAGAATGTTTCGTCATTGCGAGTGGAACCAAGCAATCTATTAGTCGAGAGTAAGATTACTTCAGTCGTACCTCCTTCGAAATGACGAGTAGAGGAGAAGGTCTAGTTCACCCCGCAACACTTCTTGTATTTCACACCGCTATCACAAGGACAAGGATCGTTTCTGGAAATATCCAAACGTTTTAAATGTAAGTTCAGGTCATCCATATCTTGTTTAAAGATTTGCTCCAGTAACGCATAAAGCTCAGGATGTTTTCTGGCTAATAACTTCGGACGTTCAAAAAAGTATTCGCTTGCAACCGAGAAAAACTCCGCTTTGTTAGTCCCACCATACGGATTGATATCGGAAGCATCGTTGTATATTTCTTCAATTTTTTTGTTGATTAAGTCTACCCACGGAATACTGTATTGCTTTTCTAATAATACATGTGGTACTCCGTCAATATTACCATCTAGTTTATCAATTAAATGTACAAACTCATGGATGGCAGTATTCTTTTTATCAGTTTCATTTTCAAAACCTAAATGTAAAGCAGGTTTAGATAAAATCATTTTTCCTTCTAAATACCCGTTACCTACCATTCCTAAAATTCTTCGGTTGTTTCCTTCGGTTTCAAAATGCTCGTTAAACATGGCAGGGTATAAAATGATTTCTTTGATGTTAGGATAGCGCCATTCAGGAAAATTAAAAATAGGAATTACAGCACTAGAAGCTATCAGTAATTTGTCAGTAATTGTAACCGTAACATCAACACCAATAACCTCATGATTTAATAGGAATTCAAAAACTTTAAACTCGAATAATTCTTTTTCATCAGGAGTGAGTGCGTTGTAAAAAGCAACTTTTTTAGTTAAAATAATTTTCCACTTATCAGGGAATGGAGTTGTTGGTTGTTTCCACTTAGTTGTTGAGGAATTTTTTTTGAATACAAGAAAAATACCTACTAGTATAATTATAGAAATGTATGCCATTTAAAATAGAGTTGCGACTACTAGTAATTTTTTTCAAATATATAAAAATAGGGTAGAGTGGGGATGCTTTGTTATGATGTCATTTCAACCAGAGGGAGAAACCGAAAGGTTCAGCGGAGCTAAATCTCTTTAAGATGGGTAACTTGTATTGTTGAGGTTTTTTGTCGTTTATAAAATCACTCTGTCAGAATGACGTTTTGTTTTGTCATTGAAATTAATTCACGTTATTCTGATGATAGGAGGAATCTCATGAGATGGGTAATTCCTATTGTTGAGATTTCTCACACTTCGCTATCGCTCTGTTCGAAATGACCAATTTTGATTCATGAGGTTATGTTACTTTTCATTTCGACTTCGTTCAGTGTCAGTTCGAGTAATTTTGTGCAATGTAGAGGAACAAAATAGTATCGAGAACCTCGTTATTATCGAATACTTCTCGATACAAAATTCCCTTCACTATGTTTCATGAATTTCACTCGAAGTGACAGTTAGTTGTTAATTTTTGATTTGTTTTCTAAGGACGTTTTTGTAACCATTATTGCGAGGAGGTAGGACGAAGCAATCTTTTTCTTGTTTACTTGTCACCTCGAATGGATATGAGAGGTCTTAATGTTATGAGTAACACACATTCATGAGGTTTAGCTCCACTGAACCTCACGGTTTTTCAGTCGCTTATAAAATCGTTTCTTCGAAATGACCGTTTTAGCATAGTTTATAAAAGCAAAAACCTCATCTTTTCTGATGAGGTTTTTGAGTTTGTATGAATTTTACTTCTAAGCTTCCGCTTCCATGTAATCTTCAATAGGATTACAAGAACAAATTAAGTTACGATCACCGAAAGCATCGTCTACACGACGTACAGAAGGCCAAAACTTATTGTCTGCAATATAATCTAAAGGAAATGCTGCTTGCTTACGAGAATATGGTAAATCCCATTCATCAGCAGTTAACATTTCTTGCGTATGAGGTGCGTTTTTAAGCGGGTTGTTAGGAGTTTCCTTGCTTGCTTCAGCAATCTCTTTTCTAATAGAGATTAAGGCATCACAAAAACGATCTAACTCAGTTACACCTTCAGACTCGGTAGGCTCTACCATAATTGTTCCCGCTACAGGGAAAGATACGGTAGGTGCGTGGAATCCGTAGTCCATTAAACGCTTCGCAATATCAGTAACTTCAATTCCGTTTTGTTTAAACTCACGACAGTCTAAAATCATTTCGTGTGCTGCACGGTTCATTTCTCCTGTATATAAAGTGCTATAATGCCCGCTTAAACGCTCTTTAATATAGTTTGCGTTTAAAATTGCATTCTTAGTAGAGTTTGTTAACCCGTCAGCACCTAACATAGTAATGTATCCGTAAGAAATTAAACATACCAATGCTGAACCCCAAGGAGCAGCTGAAATAGCAGTAATGGCATTGTCACCACCAGTTGCTATTACTGGATTGGTTGGTAAAAACGGAACTAATTGTGGAGCCACACAAATTGGTCCAACACCTGGTCCACCACCACCGTGAGGAATCGCAAATGTTTTGTGTAAGTTTAAGTGACAAACATCTGCACCAATAGTTGCAGGATTTGTTAATCCTACCTGTGCGTTCATATTTGCACCGTCCATATATACTTGTCCACCATTATCATGAATAATTTGCGTAATCTCTTTAATAGCCTTTTCATATACTCCATGAGTAGATGGGTAGGTTACCATTAAAGCAGCTAAATTATCGGCATGTTTTTCAGCTTTAGCACGTAAATCTTCTACGTCGATGTTTCCTCTTTCATCCGTTTTGGTAACTACCACTTTCATACCCGCCATAACAGCAGATGCTGGGTTAGTTCCGTGAGCAGATGCAGGAATTAAACAGATGTTTCTGTTGGTGTCTCCATTTGCTTCGTGATATGCTCTAATAGTCATTAATCCAGCAAATTCTCCTTGTGCACCAGAGTTAGGTTGTAAAGAAGTACCTGCAAAACCAGTAACTACGTTTAATTGCTTTTCAAGGTTATCTAACATGATTTGATATCCTTCAGCTTGGTTTAATGGTGCAAATGGGTGAATATTTCCCCATTGAGGGTTACTCAACGGTAACATTTCAGAAGCAGCATTTAACTTCATGGTACAAGACCCTAAAGAGATCATTGAGTGATTTAATGCTAAATCTTTACGTTCTAATTTTTTAATATAACGCATCATATCAGTTTCTGATTGATACGTGTTGAATATATCGTTATCTAAGAAAGAAGTTGCTCTTTTTACATCTGCAGGAATTACATCTGTAGTAGTAAATTCAGTAACCAAAATATCTTTGATATTGAATGCTTGTTCGAAACAATCAACAATTTCGTTGATTTCTTTTAATCCAACGGTTTCGTTTACAGAGATTGAAATATGGTTTTCATCAATGTAGTTAAAATTGATTCCGTTTGCTTCAGCTACTGGACGTAATTTGTCTGCTTCAACTTCAACTAAAATAGTATCAAAATAAGCACTATTCTTTTGTTTGAATCCTAAATCGGTTAAAGCTTTTGCTAAGGTTATAGTGCTTGTGTATACACGATCTGCAATGTATTGTAAACCATCTTTACCGTGGTATACAGCATACATACCTGCCATAACAGCTAATAATACCTGTGCAGTACAAATGTTTGAAGTTGCTTTTTCACGTTTAATGTGTTGTTCACGTGTTTGTAATGCCATACGTAAAGCACGACTACCGTCAACATCTTTTGTAACTCCAATAATACGACCAGGAATACTACGCTTGTAAGCTTCTTTCGTTGCAAAATATCCAGCGTGAGGCCCTCCATATCCTAAAGGAATACCAAAACGTTGTGTAGTACCTACAACAACATCAGCACCAAATTCAGCAGGAGCTTTTAATTTTACTAATGATAAAATATCAGCAGCAACAGCTACTTTAATATTGTTTGCGTTACAATTAGCTACGAAATCGGTGTAATCATACACTTGTCCATGCTTTCCAGGGTATTGTACGATAGCACCGTAGAATTCTTCAGAAAAATCAAATTCTTCATGATTACCAACTACTAATTCAATTCCGATAGGAATAGCACGTGTTTGTAAAACCGATAAGGTTTGTGGTAAAATTTCTTCTGAAACAAAGAACTTGTTTACGTTTGCTTTCTTTTGTGCGCGTTCACGAATGTCAAATAATAACGCCATGGCTTCGGCAGCTGCAGTACTTTCGTCTAATAATGAAGCATTGGCTAATTCCATTCCTGTTAAATCACAAATCATAGTTTGATAATTTAACAAGGCTTCTAAACGCCCTTGCGCTATTTCAGCTTGGTAAGGGGTATAAGCAGTATACCATCCCGGGTTTTCTAAAATATTACGTTGTATAACGCTAGGTATAATAGCTTCGTGATATCCTAAACCGATATAACTTTTAAAAACGTTGTTTTTTGCACCTAATTCGTTAATGTGATTTAGGTATTCATATTCGCTCATAGCAGGGGCTAAATCTAACTCTTTATGTAAGCGGATATCGTCGGGGATAGTTTCGTAAATCAATTGGTCTAAACTCTCTATGCCAATTGTTTGAAGCATTTGATCCTGATCTTTAACACGAGGACCTATATGCCTTAGTTGAAATGAATTTGTGTTCATTATTGTGTTGTTGTTTTTCGTGCCTCAAAAATAGTGAAATTGGTTGATTTGATACTACATATTTTTTTGTTAAAAGCAATATTTTATTAACCAAAACAGCTGGTTATAAACAGAAAAGTTATTTTTGTTGAATGAAGCTTTTAAAAAAAGTACTCGATTTTTATATAAACTCTAGTATTCATGTAGCCTTATCTGTGTTTTCTTTGTTTAGAATTACAGAGCTATACTTTGGTTTTTCGTATGATGAATCACTTGGTTTTTTTGTGTTTTTTGCGACAATTACTGGGTATAACTTTGTTAAATATGCAGGAGTAGCGAAACTACATCATCGAAGTTTGACTAAAAATTTACAAATTATTCAAATATTTTCACTGATTTGTTTCTTGTTGATGTGTTATTACGCATGGTTACTTCCGTTAAGGACGTTATTGTTTTTTATGCCTTTTGGTTTGTTAACTTTCTTGTATGCAGTGCCTTTTTTAAGTGGATTTCAAAAAAACTTACGAAGCATTGGTTATTTAAAAATAGTAGTGGTGGCTTTGGTATGGGCAGGAACCACGGTATTATTACCAGTATACGCGAGTGAAACTTCTTTTACAAGTGAAGTGTACCTATCTGCGATACAACGGTTTTTATTAGTGGTGATATTAATTCTCCCTTTTGATATTAGAGATGTACAATATGATGCTATCTCTTTACAAACCATTCCTAAAAAAATAGGTATAGAAAACACTAAAAAGTTTGGTGCTGTTTTGTTAGGGTTGTGTTTGGTGTTGGAGTTTATTATTAGTCCTAATACTCATTTTCGAACTGTTTTTTTAGTATTGTTTTCTGTACTTTTAGTTTTATTAATGAGATCAAAAGTAAATCAATCTAAATATTATAGTTCTTTCTGGGTAGAAGCTATACCCGCTTTTTGGTGGTTGTTCTTATTGATTTAAAATTGAAGCTTTTTAAAGGTGTAAAACCTTAAAAAGTAATAGCTTTTAAGAAGTGTGTTTTCTTTATTTAAAAACTGAAACTTAAGGGGTTCGTAATATGTGTTTTTAAGAAAACCTTTGTACATTCGTTGGCTTAACAACACAACAACAAAAACATAAATAAGTAACATGAATTTAGTAAAACGAAATTTCGTTTTCGATTTCGATAGCACACTAACCAGTGTGGAAGCATTAGATGTTTTAGCTGAAATCACTTTAAAAGGAAATCAAAAAAAGGAAGAGATTATTCAAGAAGTAATCCATATTACAAATCAAGGAATTGATGGTGAAGTATCCTTTACTGAATCCTTAGAAAAACGCATTCAGTTATTAAGTGCTAAAAAGTCAGATTTACCTTTGTTAATAGAAGAGTTAAGGCAAAAAGTATCTCCTTCTATAGAAAGAAATAAAGAATTTTTTGAAAGCTTTTCTGATGATATTTATGTGATTTCAGCTGGGTTTAAAGAATTTATTGATCCTATAGTTGCTGAATATAACATTCCTTCAGAAAGAGTATTTGCAAATACTTTTGAGTTTGATAACGATGGAGTTATTGTTGGATTTGACACGGAAAACCCATTATCTAAACATAATGGTAAGATAGATTGTTTAAAATCCTTAAATTTAGAAGGTGAAGTACAAGTTATTGGTGATGGGTATAGTGATGCAGTTACCAAAGAAGCAGGTGTTGCCGATACTTTTTTTGCATATACAGAGAATGTATCAAGAGATAAAACGATTGCAAACGCCGATCATATTACGCCGAATTTAGATGAATTTTTATACGTTAACAAATTGCCTAGAAACTTATCATATCCAAAGAACAGAATTAAGATATTATTATTAGAAAACGTACACTCTGATGCTTTTACAAAGTTAACAGGTGATGGATTTTCAGTAGAAACTGTATCAAGAAGTTTATCAGAAGATGAATTGATTGAAAAATTAAAAGATGTTCATGTGTTAGGAATCCGTTCTAAAACACAAGTAACTCGTAAAGTTATTGAAGCTGCCGAAAAGTTAATGGTAGTTTCTGCTTTTTGTATAGGTACGAAGCAGATTGATTTAGAGGCTTGTAAAGAGGGTGGAGTAGTAGTTTTTAATGCACCATATAGTAATACGCGTTCGGTAGTAGAATTAGCTATTGGAGAGATTATAATGTTAATGCGTAGTGTGTTTCAAAGAAGTACAGAAATCCATAACGGTCAATGGAATAAAACAGCGCAAGGATCAAGAGAAGTCCGCGGTAAAAAGCTAGGGATTGTTGGGTATGGAAACATTGGTAAGCAATTATCTGTATTAGCAGAAGCTTTAGGTATGGATGTTTACTATTATGATGTAGAAGATAAATTATCTTTAGGGAATGCCACAAAAATAGATACATTAAATGAATTATTGAATATTTCAGATGTAGTTACGTTACATGTTGATGATAATTCAGCGAATAAAAACTACATAGGAAAAGAGGAAATAGCACAAATGAAAAATGGTGCACACTTGGTGAACTTATCTCGTGGTTTTGTAGTAGATATTGAAGCTTTAGTTGATGGTTTGAAATCTGGTAAGATTGCTGGAGCTGCAGTGGATGTTTATCCTGAAGAGCCAAGAAAAAATGGTGATTTTTATACGGAATTAAAAGGACTGGATAATGTGATTTTAACTCCACATGTAGGTGGTAGTACTGAAGAAGCTCAAAAAGATATTGCTGATTTTGTTCCGAATAAGATTATGGCGTATATCAATTCTGGAAATACGGTTGATGCAGTAAACTTCCCAAATATTCGCTTACCAAAACATAAAAATGCACATCGTTTTTTACATATTCATAAAAATGTGCCTGGTATAATGGCGAAAATTAACAAGGTGTTAGCTAAATATGAGTTGAATATTACGGGGCAATACTTATCTACTGATGAAAAGGTAGGATATGTAATTACTGATGTTGATAAAGAATACAATCAAGAAGTGATAACAAAACTGAAAAAGGTAGAAGGAACGATTAAGTTTAGAGTATTGTACTAAATCGTGTCTTAAACAAATTATATTATTCAAGGTCTGCATTTTAATGTAGACCTTTTTTTATTTGAAATTACTTCCTTAAAGTAAAAAAATACACCCAAGCAATAAAAAAGAGTTGTAAAGGAATTCTAAACCATAAGTAAGTAATCCCTTTTCCGTCATAATTTCCTGTTTGGTAATTCAAGTTTTCTAAGCTAGCTTTTATATTGGTTGGTAGTATGAGTAGTAAAAATAAAATAAGAATCCAACCTGTAATTTTCACATAGTTTGGTAATAATAAACCAATAGCCAACATAATTTCTAGTACTCCTGTTAGCGTTACGATAGATGATCTTAAGGGGATAAAATTCGGAATCATTTTACTCATGCCTTCCGTAAAAACAAAATGTCCTAAAGCAGTAAATAATAGCATAGTACACATTGCTATTCTACCAGAAAGCGAATAGTTTATGGTTTTAAAAAAAAGTTTTTGAACACCTACTGTAACTAGGAAGGTAAGTAGTAAAATAAATAACGGTTTCATAGATAAAAAAGTTTTATTCAAAATTGAATAAACTTTCGAATGTAAACAATGAACTTAAGTTAAGAAATTCGTTTTCTAATTCTGCTGAGTGCTTGAGGGGTTATACCAATATATGACGCTATATATTTTAAAGGAATTTGTTGAATTAGCTCAGGTCTTTCATGAAAAAGATTGAGGTATCTTTCTTCTGGAGTGTTGCTCAATAATGAAAGTTCTCGTTTTGATTTTAGTAAGAATAAATTTTCTGCATTTTTTCGTCCAATTTCATTGCCAATAGAGGTGTTTTTATAGATGTCTTCCAAATCATCAAACGATAATCTCCATAACGAGGTAGGAGCTAAGGTTTCTATACTATACCCACAAGAGGTTTGTGTTAAGAAAGAATCGTAAGCACTTATAAAACTGTTTTTAAAAACAAAACCAAAAGTTACATCATTTTCAATTTTTGGGATAAACAACCGTAAAATTCCGTTTTCAACAAATGAAAGGTAGTTTTCAGTGGCTCCTTTAGATAAAACAATTTCCTTTTTTTGAAAAGTTTGATGTTGAAGCTTAGAAGAAAAGTAATGCCATTCTTGATCGTTTAAAAAAGAAAAAGTTTCAAAATATTTCCTGATTTGTTCCATGTTATAAGTTTTCGAAGCTTTGTAAAGATTGCTCTATTTCTGTTGCGCCCTTTTGTAAAATAGTAATATAATTTTGAACATTTTCCATTCTAAATCTACTAGAAGGTCCAGATGCGCTCATTCCAGCAATAACCTTTCCTTTTTTATTGTAAATGGGCATTGCTATACATACCAAACCAAGCTCGGACTCTTCAATATCTAAAGCAAATTTTTGTTGCTGAATTAATTGTAATTCTTTTTTGAGTTTTGAAGCTGAGGTAATCGTATTCTTTGTGAATGATCGTAGCGTAACAGAACTAAAAAATGTTTCTTGTGTCTCCAACGAAGAAAAGGCTAATAATAACTTCCCTATGGCGCTACAATTAACAGGAGCATAAGAACCAATAGAGGTACTTATTTTTAGTCCTTGTAAACTATCAGCTTTGTTGATATGAAAAACTTGGTGGTCTTTTAAAATACCTAGTAAAACAGTTTCCTGAATATCTAAAGCTGCTTTTTGTATTGGGATATTGGTTAAGTTTCTAAGTGATTTGTACAATGAAACTCGGTTGCCTAACTCAAATAATTTACTCCCTAATTGATATTTTTCATTATTGTTTTGATGTACCACATTCAATAAAACTAACGTGCTTAATAACCTATAGGTTGTGCTTTTGTTGTAACCAGTTTTAAGTGCTAATTCACGCACACCCCATTCTTTTTTATCATCGGTAAAAGCATCTAAAAGAGTAAAAGCTTTGATGATAGATTGATTTAAATTTTTGGAATCTGTATTCATTTTTTCTAAAAATTATTGACTAATATAATAAAAATATGTAGATTTATAAAACACTGTTTCATTAAATGAAACACTTTGATTTTTATTTTGAACTAAAAATAAAGTATCTTTAGTGTTTTTAGAAGTAAAAAAACATGCATAAAACAACACTTGATTACGCGCAACAATTAGATAAAGAAGATAAACTAGCTCATGTAAGAGATAGGTTTCATATTCCTAAAGATAAAGACGGGAATGATTGGTTGTATTTTACAGGGAATTCTCTTGGATTACAACCTAAGCAAACCCAACAATATATTCAACAAGAATTAGATGATTGGGCAAAATTTGGGGTAGAAGGGCACTTTGAAGCGCAGAATCCTTGGATGCCATATCACGAGTTTCTAACCAATTCAATGGCGAAAATAGTAGGAGCAAAACCACTAGAAGTGGTGGTGATGAATACATTAACGACGAACTTACACTTGTTAATGGTATCGTTTTATCAACCTACAAAAACCAAGTATAAAATAGTAATTGAAAGTGATGCATTTCCTTCAGATAGATACGCAGTGCAATCGCAATTAAACTTCCACGGGTTTGATACTGAGGAAGGATTGATTGAATGGAAGCCTCGTGAAGGAGAAGAATTATTACGAATAGAAGACTTAGAGAAAATAGTTGATGAACAAGGTGATGAAATCGCGTTGCTACTGATTGGTGGTGTAAACTATTATACAGGACAATATTTAGATATCAAGCGAATTGCTGAAATAGGGCATGCGAAAAACTGTATGGTCGGAATAGATTTAGCACACGGAGCAGGAAATATTTCTCCAGAATTGCACGATAGCGGAGTAGATTTTGCAGCTTGGTGTACTTATAAGTATCTAAACTCAGGACCTGGAAGTTTAGGTGGTTTATTTGTGCATGAAAAACATGCGCACAATAAAGACCTGCCGCGTTTTGCAGGATGGTGGAATCATAATAAAGAAACTCGTTTTAACATGCGTCAACCATTCGATGTAATGGCAGGAGGAGAAGGTTGGCAGTTGAGTAATCCGCCAATTTTATCAATGGCAGCGATTAGAGCTTCATTAGATATGTTTGAAGAAGTAGGGGTGGAAGCATTGAGAGCAAAATCAGAAAAACTAACAGGATATTTTGAATATTTAATCAATCAAATTGATACGGATAGAATTAAAATCATCACTCCTTCAAATCCAAAAGAAAGAGGTTGTCAATTATCTATTCAGGTAAAAAATGCTGATAAGTCGTTGCATCAAAAGTTAACAGAGAACAATGTGATTACCGACTGGAGAGAACCTGATGTAATTCGTTGTGCTCCTGTGCCAATGTATAACAGTTTTGAAGATGTGTTTAGAATGGTTGAAATATTAAAAGAATTACTGTAATGAGTAAAAAAGACAACATAGTAATTATAGGAGCTGGTTTATGCGGAAGTTTACTAGCACTTCGTTTAGCGCAAAGAGGATATAAAGTAGAAATGTATGAAAGTCGTCCAGATTTACGAACAACAGACATTTCCGCAGGAAGGTCAATCAATTTAGCCTTGTCTGATCGAGGATTCAAAGCGCTACGTTTATGTGGTGTAGAAGAAAAGGCTCGTGAGATTTGTATTCCGATGTACGGACGCTTAATGCACGACAGAGAAGGAAATACCTTTGCGTCTAATTATTCAGGTAGAGAAGGAGAGTATATCAACTCTATTTCAAGAGGTGATTTAAATGGAATTTTATTGACCGAAGCAGAGAAGCACGAGAATGTAACAATACATTTTAATACAGAGTGTACTTCGGTAGATATTGAAAATACTGTAGCACATTTTAAAGATTACAATACCAAAGAAGAGTTTTCAGTAGATGGAGATGTGATTTTTGGGACAGATGGAGCAGGATCTGCATTAAGAAAAAGCTACTATTTAGAAAGAAAATTCTTGTTCAGCTATTCACAAAACTTTTTATCTCACGGATATAAAGAATTAGAAATTCCTGCAGATAAGTTAGGAAATCACCAGATAAGTAGAGACCATTTACATATTTGGCCTCGTGGAGAGTATATGTTAATCGCGTTGCCTAATTTAGATGGAAGTTTTACGGTAACCTTATTTTTAAGCTATGATGAAGGAAAATACAACTTCAATAATTTAACTTCTGAAGAAAAAATAACTGAATTTTTTGAAAAAGAATTTTCAGATGCGTTGGCTTTAATACCAAGTATAAAAGACGAATTTTTAAACAACCCAACGGGAGCTTTAGGAACGGTAAAATGTTCACCTTGGCATTATCAAAACAAAACCTTGTTAATGGGAGATGCAGCACATGCGATTGTTCCTTTTTATGGACAAGGAATGAATGCGTCGTTTGAAGATGTAACTGTATTTGATACAATTTTAGATGCGCACAAAGGAGATTGGCAAGCTACTTTTAAAGCCTACGAAAAAGCACGTAAAGAAGATACCGATGCGATTGCCGATTTAGCAATCGATAACTTTTATGAAATGCGGGATCATGTAGCGAATCCATTATTTAAGCAAAAGAGAAAGTTAGAGATGGATTTAGAAAAAACGTTTCCAACTGAATATTTTTCAAAGTACTCTATGGTGACTTTTAATGAAGAAATACCATATGCAGAAGCGATGAAAAAAGGACGCGCACAAGACAAAGCCTTGTTAAATATGGTAGCACATAACGATTTAGATACAATAACCGATTTAAATGAGGTATTGAAAAAAGTACAAGAAGAAACCAATGAGATTTTAGAAGAAGATAAAATAGCTGGATTTAAGTAATGGTTTATTCTAATTCTCTTTTTAATTTAAAAAGTTCTTGTTCTAAAAAAGAAAGTTTGTTTTCTATGGGGGTGTTAAAATCAGGAACTCTGTTAAAAAACACGTATTGTATTTTCCATAATTCTTTTATGTCTTTAAGAGGAAATACCTTGTCGGGTACATTTTTATGATCTGCACATAGTGTTATAGAGTCATCATTAATATGAAGCCTACGTAGTATTAGTTCGTTTTTTACAAGAGTAAGAGTAAGTTCTCCGTTTTTTAAGTTCTTTATAATATTGTTTGGTATAAATTCACCTATTACTATGTCTTTAGGGTATAATCCGTTGTCGTGATTAGCCATTTCTAAATTTGTAATGGTGTAAGCTCTAAGTTTTTTTTGTGAGTTAATAGGGAGTTGAATTTTAGATAAATCATCAATAAAAGAAGTTTTATTGTAATGTTCAAGATACTGTATAGCTACTTTTTCAGTGATACAAGGAATTTTAGTGGTGGTTTCTTTGGAGGTTTTTTCTGTTTCTAGAGTTAGGTTCTCTTTAAATTGGAGTAAATTATTAACAGTAAGTTCTGAAGTTAGTAGGTTATCTATAGGAATGCTAAAATAATTAGCAATTTTTATAATAGTGTCAATTTTTGGTTCACTTCTTCCTTCTTCATAAGCCCCCAGTGTAGCTCTTTTTAGGTCGAAAAGTTCTGCAAAAGCTTGTTGACTTAAACGTTTTACACTTCTAATTTTCTTTATGTTTTTACCAAAGAATGACATGTTTTGCTAATTTTGTTTGCTAAATGTTTTTATTTTTGTATATTTGAGCAAACAATATTAGCTAATTATTTTTGTTTTTGCTAATTTTTTTAGTTTAAAAATTAGTAGGGAATATTTTAAATTAAAAATTATTGAATTTATGTTATTAATAATGTTATGTTGGGTGTCTTTGATTTTAGAAACTTTTTGTAATATTATCGCTTAAAAAAAATGCTATATTAACTAATCAAACTGCTTAAAAATGAACACATATTTTAGTAAAGTAAAGGTTTTTTTACTGGAGTTAAATTTCAATATTGTAAAAGAAAATCAAGAAGAAGGTATTTTCGTTGTTGAAAAAGAAAACGAAGGGATAAAAAACTTAATTATTGGGGTTGCAAATCCAATTATAATTTTTGAACAATATATCTTTAAAATTAAAGAGCCTAATCAAGAAGTTTTTAAAAGCTTGTTGCAAAAGAATAGAGATATAATTCATGGAGCTTTTGTCTTAGATGAAAGTGGTGAACGTGTTATTTTTAGAGACACACTTCAGTTAGAGAATTTGGACGCTAATGAGTTTGAAGCAAGTTTAAACTCGCTTAGTTTACTCTTGAGCGAATACTCAGATCACATTATTAATTTTTCAAAATATTAAAAAAAATAGATATGAATTTTTTTAGAAGACTTTTTAAAATAGGGCAATCAGAAGCAAATTCTGCAATAGATAAAATGGAAGACCCTATTAAAATGACAGAACAAGGAATCAGAGATTTAAAATTAAATCTCGAAAAAAGTTTAGAGTCACTGGCACAAGTAAAAGCATTGGCTATTCGAGCTAAAAACGATGTAGAAGAGTTAACTTTTAAAAGTCAAGATTATGAGCAAAAAGCGATATTAATTTTGAAAAAAGGACAAAATGGAGATATGGAACTTTCTGAGGCAGACAGACTAGCGAAGGAAGCTTTAATGAAAAAAGAAGAAATGAACCATAAAATATTAATGGTGAAAAAAGAAGAGTTTCAATTCAATGATTCAGTGAGTAAATTAGAGTATAATATTCAGGAAATTAAACAGAATATTAGCAAATGGGAAAATGAGTTGAAAACATTAAAAGCTAGAGTTAAAGTTTCTAAAGCAACAAAGAATTTGAATAAACAAATGGCTGATGTTGATAGTACAAGCACAGTTTCTATGTTAGAACGCATGAAAGAGAAAGTAAAACAAGAAGAGGCTCTAGCTGAAGCATATGGGGAAATAGCGAAATCTTCTAAATCAATAGATCAGGAATTATCGGAAGCGGCAGACGTTACTGAAACTTCGGCTGAAGAAAGTTTATTGAAATTGAAAGAAAGATTAGGGTTAAACGATAAAGACGCATAAAATTGAACACTTTTACCGATATTATATTTTCATCTGTAAACTTACCTTTAACAATTTTAGTGATTATACTACTATTGTATTGGGTGGTAACTATGATTTCTGGAATTGATTTCGATTTAGATATAGACGTAGATATTGATGCAGATTTCGATATAGATACAGATTCAGGTATTGAAGGAGGAAATGCAGATTTTCATGATGTTTCAAATGCAGAAGTAAATAAAGAGGATGTATTAGGAAAAAAAAGAAAACCACTAAAATGGTGGCAAATTTTTCTGATTTATTTCAACTTTGTAGGGCTGCCTTTTATGTTCACATTTACATGTTGGATTTTTATCTGGTGGATTTGTACAGTATTTTCTACTGTTTTAACAGGTAGTATAAATAATAGCTTTGGTTTTGTACTAATGTTGATAGGTTTTTTACCGTCGCTATTCATCAATAAAATATTCACAACACCTTTTAAAAGTTTTTTTAAGAACTTGAATCAACATGGAGATTTACCGATAGAAATAGTAGGTAGAGTAGGTGTTTCTTTATCTAATATTAAAGAAAAAAAATTAGGTTCAGCTGAAGTAAAAGCTGAAGGGACTCATTTGTCAATAAATATTAAATCATTAGACGGGAGTCCAATACAATTTAGAGAGCAAATCTTGATTATAAAACAAAGTCAGGATAAGTCTTTTTATTACGCACAATCATATATAAATTAAAAACAAAATTTTTTAAAAAAAAAGAACTATGACAAACAGTTTATTACAGGTTATTGGAGTAGGAGTAGGATTAATTCTATTTCTTATTATTCTATACTTTGCTATAATAGCAATGTTCTACAAAAAGGTACCACAAGGACAAGCTTTGATACGAACAGGTTTTGGAGGAACTAAAGTAGCTACAGATAAAGGGATGTATGTGATACCTGTATTTCACAGAGTAGAAATTATGGATGTATCTGTAAAAAAAATCCAAATAGAACGTTTAGGTAATGATGGATTACTTTGTAGAGACAATATGCGAGCAGATATTAAAGTTGCCTTTTTTGTGAGAGTAAATAATGAAGTAGATTTTATTAAAAAAGTAGCACAAACTATAGGTTGCGATAGAGCATCAGATATTTCAACATTAGAAGATTTATTTGAAGCTAAGTTTTCTGAGGCGTTAAAAACTGTTGGTAAAAAGTTTGATTTTACTGATTTATACGAAGCTCGTAGAGAGTTTAGGGACGAAATTGTAGATATTATTGGAACCGATTTAAATGGATACACGCTTGAAGATTGCGCAATTGATTACTTAGAGCAAACATCTGTATCTTATTTAAAAGCAGATAATATTTTAGATGCTGAAGGGATTAAGAAAATTACTGAATTAACGGCTGTACAAAACATCAAAGCAAACCTAATCAAAAGAGATGAAGAAAAAACGATTAGAAAGCAAGATGTAGAAGCTCGAGAAGCTATTCTGGAACTAGATAAACAGTTAGCAGAGAAAGAAGAGCAACAAAAACGTGAAATAGCTAATGTTAAAGCTCGTGAAGAAGCTGAAATATTAAAAGTTAACCAAGAAGAGTTATTAAAGTCTGAGTCGGCAAGAATAGTAACAGAAGAGAAAGTACAAGTTGCAGAAGAAAATAAACAAAGACAAGTTATTGTAGCAGCTAAGAACAAATTACGTACTGATGTTGTTGAAACTGAAAGAGTAGAAAAAGACAGAATGTTAGAGGCTACTGAGCGAGAGCGAATTGTTACATTAGCTCAAATTGAAAAAGAAAAAGTAGTTGAGGTAGAAAAAAAGAACATACAAGATGTTATTCGTGATCGTGTTACTTTAGAAAAAGGAGTGGTTGAAGAACAAGAGAATATGAAAGATATTCAGGCGTTTAAAACAGCAGAAAGAGAAAAACAAGTTGCTATTACATTGGCAGAAGCAAAAGCCCAAGAAGATTTAATTAAAACAATTAAAGAAGCTGAAGCACAGAAGGAAGCTGCAAAACAAAAAGCTGAAGAAATTAACATTGAAGCACAGGCGAATAAAGAAGCAAGTGAAAAAGAAGCAGAGGCTCGTAAGACATTAGCAGATGCAAAAGCAAAAGAAGAAGCTACTTTAGGAATGTCAGAGGCACAAGTAATGCATGCCAAAGCAGATGCTAGTGAGCGATTTGGTTCTATGGAAGCCTTAATTATTGAGAAGAAAGCAAAAGCTGAGGCTGTAGGAGTTGAGGCAAAAGCAGAAGCGTTAAGAAAAGAAGGAATGGCTGAAGCGGAAGTTATAAGAGAAAAAGCCTTAGCAGATGCAGCAGGAATCGAAGAGAAAGCAGCAGCAATGAAAAAGCTAGATGGTGTAGGTAAAGAGCATGAAGAATTTAAACTGCGATTAGAAAAAGACTTAAAGGTAGATTTAGCACATATTAATATTCAAAAAGATATTGCAGATGCTCAAGCCGATGTTATTAGTCAAGCATTAAAATCTGCTAAGATTGATATAGTAGGTGGAGAAACAATGTTCTTTGAGCAAATCATGGGACAAATCACCAAGGCAAAAGGACTGGACAAGATGATTGAAAACAGTAGTAATTTGCAAGAAGTAAAAGACGCTATACTAAGTAGTGATGATGTAAAAGGAAATTTAATGGAACGTGTAAGAGATTTTGCAGTGAAATATGGAATTTCTTCTGAGGATATTAAAAATTTAACAATTGCTAATTTGTTAATGAGTTTAAAAGATAGAGCAACATCTGCTGATGATCAAACACTCTTAGGAAACCTTTTTAGTTTAGCAAAAGGATTAGATATTTCTAATAAAAAGATGAGTTAAAATAATATTTTTCCGAGTATTGATTTTTCAATGCTCGGAATTTACTTTAAGTGTTTTAATATTAATTTTAAACTCGTAATTTTTTTGCATGAAAAATCAACAACTTGATGGCGGAACCTATGAGATTATCCAGAATCGTCTTCAAAAACAAAAAAAAGAGCTACTAGATAGGTTACAAAGATTAAACGAAGAAAGAAAGCTTGTATTTGGTACAGTTGAAACAAAGCTTATAGCAAATGATAGAATTAACACAGAAAACAACTGTATTGCTAGAGATATAGTTTCTTTAGGAAACACCTCAATCTTTGGGTACAATGTTCATTTTGGACTAAGAACAGTTATCGAATTATCAGATGTTTTTAGTGCATATGAGTTTAATGAAAATCGATTTCAACCTAAACCACTAGATTTTCTTCATAACGAAACCTTTATAACAGACTTTACTAACTTATATAAGTATTATCGAAATACCATTTTTGCAAAATTTGCAATTATCGATAATTACCTTCATATGGTTTTTCAATTAAGTGAAAATAAAACAGATGTAAAGACTTTTAAATGGTTAATAAAAGAAAATGAATTAGTATATGTTGATAATAGAAGTGAACATGAATACAAGTTTCCAAAGCAACATGAATTTAATTGGCGGGAAGTAACCAGAGATATGCACCGTTATGGTACGTATTCTCATATTTCTATTTTAGATAAAGTTTTTGTAGAAACTATTGGAGGTGACCTAACTATCAAGATAGAAGATAATACTGATGAAGGGAAGGGAATTCTTGAAGAACCAGTAGAACATATTGATCAAACATTGGATGACGGTCAGTTTCGTTACGCTGATTTAGGAAACCTTATTTTGCTTGAAATAAAACCATTTCAAGAAGAAGCACGTTATTTTATTTATAACCACAAATTACAAGAAGTTCAAAAAGTTGATAGTATTAAAGACTGTGCAGTATTATTGCCAGATGATCAAGGTCTTATTTTTCCTGACGGATATTATTTACAAACAGGTCAGTATAAACTTTTTCAAAACAATACTAAAGATGTAAAGTTTCAAGAGAAAATAGTTTCTCCTAACGGAGAAGATTTTCTATATGTATTTTATGCAACAATAAGAGGACTTTACATACTAATGTCTTATAATATTATCGAGCAAGAGGTAAAAACACCTATTGTTTGTAATGGCTTTACAATTTTGAAGGATGGAGAGTTGTGTTATTTTAAAACAGAAAATGAACAAACAAAACATCATGTTGTTCAAATTTGGCAAACCCCTTATCTAAAAACAGACAACATTCCTTCATCACATGAAGACACTTTGTTGTATAAGATTGGTAATAAGGATATTGTTAAAGCAATGGCAGAATGCCATGAATTAATAACTCTTTTAAATAAAGAAGATAGTTATGCTGGCTTGTACAATGACATAGCTAAGAAATCAAATGATATTAATAGTAGTTATTATTGGATAAACGAACCTGAAACAGAACAATTAAGTATACCTGTTGCAGAAATTAAAGATGCTGCCAATGCTGCGATTGATGAATTTGAAAAAGTAACTCAGTTAAAGCAACAAGCAGCAAAAGAAGGTAAGGTTATTCAAGAAAAATCGAATGTACTTTTAAGTAAGATTAAAAGTACATCGTTTAAAACAATAGAAGATTTTGTTGAATTACTAAATGAGTTACGAGTATTAAGAGGGCAGGTTATTAGCTTAAAAGATGTTCGTTATATAGCAATTGATGTATTAGAAAAAATTGAAAGTTCTATTGAAGAACAAAGCACTATTATATCAAAAAGATGTGTAGAATTTTTATTGAATGATCAAGCTTTAAAGCCATATCATAATCGTGTTCAAGAAAAACAAGAACAATTAACATCTATTAAAAAAGTAATAGATGCTAAGAAGCTTGAAAAAGAAGTAGACAAAATAACAGCAGACTTAGAACTTCTAATTGATATTGTAACAAACTTAGAGATTGAAGATACTTCACAGTCAACCAAAATTATTGATAATATTTCTTTAATTTTTGCAACATTAAATCAATTAAAATCAGGAATAAAAAATGCTATTAAGTCTTTAGGGAATAAAGAGGCTAAAGCGGATTTTGCTGCTCAATTAAAATTGATAGATCAAAGTATTATAAATTACATTGATATGGCTACTACGCCAGAAAAATGTGATGAATTCCTAACAAAAATAGCAATTCAATTAGAAGAATTAGAAGGTAAATTTGCCGATTTTGAAGAATTTATTTCTTTAATTCTTGAGAAGAGAGAAGAAGTACATAATGCTTTTGATGCTCGAAAAAGTACAATACTAGAAAAAAGAAACAAAAAAATAGAAGCATTAAGCTCTGCTTCTGAAAGAATTTTAAAAAGTATAGCAAAAAAGGCACAAAGTTTCCCATCGGTAGAAGATATAAATGGGTATTTTGCTGCTGATTTAATGATTAATAAAGTTAGAGATATTGTTAATCAATTAAAAGAATTAGAATCAGTAGGTAAAGCGGAAGCTATAGAAACGCAGCTTAAAGTAGCTAAGGAAGATGCGTTAAGAAAATTAAAAGATAAACAAGAGCTATACGAAGATGGAGAAAATGTAATCCGTTTAGGAAAACACAAATTTGGGGTTAATAAACAACCACTTGATTTATCAATAGTTTATAAAGACCAAACATTACATTATCACTTAATAGGAACAAATTTCTATCAAGAAATTCAAGACGAAACCTTATTGAAATCTGAGAAGTATTGGGATCAAGAATTAATTTCTGAGAACAACTCAGTTTATAGGTCTTCTTATTTAGCATATAAACTGTTTGCTTCTTATTCAACAGAAGAACTATTAAAACTTAATGAACAAGATTTATTAACGCTGGTTCAAAATGAAAGTGGAAGCTTGTTTGCAGAAGGATATGTAAAAGGAGTACACGATATTGACGCATTTAAAATATTACATATCCTCGTTCATAAGCACCACGAATTAGGTTTGTTAACATATACATCAAATATTAGAGGGTTTGCTCAATATTTTTGGAATTCTTTACCTAAAGAAAGTCAAGATTATTACAATTTTTCTATTAAAGCTTCAGGAGAAGTTTTACGATTCTTTCCTGAAAGTAAAGAATATGATTTTTTAATAGATAAATTATACCAAGAAATAATTGTTTTTTCAGAAGAAACTTCATTGTTTTCTAAAAAATTAGGAAAAGCAATAGCTAACTATTTATTTAGTCAATTAAATAATACTAATTCATTTGTAATTAGTGCTATTGCACTAGGAATAAAAGAAGATTTTATAAAGCAATTAACAAAGCAGGATGCATTAAATGTGTTTAATAGCAATCTTGAAAAAACTGCAAATTATACAGCAAAAATTCAATTAACTAAACAATGGGTTAGCTCTTTTATAGCATCTATAAATGGGAATAAAAATTATATACATGAAATAATTTCGTTATTACTGTTTAATCATGAACCTAACACAGCTTTACATACGAATCCTAAACAAACAATTAAAGGGTTAAAAGGTGATCATCCTACTATTATTGAAGGAGAATTTTATTTTAATTATCATGAATTTATTAAAAAGTTAGAAGTTTTTTCAAAAGAAGATGTTCCTAATTTTACAGCCTATAAAGAAGCTAAGCATTTATTGGTAGAAAACTTAAAAGAGGCTTTAAAATTAAATGAATTTAAGCCGAGAGTATTGTCATCTTTTGTTAGGAATAAATTAATAGATGAGGTTTATTTTCCTCTGATAGGTGATAATTTATCTAAGCAACTAGGAACAGTTGGAGATAATAAGCGTACCGATAGAATGGGAATGTTACTTTTAATATCACCACCTGGTTATGGAAAAACTACATTAATGGAGTACGTAGCTAATAGGTTGGGGTTAATCTTCATGAAAATTAACGGACCAGCAATAGGTCATGAAGTAACCTCGGTAGACCCAGAAGCAGCGACAAATTCAGCATCAAGAGAAGAACTCAAAAAATTAAACTTAGCATTCGAAATGGGTGATAATGTAATGTTGTATTTAGATGATATTCAGCACTGCAACCCTGAGTTTTTACAAAAGTTTATTTCTCTTTCAGATGGAACAAGGAAAATAGAAGGAGTATACAAAGGTAAGCCTAAAACGTACGATTTAAGAGGAAAGAAGTTTTGTGTAATTATGGCAGGTAACCCGTATACTGAAAGCGGAGATAAGTTTCAAATACCTGATATGTTAGCAAACAGAGCCGATATATATAATTTAGGAGATATTATAGGGGATACAGCTCATTTATTTGAACTTAGTTTAATAGAAAACTCATTAACATCAAACCCAATATTACATCAATTAAGTAGTAAGTACTTTGAAGATGTTTATGCATTGATAAATAGAGTTGAAAACAATACTCAAGAGGATGAGTTGAAAGGAAATCATACCAAACAAGAAATTCAAGATTATATTTCGGTTTTAGAAAAAGTAATAATTATAAGAAATACAATATTAAAAGTAAACAAAGCTTACATTGAATCTGCTGCGAAGGAAGATGAATACAGAACAGAACCATCTTTTAAGCTACAGGGCTCGTATCGTGATATGAATAAGTTAGTAGCTAAAGTAGTACCAATAATGAATGATGTTGAGTTGAAAAGATTGGTTTTATCTCATTACGAAAGTGAGTCACAAACATTAACTTCTTCTGCTGAGGCAAACTTATTAAAATACAAGGAATTGATAGGAGGACTATCAGAAAATGAAACAAACCGTTGGAATGGTATAAAAGAAATTTTTGCTAAGAATAATAAGTTAAAAGGCTTTGGAGGTAATAATGAAATGGCTCAAATATTAAATCAAATGATGTCATTTTCAGATAATTTAGAAGGAATTAAAGAAGTTTTAAGAAAAGGATTAGAAGATTAAAATGAACACAATTATTATTTTGCTAAGAGGTATTAATGTTTCAGGGAAAAATAAAATCCCTATGAAAGAATTAAAAGCTCTATTAGAAGAACTTGATTATAGCGATGTGAAAACCTATATTCAAAGTGGAAATATTGTGTTAAAAACGGAAGAGGATTTAAGAGAGGTAGAAAAAAGAATACATACAAAAATTAAAGAAAAATATGGCTATGAAGTTGCTGTATTGGCAAAAGAGATAAAAGAGGTAATAGAAATACTTCAAAATAACCCTTATAATCATTTGCCAGAAAAACAGCAATATTTTACCTTTTTATTTAAAGGTGTTAAAGTAGAAGAGTTAGAAGTGGATGCGAAAGAAGATGAGTTTACGATTTTAAAAGATATAGTTTATGTGAATGCAGTAGGAGGATACGGAAAGACAAAATTGACAAATAATTTTTTTGAAAGAAAGTTAAAAGTTTCCGCAACTACTCGTAACTTTAAAACCACAAATCATTTAGTAGAACTAGCTAAATCATAAAAAACGCTTTCGATCAGGGAGAAATCTTACAAGAAAAGCACTTGGAAGTTAAAAAACACAAAAAATGGACAGTAAAGTAATCAAAGGAAAGGCAGTACCAAGAGGAAAATTTCCGCATGTAAAACAAGTAGGAGATTTTATTTATGTGTCAGGAACCAGTTCACGTAGACCTGATAATTCTTTTGAAGGAGTTGAGGTAGATGAATTCGGAACTACCAACTTAGATATTAAGAAACAAACCCGAGCGGTGATTGAAAACATCCGAGATATTTTACAAGAAGTAGGCGCAGATTTGTCAGATATTGTTGATGTAACGTCATTCTTAGTAAATATGAATGATTTTGGAGGGTATAATCAAGTGTATGCAGAATATTTCGACTATAACGGACCTACCAGAACAACGGTGGCAGTACATCAATTGCCACATCCTCACTTATTGATTGAAATTAAAGTGGTAGCATATAAGAAACAGGAATAAAGAACCAAGACGAAAGAGGTTTTTCTCTTTTTTCTTTAATCTGTGAATGAAATGAACATTAAAAACTACATAAACGGAGAACTGGTAGCGCCAGTAGCTAATAATTATATCGATAATTATAATCCATCAATTGGAGAGGTCTACGGGCAAATTCCTAATTCAACTAAGGAAGACGTAGCATTAGCATATAAAGCAGCTAAGGAAGCTTTTCCGTCTTGGTCAAATACGACGTTGAATGAACGTAGAAGGATTCTTTCTAAAATAGCGAGTTTGATTCAAGAAAAACTTCCTGAATTAGCAGAAGCAGAGGCTAAGGATAATGGAAAGCCCTTAAGTCTAGCTACTGCAATCGATATTCCGAGAGCATCGTCAAATTTTCAATATTTTGCAGATGCGATTACGCAATTTTCTTCGGAAGCTCATGAGAGCGTTGGGTTAGGGGCAATGAATTTTACCTTGCGTCAACCTATTGGTGTAGTGGGGTGTATTTCTCCGTGGAATTTACCACTTTATTTATTCACGTGGAAGATTGCTCCGGCAATAGCAGCGGGAAATTGTGTGGTAGCAAAACCTAGTGAAGTTACACCAATGACTGCCTATTTACTAGGAGAAATTTGTAACGAAGCAGGTTTGCCTAAAGGAGTATTAAATATTGTTCACGGATTAGGAACTACCACAGGGCAAGCCATTATTGAACATCCAGATATCAAAGCGATTTCATTTACAGGAGGGACCACTACAGGAGCACATATAGCTCGTACAGCAGCACCTATGTTTAAGAAATTGTCGTTAGAGTTAGGAGGAAAAAATCCAAATATCATTTTTGCTGATTGTGATTATGATAAGATGTTAGAAACCACAGTCCGTTCTTCATTTGCGAATCAAGGACAGATTTGTTTGTGTGGAAGTAGAATTTTTGTAGAAGAAAGTATCTATGAGCAATTCAAAAAAGATTTCGTTCAGAAAGTATCACAGTTAAAAATAGGAAATCCGTTTGAAGCCGATACAAATATTGGAGCATTGGTATCGAAACCACACTTAGAAAAGGTAAAATCGTATATAGATATTGCTGAAGAAGAAGGCGGCAAAATTCTCTATGGAGGAAATAAAGTAGAGGTGAAGGGAAGTGAGAATGGATATTATTTACAACCTACCATTATTGAAGTTTCAGATAACCGATGTAGATTAAATCAAGAAGAAATTTTTGGACCTGTAGTAACCTTGATGTCTTTTAAAACTGAGGAAGAAGCTTTACAGCTAGCAAACGATGTAGTGTATGGTTTGTCATCAACACTTTGGACAAACAATCTGACCAGAACCATGCGAATGTCTAAAGAATTGCACACAGGAATTGTTTGGGTAAATACCTGGTTGTTGCGTGATTTAAGAACACCTTTTGGAGGTCAGAAGGCAAGTGGAGTAGGGCGCGAAGGAGGTTTTGAAGCGTTACGTTTTTTTACAGAACCGAAAAATATATGTATAAAATATGAATAAGGAAATACGACAAAAAATAATTGCTATCTGTGAAGAGAAGATTGCTGAAAAAGGAGAAAATGTAGGGCTTTCGTTTTATGCATTTTTCAAAAATAAGAATGATAATCCGAAAGTACTGATGGAAGTGGCTACTTGGTGGATTCAAACGCATCAATTAGATCATTTTGAGAAAGCAGTTAAGATTAAACAAATGATTCAGAATAACGAATAAAGATGAATTTAGAGATACAACATAAAAATGCCTTGGTATGTGGTAGTACACAAGGAATAGGAAAAGCATCAGCTATACAATTAGCAGAAGAAGGAGTAAATGTAACCTTGGTAGCTAGAAATGAGGAAAAATTAAAAGCAGTTTTAGCTGAGTTACCAAACAACAATCAAAAGCATGGATATTTGGTAGCCGATTTTTCAAAACCAGAAGAATTAAAAGAAAAGTTAGCAGCAACTGATTTACAGTTCCATATTCTAGTAAATAATACGGGAGGTCCAGCTGGAGGTCCAGTATTTAATGCTAAAATAGAAGAATTTGAAAGAGCTTTTACAATGCACTTAAAATGTAATCATGTGTTGGTACAAGCTGTGGTTCCTTTTATGAAAGAACAAAATTATGGTAGGATTATTAATGTAATTTCTACTTCGGTAAAACAACCATTAGATGGCTTAGGAGTATCAAACACCATTCGTGGTGCTGTAGCTAATTGGAGCAAAACCTTGGCAAATGAATTAGGACAATTCGGAATTACTGTAAACAATGTATTACCAGGAGCCACTGGTACTGAAAGGTTGACTGAAATTATTAATAATAAAGCAGCAAAAACAGGAAAGACAATTGAAGAAGTTGCAGAGACCATGAAAAATGCTTCTCCAGCAAAACGTTTTGCGAAACCTGAAGAAATTGCCAATGCAGTAGTGTTTTTAGCAAGTGAGAAAGCGAGTTTTATCAACGGAATAAATGTTCCTGTTGATGGTGGTAGAACAAAGTCTTTATAAAAGAATCCAGCATAAAGACTTTTAGAAACAAGACTATTTAAGTACCTTTAAAACAATCTTGAATTTGATGTCTAAAAGTTTAAAAATCTAAATAAAATGAGCAAGTTAGTACAACCTTTGAATTTCAAAAAATGGATAGATGAAAACCGTCATTTACTAAAACCGCCTGTAGGAAATAAGCAAGTATGGGACAATGGTGAGTATATCGTAATGGTTGTTGGAGGGCCTAACAATCGTAAAGATTATCACTACAATGAAACACCGGAATTCTTCTATCAATTAGAAGGAGATATGGTGCTGAAAATTATTGATGACAAAGGTAAAATGATTGATGTTGAAATTAATGAAGGAGATATTTATTTATTACCAGGAAAAGTTCCGCATTCACCGCAGCGAAAAGCAAACACAGTAGGTTTGGTTATTGAATATCCACGTGATGAGGGAATGATGGATGCTTTAGAATGGTACTGCGAAAATTGTGGACATCAATTGTATAGAGAAGAGTTTGCTTTAGATAATATTGAAACCGATATGCCAATAATTTTTGACAAGTATTATTCTGATACAAAAAAATGTACTTGTGATAAATGTGGAACAGTAATGGAAGCTCCTAATAAAGCATAGATATCTTAATAGAAAAGAAAATGACAAAACGCAAACTACGAATAAACGGACATTCACATTTACTGCCTTATCCAGAGCAGATTCCTCAGTTTATGAAAGATAAAGGAATTTTTTGGGTAGATAAGGATAGAAAGTTCATGTTGCAAAAAGATTGGAGTCGACCCGTAACAGACTCTAGTTTCTTTTTGGATGAAAAACTTGAATGGATGGACCATTTTAAAATTGACCATGCAGTTGTTTTGAATCTATCTCAATTATACGGAAACGGATTACGCTTAGAAGAAATGAAGCAAGCGTTACGTTTTCAAAATGATTTTAATGCACGTGTTCAACATGATAACCCAGGTAAGTTTACTTGTGGTTTTGTGGTACATCCAGGATTTGTTCGTGGAGCTTTATGGGAAATTGAGCGTTGTGTAGAGGTGTTAGGTATGCGTTTGTTGTGTTTACCAACACACTATATGGATACGATTGGAACTTGGCGTTGTATTTTTGATGAAGAAAATGAACCGATTTTTGAGTTGGCAGATAAATATAATTTAGCGGTTGAAATTCATCCGTATGATGGTGAAAAATTTATCAAACTACAAAATACTTCGTGGCGTTTCCATTTAATTTGGATGTTGGCACAGTGTGCAGATGCATATCACTTTTTAACATTGAATGGATATTATGAGAAGTATCCAAATATGCGAGTTTGTTTTGCTCATGGAGGTCAGTTAGCTCAAATGAATTTAGGACGCCGTATTCAAGGGTTTGACGGAAGACCTGATTTATTTGAGGGAAAAAGCCATCCAAGAAAAGCGGTAGGAAGTAAAAATATTTTCTTTGATACGTTGGTTCACGATACAGGATCTTTAGATTTGTTGATTAAAAACCAAGGTTCAAAACAAGTATTGATAGGGTTAGATGATCCATACCCGTTAGGAGAAATGGAAAGCGAAATTCAATCATCATACCCAGGGAAAATTCTTGATTTAGCTATTGACAGAGAAATTATTACTGAACAGGAGAAGGATGAAATGTGGGAAGATAATGTATTACAATGGTTATTTGGGGATGATAAAAAAGCAAAAAAAGATTTAGTTTCTAAAATCTTACAATAAATGGCTGAAGTAACACAGTTTCATAACTTATTACATACGTGTATTTCTTTTATTGGAGCTGTGTTGTTATTGGCAATATACTATAACATAAGGAAGCGGTTTAAAGAAGTTTTAGAAGAGGGAAACTCAATAAAAAGGGTTGATAAGGGCTTGCTTTACTTTAGCTTTGGAATGTTAGTGTGGGTTATTTCTGGTATTTGGGCACTCTCAGTAAATTACTTCACTTTTGAAAATACAATCACCCATCAAGTTGGAGTTAATATCCTATCAACAGTAAATAATTTATTTTGGTTGATGGCATTATATTATGTCTATGATGCACCCAAGTTTATTTACAGAAATGAAAAGAATGTAAAAATTATAGCACTTATAATTGTTGTTGTGGCTTCAATAACTTTGTTGTTCTCCTCTTTATATGGTAATAATTTCTATTATGGAGTAAAAATAGCAGCACTTCCTGATGTATTATTAACAACCTTTTTATGTTTCTTAATGGGAGTTTCCTTTTATAGGACTTTTATGTATAGAGATTTAAAATTAGTAGCTTTTATATCAGTTACAGTAATTGTTTTATTATTTGTATCTCAATTATCAGACGTTTTTATTGGTTTTGATAATGAGTTTACAAATCAACTAATAAGAGTTATAGCAAAAACATCGTTAGTGTCAGTTTTTTTAGTGTTAGCTACAAGCTGGGTAATACAATTAGCACATACGCCAAAACCCAATGAAATGAAAATTCAGTTTTTAGATTGGTCATTAATAAAACTAACCATTCCGTCTAAAGGAATAGTGAATGTTAAAATAGATTTTGGGTCAAAAACAACACAGTATAAAAACCTATTAGCGTTTGCCTATAGAAGAAAATTCTTAGATGCAGAAAAACAATCAATCATAGTAAATTCAGGAGGAGATATCAAAAGTCAAACATACGTTACAAGAATTATAGATAATATAAATTCAATTTTGAACCTAGAAGAAGAAAAATTAGAACGTAAAGATCTAATTACATTTATAGGTGAAAGTAAATACCGTTTGCGAATTCTTCCAGAGCATATAGTTATCGATGAAGCTTTGTTAGAGGAATATAAACTACAGTTATAAACTATTTAGTTTACCTAATAGCTTTATAAGTTTTCCTTTGGTTTTGGAATATTCATACTGATTTTCAATTTCTTTTAATTTACTTTCAATTAATTTTATTTCTCTGTAATTAATTAAGAAAATAGAACTTTCTCCCAAAGAAAATTTGCGCTCTTCACTTTTTACAATTGTATTGTAGTCGCTTACAAGATTTTTTAAAATATCATTTTGTTTTTTATATGATGTAATTTCTTGCTCAGTAGCAGTTATTTTGTTTTTTAAAGAGACTTTGGTTGATACAATTTCAAAGTCGATATCTTGTAGCTTTAATTTAGCAAGTTTTAAATCACCTCTTGATTTACGTAAAAAAAGAGGAATACTAACTTGAAGAGAATTTTTATAATTAGCAGTGCTAAAAGCATCAAAATTATCCACTTTTGAAGCAAGGAAATTATATTGAAAATCTACTTTAGGTAATAAGTTGTTTACTTTTAATTGTTTATTTATTTCTAAGTTTCTTTTCTTTAATTCCAGTAATTTTAATTTAGGGTGATTTTCAAACTCATCATCAAATAAGGTAGTTATTGAAGTGTTTAAAATAGTATCAATATTAGAAAAAGTAGTACTATCAGGAACTATTTCTTCTTTTACTTCCATAGGAATATTGTTTCCTATCCATAAGTAATTAGAGAGTTCTAGCTTAGATTTAATATATTTGACTTTCGCTTTTTCTAAGTCTAAATTTCTGTTTTTTAAATTAATATTAGCTTCTAAAGTGTCAATTGCAGGCTTGTCTCCTGCTCTAAAGCTTTTCTTTACGTTTTTTAACCTGATACCTGCATTAGTACAATAATCTCTATAAATATTATAACTTTGGTAGTACTGTAACCAGTTTAAGTATGTGTTAATTGCTTCAAATAAAATATCGTTAACTAGTAATTGCTGCTCTAATTTACCTTGTTGCGTGTATAGTTTAGCTTGTTTTAAAGTAGCCATTCTTTTATTAATGAATAAGTTTTTGGCCAAAGAAACTGATACACCAACATTGTATAATCCATTTTCAGGAGTGTTATGTTCAGGGTTTAAATACTGACCAGAGTTATTTTCATAACTACCTTTTAACTCTATTCCATACCAAGTTGGTATTTTAAAGGTTGAATTTAGCTTTTTGTAGTAATCTTTTCCTTTAAACTCCTTTCTGTCATAATCTACTTCTATTTTAGGATCAAAACCACCTCTAGCTTTTAATAGTTTAGCCTCATTGGTACTAGTAATAAGTTCAGCTTGCTTTATAACAGGATGATGTTTTTTTACATACCCTAAATACTCTTCTAAACTAAGTTGAGTACTTATATTGTTTTGAGCTGTTGTTACAACACTTAGTAATAAAAAAAGGATGTATAACCTTTTCATTTAGTTGTCTTTTTTAATTGTTAGATAGTCAGTGTGGTATTTTGACTTGTTTTTATTTGCTAAGAAGTTTATTACTCCTCTTTTTTAGTTTTTTTTGTCACCTCCTTTGTTACCTGGTTGATAAAAGTTGGGAGGGAAGCTATTAATCTGTCTCCATAACTCAAACCATATCGGTACATTTTCTAATAAGGCAATAGTTTTAGCACCAGAACCTACTCTAATGGCTTCTGGCCATGGTTCCTGTTTATTATTTGGTACAATTAAAACACGATACTTTCCATTGTTGCTAATAAAATTTTCGATGGCTACAATTTTAGCACTATACGTTCCGTACGATACATTAGGCCAACCACTAAAAACCATTGCTGGCCAACCATCAAACTGAACTCGAACTTCTTCACCAACATGTATTAATGGTAAGTCGATAGGTTGTATATACATTTCAACTGCTAAATCGTAATTTGCAGGCATAATGTTTACTAATTGCTCACCTTCCTTAAAAGTTTCTCCAATACCAGATTTTATAGTTTTGTTAATGTACCCATCTTGCGGAGCAGTAATGAATAACAAAGAACTTCGCTTACTATAATTAGCTAAACTAGTTTCTAATTTTGAAACCTGAACATCAGCTTCATAAGCACCAGATTGTGCACTATACAAGCTGCTTTCTGTTTTAGATAATTTATCAGCATAAGAAGCTTGTGTGCTACTAATAGCTAATTGAGCATTGATAATATTATTTTTAGAAGTAAAAAATTTATTCTCTTGAGAAATTAATTTAGCGGATAGTTCTTGAAGTTTAGCACTTTTTTCTTCAACATCTTTTACAGCTTTTAGTCCCTCTTTTTCTAGGGTAGAAGTTCTATCAAATTGAGTTTGAGCGATTTTCTGTTTTATTTTAATAGCTTCAAAATCAATACTGTCACTTTTTGCTTTTAAATAAGCTTGTTTTAATTTGTTTTTCGCTTGTTCTAGTTTGAGTTTACGCTCTTTTTTAATAGCTATAATTTGATTTTCTAAAGCATTAATTTTATTGTTATATGCTTTAGCAGATAGTGTTTTAGAATTTAACTGTTTACCAGTTCTTTCAGCAAGTTTAGTGTCAAAATAGCTACTTTTTATTTCTGAAATCCTTAAAATAGTATCTCCTTTCTTTACAAAATCTCCCTCTTGTACAAACCATTCTTCTATACGTCCAGGTATTTGAGATTGTAGTGTTTGTGGACGTTGATTAGGTTTTAACGTAGTAACATGTCCTTCGCTGGATACATTTTGAGTCCAAGGTAAAAACAAGATAATAATCAAGATAACGGAAAAGACTAGTAAAAACCTTTTAAATAATTTGTGGTACTCTTTTGTAAAAATGTCTTTTCCAGATTTGAATTTTGTGATATCTATTTGATCTGAAATGGTGTTTTTTGATATATTTAACATGATTACCTAGGATTTAAAGTTAGTTATACTACCTTTTTCAAGGGTAATTTGTTTGTTGCACTTCTTTTTCCAGTGTTCATTACGGCTTACAATAATTAAACTCCATGGTTGAGAAACATCAGTAATGAAATCAATTATCTTTTCAGCTTCATCTTTTTCAAACAAATCAAGCGGATCTTCCAAAATGAGAAGTTTTGGTTTTTTAATGATTGCTCTAGAAAGAATAATTTTTTTAGCTACTGTATAAGCAATAAGTTTCCCTTCAGGTTTTAAATAAGTGTCTAAACCTTTAGGTTGCTGTTTTAGAAACTCTGTTAGTCCTGTAATTTTAAAAATACTGTATATTTCCTCGTCAGTGATAGATGAATCTCCAAAGGTTATATTTTCTCTAATAGTTCCTTCAAAAGGAGTTTCTTCAGAAAGAGACAACCCTAAGTTAGCTCTATAATTATTAGTAAAAATGCCTTTTAATGATAAATCGTTTGCAAAAATATCTCCAGAAGTAGGTTCAATTAAACCAGAAATTAATTGAATTAAACTAGATTTTCCTGAGTTACTACTTCCTTGAATCAAAATCCTATCGTTAGGATTTATTTCAAAAGAAACGTTATTTATTACTGGTTTTGACCTATTATTTACAACATATGAAACATCTTGAAGTTCAATTTTAAAAGGTTTATCTTTATTGATACTACTACCTTCTTGTATTTCTATTGGTTTATCAATAACTTCTCCTAATTTCTCTATTGAAGTAAGTACATCGTAAAAAGATTCAAGTCCTAATATTAATTTCTCCACTGAATTCATAATAAGGATGATAATAATTTCAGCAGCGACAAACTGACCAATATTCATTTGCTGTGTAAGTACTAAAAAACCACCTATAAGTAATAAGCCAGCAGTAATAATTACTTTAAAACTTATCATTTGAATGTACTGCATAACAAGTATTTTAAAGTGACTTTCTCTAGATTTTAAATAATCATCTACTAGAATATCACTTTTTTCAAGAGCTAATTTTGTTTTTCCTGATAATTTAAAACTTATAATAGTTCTTGCAATTTCTTGTAGCCAGTGAGCTACTTTATATTTGTTTTTTGACTCTTTTAAACTTGTTTCTAACCCTTTCTTTGCTGTGTATTTAAAAACAACATAAATTAATAGTAAAACTAATAATCCGAAAATGATAAAAAATGGATGGTAAAATGAAAGGAGTAATAAAGCAAAAATAATTTGTAATAGAGCAGAAGGAGCATCTATCAATATTTTTGAAATACCTTTTTGAATAGTTAAAGTATCAAAAAAGCGATTAGCAAGCTCAGGAGGATAATAACTTCTTAGTTCAATCATTTTAATTTTAGGAAAACGATAGCTAAGCTCTATGGATGCTCTAGTGAAAATTCTTTGTTGAATAGTTTCAATTATTCTAAACTGCATTAGTTTTAGAATTCCACTAAATGCAACACCAGCGGTAACCAAAATAACTAATACAATCCAAGAAGCAGAAACTTGTGCTGCCTGTAATAAGTTTATAATAGCTTGTACCCCTAAAGGTAAAGATAAAGCAACAATACCTTCAAAAATAGCGTAATATGCTATTTGCAAGGTGTCTTTTTTCTCTAAATTTATTAAGCCCAAAAACCGTTGCCATGGAGTTAGTTTATTTTTCTCTTTCATTTGAAAGTACGTTTAAAGTTAATTCAATAAAAAAAGATGTAGTATTCGAGCCTTTATCACAATTAGTAAGTGATTTAAAATGCATTTTTATAAATTGCTGATGCAGAATACCTTCAATAATGGTGCTTGCAAGTGTTAGTGGATGTTTGTAAGAATTGTTGTAATTACTAATCATTTCAGCAAAACGTTTTACTACTTCTTTATATAATTTAAAGAATCCTTCCTTATTTTCAGTGTCAACTTCTTTTGTTGAGTATGATTTAGAGTTTTCATTGATTACAATTAGGCTAAGTAAAGCTTCATTAATATGTGAAAAGTTATTGTCTTGTTCCGTTTCTTTAGCAAGAACTTCAATAGCTTTAATTAATTTTTCTTTTGGATTATTTATACTATAAGTTTCTATTACTAATAAATATTGAATCCAACCCCAATACCAAGAAGTTAAGTAAACTAATAGTTTATGTTTGCTTTCAAAGTAGCGATATATAGAGCTTTCGTTAGAGCCTATTACCTTACCAAGTTTCTTAAAATTGAAATTTTCAAAACCAATTTCTTCAATTAATATGATACTATTTTCTATTATTCTTTTACCTAATTCAGAGGTCTCAGGGTCTTTTATATATATTCCTGAGGGTATTTCTATTTTTAGGTTCGATAGTAAATTTTTCATAATTAAAAATCAATTATGCAAATATAATAGTAATACTATCATAAAAGTGTTTAGTAATATTAAATTGAAGTTAATTTTCGTTTCCAAAGAGGTTACAAAAACTTACAAAAGCTTATTTTTTACTACAATTAACTACATGTCTTCTGATTTTACATGGCGAAAGATACATTCGCTTAAATTTAAAATTTATGGAACATATGGATTCAAGAACTGATGTTTTAGGGCATCCAAGAGGACTTTTGTATTTATTTTTTGCTGAACTATGGGAGCGTTTTTCTTTTTATGGAATGCGAGCATTACTGGTATTATACATGACTAAACATTTATTGTTTTCTGATGAAATGTCTTTTGGAGTGTATGCTGCATATATGTCGTTAGTATATGTCACCCCAATGATTGGCGGAATGCTAGCTGATAAAATTTTAGGGTTTAGAAAAGCTATTATTTTAGGAGGTGTATTAATGGCGCTAGGACACTTCTTTTTAACTTTTGAACATCCTATGTTTTTTTATGGATCACTGTCTCTAATTATTGTTGGTAATGGTTTTTTTAAACCTAATATATCTTCATTTGTAGGAAAATTATATACGGAAGGTGATAGTAGGAGAGATGCTGGGTTTACTATTTTCTATATGGGGATAAATATTGGTGGTGCAGTAGCTCCATTATTATGTGCATGGTTGGCAGAGTTGTATGGTTGGCATTATGGATTTGTTTTAGCAGGAATAGGAATGTTGTTAGGGTTGTTGGTGTTTAAAGGTGGACTTAAAAAAAATGTTTTTAAAGATGAAGGTTTGGTGCCAAATCAAAGGCTATATGAAGAAAAACAATTTGGTGTAAAAAAAGGAAACTTAGTAACAATCGCAGCACTTTTATCAGTACCTGTATTTGCATTGATAGTTTATTATCATGAGTTTGAACATTACTTGGTTTGGATTGTTTCGTTATTTCTAATATTGTTTTTGGTAAAGATTTTACGAACTGTAACTTCAAAAGAGCGTAAAAAACTTTCTGTAGCTATATTCTTTACCATTCTTTATACGTTGTTTGCAGCAATTTTTGAACAAGCAGGTAGTTCATTAACCTTGTTTGCAGATAGGAATGTTAATTTAGTAGGGATGAATGCTGCTCAAACAAATAGTATTAATTCAACTTTTATAATTCTTATGGCTATTCCATTCTCAATGCTTTGGGGGTATTTACATAGAATACATAAAAACCCGAATTCTGTTGTGAAGTTTGGATTGGGATTGTTGTTTTTAGGATTAGGTTTTATAACTTTTAGTCTGTCAGGCTACCAAGTTGATGATTTTGCGAAAACACCAATGGTGTATTTAATTTTAGGATATTTTATATTAACAACAGGAGAGTTATTTTTATCACCAATAGGGTTGTCTAAAATGACAGAGCTTTCACCAGTAAAATATATTGCCTTTATTATGGGGGTATGGTTTTCAGCAAACTTTTATGGTCATTTTTTTGCCGGAAAAATAGCTAACTTAACTACTGTTGTTAATGGAAGCTTAGGAGTGTTTTCAAAAGGTTTATTTGGGGAGGTAACCCAAGTGCTTACAGGTTTGTCTTCAAAAAATGTTATTGAGCAATCTGAAGTTTTTCATCAGTTATACTCATATGTTTCTGTATATGCTAATCTAGGAGTAGTTTCAGTAATGATAGGTTTATTGGTTATTATTTTTTATAAACCAGTAAAAAAATGGATGTTTGAAGTACATTAAAAATAAAAGCCTCAGAATAATTCTGAGGCTTTCAAATATATGTTAATCGGTTTTTATTTAAAAACAGATGTAATGTTTAAAGCTACTTCATCCCAAGTTTTAGAAACTCCATCAGCACCTTTATGTAAGTCTTTACACGCAGTGTTTAAAGATTCTAATGCTTTGTCAGCTTGCCAATCGGTAATTTTCATGGTTGTATTTAAACTAAATTCTTTACCATTTAAAGTATATTTAAAAGGAAGTTTTTTAGTTACACCATTCATAGTTAAGTTAGCATGACCAATAGAATCATTTTCTAAAATTAACTTACCAGAAAGTAATTCAGTTTTATCCATTACTCCGAAGAAAAACTTTTTAATTTTAAAGTCTCTGCTTGTGTCTTTTGTGAAAATACTACTTACAGGAATAGAAAATTCAGCATTGTTGATAGCATCTTTAGCTGTATCAGCTTCACCACCAGCAGTAATGTTTACTTTTTGAAATTGACCATTTACAGGTACTTTTTCAGTAGTTTTATAAGCTGTCCAGTTTATTAAGTTGTCAGCATCTTGCAATACAAATGCAGCTTTTTTTTCTGTTTTAATTTCTTCTTTTGTAGTTTCTGTCTCTTTTTTTGCTTCTGATTTACAAGATGTCATTTGAAAAGCTGTAAAACAGATAACTAAAGAATAAACGATTTTTTTCATGAGGTTTATTTTATGATTGAATTTACTAATTTAATATATTCTTTTTTTGCTTCTCGTTCGTTCATGCCTCTAAGTTGCATCCAAGCATTAAATTTAAAAGCATTTCGTAAGTCGCTATTGTCATTAAAAGTAAACCTATCTCCTTTTACCGCTTGTTTATAGTAAGCATATAAACGTAACATAAGATCAGGAGGAAGCTTTTCCTCTAGTTCGGATGCCTTTTGATAAGCTTCTTTAAACTTCAAATCTAAATCATCTTCCATAAGTGAGGTTTGTATGTGTAGATAGTTTACATAATGTAATGAATGTACAAATATACGAAGGGAGCAAGGAAAAACAAGCTATCTAGTCTATCTAATAAGCCTCCGTGACCTGGCATAATTGTACCGCTATCTTTCACATTTGCTTGTCTTTTAAACTTAGATTCTACTAAATCTCCTAAAGAACCCAAAATAGCAACTATAATAGCAATGATTACCCAGTCTAAAATTGAAAAAATTCCTGAGTATTGACCGATTATAAAACCAGCAATTATTGAAAATAACAAACCACCTATAAAACCTTCAATTGTTTTTTTAGGAGATACTTTTTTAAATAATTTTCGTTTACCAAAATTTTTACCAACTAAAAAAGCAAAACTATCATTAGTCCAAATAATAAAAATTATATAAATAATTATGTTTGGATGATAAGTATTTTCAATAAAGGGAAGGTTCATTAAGAAATAAAACGGTAATATCAAGTATATAACTTGTAAAAATAACTTTTGAGTTAAAGTGCCCGTTTTAATTAGCTTAGAGCTTATAAGTAAATATAGTAAGATAAGTGACCCGACTATAGTAAAACCGAATAAATAGTCGTTATACTTAAAAGCTGTACCTTGAAAGGAAATATAAGTAATACAGACTAAAAGAATATAAGGGATAATACTTTTAATTTGTGTAATTTTAGAAAACTCCCAGATACAAACAGTAGCAAAAAGAGCAAGCAGTCCTATATATGTTTCTGCTGAAAAAAGAATGGCAGAAATAAATAGAAAAGCATAAACAAGAGCAGAAAGGCTTCTTACAAAAAGGTTAGACATATTTTAAAGGTCTTCAAAGAGCAGCAAATATAAATCTTTTGTGTTATTATTACCATAACTCAAGAAATTATCATCTTCAACTTCAAACGTATAATTCTTAATAGAACTAATGTTGGTTGGTATATTACCGCTAAAATGTGTTTTAATACCTGTTAATCCTTCTCCTGTGTTTTTTACTAGCTGACTCGTAGTTGCATAAACAATAAAATGTTTAGAGAGAGAAGCTATTTTATGACTGCCTAATTGATTAGATGAAAATAAAATTTCTCCTTTATCAGCAATTAAATGTTCACAAGATGTAAAAAAAGGTACAGATTCTGAGGAATGGTTTTGTACAGAGATATCAATTTTTTCAGTAATCTTTAATAAATCAAAATCAGTACAAGTAACTTTACGCCAATTATTTTCTTGTAAGATGTTTTTTAAGTTATTACTTACTTCATTTATTGATGTACAGTATAAAAATTTTCCTCCTTTATTAATAAAATGATGAACAAAAGAATCATCTAAAGACAAATGAACTTCTTGTTCGTTGACTTTTTTTTCTTTAGATGATTCTTGATATGTTCTAAATAATTTTTTGAAAAAATTCATTAAAATAAAAACTATTCTTCTGTTGTAATTTCAGGTTTTTCCTTTTTACCAAAAGGCCTGTCTCCAAATATTTTTACTAAATCATCTTTAAATATAACTTCTTTTTCAAGTAATAAATCAGCTAATTCAGTTAATTTATCTCTGTTTTGATCTAGTAAATCAACAGCTCTTTTATATTGATTTTCTATTATTTCAGAAATTTCTTCATCAATTTTTTGTGCAGTTGCTTCACTGTACGGCTTTACAAAGGAATCATTACCTGAAGAATCATAGTAAGTAACGTTTCCTACTTTGTCATTTAAACCATAAACAGTAACCATAGCTCGAGCTTGTTTAGTAACCTTCTCTAAATCACTTAACGCTCCAGTTGAGATTTTATTGAAAATTAATTTTTCAGCAGCTCTACCTCCCATGGTAGCACACATTTCATCAAGCATTTGTTCTGTTTGAACAATTTTTCTCTCTTCAGGAAGATACCAAGCAGCACCTAATGATTGACCACGAGGAACAATAGTTACCTTAACTAAAGGAGCAGCGTGTTCTAACATCCAACTAACGGTTGCATGACCAGCTTCATGAAAAGCAATTACTTTCTTTTCTTTAGGAGTGATAACTTTATTTTTCTTTTCTAACCCGCCTACAATTCTATCAACAGCATCTAAAAAGTCTTGATGCTCAATAGCCTCTTTACCTTTTCTGGCAGCAATTAAGGCAGCTTCGTTACATAAGTTGGCAATATCTGCACCTGAGAATCCAGGTGTTTGTTGTGCTAAAAATTCTAAATCGGCATTTGCAGCTAATTTTAAAGGTTTAATATGAACCTCAAAAATTTCTCTACGCTCATGTAAATCTGGTAAGTCAACATAAATTTGACGATCAAAACGACCAGCACGCATTAATGCTTTATCTAATACATCTGCACGGTTGGTAGCAGCTAACACAATTACATTAGTGTCAGTACCAAAGCCATCCATTTCAGTAAGTAATTGGTTTAAGGTATTCTCACGTTCATCATTACCACCGGTCATGCTATTTTTACCTCTAGCACGTCCAATAGCATCAATTTCATCAATAAATATAATAGAAGGTGACTTTTGTTGCGCTTGTTTAAATAAGTCACGCACACGAGAAGCTCCAACCCCTACAAACATTTCAACAAAATCTGAACCAGATAAAGAGAAAAAAGGTACACCAGCTTCACCAGCAACAGCTTTAGCTAATAAGGTTTTACCCGTTCCTGGAGGTCCTACTAATAAAGCTCCCTTAGGAATTTTACCACCTAATTTTGTGTATTTTTCAGGGCTCTTTAAGAAGTCTACAATTTCTTGAACTTCTTCTTTAGCACCTTCTAAACCAGCTACATTTTTAAAGGTAGTTTTAACCTTAGTGTTTTCGTCAAAAAGTTTAGCCTTAGACTTACCGATGTTAAAGATTTGCCCTCCAGCACCGCCACCCCCAGCAGCTCCAGACATTCTTCTCATAAAGAAAAGCCAAATAACAATAAGTAAAATGAAAGGAAGGAAGCTAATGATAGTATCCATCATGCTAGTTCTTTCCACATTTACTTTATCGAAATCAAGGTTTTTATTTTCTTTTTCTTTGTTGATTTCGTTTTCAAAATTTTGCAAATCACCAAAGTTATAAGTGTATAAAGGTGAGCCTTTTCTATAAAAAGGAGAGTCTGCTAGTTTTTTATGTTCTTCTTTTTTTTCTGCTTCAGGCTTTAAAAATATTTGAGCAACATTGTTGTTTTCTACAACGATTTCTTTAATGTCGTTTGCTTGAAGAATTTTAGTAAACTCGTTTTTTGTAATATTACGAGAACCTAAGTTACCAGAATTAAAAAAGCTTAATCCTAATAAAATAACTATTATTGGTATGTATAGCCAAAACGAGTTAAAACTAAATTTTGGCGCGTTTTTTTTATTATCACTCATAAAAAGGTGTATAAAATGTTAGCAATTATGCTGGGTTGATTTCTGTAATTTTTGCATCTCCCCAAAGGCTTTCAATGTCGTAAAATTCACGAACTTGTTTTTGAAAGATGTGTACAACAACGTTTACGTAATCCATAAGAACCCATTCAGAGTTTCCTTGCCCTTCAATATGCCAAGGTTTATCTTTTAGTTCCTTACTTACTATTTTTTGTACAGAGCCCGAAATGGCATTAACTTGTGTGTTCGAGTTAGCAGAACAAACTACAAAATAATCACAAACAGTGTTTTCTATCTCTCTTAAATCTAGTAATTGGATATCCTCTCCTTTTACATCATCAATCCCTTTAATAATCACAGCTAAAAGATCGTCTGTGTTTGTTTGTTTTATTGTCATTAAAAAAAATTAAGTTTTAGCAAAGTTATTATTTTTTTGCGAGTAATTTATGTAATATTGATACTTGTTTTACACGCAAAATCTACATGAAAATAATCAAACTTAATGCCATCGACTCTACCAACACCTTTTTAAAGAATATGGTGTCAAAAGTGGTAGTTGATGATTTTACGGTAGTGGTTGCAAAAACACAAACCAAAGGGAGGGGACAAATGAACTCTGAATGGGTTGTAGAAGAAGGAAAGAACCTTACTTTTAGTGTGTTTTCTAGGTTTATAGACTTAAAAGTGGAGAATCATAAATATTTGAATTTTTGCGTTTCACTGAGTGTTTTTCAAGCTTTAGAAGCGTTGGGATTACCAAATTTGTCGGTAAAATGGCCAAACGACATTCTGTCAGGGAATAAAAAGCTAGGAGGTATATTAATTGAAAATATCCTGAAAGGGAGTAATATAGTGTCTTCCGTAATAGGAATTGGGATTAATGTAAATCAAAATTCATTTCCTAATAACTTACCCAATGCGTCTTCTGCAAAAAAGATTTTAGAAAGAGAATTTGACTTGGATGTGTTATTAGAAAATCTTTTAAAGAATCTAAAAGGGTATTTTAATCTCTTAGAAAGAAAAGAATATAATTTACTAGAAGAAGCTTACTTAAAAGTGTTGTATAAAAAAAATGTTCCAACAATGTTTAAAAACAGCCAGAACATTTTATTTATGGGTAAAATTATTGGAGTTTCAAAAAGCGGAAATCTCCAAATAGAATTAGAAAACGAAACGATTCAAGAGTTTGGTTTGAAAGAAGTTTCGTTCGCTACTTTATAGCTTTTCTAAATTTTCAGTAAGAGTGCCAATAAATTTAGTTAAAGGTGCTTTAACCATCATAGCCATCATTGCATTAAACTCACCGTTGAATTTTAAAGTAACTTGACTTTCATTGTCACTAACTTCACTAATGTCAGAAGCTAAGGTAAAAGGTAATTTACTACTTGCAGCCCCTAAAGTAACATTAGAGTATTCAGTTTTTTCTTTCATTACTAAACGAATTTCTGGCATACCTTTTAAGCCAAAAATAAAACTATCACCGTCAACCTCAAATTTTTGAGTATTTTCAGGCATTAGTTGTTCAAAGTTTTCTAATTTGGTTAGAAATTCAAATAAATCTTTAGATGATTTTTTTACAGTAACTGTATTTCCTTCTATATTCATTATTGTGCTGTTATTTATCGTTTTGATTCCATTCACTAGGAGCAATTCTCCAATCTTCTAAAGTTCGAAGTTCTTCACTAGTAATATATTTACTATCTAAAGCTTGTTCTAATAAATGTTCGTAATTACTTAAAGTAGTAAGTTCTACTTTATCATTGTTAAAATTCTCTGTAGCAATATTAAATCCATAAGAAAAAATAGCAATCATTCCTTTTACATTGGCATGAACTTCTTTCAATGCTTTTACAGCATTTAAACTACTTTTACCAGTGCTAATTAAATCCTCAATTACTACTACGTTTTGACCGCTTTCTATATGTCCTTCAATTTGGTTTTGTCTACCATGTTTTTTAGGTTCAGGTCTAACATATACAAAAGGCACTCCTAATTCTTGAGCAACTAGTATACCAATAGCAATGGCACCAGTAGCAACTCCTGCAATAACATCAGGTTTACCATGTTTTTCTTCTACTAGTTTAGCAATTTCTTGTTTTAAAAAGTTTCTAACGGGAGGGTACGATAATGTGATTCTATTATCACAATAAATAGGTGATTTCCAGCCAGAAGCCCATGTAAAAGGTTCTTGGGGGCTTAATTTTATAGCCTTAATTTGCAAAAGAAGCTCGGCAGTTTTTTTTGCTGTATCTTTGTTAAAATCCATAGCGCAAATGTATAAAGTTTTTGTTAATGATAAACCAATAATCTATACAACTTCAATAAAAAATGAAGAAGATTTTCCAGTTTATATTTACAAAAATACAATTATTGAAGAACTTATTTACAAGTTAAAAGTAGGTAAATTAAGCGGTGTTTATATCTACTCTAATAATTTAATAGAAGATTGGTTAGACTTTAAACTTAAATTTAAAGTAATTACAGCAGGAGGAGGGTTAGTTTTAAATGAAAGCAAAAAAGTACTGTTTATTTATAGAGGAAATAAATGGGATTTACCTAAAGGACGTGTTGAAGAAGGAGAAGGATTAGAAGAAGCAGCTATTAGAGAAGTAGAAGAAGAATGTGGTATAGAAAAACTAGTTATTAAACAAAAACTACTTGTTACCTATCATTTATTTATGCAGCAAAACGAATATCGTTTAAAAGAAACACACTGGTATTTAATGTATTCTAATTATAAAGGGGTTTTGACCCCTCAATTAGACGAAGGGATTACTAAAGCTGTATTTAAAGACGAAAAAACCACAAATAAAGCGTTACAAAATACATTTGCTAACATAAAAATGGTATATGAATCCTATTTAGAAACGTTTAAAAATGACACACTGTCATAAAAAACGACTTGTTTTACATCTTTTCCTGTCAAAATTTAGGCAAAAAACCAATGGCATACAGTTTGACTAATACTACTCGTAAAATTGAATTTAAAACTTTTAAAAAGATAAATAAAAATTATGAGTAAAATTATAGGTATAGATTTAGGTACTACGAACTCATGTGTGTCTGTAATGGAAGGTAATGAGCCAGTAGTAATTCCAAATGCAGAAGGAAAAAGAACAACACCTTCTATTGTAGCATTTGTTGAAGGAGGCGAACGTAAAGTAGGAGATCCTGCAAAGCGTCAAGCAGTAACTAACCCAACTAAAACAGTTTACTCTATTAAACGTTTTATGGGAAATAAATATTCTGAGTCTGAAAGAGAAGCAGGAAGAGTTCCTTACAATGTTGTAAAAGGTGACAACGATACACCAAGAGTAAAGATTGATGATCGTATGTACACGCCTCAAGAAATTTCTGCAATGATATTACAGAAAATGAAGAAAACTGCTGAAGACTATTTAGGTCAAGGAGTTTCTGAAGCGGTAATTACTGTACCAGCATACTTTAACGATGCGCAACGTCAAGCAACTAAAGAAGCAGGTGAAATTGCTGGGTTAAAAGTTCGTCGTATTATTAACGAACCAACTGCAGCAGCTCTAGCTTATGGATTAGATAAAGCAAATGATGATAAGAAGATTGTAGTATTTGACTTTGGTGGAGGTACACATGATGTTTCTATTTTAGAATTAGGAGATGGAGTATTTGAAGTGTTAGCTACTGATGGTGATACACACTTAGGAGGTGATGATGTTGATGAGAAAATCATTAATTGGTTAGCAGATGAGTTTAATGCTGAAGAAAAAATGGATTTACGTAAAGATCCTATGGCATTACAACGTTTAAAAGAAGCTGCTGAAAAAGCTAAAATTGAATTATCAAGCACAACTTCTACAGAGATTAACTTACCATATATCACTGCAACTGCTAGTGGACCAAAACACTTGGTAAGAACTTTAAGTAGAGCTAAGTTTGAGCAGTTAATTGATGATTTAGTAAAAAGAACTATCAAGCCATGTCAAACAGCATTAAAGAATGCTGACTTATCAACATCTGATATTGATGAAGTAATTTTAGTAGGAGGTTCAACTCGTATTCCTGCAATTCAAGAAGCAGTTGAGAAGTTCTTTGGAAAAGCACCAAGTAAAGGTGTAAACCCAGACGAGGTTGTATCGTTAGGAGCAGCAATTCAAGGAGGAGTGTTAACAGGTGATGTAAAAGACGTATTATTATTAGACGTAACACCTTTATCATTAGGAATTGAAACAATGGGTAATGTATTTACAAAGTTAATCGATGCAAATACAACCATTCCAACTAAAAAGTCGCAAGTATTCTCTACAGCAGTAGATAATCAACCATCGGTAGATATTCACGTATTACAAGGTGAAAGAGCAATGGCGGCAGATAACAAAACAATTGGTCGTTTCCAGTTAACTGATATTCCACCAGCACAAAGAGGAGTTCCTCAAATTGAAGTAACTTTTGATATTGATGCAAACGGAATTATTAAAGTATCTGCAGTAGATAAAGCAACTGGTAAGTCACAAGATATCCGTATTGAAGCTTCTTCAGGATTATCTGATGAAGAAATTCAAAAGATGAAACAAGAAGCTGAAGCAAACGCTGATGCTGATAAGAAAGCAAAAGAAACTGCTGAGAAAGTTAACGGAGCAGACTCTATGATTTTCCAAACAGAAAAGCAATTAAAAGAATTTGGTGACAAATTATCAGCCGATAAAAAAGAACCAATTGAAGCTGCTTTAGAAGAGTTAAAGAAAGCACACGAATCTAAAGATCTTGATGCTATCGATGTTGCAATGGAAAAAATTAATGAAGCTTGGAAAGTTGCTTCTGAAGAAATGTATAAAGCACAACAAGATGCACAAGCTAACGGAGCTGGTGCTCAAGGTGGTGCAGATGCAGGAGCTTCATCAGAAGGAGGAGATAATGTAGAAGATGTAGACTTCGAAGAAGTAAAATAATTTGAAGTTTATTTCAAACTAAAATAAAGCAAAAAGCCATTGAATACGTTCAGTGGCTTTTTTATTTTTGTACTATGCAGTTTTACCAAAAAGAAATTCAATTACCAGTATTTGATAGAGGTTATCATTTGATTACAGATATTCTGTTGGAAGCACTTCCAGAACTTAAAAATATTAAGGTAGGGCAGTTCCAGGCATTTATTAAACACACATCTGCAAGTTTAACAATTAATGAAAATGCTGATCCAACTGTACGAATGGATTTCGAATCGCATATTAACAAAATGATTCCAGAAAATATGCCATACTACAAACACGATTATGAGGGAGCCGATGATATGCCAGCACATATTAAAAGCTCTATATTAGGATGTGAGGTACAAATCCCGATAACCAATGGACAACTTAATTTAGGAACTTGGCAAGGAGTATATTTAGGAGAACACAGAAATTATGGAGGAAGAAGAAAAGTAGTACTAACCGCTTTTGGAAATTAAATGAAGTACCATAAATTCAATTTTTATAGAACTACTTATTGTGAGTTTGAAATGCAAAGCATCAATTTTTTTGATGATATGAAAGCGCACTTTCAAAGCAAATCGGGGAGTTATTACTATTATACAGAAGATGGAGTTTTTCGCTATTCAAACCATTGGGGGAGAGTTGCCAATTGCAGATGGAAAATTCAAGGAATAGACAATTATAAAAATCAGAAGTATTATGTAGGGTATGCAAATTGGTCAAGTTTTTATCCATTAAACAGTATCGATAAAGTATTCTATTTAGAGGTAGACTATACAAAAGCAAAAGCAAGCATAAAAAGAGTTCAAGAAGGTTTAGAAAACAATCACTTTTTAATGAATTCAGAATTAGTACATCAACGCCTAAAGCAAATTCAAACCTTATTTAAAGAGTATAAATGGGCGCGTTATTACGAAGAAGATATTGATGTTTTGAGAAAAAAAACAATCAATAAACTGATAACAACAAACAAAACTCTACAGCAAATAAAGTTAGAATTATGAGTCTTTATAATCTCTATTAACGCCAAGACTAAATCCAAAACGAGTGTCGCTTTCCCTACCTAGTCTGTGAATTGCAACTTTTCCTAATGGAATTTTACCAAACTCATTATTAGTAATTTCTTCATTATTTAAAAAAAGCTTTCCTTTAAACTGTTTTTTGGTGTTGTACTCACTTCTATCTTTTTTATTCTGATAAATATTTATAGATAAAATATTATCTCTTTCAGTATAACCACAAAAAATACCATGTGTATCCCAAATAATATAATCATTACTTTTCTTTAATTCTCTACTTGGTTTGCCTAAAACTTCAACCAAAGCGTCGTAATTAGTGGGGAATGTAAGAGCTTTACTATTAATATGTATAACGTCTGTATCGCACACTATAGTTAAACTCTTTACTTTTTTCTTTTTTAAAAAATTAAACATGACAGTTCCTGATTTGATTAACGGGGGTTTAACGTAAAACTAAAAAATAAATTTCAACTAACTCCTTTCTCTTTTAGTTAAATTTGCTTTTTAGATATAAAACCCTAATAAACAATGAACATACCTCAAACAAGTTTTCCTCGAGTAATTATTATCGGAGGAGGATTTGCAGGATTGGCAGCTGCAAGAGCTCTAGAAAACCAAGAATTACAGGTTGTTTTAATAGATAAACACAATTACCATACTTTTCAGCCTTTATTGTATCAAGTTGCTACAGGAGGATTAGAGCCTGATAGTATAGCGTTTCCTTTGAGAAAAAGATTTAATGATGTAGAAAATTTTTTCTTTAGATTGGCAAAAGTTACTCAAATAAATGCAGAAAAAAACTATATAGAAACTACGATAGGAAACCTAGAGTACGATGAGTTGATTATAGCTACAGGGTCAACAACTAATTTCTTTGGAAATACTAATATTCAAAAGTATGCTATGGAAATGAAATCGGTTCCACAAGCATTAAATATTCGTAGTCTGGTGTTAGAAAATTTTGAAGAAGCATTATTGGTTACCGATTTAGAGAAACGAAGAGCGTTAATGAATTTTGTTATCGTTGGCGGTGGACCAACAGGAGTAGAGTTAGCCGGAGCTTTAGCTGAAATGAAAAAAGGAATTTTACCTAAAGATTATCCTGATTTGGATATTCGACAAATGAAAATTAACCTTATTCAAAGTTCAGGAGAGTTATTAAAAGGAATGAGTAATAAAGCTTCAGAAAAAGCAGAAGACTTCTTAATAAAACTTGGGGTAGATGTATGGAAAGATCTTCGTGTATTGGATTACGATGGAGAGACTGTAACTACTAATGGTGACGATCATTTTAAAGCACAAACAGTTATTTGGGCTGCGGGAGTAAAAGGAGCTGCTGTAAATGGTTTAAATAAAGAGTGTATAGTTGAAAGAGCCAATCGATTTAAGGTAGATGAATATAATAAAGTAATTGGATATGATAATATATATGCTATTGGAGATGTAGCATGCATGGAAACTAAGGATTATGAAAAAGGGCATCCAATGATGGCACAACCAGCTATTCAACAAGGTAGATTGTTAGGGAAAAATATTTTAGCAAAACTAAAAAGTAAAAAGCAAAAACCATTTGTGTACAATAACAAGGGGTCAATGGCAACTATTGGAAGAAATAAAGCAGTAGTAGATTTATCTAGTTGGAAATTTCAAGGAGTTTTTGCTTGGTTTATTTGGATGTTTGTGCATCTATTTTCACTTATCGGATTTAGAAATAAAGCAGTAGTGTTTATGAATTGGGTATACAACTATGTACGTTTTGATAGAGAAACAAGGCTTATCATCCGTCCTTACAAAAAGAAAAACAAGTATAGTTTTAAAGAACAAGAAAATGGCAATCACTAGAAATGTTAAGTGTCCAAACTGTGGAGTTTTTAATAAGAATAGAGATTACTGCAAAAACTGTAACACATTAATTTCTTTTGAAAAAAAACAAGAACAAAAAGTTACAGCCTATAAACAAGAAGAACTTAAAAAAGTAAAATATGAAATAGAGAATCCTAATTTAGCGAAACGATTAAAAAAGCATCCAATTTGGTTGTATCGTGTTTTAGGATGGGTTTTGTATTCAGCATATTTATTAGTAAGCGCTGTTGGTGCCTTAATAGCATGGTTTGTAGCTATGGTCGCAGCGGGGTAGGTTAGAAGGTATGCAAAAAAAGATGCTTACATATTACTTTATAGCTTCGGTAGTTATAGGAAGTCTTATTTATATAGCGCAAAAATTACTTATTGAATTGCCTACATTCGTCAATAATTATGTAAATGACTTTCTAATAATACCTATTGTATTAACTATATGTCTCTTTGTTTTACGGTGGAGTAGAAGTGATAAGAATTATCAAGTTTCTTTAGGCGTAATATTTTATATATGTGTGTTGTATTCAGTATTATTTGAAGTTATACTTCCTAAGTATTATACTAGGTATACAACAGACGTATTAGATGTTATTTTATATTTTGCAGGAGGCTTTGTATTTTTCGTCTTACAAAAAAATGATACTAGCACATGAAATATCGATTAATAATTTTATCAGACCTCTGGGGAGTAATTGACGCTAGTTGGGTTTCTATGTATGTTGATAAACTGTCAGAAGATTTTGAGGTTACATTTTATAGTAGCTGTGAATTAGCCGAAATACCAGAGAAGAATTTGTCAGAAGAAGAACGCCACCATTTTTTTGTAAACGGAGGAATAGAGAAGGCAGTTAAAAAGTTAGTAGAGTTAGAAAAAGAGCGACTTATAGTTTTAGCTTTTAGTATAGGAGGAACAATCGGATGGAAAGCCTGTTTAAAAGGCTTAAATGTTAAAAAACTTTATGCTATTTCATCCACAAGATTACGTTATGAAACAGAAAAACCGAAAGCTGAAGCAATACTTTATTTTGGAGAAGAAGATAACTATAAGCCAAATAATAGTTGGTTTGAAAGAATGGAGGTTGATTATAGTATAATTCCACAGAAAGCTCATGAGGTGTATAAGGAAGAAGAATTTGCTGCTAAGTTATGTTTACAAATAAAAAACAGTTATGAACCCAGCTGAAAAAATACCAAATAAAACAGCTACACGCATAAGTAAAGCTATTGATTTTATAGAAGGTAATTTAGATAAGAAATTAATTTTAGAAGAAATAGCAGAAAAGGCCTATTTCTCTCCATACCATTTTCACAGACTTTTTAAAGCGGTAACCAAAGAAACGGTTAATGATTTTATTACCAGAAAAAGAGTAGAGAAGGCAGCAGCATTTTTATTACATAAAAAACAAAAAACGGTTACAGAAGTATCCGAAGTAGTTGGTTTTAGAACCTTGTCATCATTTTCAAGAACCTTTAAAAAGTTTTACGGAATAAGTCCTGCTGAGTTTAAAAAAGAAAGTCCGTTAAAATATAGCAAGATTTGTAAAACAGAAAGCAAGAATGGAAAAATAGAAACACAGTTTGAGCAATACATTTGTAACATACATACAAACTTAGAATGGATGCAAATGAAAGCAAAAACTGAAGTAAAAAAGATGTCAGCCTTAAAGGTAGCCTATTTAACACATCAAGGAAAAATGGACGCTGTGGAAAATACTTATCATAAGCTAATAAAATGGGCTTATCCTAAAGGACTAATGCAGCAAGAAAATTTAAGAATGTTAACGGTATACCACGACAGTCCTAAAATTACAGATGAAGATAAAATAAGAATGAGTGTTTGCATGACACTACAGACAGATGTTAAAACTGAAGGAGAGGTAAGCGTAAAAGAAATATCCGAAGCAAAATGTGTAGTGTCTCGTTTAGAAATTGCTCCGTCAGAATTTCAACAAGCATGGGAGAGTAGTTTTGTGTGGATGAGTGAACACGGTTTTAAAAAAGCAGATCAAGATCCGTACGAGATTTTTTATAACAATCCTAATGAGCATCCAGAAGGTAAATGTATTGTAGATATTTGTATACCTGTGGAATAGAAAATGTTATAATTAGAGTTATATGTAATGCGTAGCATTCTTCAGGATGCTACGCATTATAAGTTTTACTACAGTTGGGATTTAACCTTTCTGCTTTCTAAGATAATTCTTTCAAAGTATCAGGTTTTGCAGCTAAAATGCTTCTAACAACAAAATAACTAGCCAAACCACAAGCTATACCTGTAATTGCTGCAGGAAAAATAGTATCATCACTTATTCCAGCTGTAGAGGCAAATATTACAATGCCTAAGATTTCTGCTACAAACCAAGAGCCAATCATTATACCTCTCCACTTTTTAGGACTTTCTCCTTTTTCTTCTGCTAATTCAGTTATTTTTTTACCTAAAAAAACTATTGCTAATATTTCTAACATACTTTTGTTTTTGATTAAATTTTTCTTTTCATTTTTTGTTCATTATATACAACTAACTTATGAACGTAATAAAAATTACTATTATATTCTTTAATAATAAATAGGGAAAAATTTATAGCAATTTTTATTGCGCCAAATATAAAAAAATAAACATAAAAAAAGTTCAATTATTATCGGGACAAAGCCTCAAGCCTAATTTGGAGGGGTACCCAAGAGGAGTACTTACAAACTAATTATTTGCTGTAGAAAAAGTTAGTTAACCAGAGTGATGGAGTGGAATCAATTTAATCTCCTATAATTACACCAAACAAAAATACCGAGTTAGCTAACTCGGTATTTTTGTTTTATTGGTTATTAATAGTTTACGTAATCAACAATTTCTAGTCCGTAACCAATCATACCCACGCGTTTGGTTTGTTTGGTGTTAGAAACTAATCGTAATTTATGAATGTGTAAATCGTGTAAAATTTGTGCACCAATACCAAAGTCTTTGTTATCCATCACCACATTAGGAGCTTTCATTTCTCCTTTAGCTTGGTTTTCTTTTAATATGCGAAGTCTATTTAATAAGTTTAATGCTTGCATTTGTTGGTTAATAAATAAAATAGCACCTCTACCTTCCTCATTAATAACCTTAAACATTTGATCTAACTTTTTGTCGGCATTATTAGTTAAGGTTCCTAAAATATCGTTGTTTACTAAAGTAGAGTTTACACGAGTTAAAATAGGTTCGTTTTTACTCCATGTTCCTTTAGTTAAAGCAATATGTACTTGATTGTTGGTAGTTTGTTGGTAAGCACGTAAGCGGAAATCACCAAATCGAGTTTGAATATTAAAATCTTCTTTCTTTTCAATTAAAGAATCGTGTTCCATTCGGTAGGCTACTAAATCTTCAATAGAAACGATTTTTAAGTCGAACTTTTTAGCAACCTTCATTAGTTGAGGTAAGCGTGCCATAGTACCGTCTTCATTCATAATTTCAACGATAACACCAGCAGGCTCTAAACCAGCTAAACGGGCAAAATCAATTGCTGCTTCAGTATGCCCAGTTCTACGTAACACACCACCATTTTTAGCTTTTAAAGGAAAAATATGTCCAGGTCTAGCTAAATCAAAAGGTTTGGTGTCAGGATTCATCAATGCTTGTACAGTTTTAGCTCTGTCAGAAGCAGAAATACCTGTAGTAACCCCGTTTCCACGTAAATCTACCGATACGGTAAAAGCAGTTTCCATAGGATCAGTATTGTTACTTACCATCATGTTTAGCTCTAATTCTTTACAACGAGTTTCGGTTAATGGAGTACAAATTAATCCACGACCATGGGTTGCCATAAAATTTATCATTTCTGGAGTTATTTTTTCAGCAGCTGCTAAAAAATCACCTTCATTTTCACGATCTTCATCATCAACTACGATAATAACTTTACCGTTTTTAATGTCTTCTATAGCTTCTTCAATTGTATTTAATTGAATATTAGTTGGAGTTTGTGTTGTCATTGTTAAGTAATAGTTTTTAGTTTTTCTTTTATTTCATTTAAAGAGAAATAATACACGGTAAAAAAAAGAAGAATTCCTAATGTGTAAAAAAGTAAAGGGTTTTGAGTTAATTTATTTCCCATAGATTGATTTAATCTTTGATAAATTCCGTGAACACTAATTAAGAGGGCTGTATGTATAATAAGTAATAAAAATAACAGAAAGAATCCTAAAAAACCTATGTTTACCAAAATAAGTGAATTAATAATAATTATCCCTAGCCAAAAAAACAAAACAGCTTTGGCAGCTATTTTGAACTCTTTAACTTTTTTAAGAACCTCTTTGTAGACTAAGTTTTCTAGCTGCCCTGTTTCTTTTAGAAGTTTAATATTTTGTCCCTCTCTCTCTGAAAGTATATTTATTGCAACTTGTCTAAACTCTTTAGTGTATCCATATTGATGGTAGTTTTTAATAAATTTAATGAGTTTATGATTTTCAACTTCATTAAGTTGTTCTCTATATAAATTTGCTTTTTTGCCTAATGGAACATTGTATTCATAGAGAACAAAAGTATTACGTTTTTTTGTGAAGTATAGAATAAAATTGGTAAAGGGGTGAATTATACTCTCAAGGTTAATAAGTCCTTTGTCTTTGGTTGCTCTAACAGTTAACGTTATAGCCAAAGGTAGCATTAAAAATACACTTAGCCAAGAGCCGGTAATGGCTGTGAGTGAGCTTTCTTCTGCTAAATTCCTTCCAAAAGTATTAGAGAAAAAGTATAAAACGTAAATGGCAATAGCTAAAATCATAGGTAATCCCATTCCCCCTTTTCTAATAATAGAACCCAAAGGAGCACCAATAAAGAAGAGTAATAAACAAGAAAGTGAAAAAGCTACCCGATTGTAAAACTCAATATCATATAAGTTTAAATATTTTCGTTTGTTTTTTAAGGTGTCTTTGTTAGTCTTGTTGTTGTTTATTGTACGTTCTAACTTAGAAGTAGCTGTTGAGAGAATATTTCGTTTTTCTTTTAATTCAAAATTTTCAAGAATATCTAAGGAAAGGTCTTTATTTTTTAACGAATCAGGATACTGATGCAAGTCCTCTACATCAATACTTAAAAATAAGTTTTTTGCTCTACTGTTAACAAAAGCATCATAGTTTTGTTTCAAAGTTGGCAAAGTATCCTTTAACTGAGCCAAGCTTAACATATTATAGTTTGTTTTATATTTTTCTTCTTCTAAATCATCATTACTAAAGGAAGAAATATCAATATTAATGGTATATTTCTCAAAATCTGCGTATGAGGCAGGCATCTTTTCTCGCTCTTTAAACGAAGCTCCGTTTTTTAAGTGATGCTCAAAATAGTACCCATTTTTTAAAACTAACGTCATATAACGACTACCTTCTTCTGAAAGAATTTCCCCTCTTTTTGCTGTGATAATTTTATTATTACCTTTTTTAGAAGATAAATCATAAATCATTACCTCTTTTAAAAGATTGTCTTCTTCGCCGTATTTCTCTTTAAATTTTATTTGAAAGTTAGGAATTTCAGTATTAAAGCTTCCCGCAACTAAAGCAATAGCAGGTTGTTTCTTTTTAATGTTTACCTTCATATTTAATTGCTTAAGCATTGCATAAGGGTAAACGTAATTAAGAAACAAAAAGTTAATACCACTTAAAAAAATGGCTAAGAAAACAATAGGACGAACCATGCGTTGTAAAGAAACACCAGCAGATTTTGCCGCAGCAAACTCGTAGTTTTCAGATAAACTACCAAGTGTCATAATAGAAGACAGTAGAACACCAATGGGTAAGGCTTGAGGTGCTACAATAAGTGTAGTGTACCATAAAAATTTTAAGACAATTTCTACACTGATACCTTTACCTGCGAGATTGTCAAAAACTAACCACAACGCTTGCATTACCAGTACAAATAAGATGATAAAGAAGGTTGCTAAAAAGGGAACTAAAAAGCTTTTTAATATATATCTGTCTAATGTTTTCACAGATGCAAAGGTAGTAGGTTAGTGGCATATAAACACAAAAGTTTTGTTAATGATTTTTAAGTAAACCACTAACAAAACTTCTATGTAATTTTTTAGTCAATATAATATCCTTGTTTAGCATACTTAGTTCTATCGAAAGAAAAAAGTTGAGCTGATATAGGTTGGTTGCTTTTAAACTTAGTAATAGTGAAAGTAGTTTCAGCACCATTAGAACCTATTTGGGTTAACTTGTATATGTGCTTTGTTTTAGCATCGATACCTAACTGAACCTTTACAATGTCAGAATTACTATCAATAGGAGTAAGGTCTATATATTGAACTTTACGCCCGTTACTGTTCTTTAATGCCCCCATTTGGTAATTATATCCTTCTTTATAAAAAGTTAAGAGTTTAGAAGGGTAAATGAAACCGTCTTCTTCGTCCAAGTTACCATTGTTAATACTAACTTCTTTTTCGTCTTGGTTGATAACAACTAACTTTTTTCCATCAAAAATAAAGGTGTTACCAAGATAATCTAAGTTGTATTTTTCACCAGATAAGGTAATTACTCCTCTAATAGGAGGGTCATTAGTAATACCTGCTTCTCTATTTATTAAAGAAGAGTTAAAACCGATAACCATATTTCTGTAGGTACCCATCTTGTCTGAAACTTCGTCAAGTAATTTTTTTGCTTCGGAAGAATTTGTTTGTCCCATAGCACTAATGCTAATACATAATCCAATAAATAATAATCCTATTTTTTTCATCGTCTTTCTTATTTCCACTTTCGGAATAGTTTATAATTATTAATTCTTTTCACTCTCTAATAATTGCTCTAAAGCAATTAAATCAGGTACAAGTACTTGCCTTGCTTTGCTACCTTCAAAAGGACCTACAATACCTGCGGCTTCTAATTGATCTATCAATCTACCAGCACGATTGTAACCTAACTTTAATTTACGTTGCAATAACGATGCCGAACCTTGTTGTGCAGTAACAATAACTTCAGCTGCATCTTTAAACAGTTTATCTCTGTCTGCGATATCAACATCAAGATTTGTGCCACCTTCTTCACCAACATATTCTGGTAGTAAATATGCTTCAGGATAAGCACGTTGAGAGCCAATAAAATCAGTAATTTTTTCTACTTCAGGAGTGTCTACAAAAGCACACTGAATACGTATAACATCATTTCCTCCAGAATACAATAAATCACCTCTACCAATTAACTGATCTGCTCCAGGAGCATCTAAAATAGTTCTAGAGTCAATTTTTGAAGTTACCCTAAATGCAATTCTAGAAGGGAAGTTAGCTTTAATAATACCTGTAATTACATTTACAGAAGGACGTTGTGTTGCCACAATTAAGTGGATACCAATAGCACGTGCTAATTGTGCTAAACGAGCAATAGGAGTTTCTACTTCTTTACCAGCGGTCATGATTAAATCAGCAAACTCATCAATAACCAATACAATGTATGGTAAAAAGCGGTGTCCGTTTTCAGGGTTTAGTTTACGAGCCTTAAACTTAACATTGTATTCTTTAATGTTACGAACCATAGCATTTTTAAGCAAGTCGTAACGGTTATCCATTTCAATACATAATGAATTTAAGGTGTAAACTACCTTGGTAGTGTCGGTAATAATAGCTTCAGAATCATCTGGTAATTTTGCTAAATAATGACGTTCTATTTTGTTGAATAATGTTAATTCTACTTTTTTGGGATCTACTAATACAAACTTTACTTCAGCAGGATGCTTCTTGTATAAAAGCGATGTTAAAATAGCATTTAACCCTACCGATTTACCTTGTCCTGTAGCACCAGCCATTAACAGGTGAGGCATTTTAGCTAAATCGATAACAAAAGTTTCGTTTGAAATCGTTTTTCCTAGAGCTATAGGAAGTTGCATTGGCGATTCTTGGAATTTTTTAGAAGCAATTACTGAATGCATAGAAACGATAGTTGCTTTCTTATTTGGTACTTCAATACCAATAGTTCCTTTTCCTGGAATAGGGGCAATAATACGAATTCCTAAAGCTGAAAGCGATAAAGCAATATCGTCTTCTAAATTTTTAATTTTTGAAATACGAACTCCAGCTTCAGGTACAATTTCATATAAAGTAATGGTTGGACCAACTGTAGCCTTAATTTGAGCAATACCAATTTTATAGTTTTTTAAGGTCTCTACAATTTGATTTTTCTTTGCTTCAAGTTCAGTAGGGTCAACAGAAATACTTTCGTTATATTCTTTTAGTAAATTGAAAGAAGGGAATTTAAAGTTTCCTAATTCTAACTTAGGATCAAATTCACCAAAATCTTTTACTAATTGATCAGATAAGTTTTCAGAAACACTTTTTTCTTCTGCAATTTTTTCAATAGCAACTTCTACTTCTTTTTTACTTTCTTCTGATATTTTTGATGATGGTTCACCAGTTTGAGTAATATCTAGAGAAATTTCTTCTTTTTTCTCATAGTCTGAAGTTTCATCAACACCAGAGTAGTTAGAAATAGTTGGTTGTAAATTTTCTAATGATAATTCAAAGTCTGATTTATCTTTTTTAGACTCTTCATTTTTTGGACTTTCGATATTGTTTACATCAGTGTCATTTAAAATAGTTGAATCATCTCGGTTTACTTTTGTAGAGTTTTCTGCAGCGGTTGCTTTATTTTCTTTATGAACTTTTACTTTTTCACTAATTGCTTCTGGAGTAATACTAAAACGGATAATTAGATAGGCAACCAAAAAGAAAATGAGAAGAATAGCTAATCCTGTTTTACCTAAGAAAGTTTGTAAATATTCATTTAACTCAAAACCTATAACTCCTGACAATAGGGCATGTTTTTTTTCAACAAAACCAAGAGCAGTAGCAAACCAAAGCATAATTAAGATACCCCAGTTCCATGAAGTTATAATTCTTTTTAGATTGGTTTGTAGCAAAACTCTAGCCCCTGTTAAAAATAATGTTAGAGGTATAATAAAGGCACCTAACCCGAAACCTTTGTATACAAGAAAGTTGCTTAGTTTAGCACCTATTTTTCCTAATAGATTTTTGGTAGGGATAGTTCTGTCAGTAAATTGATTGAGTGTACTTTGGTCTTCTTGCCAAGAGAAGAAAAAAGAAACAAAAGCAACAGTTAAAAATATAGAAAACAGTAACAGAAAAAAACCTAAGATAGTTTGGTTTTGTCTGTTTAAAAAAAAGGTTTTAATCCTTTTAATGATAGATTCTTTAGGCTGTTTCTTTCGAACAGTTGTCTTCTTTTTTGCCATGTATTTTTGTTAGAAATAAATTGAACGCTACAATATAGCTATTATTTTAGGAAGGTAAATTATCCCAGCAATAATTAATGATATTACAGCTGCAAATGCGGGAGCACCTGCAGCAATATCTTTAATGAAACCTATTCTTTTATGATAATCAGGATGTATGAAATCGGCTACTTTTTCAATAGCAGTATTTAAAGCTTCTGCTACTAAAATTAATCCGATAATCAAAGTTTGTATCATCCATTCAGTAGTAGAAATTTTAAAATAAAAACCCAATAAAGTAGCAATTAAACCAAAGAAAAGTTGTGCTTTAATACTGTCTTCAGTGGTTATTAATAACCACATTCCCTTTAAAGCAAATTTAATACTACGTATGCGTCCTTTTAAAAAGCCGTCATTCGGATTCTTCATATACTTTAAAGTACTTTTAATGCAGCTTCGTAATTAGGCTCATCTACAGTTTCATTTACCTGTTCTGTATATATTACTTCTCCATTTTTATCAATAATAACGATACAACGAGAATGTAAACCAGCTAAAGGGCCTGAAACAATTTCTAAACCATAATCTTTACCAAATCGCCCTGCAGCAAAGTCAGATAACATAACTACATTTTCAATACCTTCGGCACCACAAAAACGACCTTGGGCAAAAGGAAGATCTCTTGAAATACATAAAATTTTAGTGTTTTCTAAATCAGCAGCTTTTTTGTTAAACTCTCTAACAGAAGTAGCACAAGTACCTGTATCTACACTTGGGAAAATATTTAAAATTAATCGAGAACCGCTGAAATCGCCTAAATTTTTAACTGATAAGTCAGTAGTAACTAGCGAGAAATCAATTGCTTTGGTTCCTGTTTTAGGTAGGTCTCCTATTGTTTCTATTGTATTACCTTTTAGTGTTATTGAAGCCATTTTATATGTGTTTTTTAGAAAATCAAAAATAAGAATAATAAAATAACTAAGAGGAAAATTCTAGGGTTTCCTTATGATTTTAAATTCTTTTAAAACCAAGAAGTACTCTTTTTCGTAGGTATGATTAAGTAGAAATATTAATTTAAAAATCATAATTTATGAAAACTTCAAACCTTTTTAAAGTAACAGTTTTAGCAATCACTTTATTTGCTGGCAGTAGTATTACAGCACAAGAAAAAACAAAAATGGTTGGAGGAGCAGAAATGTATCCATCTAAAAATATTGTACAAAATGCCGTAAACTCTAAAGACCATACAACATTGGTAGCAGCTGTTAAAGCGGCAGACTTAGTAGATGTTTTATCAAGTGAAGGACCTTTTACAGTTTTTGCTCCTGTAAACAAAGCTTTTGAAAAATTGCCAGAAGGAGTAGTTGAAACGTTATTGAAACCAGAAAATAAAATGAAGTTACAAACTATTTTAAAGTATCATGTTGTTGCTGGTAAATGGAGTACAAATAACCTAGTAAAACTGATAAAAGAGAATGGTGGTAAAGTTTCTATAAAAACTGTTAGCGGAGGTGAAATTACAGCATGGATGAAAGGAGAAAATGTTTACATCTCTGACGCAAATGGGGGGAAAGCAAAGGTTACTATTGCAGATGTAAATCAATTTAATGGTGTAATTCATGTAATTAATAGTGTTTTATTACCTAAATCGTAAGCACGGAAACAAAGTGTGATTATTTTGATGTTATAAGAACCGCTTTTTAAGCGGTTTTTATTTTGGTATAACCCTACGATTATTTTAGATAACAGTTGTATTTTTGCAAGCTGAAAAGAATACTAAATTGAATATTAAGCAATATACATCAGAGTTTAAATATAATTTAAAACTTGCTGCTCCAGTAATGTTGGGTATGCTAGGGCATACATTTGTAAGTTTTATAGATAATATAATGGTAGGACAGCTAGGAACTGCTGAGTTGGCAGCGGTTTCATTAGGAAATAGTTTTATGTTTATAGCCATGTCGTTAGGTATTGGTTTTTCTACTGCAATTACACCTTTAGTTGCTGAGGCTGATTCTTCTAATAATTTTACACAAGCAAAATCTGCATTTAAACATGGACTTTTCTTATGTACTATGATGGGAATTATGTTGTTTTTAGTGGTGTTTTTTTCTAAACCGTTAATGTACTTAATGAAACAACCTATAGAAGTGGTTGAGTTGGCAATTCCGTATTTAGATTTGGTTGCTTTTTCATTAATTCCTATGATTATTTTTCAGGCATATAAACAGTTTAGTGACGGAATGTCCATGACGCGTTATCCTATGTATGCAACGTTGATAGCTAATGTTTTAAATGTATTATTAAATTATTTACTTATTTATGGTAAATTTGGTTTTCCTGAGCTAGGAATAGTAGGTGCAGCGTATGGAACTTTACTATCAAGGGTTGTAATGGTAGTGTACCTATGGTGGTTGTTGAGTAAGAAAGAGCGATCTAAACGTTTGGTAACTAATATTAAAATTTTTGTATTAGATACTTTAATGATTCGAAAAATCATCAATTTAGGTACACCAAGTGCTATGCAAATGTTTTTTGAAGTAGCTATTTTTACAGCGGCAATTTGGTTAAGTGGATTGTTGGGAAAAAATCCTCAAGCAGCAAATCAAATAGCGCTAAATTTATCTTCTATGACATTTATGGTAGCAACAGGATTAAGTGTTGCTTCTATGATTAGAGTTGGAAATCAAAAAGGTCTACAAAATTATAAAGAATTACGAAGAATAGCATTTTCAATATTTTTCTTAGGAACTATATTGGCTGTTATATTTGCTACTTTTTTCTTTGTTTTTCATAAATCATTACCAAATTTATATGTTGATTTAAGTGATGCTGAAAATTATGCTGATAATATGGAAGTGATGAACATTGCTGCAAACTTGTTAATTGCAGCTGCAATTTTTCAAATTAGTGATAGTATTCAAGTTGTGATGCTAGGTGCTTTACGTGGTTTACAAGACGTTAAAATGCCTACATTAATAACTTTTATCTCGTATTGGGTAGTTGGTTTCCCTATTAGTTTTTTCTTTGGAGCAAAAGACATGTACGGTAGCTTTGGTATTTGGTTAGGGTTACTTGCTGGGTTAACTACAGCTTCTATTTTACTATTTATACGATTTAACAAATTAACTATTAAACTTATTAAAACGAAACACTATGAACTTACCTAAATTTTTATTAGCAGATAATAGCGAACATCCAGAAGATATTTTTGTATTACATACTGAATATCCTCGTTTTTTAATCAATTTAAAAGATGATGAAATTGAGTGGTTTGAAGATTTATCAAACGAAAATGAACAAGATCTAGCTAATGAGTTAGAAGGTTTAATTGAAGCTGCAGGATTGTTTTATGACGCAGAAATGGAAGGATTATCGTAAAAACTTATTTTTCTAAATAGTTAAAAGGGTTTAGGTAAAACATCTTTTTCCATCCTTGCTTATCTGAATCTATTCTCCATATATAAGGTATTAATGTAAAGATAGAGTAGTGTAGGTGAGGAGCTTTTCCAGCGGCATTCCCACTAGTTCCTACAGTTCCAATTAATGAGCTTTTATTTACAAAAGTTAAAGAAGATGTTTTTACGTTTTCTAAATGTGCATAGTAGTGTAGTCTCCATTTTGGACCTAAAACTAGTACTATATTTCCTCCCATTCTTATTTTTCCAGAGAATAGAACGAGTCCGTAGGTTGAAGAGGTTATTTTAGTGTTTTTCTTAGCAAAAATATCTACTCCTTTATGAGTAACTGATTTTCCCCAAGGATAATACCAAAATGATTTTGAATTATAATCAGATTTGGTAGCCCCATTAACAGGCATTTTTAAATCTTGAGGAATTAAAAAGCCTGCTAATAGGGTTGCTAAAAGAATAAGTAAACTCTTTTTTATTTTAAACACTTTATAATTGTTTTTACCAACAAAGCTCTGTTTCTTCTTCTTTCCAAAGAATCAACCTGAAATCTTCGTAATGATTTCCGTTACCAATTGTATGTGTATCTCTATGTCCTTTACCTAAACTTAATTTATGGATAATTCCAGCATATGTACCCACCCATAAAGTCTGTTCATCATCAGACACAGTAATACCGCTTATGGTAGAGCCTAAAAAGTGTCTCCAAATACATTTTCCTTCTTTGTCATGCGCTTTAATATATCCATAAGCATCTCCTAAAATATAAAAATCTTTTATAACGGTACCTACATACACTCTCATTTCATCATTAATGATTTTATAATCGTTTTCTCCTTCTTGATAAGCTTCAATCTCTATCCCGTCTAAATTTTTAGTATCTACACCAATGGTAATTCCGTTGTAAAAATGACAAGAGTTAGTAATAAGTTGTTCATCATCTTTAGAAAAGAGGCAAAAATGAGGATAAGAAGATTGTGGGCCTACTTCACCAATTTGATTTCCTTCGTTGTCTAATACTCGATGATCAAAACATTGATCACCAACTACAATATATTTGTTGTCATTAGATAAAGCAGCATTTTCCATATCTAAGAAAGGTTCCCACTCTTCATCTTTTAAATCAGGTTCAGGATGTACCATATTTATCGAGTTTTTAGAAACGATATATATTCCTTCTGAAGTAGTTACTAACACTTTTTTACCATCGTTAAAAGGCGTCATATTTGTGATACCTATTTTATTTAAATCTCCAAGTTCAAATGTTTCGATAATATCTCCATCCCATTCTTTACGAGTAATCAATATACCAGATACTTTAATGGCAAAAATATTATTCTGATGAGATTTCCCGATAGCTTCAATAGCTACATCTAATTTAATTAAGGTTTTACTGTCTAGAATATACGCTTGTCTTTTTTGATAGGAAGAGCCAACAATGAAAACAATTTTTTCATTTTCGATAAAACATAGTTGTTCAATACTTTGTCCTTTTTCTTTAAAAAACTTTATTAACGGAGTATGAGCTGGTGGATATTGTTTTCTAAACTCTTCTATAAGTCCAGATTTATTTGCCTCTCTTAACTTTTGTACCACGACATTAGCTAAATGATCACGGTTGTCTTCTGGTTCTTTACCTTTCCAATTCTCCCAACCATATTCTTCACCAAAAGCAACCATTTTGTTAACCTCAGTAGCATATGTTTCGCCTATGGTAGACCATTCTTTTTGTATATTGATATTGTTTGTTTTGTCGGATTTCATTATATTTTTTTAGATATGATTTAGTGTGTAGAGAGCTTATTTAACTATAACCTTAATTTGATTCGTTTAATAATTTTTGGGTGCTGATAACCAAAAAATCTTCATAAAAATCTAGAGCGTTATTAGAAAGCATATCTGGCTTAGGGTAGCCTTTAAAAAGTACAAAAAGACAATTTGCTATATGAAAAGGAGTGGTTTGCCAGTTTTTCTTAGAAGAATTTATAGCACAAGATTTTGCTAAAAGTTTAGCAAGCGTATCATGTACTGTTTTTTCGTTATTTTTTGAGTTTTTAACTATTTTGAGTAACTGAAACCTAGAGGTGTCAAAATTTCTTTCTTCTTTTTCTAAAACTGTATCTATATAATTTAGAGTAATAAGAGTCGCTTTTTTACCAAAATTCGTAAGAAAATCTAATAGTAAATATTCATCAAATCCTTTATCTGTAATTACTGATTTTTCAGAGTTAGCTATTTTGTCGTATTCATTTAACCAGTAAACTATTTGATCATTAGTGGAAAGATTAGAGATGCTGTTTTTTATTGCTATTTTTCTTTCTTCTTTATGTTCTTCTTCATAAATCGTAATTTCATATCTATCTAAAAACTGTTCATGTACTTTTTTAGGATTTAGATATTTAGAAGACTCTTCTTCGATTTCTTTTGTTCTTTTTGAATCAACAATGCTAATAAACAGTGTTATGTTACTTCTTTCATCACCTTTTCCAAAGAAGAATTTTTTATCCAGTATTTTTAGAGCATTTTGCATAGCATATAATACAACATTACAATATTGATGAAAACCTAGTTGCTCTTCTATAGTGTTCATAATAGGATATACTTCTTTTAGATGTCTACTGTCTATGTGTATCCATTCAAAAGGGCTCCAACGTAAATACTCATCCATAGAAGTGTTGGGCTCAGATTTATAATCTTTTAATCGTTGAAGGTGGCTCTGTGTAGAGTTAGCACAAATACAAATAGATGAAGCATCATCTGTTGTATATAGTGCGAAAGAGAAAAAGTTTTCATCTGGAAAATTATTTTTAAAATAGGTATACGTCCTTTCAATAGCTTTAGCAAGTTCAAAAGACAATTCTTTTTCAGTTATATTCATGTCAGTGAGGAGAATAGTTAACTATTATTCGTAATAAAATTATATGCTAGAGCCAATCAGCTTCAATTCCTTTTTCTTGAAATTCTTCTAAAAGTGAATCATTCTCGCTATAAAGAAGAGAAATACTTTTTAGATTGGATAGTAATGTAGCGTCAACAGCAGAGTTTACGCTAAATACATCATCTTCACCATCCCAAAAAGGAATAACTTGACTATAAATTTCATCACCACCATCCATATGTAATTCTTCAATGTTTTCAACCATTTTAGGAGTAATTTCTAAGTTTTTAAAGTGTTCTAATACTTCAGGAATTACTTCATAGCCTTCTTCTTCAATAACACCGTAAGCTTCTGAAGAAGTTAAGTTTCGCTGTTTTTCTATAAATTCATATACGTCTAATTTAGGTTGTAAAACTTCTTGAACGTACATTAATTCATTAATTACCGCTAGTTTAAAGTTTAAATCTTTAAAAATTAATTGATTACTCATAGTCTGCTTTTTTATATTTAAAAGAGTATAGTTAAGTGTAGGTAACACTTATAGCTTTTTTTGGTGAAATTATTTATAAAAGCAAAAGCAATCGATACGAAATTTGTTAAAAAAAATATAAGGTTGGTTTGGGTGTTTTTATAATTGAAGTTAAAAAAGCGCAATAGTAATTGTTAAATTACTATTGTGCTTTTAAGTTTACTTAGTTACTTGATGTGTCCAAAAAGTACCACTAATATCAGTTATTTTCAATGTATATGTTCCGTTGGATAACTGTGAAAAAGCGTGGTTTTTGAAAATCATTTTAGCTTTAGCTCCTAAAGGAACAATTAAACTATGTTTGCCTGGTTTTATTTTAGCGACATAGTAGTTTGAAATGTTTTGATTAACTAAAGAAGCTAAGTCTTTTTGAGAATACAGAATAACAGTTTTGTTTTGTTGGTCTAATAATTCAATAGAGATAACCCAAGAACCATAAACATCAACACCTTCTGTTCTATAAAGATCAAAAGAAAGTACGTTGTTATCAATTTTACCTGCTATTATTTCTAATTTAGGTTTTACCGATTTGTTATGCAGTGTTCCCCAAACTCCGCCATGAAATACTTGGTTAGTGAATAAGGTCATTCCTAAAATAGCTAAGGACCCTATTAAAACAAACTTTGGAAAAATATGGTTCTTAATTGGTATAATTCCTGAGCCTAACCATGCAAACCATTTCTTCTTAGTAAAGGAAAAATTGTTTTTTATGAAGTAATTGTCTATCGAGTATTTGCCACTTCCTGTTAAAAAAAGCACATAGCCTGTTGCAATTCCAAGTACACCAATTTGCCATTCGTCAAGACATGTTGTGCCTATCCAACCAGAGCCAAGGAGGATTCCCATTGCTAACCCAAATACACCTATACTCATTATTCTGGTAAATAACCCAAATATGATGAATAGGCCTACAATTCCTTCAATAATGGTAAATATTACCATGTTTAACCATAGGATGTCAGGATTTTCTACTAAATATTGAATAAGAGGTTTAATGCCTAAAGCGTTTGGGAGGAAATGGTTGAATTTCTCTCCAATGTACCCAGCTACTTCAGGGTCAAGTTTATTAGCTAAAATTGTTCTTCTCCAAAAGGCAGAAAAATATGTCCAGCCAATAACCAATCGTATAGCAAGGACTAAAAGTCCAGAATCATTTTTTATATTGTTGTTAATCATTGTTTTTATTTAAGTTAAGTGAGGCTAGCTATTTTAAACTTGAAGCATAGCCATGAGCTACATAAAGTATTGTTTATGTAGATTGTTATTATTTTATTTATGCTTGTTAAGTTTTAACTATTGTTAAAGTAAAACTGTTAGGTGGAAAGTAGGATTAAAGGTAAACTTTAAAGTTTTTAAATAAAATATAAAGAGGAACTGAAGATGTAAGAAACCTCTTTTTTTTGTAATTGGATACTGTTTCGTTAGGTATGTTTTCAATAAACTGAACAGAAAAGTTAAAAGTTCTTACAAAAAAGAGTTGGAGCACTTTAACTGATGATGATACTTGTATTAGCGACTCATCTACAACTTTACTACTATAGCAGCTTAAGTTGCTAGTAGTTGTTTGACTTTTGTTTGAAACCTCTGTAAGTGGAACATTAAGTTCGGCTTGTATAAAGTTTCTAACCTTACAGGGAGAAAATAGTAATAAAAATATTAGCCCTACTATAGGAAATAGGGTAGAGGTGTTTGATATTTTGTTGCGTTTTCTCACATTGTAAACTTATAAAATAAACTGAGTGTTGTTTGTTATAGTTTTCTTAATAAAGTTACTGTATCTGTAAATGTTCCATTTCTTTACCAGCTAATGTCTTTTTGCCAACAATTTTAAAGCCTAGTTTTAAATATAACTTTTTAGCATTAGGATTATCTTTATCAACTAAAAGGCCTAATGTTTCATTTTTTTTATGAACATATTCATCTATTAAGAATTGAAGCATTTTAGAACCAATACCTTTACCTTGGTAATCAGGGTTTACGCCAATACAATCAATGTAGTACTCTCCAGGTTGTGTTTCTTCTTCGTATATTAATTCTTGGTTAAACATAGTTTTTATTAATAAAGCTACTGGTGTTCTAAGTTTTTCTAAATCTGCACCATCATATATGTTTGCTGTAGCAATTACTTTATTATTATCTTGAATAACCCAACAGTTTTCATAAGAATATTGATTGTTTTTTTGAACAATTAATAATTTTAAAAAGCGAAGAGCCTTTTCTGTAGAGTTTTCTCCAATAAATTTATAAACAATGTCTTTCATTGCTAACATCATACAGGTAGCGATTTCTTTAACATCTTTAGTAGTAGCTCTTCTAATAATCATTGTAAATACTTTAATTGATTTTACCTCTAACTAGTCTAACACTCATACCAAACGATTTTCCTTTATGATCTTTTATGTATGTTATAATTTTTTCTCTATTTCCAGACACAGCAAATCCTTCTTTGAAACTAATGTAGCTAGCGGTATTTTTATTAGGTGTTGTTGAGCTCCAGAAAGCATAAGCTCCTTTTCCCCAAAAAAAAGTAGAGTCAATTTCTGTAAATACTTGTTTATAATTAACTCTGTCTTTTTTATTTTTATTGATAGAACGATATTCTTTTATACTGGGAATTCTCCAGTCGCTGAATCCTGCATAGTTAATAGAGTTCATTTGTTCTTGCCACTCAAAAATTTCACCCCATTTATTTAAAAACCTTTTTTCAATAACGCTAAAATCTTTTCTCATCCAAATTAAGTTTGTGGTAGAATCCAACAAAATTAAAGTAGAATCAATAGTCTTTTGATTGTTGGTAGAAGTAGTTTTTTCTATTTTTACATCAGGTTTTTTCTTGAATTCATTGCTTTCTTTTTGTGTTTTCTTACATGAAGAAAAACTAAGCAGTAAAACAACTAGGGTAAGTGTTCTCATTTTCTTAAAATTTCAATTTTTGCAAATTTATGCAGTATAGAATTAACTTTACCTTTCTATAAACTTAAGTTTATGTGCTAAGGTCGGTATCTTCCCATTTAGTACCACTAGAAAGCATCCATGTTAGCGAATGTCTACGTTCATGAATAACTCCGCCATTCCCAATTGGGTCGAAGCCATTAGGAACAGTGTCTCCGCCTAATTGAGCACTTCTTACCGAGTTATGTAAACAGTAAAATAAATCTTCTTTTTTTAAAAGCTCTTCTTCTTGTATGGTTTGTTGTTGAGGTAGCCAATCACCAATTAAAGCATTAAGTGAGCATGTATGCTTTATTAAAATTTCCTGCATTTGCTCGCCTGTTATCATTTGACCAGAAATCTCAGGTTCATCATAACCAAAATACCAAGCAAGTGGCCATGCGTTTTCAAACTTCCAGCCAATAGAGTTTCTTAGTTCGATATCATTTCTAGACGCATCAAGTATTTCTTTTTCTTCTTCGGTCATAAAATCAAGAAGCATATTTTGATTAATAAAATTAAGAATTTTTTCGTCGGGTAAATTTTCTGAAGGTACCATAAGCCATAAAACAAGAGCTTTGATAGCGTGAAGTCTTCCAGCAATTTCGTTATCGGGTCTTAACTTTGTTTCATTAATTGTAGGAAGAGAACTTGCAGGTTGAAATCCAGCATCATGACAAACAGCAATTGAATGAAATCTAATAGAAGAAGAATCTTTTTGAGACAATTCTGGTTTTGATGTATTATTTTTTGAAGCCTTTTTTCTGTTAAACCATCCCATAGTTAGTTTTTTTAAGGTTTGTAAATTGATTGTTCATAGTCCATTTTTATATTTAGAAATATATGATAAAGTGTACATAACACTTATAGCTTATTTTTTTGTGAAAATATTTATAAAAGTACCATACATCGATATGAAATTTGTTAAAATATATTAAAGGTTAACAAGGGAGTTTGTGTTGTTACTGTTTTTAGAAGTAGAAAAAAATTGATTCTGTTATGGTTACGTGTTTTTTATTGGATGCTATTATTTAAAGTTACTTAGCTTACCCTAAGCTTAATATACTACTAGTGATTATTTTATGACTTTTAAGAGAGCGCTCTAGTCTAAGAAAAGTTTGATGTGCTTGTTTAAAGTATCTATATTTGAGCTCTTAATGAAAATGATTTTAGATGTTAGATTTTGTGATTATTGGTGGTGCACAAGCAGGCTTATCAATGGCGTACCACTTAAAAAAGATGGAAAAAAGCTTTATAGTAGTAGATGGAGAAGAAGAGATAGGAGCCTCTTGGTTAAATAGATGGGATTCTTTAAAGCTATTTACACCAACTGAGTATAATCACTTACCAGGTTTAAAATTTAAGGCTCCTAAAGGTCATTACCCAACTAAATATGAGGTTAGTGACTACTTTAAATTGTATGTAAAGAAGTTTGATATTCCTGTACAACTGAGTACGTTAGTAACCTCTGTAAAAAAATCAGCAAAAGGATTTCATGTATTATACAACGATGGAGAAATTGTAACAAAGAATGTAATTGTGGCAACAGGTCCGTTTCATATACCGTATACACCACCTTGTCATACCAAATTATCTGATGATATATTGCAAATGCATAGTAATTACTATAAAAACAGTGAACAGTTGCAAGAAGGTGATGTGTTAGTTGTTGGTGGAGGAGATTCAGGATACCAAATTTTAGATGAGATTTCTAAGTATAAAAACTCAGAGAAGGTCTATTTTTCAGGAGAAACTAAGGTGAAAACTTTACCACAGCAATTTTTAGGTAAAACCTTATGGTGGTGGTTTACGTTAATCGGATTTTTAAGGTTTAACAAATATAGTTGGATAGGGAAAAAAATAAGCACGTCGTTGCAACCTGTAATTGGTACTGATGTAAAAGAAATTTTATCCCGTGAAAATGTAATTACAGTAGGTAGAACAAAAGATGCGTTAGATAATGAAGTTGTTTTTGAAAACAAAAAAGTAACATCAATAAAAAATATTATTTGGGCAACAGGATATCGTCCTAACTTTAAATGGATAGAAGGTTTGGAGTTAGACTCAGATAACTATCCAAAAAATTATAGAGGAGTAAGTAATATTGAAGGGCTGTATTTTATAGGTTTACCTTGGATGTATACACGTGGTTCTGCCACTCTAGGAGGTGTATCAAAAGATGCAAGCTATTTGGCAGATATAATTAGTAAAAAATAAATTTTAAGTATAATAACAAAACCACTAAAAGTATTATTTAGTGGTTTTGTTTTAGATACGAAATAAAGTAAGCACATATCACTAATAAATAAAGTGTACTTTTTTTATCTTATTGTTTTCTATATGATAAATGGCTACAGCTTCAATAATTTGGTCGCCAAACTGAACCCTTTCTTTGTCAATAACAGTATTATCTTGAACAATCCTGTTTTTTAATTCACAATGTAAATTAGGGGTGTTTTTAAATAGTTTCGTATACGTTTTTCTCATTATTTCTTTCCCTTTATATTGTAATTTATTTGGGAAGCGATATACTTCTACATCATCTGCATAAGGTTCTAAAAAAGCTTCAATATTTCTAAAGTTGTAAGCATTTAGTTGTTTTTGTGCTAAATCAGCAGGTGAGTCTTTTAATAATTCACTAGGCTTAAAAATGTTTCCTTTATTTACAATGGTATTTATTTTAGTAAGGTTTTCTATCCTTTCTATAGGGTTAGCATCTAATAAAACAAGATTAGCCTTTTTCCCACTTTTAACAGACCCAAACTGGTCTTCTTTATCTAAAATTTTTGCACCATTTATTGTAGAAGCTTTTATAATTTGCCAGTTACTCATACCACTTTTTCGCATTGCTTTTAATTCATTTAAATATGATGAAGCATGTAATGTTCCTATATTACCAGCGTCAGTACCCGTTGCAATTAATACTTTAGCATCAGATAGTATTTTAAGATTAGCCATACTGATAGAGTCAGTTTTCCTTGATTTAGAAACTTCATTAGGAGAGTTAGCGTAGTTTTTATATGAGCGAACAAATTGGGTATTGGGCAAATGTTTCAGATCAAGTAAAGAGCCTAACTGATAAGGGTCTGCCTTTTGGAGTTCATTATCACTAACCTTTACTTTTTGTCCAAAAGTGTTGAGGTATCCACGGTGAACAGTTAATGTAGGGCTTAGAACAACCTTGTTTTTTTTCATTAATTTAACGAAGTCACTTTTTAAAATTTCATCACTGATATTGTGAACTAAATAATCGGCGCCATTTTCAATAGCCAATTGTGCAGTAACTCTTTGTGTTGCATGCACTGCAACTTTTAGGTTATTTTTATGAGCTTCTTTTATAATAGCTTTAACAATAGGAAGATTTTTTCGAGCACTTTCTTCAATACTCATACCATCTACCCCAGCAATGTACCAGATTTTTATAAAGTCTGGAGTATATGGTAACTGTTCTTGTACACCTTTGATACCATCTTCAATTGTTAGGGTTAAGTTAAAAGGTTCGTCTTTTCCTAAATCTTCATATACTTTAGGCTCGTATGTGGTTAATAAAGGTCCAGTCATAAAAATTGTAGGAGCAAATTTTTTGTCTTTAACAATTTTGCGTTGTTCAAGAAAATTATAATTAGCACCAACGTCAATAACAGTAGTAATTCCGTTTTGGAGATATCTTTTCAATTTATTCTCCATGTCTTTTTGAGCTAATAAAATTTCTTGATCATAACTTTTGTGTTTTCTAAGGTCAATAGCATCGGGACGAGTGTATAGTCCTCCATTTTGAAAGAAATGAATATGAGCATCAACTAAACCAGGAATAATGTACTTATTCGTTCCATCAATTACAGTAGCATTTTTAAGTTTTTTTTCTTTATTACTTTTTTGAATTTTAGTAATTAAATCATCTTTGATTATTACAGTCTGATTAGGTCTAAGTTTTTGGTCTTCTACATCTACAATTGTTACATTTGTAATATAGGTTTGAGTAAAAAGGGTAAGAGGAAAAAATAGGAATAACGATGCTAAATACTTATTAATCATTTGTGTTTTTATTAGTTATATATTTCTTTTTCAAAATAGTTAAGAAGTGATGCTAAATTACCAAAAAGAGGCTAATAATCAAACCAAAATCTTATTACCTTCGTACTATGGAACAAACAACAAATACGATAGTAATGGTTCGTCCAGTAAGTTTTAGGACGAATGAGCAAACAGCGGTAAATAATTATTACCAGCAAGAATTGTCAGGAATGTTACCTGCTTCAATCAATGCTAAAGCGCAAGAAGAATTTGATGCTTTTGTAGAAAAACTGCAAGCTGTTGGAATTACTGTAGTAGTTGTTGAAGATATCAAGGAGCTTAGTACTCCTGATGCACTGTTTCCAAATAACTGGATTTCATTTCATGAAAATGGAGATGTAGCTATCTACCCAATGTTTGCAGAGAATAGACGTTTAGAGCGTAGAGAAGATGTGTTAGAGGTATTAGAAGATATAGGTTTTACAATAGAAAACGTTGTAGACTATTCGCAAGCGGAAGAGGAAGAAATTTTCTTAGAAGGAACTGGAAGTATGATTTTAGATAGGCATAATAGAAAAGCTTATTGTGCTTTGTCTCCACGTGCTGATGAAGAGTTGTTTATCGAGTTTTGTGAAGATTTTGAGTATACACCAGTAATCTTTACATCGAACCAAACAGTTGAAGGAAGGAGAGAAGCTATTTATCACACAAATGTAATGATGTGTGTAGCAGAAACTTTTGCAGTGGTATGTTTAGATTCGATAGATGATAAAAAAGAAAGAAAAAACTTATTAAAGCATTTAAAGTCGGACGGAAAAGAAGTTATTTCTATATCAGAAAAACAAGTAACGCAGTTTGCTGGAAATATGTTACAAGTAAAAGGAAAGAACAACGAACGTTATTTAGTGATGAGTTCTTCGGCCTTTAATTCATTGGTTCCTAATCAAACCCAAGCTATAGAAAAACACTGTAAAATACTACACAGTTCTCTAGGAATCATAGAGACTTGTGGTGGAGGAAGTGCTCGTTGTATGATGGCTGAAGTTTTTTTACCAAAAGCTTAAGCAACCATAGTATTAGAAACTTTATAGTTTTTATAGTACTGCATTAAAATAAAAGAACAGATAACTGAAGAAGCAATCCCTTCAATAGCTAATGCAAATACAACTAATGGTAAACTTAAATTTTGGCCCCAAAAAGAAGACTGTTCAAGAACCTTCATAAAATCAGGGTCAATAAAATCTACATATATAATTAACCCTAAAATGGTTAAGGCTACAGCAATTATAGAAGTTCCTATTCCTAATAAAAAATTAGTAAAATATAATGATTCGTGGTTTTTAACGATATTGGTTTTTATAGCTCTATTAATACCATAAAGAACGAAAGCAAAGTTTAAGAAACGTAGTTCGGAAACATCTTCTAATCCAAAAATTTTCATAACTAAAAAGAAGCCAACAATACCCGCAAAAATAAGCAGCGCATTGATAAAGATGATTTTATTGCTCGCCATAGTAGTACGTTTTAAGAGTTAATCGTCTTAAAAGTACAAAATAAAGATATGAAAATCAATTATTTATAGTAAAGCTTCTCTTAAAATTGTTACAGGGTGTTTTGCTAAACGTTTGGTTCCGTCATAAATTTGATGACGACAACTCGTACCTGCAGCTACTATTTCTGTATTGGTTGAACAATTTCTAACCTTAGGAAACAACGTATCTTCACCCACTTGCATACTGACCTTATAATGCTCTTTCTCATACCCAAAAGAACCTGCCATACCACAACAACCAGTATTCATAATAGTTACTTTGTAATTCTTAGGGATATTTAAAATGGAAAAGGAAGCATGTGTACTTGACAATGCTTTTTGATGACAATGTCCGTGTATTTTAAGCTCTTTTACGGTATTACTAAATTTAGTTGTATCAATAGTTCCTTTTTTATGTTCAGAGGCTAAAAACTCTTCAATAGTAAAACAATTTTCAGAAAGTCTTTTGGCTGATACTTTATCATCCACTAAACGTAAGTATTCGTCTCTAAAGGTTAAAATAGCTGAAGGTTCAATTCCAATAAGAGGAGTTTCTTCAGAAATCAATTTTTTAAAAGTGTTTACATTTTTATTTGCAATCTCTTTAGCTTCTTTTAAAAAACCTTTGGAAATGTAACTACGTCCGCTTTCTTCGTGGTTCACAGTTTTTACTTCATATCCAAGTTTTTCTAATACAATCACAGCATCTTTACCAATTTCAGCATCGTAATAATTGGTGAATTCATCGTTGAATAGATATACCGTTTTATTGGCAGGTTTAGTATCGTGTTTTTTTAACCAAGCACTCAATGGTTGTTTTGCTAATTTGGGAACAGAACGTTCTGTAGCAACTCCCATTACTTTTTTAGCTAGGGTGGTGTTGGTAAAGAAATTTGTTAGTACAGGGAACTTACTACCTAGTTTATTGTATTTGGCATTGTTAGCAAATAATTTACTGCGGAAAGAATAGCCATTTGTTTCTTGATATTGGTACAAGAATTCTGCTTTCATCGAAGCAATATCCACATTACTAGGGCACTCAGTAGCACAAGCTTTACAGCTTAAACACAGGTCGAGAATATCTTTTAATTCTTTAGAATCAAACTTGTTTTTAGCAGTATTGTTAGTTAAAACTTCACGTAATGTATTGGCTCTAGCACGAGTAGTTTCTTTTTCGTTTCGAGTTGCTCGATAACTAGGACACAAAGTACCGCCAGCTTCAGGAGACTTACGACAATCACCTGAACCGTTACATTTTTCAGCTAGTTTTAAAATACCTTCACTATCTGAAAAATCTTGAATGGTTGCTATCTCAGGTTCATTTCTGTCAACTTCGTAACGTAAACTTTGATCCATAGGAAAAGCATCCGTAATTTTTCCTTTATTGAATACGTTACTTGGATCGAATGCCTTTTTTATTCTTCGTAATAGTTGATAGTTTTTATCACCTATCATCAAAGGAATAAACTCTGCACGCACAATACCATCACCATGTTCACCACTAAAGGATCCTTGATATTTCTTAACTAACTCAGCAGTTTCAGTAGTTATTTTCCTAAACAGTACTACATCTTCCTTTTTCTTTAAATTCAAAATAGGACGTAAGTGTAACTCACCAGCTCCTGCATGTGCATAATACACTGCTCTTTGCTGATATTTATCCATAATCTTGGTGAATTCCTCAATATAGTTAGGCAAATCTTCTAGGGCTACGGCAGTATCTTCAATACAAGCTACTGCTTTATCGTCTCCCACTATATTTCCTAATAATCCTAAACCAGCTTTTCGTAGTTGATGCACTTTAGCAATGTCTTCACCATATACTTTAGGGTAGTGGTATCCAAAATTGTTCGTTTTTAAATCTTCAATAAGTTTGTCGGCTAGTACCTCTGCTTCTTCAATAGTATTGGCAGAAACTTCCAACATTAATACAGCCTCAGGGTCACCTTGTAAAAAGAAACGATTCTTTGCTTGTTCGCGGTTGTTTTTAGTACAGTCTAAAATTACTTTATCCATCAACTCACAAGCATAAAGCTTGTGTTTCATAGTGGTAACGGTAGCTTTTAAACTTTCGTTTATACTAGTGAAATGCGGACAGACCATAATACTTTGTGTAGGAGGTAAGTCGTCTAGTTGAATAGTAATTGCCGTTGAAAAGACTAAGGTTCCTTCACTACCAGATAAGAACTTTGCGGGATTGATGGTTGGTTCTGTCCCGCCAAATAAATTGGAAGTTAAAAACTCATCAACAGCATATCCTGTATTTCTTCGGTGAATACTTTCCTTTGGAAATTCTTTTTTTATTTCTTGCTGAATAGCTTCTTGAGAAAGCTCTGTATAAATAGCACGATAGATATTTCCTTCTAATGAATTCTCTATTTTCTTTTGGTTGAATTCAGCTGAGGTAATTTCAGAAAAAGTAACTTCACTACCATCACTTAATAAACCTTGAATAGCAATGACTTTATCGCGGGTAACTCCGTAACGTATAGAAGTACTTCCTGAAGAGTTGTTACCTACCATTCCACCAATCATACAACGGTTAGAGGTTGAGGTATTCGGACCAAAAAACAATCCGAATGGTTTTAGGAAGCGGTTTAAATCGTCACGAATAATTCCTGGCTCTACTGTAATGGTTTTGTTAATTTCATCAAAAGCCAATATGTTGGTAAAGTGTTTAGAAACGTCTACAACAATTCCATCTCCTACACACTGTCCTGCTAACGAAGTTCCTGCAGTACGAGGAATTAAGGTAATATTGTTCTTAGTAGCAAAATCAATTAACAGTTGAATATCCTGTATATTCTTGGGGTAGGCAACTGCTAGTGGGATTTTACGATATACTGAAGCATCGGTTGCGTAAATGTTTTTATGTAGGTCGTCAAAAAATAATTCGCCAGTTAATGATTTTTTGAATGTTTCTAGTTGTGTTGTTTGTACCATTATCTTAAATACCTAAAATGTGGGTAGTGTTGTTAATTATTCTATTGGAATGTGACGCTTAAAACAGGTATCGAAACATATAAAAGTATCGGTTCCTGCCACTCCTTTTATCAAATGTACGTTATCGTATAGTATTTTTTGTAAATGTTCGTTGTCTCTTGCAAAGATTAAAATAAAAATAGCGTAGTAACCAGAAACAAAATTACATTCAGTAATTTCAGGTATTTTTTCTAACTCATGCATAACTTCTTTAGCAAAACGAGCTTCACGCAATCGAATACCTGTGTATGATTTGGTTTTATAGCCTAAATTCTTTTCTTCTAAAACAAACTCAGCGTTTTTAATCACACCTTCAGCGGTTAGCTTTTTAATGCGCTGATGAATTAAGGAGTTGGAAACTTTTAATTCTTCCGCAATTTGCGAATAGGCTTTACGAGCGTCTAAACGTAATTTTGAAAGTATTTGTTTGTCTATATAATCAAATTGATTTTCCAAAAGAATAATTTTGTTAGAATAAACTTAATATAAGCTACAAGATAAACAATCGTTTTTAACGAGAAAAAGTGTAGCCGAAAATGCAAATATACGGCTACACTTTTTCAATATTTGATTTTATGATTAAGCATTTATTACTGCTAAGCAGTTTTGTATGCTTTCATCTTGCATATCTTCATACCATTTTGTTAATTTATAAACAGGTTCACCTAAATCTTTTTCAAATAATGATTGATTAGAAGTACCTTGATATTCACGTTTAGCGTCATCTGTTCCTAAGTTTGAAGCAAAAATTCCTGCTGCACTTACAGGTAAGAAGTCTTCGTAGACCATAGGCTCTATGCTTAAATAATTATCCTCTAATAATTGGTTTATATCTACTTTTGTATACACTTTATCTTTAGATAAGGTTTTTACTTTATCGGTAGTAAAGTAATGGAAATAAGCCAACTCTTTTGATTGTAACTCTTCGTAGTTATCAGGAAAAACTTTAAAGTTTTCTGCTAATAATTCATTGTACTCTGTGGCATTTTCGGCAGTTGGTGATCCACCAATAGCTTTACGTGTTTTACCTAACAGCTCATGATACAAGTCAAGTCCTTTTTGAGTTAATGCTGCACCACGTTGTTCAATCTCACCAAAACGAGCTTTGTGTTCGCCCATTTCTTCTTTTTCAACGTTGTTTTTAAAAGTTACTTTTTCGGTCAATGCTTTAAAACTTGTTTGACGTAGTAAAATAGGGCATTTTCTTGCAGGAGGTCCTTCTATATTGTCTTTTGGTGGAATATTACGATCCTCCATGCTAACTTGCACCTTATCTATGTCTAAAGTTCTAGGGGTTAGGTGATTGATGTGAGGTCCTTTGAAAGCAACTACATCAGCAATTAATCTGTGTTGATTTAGTAAAGCTTCGTACATTTTATAATCTACGGTAGCAGTATCGTGCCAACGAAAAGTTTCTAATGCTTCTAGAACAAAGGTTTCGGCATCTTCTTTATTTAAACCTCCTTCTTTTTCAGATTTATCAATGAGTTGTAAAACTTTTTCTGTAAAAATTTGACGTTTTTCTAAAATAGTTTCAACATTGTTACGAAGCTGAGCATCATCAATTAAATCTATACGTAATAAAGAGGTAAAAACTCTGAATGGAGCTTGATTAAGAGCGGTGCTTTCAATAGCTCTAAACGCAGTAGAATGAACAGGAACACCAGCTGAGGCTAAATCATAGTAACCAACAGAATACATTCCCATAACCTTAAACAGACGTCTCATTGTAAATAGCTCATAGGGCTTACCTAAACGAATTGCTCCGTGGCGTTCCATATTTAGTCGAGTTAATTCTCCAGTATGTGCTAGCTGTTCTTCAATTTCTTTTGACTTTGAAAGAACATCTTCATTAATACCATGAACCAAATCAAGTAGCTCACCATAAAGAGGTACCTCTTTCTTGTACATATCAGACATAATTTTAGAGAAGCGGTTACGAATGTACTCTGGAGAGACAAATTCTTCAGCTGTATTAGTAAAACTTTCTAGTTTATTTTTTGATGACATAGTTTATTAGGATTTGCTACAAATTAAATGAATTTAATTTTTTTTAGCACCCATAAAAGTGAATTTTGTTTTATTGATGTTTATTTTGAGTTGATTTAATTTTATAAAAGTGTTTTTTAAAATCAAAAAGACAATTTTTACTATAAAAATGTTTTTTAAAAGTCAATTTGACTTTGTTTCAGTATATAAGCTTTAATGTAATATTTCAGAATTTTTTTGTTCTCAATTATGTGTTGGTAGTAATAATTTTTGTTCTATAATTATATTTTTTTGTTAAAATTTTATTTGTAAGTGTTTCATTATTAATAGGTAATATTTTTGTTTCGGGGAAAATAAATTTTTAGGGTAGGTAATTTAAAGATAGGATTGTCTTAAGGTTATAAATGAAAAAAATAAAATCATGAAAACATTACAAAAAACAGTATTATTATTAAGTGCAACCTCATTAATGTTATTAGGAACTTCTTGTACTAGTGAAGATGGAAACAATGAAAATTTAAGAATTAAGGCATCTTCAAATAATACATTTAATCAAAGCAAACTAGCTTCAAAAAATGTAAATAATGCAGAAGTAACCATTTCTGAATTTAAACTAAATATCACAGAAATAGAATTAGAGTTTGATGATGAGTTCTACGAAACTACGGATGATAATTTTATAGATTCTGATGATGAAATTGAGTTAAGAGGACCGTTTGAGTTAGATTTGTTAACAGGAATAACAAACATAACTTCTTTAGAATTACCAAAGGCTAATTACGAAGAAATAGAGTTTGAATTTGATAAAAATACAGACGAATCTAGCGACCTGTTTAACAAAACGGTTGTTGTTAAAGGTACAATAAATGCTATTCCGTTTATCTTCTGGCATGATTTTGAAGAAGAAATTGAAGTAGACTTTGAAAATAAAGTAACTGATATTGTAGTTTCTGAGAGTTTAACAGAGGTTACTATAAATTTTGATTTAAATGCTATATTAAGTCAAGTAGATTTATCTTCTGCTATTGATGGTAATGAAGATGGTACTATAGAAATCAGTCCACAAGATGCAGATGGTAACAACGATTTAGCAGAGTTATTAAAAGAAGAATTAAAAACTACAGCAGAGTTATTGGATGACTAATCATTACAATATAATTAGTTGTATAAAAAAAACCTGTGATAATTATTATCACAGGTTTTTACATTATTCAGAATAGGTCAAATCTCTAGTTTGAAATATTTTCTTTAGTTATAAAAACGGAAAAATTATGATTTGTTTTAGAATATGGTTTCCTTAAATATACTAGTATTCTTTCTTCAATGTGTAATCAGTTCGTTATTTTTAATATTGAGGTTTCATTAATTCTAAACAAAGTTGGTTTATATTTCTTGCATTTTTATTAAATGCTGAAATATTTGATAGAATTATAGTTCTATTTTTATTTAAAATATCTAATGCTATTATAGAATAATATCCTTCATTTCCAACATTATACATATACCAAGTATGTTTAGAGTCAGGTTTGATGATTTTCCAAGCTAAACCAACTCCTATATTGTACTTTGGTATTTCGAAAGTGGTTTGTCTAGTTAATTCAAGTTCTTTGTTTTTGGAGTCAAGTTGTGTGATAGCAAATTTTGATAGGTCTTCAATGTTTGATAAAGTTCCTTCAGTATCTGGAAGAGCATTTAAATTATAATTTGAAATTTTGTTATCATTAGTACCTAAACTTGTGATTAACTTCGAATTAATGTTCAAATTACAGTAGATGTTAGATGTGAAAAGTGTAAACAAATTCGAAATAGAAGCCTCAAAAATGAATTCATTTTTGAGGCTTTAAACTTATTAATATTATTTTATAAATTAATTGTTTCACTTTTTAGTATTCTTTTTTTTGCTTTGTTCAATCAATAACACATACTAATCTGATATATTTGTGATTAGATGTAGTTATTGTTATAAGCAGTTTTTATATTGTTTTCTTTTTTAATTAGTTATTTCTAATAAGTATTATTTGTCCGAAGTGATAGAATTATGTTCTAACATTACATCAATAAGTTCAGTACTTTTTTTATAGAGTAAAAATTCCCCTATTCATTTCAATGTTATGCTCTTTATTAAAATTTTCTGGGTTGAACTCTATTTTTTTGTATTTGTCCTGAACTAATGCTTTTGCATTGTCTAATTTTTTCTGATTTTCCCATATCGCAATAGTTGTCAAATTTATTATTGAGTTTGATTCACTATTTTGTATTAAGACTTTATCATTTATGAACCCATCGATATTTTTAATGAAGTTTCTGTTGTAATCTAATTTTTCTTTGAAATACTTATAGGATTTTTTAGGAATTATAAACTCATCGACAAAATATACTTTACTTTCGGATGTTCCTTTTTTAAGAAAATTCATAGGAATCAATCCTAATTGTTGAAAAAAAGAAAACTTGTCAGGTTTTGCTTGGTTATCGATAATTTTCCCGTTTCGGAGCTCATAGATACTAACACCGTCAACTGTAATTTTCTTTCCTGTTTTGGGAATGTTTTTATATGGATTTAGATGAGTTCCGCTCCATGTATATACGGTTATAACCTTGTTATTGTCTCCGAATATTTCTTTGATTGTAAATTCAATGTCTGGAAAAGCTTTAAATAAAGGTTGATTCGTATTATTGAAATGCTCAACATAATCTTTATCAACAAACATTTTCGATTGGTTCAATTCCTTTTTATTAAGGATGATCTCATACATGTTTTGGACTACTTTTTTGTTTTCGATTTCACTCATAATTTGTTTTTTTACAGGTATTCAGAAAAATATAGTCAGGTAAAGTGCAGACGCAAAGGATGTTTTATTCTTTACACTTTTATTCAAAGGTTCTTTGTTTTAAGCATCTAATTTAGCAAATACAAACTGAATATAAAATTAGCGATACTTTTTAGAAGTAGGCGAGAACAAGCAAATATTTATAGCTATTGTTGAGTAATTGTTTTTTCTCATTTTAGCTGTTATAAGTGGCTTAATAAATTTATAGTTACTCCATTCGGATCCTTTATAAAAAACCTTCTAACTCCCCAATTTTCATTAGTTATAGGATATATAATTTCTACATTATTTTTGTTAGCTCGCTCGTACCAATTATCAATATCAGTTACTTCTATTGATAAAAAAATAGCTGAATTGTTTAATGGTTTGTTTTCCTCATTGTGAAAAACTGAAATTTGTGCGGTCTCATTATCTCTTGATACAAAAGTTAAGATCCAACCCATATCCATCTGTAAATTCATGCCTAAAAAATCAGTATAGAATTCCTTAGTTTTTTCTATGTTATTGGAATAAATATTAGGTACTATCCTGCGCATTGTTTTGTTAAATATTTTATTTAAACATTCACTTTTGTTTCGATCATTTCATTACGTTGTAAAAATTATAGTCCGTGTTCGTAGCATCGGTAATTCCAACATTTCTACCAATGGTTACAATTTGTCCCCTGTGATAGGTACCGTGATTGATTACTTGTATCAAATATTCATATTTAGGAAGTTCACATTGAAACCAAGGGCTTTCGATTTTTACCGACTTCATTAAGTCTTTTTCGGAAAATGAATGAATTAGATCGGACAAGCGTTTGGAACTTTCCAGCCATCCGTTCATTATTTGGCTAGTACTTAAATTCTCATTTTTCTGTCCATCATTAGCTATTGGTTTTTCTGCCAATATAGAATACCAATACACTTCGGTGTCCCAGATATGTTTTATGGTTTTGAGAATAGTCGAAAAACTTGAAGGTATTTCCTTATCAAGTAGTTCATCCGGTTTTGTTGAAAGCCATTTGGTGAATTTTTGAGCAACCCAAAAATTATAATCGACATAGTTTGTCGCTAACTTTGTTAATGCCATTTTTCTTTTTTTTTAGTTGTTTATGGTTTGTCTCGTCCAATAAACCTTGTATTTCCATTAAGGAATTCTATAGCTCTTTTCACGTTTTTATCGATGCTTTCTTCTGTTTTAAGAAATGATAAATATTTCAAGATTTCCTTTTGTAAGGACGGGGTTAAATTATCAAATATTTTTCTTGCGTTCTCATTTTCATTCAATGCCTTTCTGAATTTAGGATGAAAAGGAGTTTTTCTCTCGTTTGAGTCAAAATCGATTTCAATTCTTGTCATTTGCCCAACCTCCTTTTCGGCAGACTTTCTCATAAGTGTGTTTAAATACAGTCGCCAATGTCCGCTGTATTTTATTAAAGTCTGTTCAAATTCATTTCCCTCAATTTTCATGCGGACAGGGATTTTTCCTTTGTTTTTTCCTGCCTTTTCAAAAAGGTAGTTTAAAATATCACTCGGGACAAAAACAAATGGGTTGATTCCTATAATTTCAATTTTTGCTTTAAATGTTTTCATTCAAGCGATAATTTTTAGCTTGTTGCAAAGACATAAATATCTTGTTTATGTGTATTGTTCGGATATTCAAGTTGTTAACAGTTTCTTCAAATATAAAAAATAAAAAACAAAAAATATTCCACTAGTAATGGATGGGACGGACACCTCAAGCCTAATTGGGGTGATGTTTCTTACCTAAGGGTAGTAGTTTTTTAGTCTATACTTGTTCGATACAAGTTATTTCTGTCTAGAATATAAATATGATTATTAAGTACTTGAATACCATATGAGTTTGCTTCAAAAAGCACTGAATCATCTTTTTTTGTTAGAAAAGGCTTAATACTTGTTTCTTTATTATCAATTTTAAAAACAAATGATTTAGCTTCACTATAAGCTTGAAAAGAGGTTGTTATGAAAGCAGAATTTTTATGAATAGCCATATCAGATATTTCTCCATAAGGCATGTGTATTTTTCTCCAAGTTTTACCAGAATCATTTGTATACATTAATATATCGTTTAAACCGCCAATAAAACCAGTTTCGGAGTTAAAAAATGCAATAGATGATAATACAGTATTTTCTTCAGAATAGAGAAGTTGCCAGTTAATTCCTCCGTCAATACTTTTATAACATTTTCCAGATAACGTAGTTATTATTAGTTCATCAGCAGAAAGTATTGCTATATCTGATATACCTTTCTCATTTTTTGGAAGGTTGTTGTTAATGATTTTCCAGTTTTTACCTCCATCTATTGTTTTTAATATAACGGAATGGTGCTCATGTTCTCCGACAATAAAGCCTATTTTCTCTGTTAAAAAACGAATTTTATAGTATTTGAATTTTTGAAATCTATTTTGATTTTCTTTAAAAAAGTATTTAGTATCAAATACACTCCAATTTTTCCCAAAATCTTCACTTTTATAAATATAGTTATTAGCCCCAACTATAAAAATATTATTTCCAGAAAAGTCTACAGATTGAAAAGAGTTAGCAAACCTGGAAAAATTAACTTCTCTCCAGTTTTTTCCGCCATTTAGGGTGATTCTAGCGCTTAATCGGGTTCCACCAACTATAACACCAAGGTTGTTATCTTTAAACTTAAGACCTTGATAAAAATGAAATCCAGTTTCATCTAAATGATGTACTATTGAAACTTCTTGATTAGAAGTTGTATTGGTGAACTTATGTTGATTTTGGGTAATATTATTAGACGTGTTGTATTCTATTCTTGGAGCCTTATTTATTGGTATAAAGTTTTTACTAACCTTGTATGGTTTTGGGGTAAGGTCGTTTTCGTTTGATTTATTATTGATGCAAGAATAGAAAAGAGTAATTGTAAATAGTAAGGTGATAAATTGATTTATTTTCATGATTCTAAGTAACTTTTTCACCTGTTTGTACTTGTATACAATACTTTGTTGTAGGGAAATGTTTGTTAAGGAGAAGAGGAGAGGTAACATTTAAACTGTTACTAAAATAAAACCTCACAAACGCGGGGTTTTATTTTAGAATTGTAAGTGAGGTTTATTATAAACATTAAAAATTTAAATTTTGTGGATTAATTTTTCGTAATCTATTACTGTAGCAAATTCTTCATTTAAATTAGCGAGAGAGGTTAAATGAATTATTTCAGCATCGTATTTTTCTCCGTTAATACCAACTCTGTCAAAAGAAGCTGTGGCGTCAGAAATTAGATAGGTTTCAAAACCAAAATTACCAGCCATTCTGGTAGTTGTTGATACACAATGATTGGTTGTAATTCCAACAATAACTATAGTTGTAATAGATTGTTGGTCTAATTGTTCTTTTAAATCGGTTCCAATAAAAGCACTATTTACTTCTTTGGTTATTATAGATTCATTTTCTAGCGGGATTACATTTTCGTTAAAATTAAAACCATCATCTTGTTTATTAAGTTTTGAATTTGGGTTTGTAGAACTATGTCTAATATGAAAAATAGGTAAGCTTAGTTCTCTCCATTTGTTTAATATTTTACCGCAAATAATTTCAGCATCTTTATTATTTCTGTTGCCTCCCCAATATTCTTCGTTTAAGAAAGCTTTTTGGACATCTACAAGAATTAAAGCTGGATTTTTTTCTCTTAATTTCATGCTCAAGTTTTATTTAATACTGTATAAAGGTTTTAAATATGAATAATACTTAGGATAACTAGTTCTTAACTTATTTTCCAAATAGTTTTTTCCAGAAACTCTTTTTCTCTAGAGGTTTCGTTTTTGAAGTTTCTTCATTTACACTATCACTTTTTTTAATAGCTGCAATTTGTTCCATAGCAGCTTGTTGATATAGTAGTGCACCTTCAGGATCACAGTTAAACAAGTTAGAATAGCATGACGAATTATTTAAGTCCATCGGATTAGGCTCTATAACTTCTGTAGCTTCTAGTAAACCTAATTTGTTGTCTTTTGAAAAGTTTAAAGCTTTAAGGAAAACATTAATTCTATCGTGTGAAAACAAGTCGTTTAATTCTTTTTTAATTTCAGAATCGTTTTCATAATCATTTAATAATTCAGTAACCTTATTTTGAGGAATGTAAACACCAGAGCAATAATTCTCAATAATTTGATTGTTTACACTTTTGGTTAATTTTTCGTTTGGTACTATTTCTAGCCATTTTTTATAGTACTTTTTTAGCAAAGGATTTTCTGAAAGAGAAAGAGCCGAACCTCTTGTATAGAAAAATTTTTGAAAGAAACCTTGTGTAACAGCTATGTTAAATCCATGGCTTTTATCAAAAATATCACCTTCTTTAATGTTTAAGCCATTTTCAATGACTTCTTTATAATGGTCTTTGTAAAAATTTTCAAAGGTATTTTCTGAGATTACTTTTTCAATTAAACTTTGATCATCTAATACATCAAAATACCAATCGTTTATTTGCTTTTCTGATATAGGGTGATAACTTATATCCCAACCCATAGTATTGTTTTTTAGTTATTGTTATTGTTAATGCTTTTGTAAGTAAAAAGTAGTGAGGCTTTCCTATATAACTTTTTCTATTAAATTGAAAAGCTAAATTTACAAAGATTAGGTTCTTTATAAGTGTTAAAAAACTGTTTTTATTGTAGATCAACTTCAATGATATACGATGTTATTAATTTTATTTTAGCACCTTTTGCTCCTTTGAAAAAATAAAAGTTTGAAAAAGCATGTTTTTTTCCGTTTTGCATTTTAATAGTTCCATTTACAGCGCCTTCTTTTCCGTGAGATAAGATTTGTTTAAGTGTTAATTCGGTTACCTCTTTCTCTTTTATTTTTTTAAGCTCCTCAATAAACTCCTTCTTTCCTTCAATTTTTCTATCGCCAACTATACTCCAAACTATGTCATCTGTAACATTTTCGGTAAGAAACTCCATGTTTCCGTTTGCAAAGGCGATATTAAACTCTTTTAAAAGTGTCATTTTTGGGGAGTTTCCACAGTTGGGACTTGAAATAATTTTTACCATTTTATTTAATTTTAATTTGTAGTAAAAAGAATGAGTAGTATATATTATTTTTCTACTTTAAATATTTTTTCAAAAGCATTGTAGACGGCTTCATGTAAAGCATCTCCATGAGTTTTATCTTCTAAAAAGTCGAAATAAAGCTTCGTGTTTTTAGTTTTTTTACTCAGTAGTTTATCGTGTAGTTCTTTGGCAGTTCTTTCCATAGTTGGCCCTTCTTTACCAACTGCAATGTAAATGTTCTTCTTAGTGCCATACTTTATTGGTGTAAACTTTAAAAGTTTTTCACCATCCCACCAAAGACTTGGGCTTACAATTATGTAATTGTTAAAAAGAGTAGGAGTTTTGAATAAAACTTCTGTAGCTAAAAGACCTCCGAGTGATTGCCCAATTAATGTTTTGTTATTTGTAGTTCTGTAGTTAGTATCGATAAAAGGAAGGAGTTCTTTTTTAAGAAATTGAATAAACTTTTCAGATTTCCCTGAAGTAGGAAATTCTTTTTGATCAATTTCTATGGAAGACGGATATGTAAAGTCTCTTTTTCTATCTACATTTCCAATCCCTACTACGATAGCTTCAGGAAGCATATTTATCCAAGAAAATGAACCAAATTGTACAATTCCGGAAATGTGAATAAAATCTTCATCTTTAGAGCCATCTAATAAATAAATAACGGGGTATTTTTTTGATTTATCGGTATCGTAGCTTGCAGGAAAATAAATATTTAACGTTCTGTCTTCTTTTAAAATGGCTGATTTAATTTGAATAGATTTACCGATAGAAAAATCATTCTCACTAATTTTTTTAGGAATGCTTTGAGCAAATGTTGAAAAAGCAATTAATAGAATAACGAACACAGGAATTTTCTGTTTCATAGTTTACATGTATTTACCAAATTTCAATTACTTCTTGAAATTCACTATCTCCACTAACATTTATAGTTAATTTTGAAGGGATAAAACTGTTTCCTTTATATTCAGGTTCAGTTGAGTAACTTAATTTTTTTCCGTTGATAAGTAATTCTTCAATAGTTTTATCAAACTTGTTTTTTAATGCTTGAGCAAATTTAGGTACATATAAGGAGTTCATTGGGCTTTCCATACCTCCAAACTCTAAAGGCATTAAATAAATCTTTGATAACTCTCCTTTGTTGAATAAATCAGCAGCTTTTTGGTTACTATCAATTTTACTATAGTCAAGTTTGTTTTGTTTTTTTAAGTCTTTTTCTTTTTTCTTAAACCAATTGAACATGTTTTTATTTTTTTAATTATTACTTACTTTTTAATTTAGCAAAAGCTCTTACTGGAAAGGTGCCTACACCTTTAAATTTTGGAGGAATAGCGCTAAAAACAAACCCCTCTTTTGGTAAAAGAGATAAATTGCAAAGGTGTTCTACGATTAAAATTTCTGCTCCCAGAAGTGTACTGTGTACAGGTCTGCTTTTCCCTTTTGTATTATCTATGTTAAGAGAATCTATTCCAACTAATTTTACAGCACAGTCTTTTAAATATCTAGCTGCAGATTCAGTTAAATAGGGGTTGTCTTCAAAGTATTGTTCTGTGTTCCAATGTTCGTCCCATCCGGTATGAATTAAAACAGCACGATTTCTAATCTCATAATTTTTTAAGTGTTCTTCAGTTATTTCTTTTGTTTCTGAATATGGTACTTTAATTACAATAGAGTCAAGATTGGAAAAAGATTCTAGTCCAATTTCTGAAAGGTCTTTACCGTTTTTAAACCTATGAAAAGGGGAATCAACATAGGTACCTGTATTTGAAACCATTTCAATTTTACCAATTTGAAACTCAGTTCCTTTTTCATAAAGTTGTTTTGACTCTTCTCTACTCAAATAGTCACATATAACTGGAGCAGGTAACCCTTTGTAAGTTACAAGACCGTCTTCAATAGTATGGCTTAAATCAATTAAAAAGTCTGCTTTATTAATTTTGTTAACAGGTTTTCTATTATAATTTCTTTATTAAGAATTTTGGTTTTTCCAACCATTAAAAGTTGTAAGTCTTCTACTATATAATCGGCAAGTTCTTTATCAGCAATATCGTTTCCTGATATATCGAGGCGAAAATCTTCTCCTTTAATACTACCTCCGTTAGTGAAATATATTTCAAAATCAAATTTTACTCTTTTTTGCATAGTTTTTAATTGGACACAAATATTAGTACATCCAAACCTACTATTTTTTTTACCAAGTTCAAAGCTCTATAATTAATATGGGAGAAATTCAAAACTAAAGAAAGAGAAAACCATAGGTAAATAAGTATTTTTAGTTTTTAATAGATAAAAACAGTTTCACCATCTTCAGGAATGGAAGTCTTATCAAGCAAATTATGTTGTTTTAGTATAGTTTTAAGCTTTTTTCGGGTTAATGGGCAATGGTTTATAGCTTCCATATGATTAGCAATGACTAAGCCTGAAGAATTTTTTACAAATTGAAGAATATCTTCTACGCTCATAATGAGTTGTTTGAAAACATCAAACTGAGCAGTCCCACAGGCTAAAACATTAACATTTGGTTTATAATTAGTCAATACATTATGCACAGCGTCAGTATAAATAGTATCGGAACTGAGGTAAATAGTTTTTTGATTAGGAAACTTTATATAGAAACCCAATACATTTCCCATAAGTTTGGCTACAAATCCGTAACCATGTTTTGCAGGAATACCTTCTATTTCTCCTCCTAAAAAGGGTTGTTTTTCCCAGTATTTTAAACTTTGAACAACATTTAGCCCTCTCTTTTTAAAAGCCTTCTCATCCTTTACACTACAGGTAACAGGAATGTTATTTTTGATTAAAAACTCTACACCAGCATTATCTATATGATCTGGATGTTGATGAGTTATTAAGCAATGAGTTACTTTTTTTAGTAGTGCGTGTGTTTTTTTGGGAAGTGGAACAGTTGGGTTTTTTCTAGCTTTATGTCTAAAGAGAGTAAATGGAGGCATAATTCCTTGGTTACCGAGCATTGGATCGACAAGAATAACCTCTTTTTCAGTTTCAATAATTATAGTAGCATTTCTTATTTGGTGTATATGTAACATGGTATAACTTTTTAGTTATACAAATGTCTTTTATAAACTATTTGTTTTCATTGATTCAAATCAAGAAATACGCTTTTTAATTCTACTTAGCGTTTCTGGGGTAACGTTTAAATAAGATGCTAAATGATATTGAGGTATTTTTTGTATCCATTCGGGTTTGTATATAAATAGCTCGTTATATAAAACATCTGGAGATTTGGTTATACGGTTAAACTCAAACAATTCTTTCTGTTTTAGAAGTTTTTGAAATGAGCATTCAACGAAAGCTTTTCCGCACTGGTATTTTTCTAATAAATCAAAAAAAGGTTGTCTTTCAATACTCAAAATTTCAACAGAGGTTAAACATTCTTGATTTTTTTTTGTTGTAGCGTTTTGATCAAAGACTAGTAGGTCTGAAATAAATTGAGGTTTTGTATAAAAATTAATATTTATCTCTTTTTCTGTATTGGCATAATATTCTCGTACGATTCCTTTATTTAAAAAACGTAGTTTTTTTTCCTTACTATCAGCTTTAAGTAAAATACTTCCCTTAGCATGCTTCTCTACTTTAAATAAAGAAAACAATTCGTCTAATCCGTGTTGATTTAAAGGGAATTCTGTTTTGAAAAATTTAGAAATTTCTGAAAATTGTTTCATTAATCTTGTTTTTCAATTCCAAACACCAATGGCTTAGAATCTTTATCTAACAAAAATAAAGAAAGGTTTATAAATGAAAATGCGATACTAATAACTGAGAAAAAAGTTAAAGACATATTTATATAGTTTAAATTATCAACTTTAGAAGTTATTATAATTAGGGCGGCAAAGCTTATAATATAAACTATTAAACATAAAATATAGTTGAAGAAAGAAAAAGTAGTGTTATTTAACCTCATGTAAACCAGTTTTAAATACCATATAATGATTAAAAGACTAGGAATACCAAAAATAATTGATTGCCAAAACATATTTCGATTAAGAAAATTGTTATTATCAGCTATAACTAAAATAATACCAAATAGTATAGAGAAAATAAAAGCAGTAATAAATAGAAGCCCTAATTGTTTAATAAATTGATTAATAGTTAAACTTCCTTTTTTATAACCATCCTTTATATAAGGTTTAGCTCCAGAGAGAACTGAAAGGAAGAGTATTGAACTTATTCCTAAAAGAACATAAAAAAGGATGTTAAATACATGAAAAACCTTTACTTGATTATCAACTTCTATTCCTATTAAGTCAGAAAATACCCCTAGGCTAGTGGTTGGTTTTAAAAAGACAACATCAAAAAAAAGAAAAATAAGTATTCCAACTAAAGCACCTATCCATAACTTAGACTTTAAGTCTTTTACTCTTTTAATAGCTAAAGTTAAAACACTGTAGAATAAAATAAAGCCTATAGGTAAATTAGGGATAGTAAATGGTTTTATAACTTTATGTGTAGCTAATAGCTGAGCGCCTTTTGAACTTATAATCGACGTAACACTATTAATTATAGTAAAATCAAGAATAAAAATAAAAGCTAAAAAGAATAGAACTATTATCCCAAATAAAAATTCTTCTTTATTAATAGTTTCTCTTGGGTCAAAGAGTAGTTTTATTATTTTGTAATTCATAGCTATTGCATTGGAGTGTCACTTTATTAATTTTTGTTTAAATTAATAAGGTAATCTATTGTTTCTTGTTTTGAAGTGAAGATTTTATCAAAAGAACCTTCTATCATAGCATTTAATTTAGAATCGATAAAGGAAGCTCTCATATCAGTATGAAGGCCGATTATATGTTTTTTATTACTGTATGCAATACCAAGCTCAAAGCAAGCACCTTCATCAGGAACTCGACCATCTAGAACAAATAAAAAAATATCACAATTTAATATTTGTTTTATATCTAGATTAAATATAGCATTATTTCTCTCGGTTTGAGTCATACCATCGAAAGGAGGCTTGTCTAATTCAGCACCGTCTCGTTGAGGTAAAAAAACTGTAAAACCAATATTTTCTATTTTAGATGTAAGGTTTTGATTAAAAGCTCTTTCAGCTTCATTAAAAAGAGGTCCAGCAAAATATACTTTATTTTTTAGCATAAATTAATAGTTAGTTTTTGTAAGGATAGGTTAAATATGTATTGAGGCATTTCGTTTTGTTATACCTAATTTATTCTCTCAGTTAATTCTAAGTAATTATCTTTTCCGAATGATATATAATACAAAGGGTATAGAATGATAATTCCTGCAAGAATCAAAAAAATAAGACTTTTAGAAAACATAAATAAAGCAACAAATACCATCATAATAGCTTTTATAATTCCCTCATATTTAAAACTGTTAAGAGTTAAAGTTACGGTTTTATCATCAGTAACATTTATGTTGATTTTTTGACTACCACACCAAGATGCTTTGGCGTAAATTTCGTACTCGCCATTATCTAACTCATATTCTTTATCTTCTCTTTTTATTAAACCTAATTCTTTTTCGTTAACATAGATTTTAGCACCAACTGTGCTTTCAATTTTAATTTTTCCCATTTTAATTTTTAAGTGTTTTAATATATTATGTGTTTCTTTTTTATAAAACTATAGTCAATATTATTTAGCTAGTTCTTTTGTTTTGTTCCAGAGACTTTTCCCTTTGTTTTTTAAGTCCTCTGTACTAGCATACTTTTTTAAGTTATCAATAAAATTTTTCAGATTGTCAATGGTTTTAAATATTTCATCTGTATGGGGCACGTTTTGTTTTTTCATGACTTTTTCCCAATCTACTTTAGATAAAATTGCATACATGTATTTTGTGGCGATTTTACTTAAAAAGAATTTATCATAAAAACCATTTAATACTTTACCTGACTCCCTGTTTTTAACATATTCAATAGATTCATCTATTCTTTTTTTATCTTCTGAAGAAAGAAGGTCACTTGTTTTAAGTTTGGTTAAAGAAGCAATAGCCTTTTCGTTTTCTTCGTTTTTTAAATATAAATAGGTTTCTATTGACCAAGTAATTTCATTATTTAATCCAATTTTATTAGCATCTTTTAAAAATGCTTCAAAATCTTCAAGTGCACGTTTTTCATCAATTTCTCTTTCCATCATTAGTCGATCAAAACCTCTAAATAAATGATTTAAAGAATGAAGTCCTAAATGAGTACTCTCATTATCAAGATTTCCCCATTGAAAGAAAGCCCTGGTATAAGGTAAATCCACATTTTTATTGTTATTTAACCAATTAATGTTTCTCGAAATTTCATCTTCTGATAAGTAATAGAGTCCCTTTTCAAAAAAAAGGAAACCTCTGAAGTATTGTAGTAAAGTCTTAATTTCAGAGTCAGGAAGTAATTCTGGGTTTGTTTTTGTGCATTCGTAAAGTGATACTTCCTTACCCAAGTCTTTACTTAATATTACAACTGCACTTAAAATAGCATGCTCTATATTTTGAACATATTCTTTTTCCTTTCCATTATAGTATTCTCTTTTTTTACTTATAGAATCTCCATAAATTACATTAAAAGCATCTACTAATGTTGGAAAAATATCTTCATCAGTTTTCATAATGAAGTCTTCCATTCTTTTATAGTCTCGGTATATTAAAATGTAGTCTAATAATGATAAGTTTTCTGGGTTTTCAATATCATATTTTACAACTTTATTAAAAATTCTATCAAGATCTTTTTTAAAAGACTGAAATTCTGTTGAGATAGTGTCTTTTTCAGCAGAAGATCTGATTAAAATTTTACCAAATTTATACGTTGCTATTTTATAAGAGTCTAAATTTTCTTTTAATTCTATTTTGTCTTTTTCAAGTAGCTCTTCGTCTGTTTTTTCTTTGTCGAAACAACTAATTGTTAAAAGGAATAGTAATAATAGAGGTATATATTTTAAGTTCATTTTATAAGGTGTTTAATAAGAAATAAAGAAGAATATTAAAGCTAGAGTATGCTTTTAACCATTCTTTTCTTTTTGTAATTTTACTTTAAGTTATGGGGGTAAATAGTTTAATTCCTTTGTTAAGTAGGGAGAAGAATGTTTTTTGGGGTTATCGTTAATTGTTGCAATATGTTTGTAGCCAACCTTTTCATAAAAGGTTTAGTTTGCCAATTAGTAAAAGTAAAAACCTTGATTTCTTCTTCTATTGGTTCAAGGTCAGGGATTTTTGAATGATTAAAATCAATAATTCCTTGACTTATAATTTTTGGGGCTTGTTCATTTGGAGTTGTAGTAACTTCTATAGTCATTTTTTATTCTTTTTCAATTTTCAAATATAATAAAAACAGAAAAGGATAATAAAGTTTAACCCGCTGTAAAAAAGAAGGCTTTTAGTCCACTTAAAATACTTTGTACAGCATAAGAAGCCAAGATAAGTCCCATTACTTTACTAATAACTGTAATACCATATTCCCCAACTCGTTTTTGTATACGACTAGCTACTAAAAGAATTACCATGGTGAGCGCTACTACAAAAAGAACAAGTAGGGTAGTAATGGTTTGTTGTTGGATGGTATATAGATGGTTATCTGTTAATAGTACTACTGCCATAATGGCTCCTGGGGAAGCTATTGAAGGGATTGCTACAGGAAAAATAGTAACATGTTTATAATCTGAAATTAAATGTTTTTCAGATTCTGGCTTTCCTTCACCAAAAATCATAGTTAAGGCAAAAAGAAAAAGGATAACACCTCCAGAAATTTGAAATGCATCTAGGGTAACCTTCATCCCTTCTAAGATTATTTGCCCTACAACAATAAAGAATAACAGAATTAAAAAAGCAATGAAAGATGCGCGAATTGCTACTTTTTTCTTGTGGTATGTATCTAATTGTTTGGTAGCCTCTAAATATACAGGAACTGTTCCTAAAGGATCAATCACTGCGATTAAAAAAAGGATGGTTGTAATTATTTCTGCTACCATGTAGTGTGTTTTTGAGTAACGAAGTTACTTTTTTTGAATGTAGTATCAAATATAAAAATAAAAAAAGCCAAAGCTGTACAGCTTTGGCTTAACTAATAAAACCAAGTATTAGTGTCATCGGAGTTAGCTAAACCAATGAACTAATGTTTTTTATATTGTTACGATAATTAAAATAAGATGTATCTCTTATTTTTTGGTCTCAACAAATTAATGTAGGCTAATTACTTTTGTCATTAACCACTGAGCGTTTTCTTTTTTCCAAATAGCTATAAACTTACTAGGAATAGACTTAGCATTAGGTTCTCTATTATTAAAAAATTTATGATATCCAATTTCTACAGCACCATAATTATTTATAGGGTATACTTCAATACTTCCCTCTATTAAAGTACGAGTAACCTTGCCACAAATATTTTTTTTCGTGGCAGCTATAATTTCAATTTTAGACGTAGATAAGCCTCCTTTATCATGAAAAAACTCAATATTATCACTTAAAATATCAGACTGTGTTCTCATGTTACAAGTATTGTAAGCGTTAAAGAATATACTGTCCATTTTTACAATTTCGTTGTATAGCTTAACATCAACAGGCTTGTAATTAGGGATTTCTTGTACTTGTCCGTTCATTACCCAAGAAAGTAATAGAGTATATAGCAGGGTAACTATTTTCATAAAAAAGTTACCCTTAAAGAAGAAGTCAAATAAATCGTTCATAGTTTTTCAGTTTATGCGTTTACCAAATTTTAAAAGCTAAGCTTTTATCTTCTTCGTTATACTTTCTAGTAAATCCGTGTTTACCGTTATCGATTATTATTCCTTTATAGGTGCTGTTACCATTAAATCCGTCGTTACAGTCTACAGTTAAAGAATAGGTTTTAATTTTTCCGTCAGGATAAAAATCAGAATCAGAAAAGTCGATGTCAATATTTTTACGTTTTTTAAACCAGTCAGCAAGTTTTTCTAATTCTTTTTTAGTAGTTTCTTTCGTAATAATTAATTCAGCTTTTACATCATTTATAGTACTATCAAATAAAAAGCTTACTTCGTCATCATTGTCAGAATCCCAATCATCAGAATCATTATTATTGATGTCTTCATCATCACAATCCATACATTCAAAACCTTTAGAAGTCATTTTAAAATGATGGTTTGCCATATCACGATCGTATACATCTTGAATGTTGTTTACATCATATAAAAAGTTACGAGATGAACCTTCAAAATATACAGTTGTTCCTTCAGGAATGTATAAAACAGCGTCAATTTCTTCATCTTTCCACATGTTTTTGTATTCGCTAATAAAGAAAGCATCAAAAACAATAGTATTGTTAGCTGTTTTAAAGTTGTACTGAATCGCTTCAGCATTATTATTAGCATCATTACGCTTTCTTCCTTCTGAAGTTTTCTTAATTTCTATGTATGCATTACCTGTTTCACTCTTACGAACATCTATATTTATATCGTTAGAGTATTTCATCTCTTTATCATTTACATGAACAGATATTGAATTATCACGATTTCGTAAGCTATGTTGGTAATAAATATTATCATCGTTTACTACTCTTAGTTTTAACGGTTCTTCTTTATCGTATGTAATGCTGTGCTTTAAAACATGTGCACCATCATAAGCATGTGTGGTAAAATATTCTATACCAGAAAACCCGATAGCTAATAAAGAAACTAACCAAAGACCAAATAAGGTTAAAACTGCTGTAATGCTTAGTCTTTTTATATTAGGAGAAAGAATTCTTAACCCTAAAATAAATAACACTACAAAAGGAATTCCTATTAAAAAGAAAACAAATGTCATTAATAACCATTTAGGCATTGCCGAATCGTAGAAGAAAGGAGGGTAGTGAATCATATCTCCATCAAAATTCAAGATTTCTAAACTTCCTACTGAAAATAAGCCTAATAATAATGAGATGATTGTAATACCAGCAATAAATATTAATAAAACGCCCATGAATTTACCAAAGACTTTAAATATGGCTAGTAAAATTTTACCCATAGTGTCTATGAAATCTTGAAAACCAGATTTAGTTTGATTACGTAGTTTCTGATAATCAGCATTGGAAATTTTATCTGATAAATCATGGGCGCCTTCCTTTACTTTTGATGAAAGGTTTTCAAACTCATTACGAATTTTTTTTTCAATGTTATCAATATTTACAGCTTCACCTTCCATCTGTAATTTTTCTGAGGTAGTTTTAGCTTCAGGTAGTATAATCCATAAAATGATATATCCTATAATTCCAAAACCAAACCCAGCTAATGTTAAAATAAGGAAAGCTAAACGAATCCAAACAACATCAATATTAAAATAGTGCCCAAGTCCAGAACAAACTCCTCCTAAAAACTTATCGTCACCATCTCTAAACATTTTTTTGCTTGAGGTGTTTCTATTGTAGTTGTAAGAAGCATTCTCGTTATAAGCTTCTTCAGCTTCTGCGTAATCCTCTGGTTGTCCCATGATAGCAATAATCTCCTCTATATCGCTTTCATTTACTACTTGACGAGCATCGGTAATTCTTTCAGATAATAATTCGCTAATACGAGCTTCGATATCTGCTATGATTTCATTTTTTCCTTGCGGGTCATCACTTAACGAACGAGCGATGGCGTCTAAGTATCGTTTTAATTTCTGATAGGCAGTTTCATCTATGTGGAAGAAAAATCCGCCTAGGTTTATATTTATTGTCTTATTCATCTTTAGTTGATTTTGTACTTGTTACTTGGTTTACTGCGTTTACTAAATTATGCCACGTTTTATCTAATTCTTTTAAAAACATTCCGCCATTTTCAGTGAGTACGTAATATTTTCTTGGAGGTCCAGAGGTTGATTCTTCCCATCTGTAACTTAATAATCCTGCATTTTTTAAGCGGGTAAGTAACGGATATATGGTTCCTTCAACCACAATCATTTCTGCACTTTTAAGGCTTGAGAGTATTTCAGAGGTATAAGCATCTCCTTTTTGTAAAATAGATAAGATGCAGTATTCTAAAACGCCCTTACGCATTTGTGCTTTTGTGTTTTCTATCTTCATGTAATGCGGTTTATGGGTTATTTTATAAATTTTATTGTAAGTGGATAATGATACATTTCACCTTTGTTAGCTTTCATAGCTGCTATAATTATCAGCGCTACTTTAATAAGAGCAACTATACTTACTATTGAAGCAAATCCAAAAAAGCTAAATACCCCTCCATGTCCATGATGTCCACCAAAATCGATATCTATACCATCAAATCCATTAAAAATACTTCCGAAGAAAAAAGGAATAAAAGAAAGACCTAGTATAAAAATGTATAGACCATAACTAATGTTAAAGTTAACGGCTTCTTTACCATGCTCATCTAAAAAGTTACTTCTTTCTTTTAAAGTTTGCCATAATATAAGCGGGGTAATAATACTACCTAAAGGAAATAAATACCCTGCAAAAGCAGAAATATGTATTAAAAAAGCATTGGTGTTTTGGTTATTATGTTGCATAGTGAAGTTATTTATATAATACTGTACATTGCAAATATATGTCTTTTAAAAGGTATTATGCAATACATAGTACTAAAATTTAACAAAATTTAACATTTAGTTCAAGTGAAATTATTGAATAAAAAGCTGTACATTGCCTGTAAATACTGAAAAAATGAAGTTTACACCTCGAAAAGTTAATGCCTTTTTATTTTTTAAATTACCCTCAGCTTTCTTTACTGGAGTGCGATTAAAGTCACTTACTAATGATGCAGCGGTGGTTAAAGTTACCTATAGATGGATAAATCAAAATCCATTTAAGTCGATGTTTTGGGCGGTACAAGGAATGGCATCAGAATTATCGACAGGGATTTTAGTGATGAAAGAAATAGATGCATCTAATAGAAAAATTTCGATGTTAGTAACCAAAATGAATGGAACTTTTACTAAAAAGGCAACAGGTAAAATTCGTTTCGAATGTAATGAAGGAGAGTTAATAAGAGCAACTATTCAAAAAGCAATTGAAACAGGAGAAGGGCAAAGAGTAACTGTTACTTCTGAAGGTTTTAATGAGGAAGGAATATCAGTTTCGAAATTTGAATACGAATGGAGTTTAAAAGCTAAAAATTAGTTTTAAGATGAGGTTTAGTTGGAGTTTTATAATTATTGCATTGCTGCTTTCTTGTAAAAATGAAGAAAAGAGTAAAAAAGAGAAGACTGAAGCAAAGCTTGTAGTTAATAATCAGTTTCAAGAAATTCTTGACAAAACAAAGTTAGAAGGAGCAATATTGATTTACGATCTGAATAAAGATGTGTATTATTCAAATGATTTTGAATGGTGTGAAAAAGGAAACTTACCTGCGTCAACATTTAAAATACCAAACTCTATTATTGCTTTAGAAACTGAAGTAGTTAAAAATGATAATACAATTTTTAAATGGGATGGAGAGTCAAGGTTTTTAAAAGTTTGGGAGCAAGATTTAACATTAAAAGAAGCTTTTCATTATTCTTGCGTTCCCTGTTACCAAGAGGTTGCTAGAAAAATTGGAGTAGAAAGAATGGAATCTAATTTAGTAAAGTTAGATTTTGGTTCAATGGATGTAAGCGAAAGGACTTTAGATAATTTTTGGTTACAAGGGAAGTCAAAGATCAATCAATTTAAACAAATAGACTTTTTAAAACGACTATATAATTCAGAGTTACTTATTAGTGAGCGTACAGATAGTATCATGAAAAATATGATGATAATGTCTAAAAATAACCAGTATGTACTGAGGGGTAAAACAGGTTGGTCAGTAAGAGGTGAAGAAAATAATGGTTGGTTTGTTGGTTATGTTTTGGTTAAAAACAAAGCTTATTTCTTTGCAACAAATGTAGTTCCAAAAAAGAGCTTCGATATGAGCTTTTTTAATAAAGAAAGGAAAGAAGTAACTTTTAAAGCTTTAGATATGCTTAAAATATTAAGAGAAAAAGAATCATTTGTAACAAAACAATAAAAAACTCATCTTATAGATATAAAAACAAAAAATTATGAATTCACACGAAATAGATTATCGCATTTTTGGAGAAGAAATGCAGTACGTAGAAATAGAATTAGATTCGCAAGAAGGTGTAGTTGCTGAAAGTGGTAGCTTTATGATGATGGATGCCGATGTAAAAATGAATACGATTTTAGGGGATGGTTCGAATCAAGAAAAAGGATTGTTAGGAAAGATTTTTTCTGCAGGAAAGAGAATCTTAACAGGTGAAAGCTTGTTTATGACTGTATTTACAAACGATGGTCAAGGAAAAAAACAAGTATCTTTTGCATCACCATATCCAGGGAAAATAATTCCAATTGATTTAACTGAATTTGGTGGGAAGTTTATTTGTCAAAAAGATGCTTTTTTATGTGCTGCTAAAGGAGTGTCTATTGGAATAGAGTTCTCTAAACGCTTAGGTAGAGGATTGTTTGGAGGTGAAGGATTCATTATGCAAAAAATGGAAGGAGATGGTATTGGTTTTGTACATGCAGGTGGTACCATGGCAAAAAAGGTTTTACAACCAGGAGAAATTTTAAAGGTAGATACAGGTTGTATTGTAGGTTTTACACAAGATGTTGATTATGATATAGAGTTTGTAGGTGGTATAAAAAATACCATTTTTGGAGGTGAGGGATTATTCTTTGCTAAGCTTAGAGGTCCAGGAACTGTATATATCCAATCATTACCATTTAGTCGATTAGCCGGGAGAGTTTTAGCTATGGCTCCACAAACAGGAAAAGGTGATAGGGGAGAAGGAAGCGTTCTAGGTGGTTTAGGAGATATTTTAGATGGAGATAATCGTTTTTAATTACTAACTATAAAGTTTTGAATATAAAAAAGCCGCTAAATTTAGCGGCTTTTTTATTTCTATTTATAAGATATTAGATACCTAATTCATCAAACATATTAATTAAGCGTTCTCCTTCTGATGGAGCAGGAGCGTTAGGGCTTACAATATTACCATCAGGATCAATGATGATAAATCTTGGTAAACCTTTAATTAAGAAGTTTTGAGCCCATTCTAGTTCATTTTGTTTTTTACCACTGAACAACTGTATTCCAGTCATCTCTCTGTCTTGGATGGTTTCTTTCCATTTTTCTTTGCTTTCAGCATCATCAACACTAATACTTACAAACTCAATGTTTTTACCATGGTATTCTTGTTCTAATCGCTTTAATAAAGGAATCTCTCTTTTACAGAATGCACACCAAGTAGCCCAAACATCAATGTATAAGTACTTATCATTACCTAATAAATCATCCATTGAAGTTGTTCCTCCGTTATAATTAACGAAATCTTTAAATTTAGGTGCAGGTTGTCCTTTTGCTGTAGTTTTTAAAAGGTCATAGTCTTTCGTAATTTCTTTTTTATGTGTTTCATTTGTAGAGTACGCCATGAATTTTCTATAAAACTCTTTCAAATCACTAGTATATGTAATACTATTTTGAGCACTACTGTATAATAAATCGTTTTTAGCAATTGAATCAGTAACTTCAGTTTGTACAGTTTCTAGATAAGTCAAGTATAAATCTTCACCTTCTTTATTTTTTTCTTTAGCTATTTCATTTAGCTTATTTTCTAACATAACTCTATATGCGTAAGAGTTAAGATAATCTTCACCACTACTAAAGTTGAAATTTTCAAAAGGGTCAGGGAAATCTTCCGAAACTTTAAAATCTTTGTCACCTGTAAGAGTTGTGTGAAAATCTTGATAATTAGATAAATATCTTAAATTTTCATAATCAATATCTTTGATTTCATGTTTTAAGAAATCAGCGGGTAATTTTTCAGATATAACTAATTCTGTTAAAGACTCTTTAAGCTCTTCAGCTTTGTTTAAAAAATCTTCTTCTTCTAAAGCAAAAAACTTATTAGCACTAACAAAGATCTCAGACCAAATCTTGTGTTTTTTAACGAAATAATTATTGATATTAGCATTTTTCCCTTCAAAATTAATTAAATCAGGGTTGTTAAAATCAAAAACGATACCTGTATCATCAGTTTTTGTTAAATACAAGTTGATTAACTTTTTATTACATAAAAGTTTATAATAACCTTCTTTTTCAATTTTTAGAGTGTCTACAAAAGATCCAGTTTTTTTGTCAAATTTTATTTTTTTGTCAAATTCAAAACCAGATGATCTAAAACCAATTAAAGTAATATTTCTTTTTTTGAAGTTGTCAATCTTTCCCGTTAAAACTAAGTAGTCTTTAACAGGTTTCTCTTCCTTTTTACATGAAATTATGGTAACTCCTAAGAGGACTAAAAGTACTAGTTTTTTCATTGTTTAATGTTTAGTGAAAATATGGTGTTTAAGGCGCCGAAGTTACTTTTTTTAACTTTTTTATCAAAGAAATTAACATTTTATTTAAACTAAGCTTTATTTTTTACAAAAAATCACCTTGGAGTTTTATCTTTTTTTTGGTTCTTTGTACACCTTAAAAATATTAAAATGGATACTACACATATAATAAATTCACAACCAGTAGGTTTAGAAGATATTCATGGTATTTTATTACTAGATAAAAAACTTTCTTTATCAGAAGAATCAACTGAAAAGATATTAAAATGCCGCGCCTATCTTGACGAAAAAATGAAAACTCATAGTGATCCAATTTATGGAATCAATACAGGGTTTGGTTCATTGTGTAATGTTAAGATTAGTGGAGATAATTTGCAACAACTTCAAGAAAACTTGGTAATGAGCCATGCTTGTGGAACAGGTGATGAAGTGCCACAAGAAATTGTAAAGTTAATGTTGTTGCTAAAAATACAATCGTTAAGCTATGGTCATTCTGGAGTACAGTTGGCTACAGTTGAGCGTTTAATAGAGTTTTATAATAACGATATTTTTCCAGTAGTATATACACAAGGATCGTTGGGAGCATCTGGTGATTTAGCACCATTAGCGCATCTTTCATTACCATTGATTGGTTTAGGAGAAGTGTATGTTTCTGGAGAACGAGTTTCTGGAGAAAGTTTATTAGAAAAATTTGGATGGGAGAAAATAAACTTACAATCCAAAGAAGGTTTAGCACTGTTAAATGGAACTCAATTTATGAGTGCTTATGGTGTTCATAACTTATTAAAAGCGTATAAACTTTCGTACTTAGCAGATGTTATTGGTTCTGTTTCTTTAGAAGCTTTTGACGGAAGAATTGAGCCTTTTAACGAGTTGATTCATTTGGTACGTCCACATAACGGACAGTTAGCTACAGCAAAACGTATTAAGGAGGTATTAGAAGGGAGTGAGTTAATTCAACAACCAAAAGAACATGTACAAGACCCTTACTCTTTTAGATGTATGCCTCAAGTTCACGGAGCGACAAAAGACACATTGGAGTTTGTAAAGAAAACATTCATTACAGAAATCAATTCGGTAACGGATAACCCAAATGTGTTTGTTGATGAAGATATTATTGTTTCAGGAGGAAACTTCCACGGACAACCATTAGCTTTAGCATTAGATTATTTGGCTATTGCAATTGCCGAATTAGGAAATATTTCTGAAAGAAGAACATATCAGTTAGTTTCTGGTTTAAGAGGACTACCTGACTTTTTGGTGTCCAATCCAGGATTAAATAGCGGATTTATGATTCCACAGTATACAGCAGCAAGTATTGTAAGTGCAAATAAGCAACTTTGTACACCATCTAGTGTAGATTCTATTGTGTCAAGTAACGGACAAGAAGACCACGTAAGTATGGGAGCTAACGGGGCTGTTAAAGCTAAAAAGGTAATAGATAATGTATGTTCTGTATTAGCTATTGAATTGATGAATGCTTCTCAAGGACTTTCTTTTAGAAAAAATAAGACTTCTGAATTTTTAACATCTTTTGTAAGTATGTTTAGACAAGATGTACCTATAGTAAATGATGACAGAGTATTACATAACGACATTAAAAAAGCAGAAAGCTTTATTAATAGCTTAACTATTGAAGTTGAGGAATTGTTTTAAGCAATTATAAAAAATAGTATAATAAAAGCTCAAACTGTAAATTTTTACAATTTGAGCTTTTTGTTTGTTATTGATGGTTAACTTCCAAAACTAGAATATAAGAAGAACACAATTGAAGCATTTCTATACGAGTCATTTTTAACAGGTGATATTTTCATTCCTGTACTTTCATTTCCTCTCATTAACTCACCATTTTCAGACCATTCGATAAAAGTTCCTGAACCATTGTCCATTTTCCCGTTTTCGTCAATTTTAATTAGAGTTTTACCTTCTGAATCTTGAAGTATATTATCTTCTCCTATTGTTGCGATTACAGTTCCGTTTTTATCTGTCACAGTTCCATCTTTTGAAATATTACCATTCACTTCATTATTAATAATAATACTTCCGTTTGTTTGTACGATAATTCCAGTTTCTCCATCTGCATTTTTAATTTCAAAGTCAGTTTTAGCTCCACAAGAAATTAAGAATACTAAGCTTAAGCATAAAAATAATTTTTTCATAATATTGAATTTTTAGTTTGCCAACTCTTTATTTTTGGAGTTCGGCTGTTCTCGTTGTTTTTAATACTTTAAGAAATGTTAGAATTTCATTTTTTTGAACTTCTCCACACTCTTTTGCAATAGATAAAGTTTTATTAATAAAGTTTGTAGTAAAAAACTTTTTAATTAAAGAGGTTGATTCTTTAGACAAGAAAATCCCTTTAAGTTCTTTCTTGGTGAAATTTTGGTTTGTATCATAATCTCTCCCAGAAGTTACAAAACTAAAAGTAATCTTTCTAAGTGCTTTATAAGCAACATCAAGTTGTTCATGTATTACCATTTCTGTTAGTATTTGTAGCTTAATCTCTGCAAGATTTATATTATTTAGATGAATATGTCCCGAAATAAGAGATTTCATATTATCTGATTTATTTTTGTAATTGTTTTTTAAATAAATCAATCTTTTTCATCGAGATTCTTAATAATATCTTTATCGATAGCTTGATGGGCATACTCAACCCAATCCATAGAATCTGTTCCCTCTTTTTCATATTTTTCTAACTCAGAGAAAAGTTTTTTAATGTTTGGTGTCATATTTTTACCCTTCTTTTATGTTAGGATTTATGTTAATGTGTTTGTTTATAATTTTTTATGTGTAAAAACACACAAGATTCTTAAGATTAAAGCAAAGCGATACGTTATTTTTAACCTATCATTATTAAATGCCAAATTAAAAATTTGATGTATTTCATAAATCAATTTAAACCGTACAGTTAAACTAGCTTTTTATATACTAGATACCTGTTGGTTTTTATTCATCTAATTTTTGTAATTCATGAATTGTCCCTGTAAGTGGGATTATTTCTTTGTCTATTTTTAAAAAAGTATTAACAGTATTATTTTTTAAGTTAACAACTTGACTTACCCCTAATCCATCTTCTTCAACCCATGAAATAAATAAGGTATAGTTGTTCAGTTTTTGTTTAGAGTAAGTTTCATCAGCTTCTCTTCCTTTTTCATTTCCTTTTACACATTTCCAATGTAATGTATTTTCTGATTTGAAATTAACTTCATAAACATAATCACCGTAATTATATTCAAATGATTTTCCTGAAAAGGAAACAGTTCTTTCAGGTGTATTTTTTTCTATATCTGTTAATTCGCCTTTAGATTCATTTTGATTTTTACAAGATATGATTGTAGTTAAAATCATAATAGCGAAGATTACTTTTTTCATGCTTTATCTTTTATTACTTATATGTTTTTTGATTGTAGCGAACGGTTTGTACAAGATTAATAATGTCTTTAAGCAACTAATTTAGCATTATTTTTATACATTATTACCTGTAGTTTTTATTTTGACCGATTTCTTAAGAGTTAAATAGACCATAGCTCCACCTCTCGACCAATCAAACATTCTGATACAATTCGAGCAGGCTTTTTCAATTTTTTTTACGGTTTTGGTTAGGTTTAGAACATCATTAATTTCCGTTCTTTCAAATTCATCTTTTTCTCATGCTTAAAAAATGATTTTGTTTTACTGTTTTTAAGGTAATAGAGATAATTGTGTTTTGAAATATATCGGAACGAACCATCTATTCACGTAGTATTTTGAAAGTTAAACAAGTAAGTTGATTATTTGTTTATAATATTTTTTGTATTAAAAATTTAATTTTTTTTGATAAAATATGTTAAAAATCCATTTATATTGTTATTTTTAAGTTATTGAACTTAACCTAGTTATGAAAATTCAGCAAATTTCCTTAGCAGAGGATAACTGGAAAGAAATGCTTTCTATAATAAATATAGATGTAGATATTTTCCTTCTTTTTGTTTCTCCTCAATACCGTAATAAAAAAGAAGTAGTAGACTTTCTAAATAAGAACTATCCTAAAGCAGGTGTAATGGGATGCTCTACAGCTGGTGAAATATCAGATATCACAGTAAAAGATAGTACGATATCAATTACAGCAATTCAATTAGAAAAAACAACCTACAAAAAGGAGTCTGTCAAAATTAAAGTTATGGAAGACAGTTATAAAGCAGGTCAAGAGCTGGCTGATAAGCTCTATAATAAGGATTTAAAACATGTTTTTATTTTGAGCGATGGTTTAAATGTCAACGGAGCAGATCTGGTTTCGGGTTTAAAATTGAAATTACCAAATGTAAGTATTACTGGAGGCTTAGCTGCAGATGGAGCAGAATTTACAAAAACGTTTGTGATTAATGATGATAAGATTGTAGACAAGACCATTGTGGCTATAGGGTTCTATGGTGAAGGTTTAAAAATCGGTTTCAGTTCTAAAGGTGGTTGGGATAGCTTTGGTTTAGAAAGACAGGTTACAAAATCTTCTAAAAATCAACTTTTTGAATTAGATGGCTTACCAGCTTTAAAGCTATATAAATCCTTCTTGGGAGAACAAGCAGATAACTTACCAAGCTCGGGGTTATTGTTTCCTTTGAGTATGAGAATAAATGAGAATTCAGATCCCATAGTAAGAACAATTTTGGCTGTAGATGAAGAAACGCAAAGTTTAACCTTTGCAGGTAATATTCCTGAAGGAGCTTATGTTCGTTTGATGAAAGCCAATGTAGACCGATTAATTAATGGAGCTGGAGATTCAGCAAAATTAGCCAATAAAGAGTTTAAGAATAGTTCAGAATTAGCAATACTAATAAGTTGTGTTGGTAGAAGGTTAGTATTAAAGCAATTGGTTGAAGAGGAAGTAGAAGTAGTACGGGACGTTTTAGGAGAAAAACCTTGTGTTACAGGTTTTTATTCATATGGCGAAATAGCTCCATTTGGAGAGTTCTCTCCTTGTGAGCTTCATAATCAAACCATGACAATAACAACGCTTTCAGAATGGTAAAAAATGAGTATCATAGGTTATTAAACAGGCAGCTAAAAAAAGCTGGACTGGATTTTTTAGAAAATCCAAGGTATTTTGAGTTTATAAATATGGTCAATGAAGCTTATAAAAGCTTTGATAAAGATATAAAGCATATTGAGAACATTCTTGAACAAAACTCAAAGGAACTGTTTGCTGCAAATAAAAAATTAACTATTGAAAGAGATCATACTAAAACCCAATTAGAGAATATAGTAGATAATATTTCAGGTGTTATTTTTAAAACTGACCTAAAAGGAAACTTTACATTCTTAAATAATGCTTGGGTAGAGTATTCAGGGGTACCCCTTGAAGAATCTATAGGAAAAAATTTTAAAGAGTTTCTCAAAAAAGATGGTATTGAAGGAAAGAGAATAATTAATAACATGTTCTCTTTAAAGAAAAAGCATATAAAATTAATTTTTAAGCATGAGAAAAACGGCACATTGATGTGGTTTGAATTGAAATCCAAACTAATTGTTAACAGAGAAGGAGAGCCATCAGGTTTTATAGGAACCATAACCGATATAACTAATTTAAAAGTAACAGAAATAGAGCTACAAAAAGCCAGTAAGGCCAAAGATGAATTTCTATCAACAATGTCCCATGAAATAAGAACGCCATTAAACGCGGTTACTGGTTTAACAAATATCTTATTGATGGAAGATCATTTGCCAGAACAGATAGAAAATCTTAAAGCATTGAAGTATTCAGGAGAACATTTGTTAGGGTTGATTAATGATTTATTAGATTTTGATAAAGTCAAATCAGGAAAAGTAAAAATTATAGATGACGATTTTAGTTTAAATTATTTTTTAAAAAACATTAAATCCCATTTTACTTTAAGATCTGAAGAGAAGGGGTTGGAGTTTAAATTAATTCAAAAAAACGATATTCCAAATAATATTATTGGAGACAAACTAAAGTTGGCACAAATAATAAAGAATTTATTAAGCAATTCGTTGAAGTTTACAGATACAGGAAGTATAATCTTAAGCGTTAAAAATTTAGGGATAAAGGAAAATAAAGTTAAACTTAAATTTAAAGTAATAGATACAGGGATTGGTATATCTAAAAAAGAACAAGAATCAATTTTTGAAAGTTTTATGCAAGCCAATTCTAAAACATCTGTAAAATATGGTGGTACTGGTCTTGGATTATCTATTAGCAAAAAATTGCTGAATTTGCAGGGAAGCGATTTAAAAGTTAAAAGTCAATTAAAAAAAGGATCTACTTTTTCATTTGTTATAGAATATAAAATTAGCAATAGGCTTAATGCTTTTGAACCAGAAATGATTAAACAGCAACCAGACTATGAACCTATAACTATCAATGTATTGGTTGCAGAAGACAATAAACTGAATATGCTTATTTTAAAACGATTCTTTTTAAAATGGAATGTGAAATACAAAACTGCTGAAAACGGAAAAGAAGTGTTGGCTATTTATAAAGATTTTGATTTTGATTTGATTTTAATGGATTTGCAGATGCCACAACTTAACGGGTATGAAACCACTAAAATTATTAGAGCTTTACCTGATAAGAAGAAAGCGAATATTCCAATTATAGCACTTACAGCATTTGCGCAAACCGATATAAAAGAGAAAACAAGACTCCATAAAATGAATGGTTTTATGAGTAAACCATTCAACCCCGAAAAACTATATATCTTATTGAAATCTTATAGCAAAGAATATTGTAAAAAATAAAATTGGGTAGAATTATAGCCGATGTTACCTGTAGTTTTTTATTTTCGTAATTCTTTTTCAGTCATTTCAGAATTATATCTTTTTCCATCTTTGTCAAAACTCCAAACATTCGAAACTTCACGCAATTCAGGTAATTCAGTTTTTCCAGAGTTAACTTTTTGTTTTACAATCCTGCGTAATTTTCGGTTTGCGTCTTGCTTATTTTCCTTTTCAGATTTCGCTGTTGTATTTCCGTGTATTTTTGTTTTCTTTTTTGAGCGACTCATAATATTTTACTTTTTCAAATGCTCTTTTTGTTTTATAAACTTGAATTCGTGCTTACCTACAATTTTTAGAAATCCTTCTAAATTTCCAAGATAATTCTCAATATCGTTTTCTTTTTCGTTATCCCATTTCACGAGTAAGTCTCCAGATAAATATTTTCCGTTGTCGTCTATTTCTGGAATTTCAATTACTATTCCAAATTCATTATCATATTCAACAATATCTCCAATTTTCATCTTAATCAAATATTTCTAACGAGTTTTCTTAAATGCACGCCAACGCTCTAAGTGTATGGCGTGTGAGGCACAGCCTCATGAGTAGCCATTGTTGTAAAACGTATTATTCTAGTTTAGCTATTAAACCCCAACCATTCGCTTTATCTATAACTACACAATGAATCTTATTTTCACCTTTTTTAAGTGGGAGATATAGTTTATTGGTATTTATATCCATGTGCCCCATATACTGGACACCTTTTTGTCTAAAAGCATTATTTCCACTAAAAAGAAGTTCACCGTTAAGAAATACCAAAACTTTATCGCTATAGTCAAAGGAAAAAAGTTGGGCTTTCTGTTTATCTGAATGGATGGTTGTAGCAGCAATTATATAATTTTCCTTATTTTGTTCAAAGTTACCAGAAGATGTCTTTTTCACATATTTAGATATAGGTAATAACCCTGATTCTTCGGTTGATACTGTCGTGTATTTTTCCTTTGAAAAATTCTGGAATTGTATTTTGTTTTCTTTATAAGGGTAGGCTTTGGTAATTCTCCAACACTTAATGATGTTTGTGTTGCCAAGAAGAGTTTGGGTTGGTATGCTGTGTTTTTCTGTAATAGCTTTGTTTGTAACCCTAAATTTTGAGAATCGATTTCCAAATAATGCCCATAGTCCTATAATACCTCCTTCTTGGTCTGTTCTTAATTTATCTACTGCCAGAACTTTAATGTTATTTACAAATACTTCGGCTTTTAGGTTATTGACATCGATGCGTAAGCTATTCCACCCTTTGTTTTTAAAGGCCGCATTTGCTTGGTATTCTCTATATAGTTGCCAATTGGACTCGTTATTAAACATTGGAGTGTATTGAACAGCATCAGCCTGATTTGATTTGTGAAATCGCATGTATACCTCCTCCAAATTATCGTCTTGCTCTCTGAAGCTGATACCTGCAAAACTTCTTATAGATTTAGCATAGACATCTACTTCAATAGATCCGTTTATAAAATTCTTATTCTTAACCGTTGCTCTTCCGTTTTTTAGTACAAGAGTTTTTCTATTGTCAAATTTTTCAAACAAAGCATCATTTGGGATGTTCCAATTAGAGGGAGTCATCTCAATTATTGTTGGACTATTTTGTGCTAAAGTAATTTGAAGGCTATAAAGGCCGATGATAAGGTAAACTAGTAGTTTCATGATTTTTTTTGCAAATATCTATTTGAAATACTTCAAACCACCTATCAATACATGGTTATTTCCTATCAATTTGGTGTTTTTTTCGATAAGCTGAAGGACTGACTCCTTCCTTTTTTTTGAAAAACCTAGTCAAATTGTTAGGGTCGCTGAAATTTAATGCATGGGCAATTTCTGCTATTGTTTTGTCGGAATAATATAGTTCCATTTTAATCTCTTGATGCAATCTGTTGTCGATAAATTCTTTTGAAGTACAACCAGTGTGTTCTTTGGTAACTACATTTAATTTATTTCGTTTTACACGTAATAGATTACAATATTCGTCTACAGCATGCAGGTTACGAATATGTTTCTCTAGTAATTCTTTAAACCTGTAAATGATAGAATTTGATAATGTGTTATCTGAGACATTATAATGCTTTGAGTACAATCGATTGAGCTTGGATAACAAAAAGTATAAAAGCGAACGCAATATATGAGGGCTATCATTTTGAAAATTTTCAATATCATTAACGACTTCATTTAAAACTGTTTGTATTGTAACGTAATCTGAGTTTTGCAATTTTAAATACTGTGGATGTTGCGCATTATAAAAGTATTGCAATCGATAAGCAAACAACTTATCATCAAAAAAATCGGCCAAAAAATCATTTTTAAAAACTAGATGAAACCCTTTTATATCAGAAAGTGAGATTTTACAACTTTTCTTTTGAAAAGGGCAAACAAAAAAGAAGCTGTTATTCTCAATATCTAAAATATGTCCATTCAACTCAATGATTCCATTAGATTTTTCAAAAATTATAATCTCAAAAAAATCTGTTATGTGAGGTTTGGAATCGAAATATAGATTGGGATTACCTTCAAGTCGATGTAGATCCATGAGCAATGGGAATCCATATTTTTCTTTATTGAAAACAAATTTTCGCAAAGTCTATTTTATATGTTTTACAACGTGTTTGTGTATGATTTCGTTGCGTGTTTCAGCAACTAAATTAGCAAATATAAACCGAATAGAAAATCCGCGAGGATTTTCGTAAGTAGGCGAGTACTAGCAATGAATTATACACGGTGTTCTACGCAGTTTTTATTTCAGTTAATATTTTTCCATCAGCATTCAGTTCGTATTTATAACCTTCCCAATCTATTAATTCAATTCGGTTTTCGATAATTTTAAATTCAGTTTTTCCATCTGGATTTACAAAAATATCTCTCGCACTAAAATTCCATTTAGTTTCTCCATTTTTATCAATTCGGCTCACTTGAATTTCTCCGTGAACGATAAAATCTTCGTCAAATTCATAAATTCCGAAACAAGTTGCAACGTCATATTGATTTCTCCAATTAGCAGACAAATCCGTTAAATTCAGAGAATATATTTGGTCAGAACAGCAAATGTAAATTCGGTCGTTTTTAATTAGAAATGAATTTTCAGAAATTCCAGTTGCTCCTCCAGATTCCAATAATAATGCGCTACACTTTTCAATTCCGTTTTCTGTAATTCTAATTCCGTGTTTTGAGGAAGGTTCATATTCCAATTCAATTCCTAAATTGGCTGGAAATTGTTTCTTAAATTTCTGACCAAATTCCGCTGAATCCAAATCAGATTCATTTGTTATTTCAATTACGGAATTTTTATATTTTACTATCATTTTCTTGGTTTGGTCAAATTGCGTAGAACGTTCTCGTATAAGAATAGTTGCGGGTTTACGTGCGAGGATTTTCCGCAGGAAAATCAGACGTAGTAAACTTGCAACGACCTTTGGTTAAGCCCAAAATTGAGCAATTATTTTTATACATCTTAAGTTAGCAATTCATTAAATTTAGAAATATAAATCAGAAAGAAAAAAGCGTAGAGTAAGGTTATGATATACGTTGAAACCTAGATTTCGTCAACATTGATAATCCCTACGCTTTTACTACTTCGAATTCGTTCAGTTCTATGAGACCAAGATCTCGTTTTCAAGTTGTTGAATTGTTGGTAGTGTTTTCTTTCCAATCCTTTTTTCTTATGAGTAAAAATAAACAATTTTTAGGAATCGATGTTAGTAAAGAAGTCTTAGATGTATATGATTATCAAGGTAATTGGTATCAGTTTGAAAATGATGCATCAGGCTTTAAAGAGCTGTTGTTAATCACAAATGATTTAACTCATTGTATAATGGAAGCTACAGGATATTATCATGTACGATTAGCCTATTTTTTATTAGAAAAAGGAATTTTGGTATCGGTAGAAAATCCGTTGAAGGTAAAACGATTTATTCAAATGAATTTATCAAAAGTAAAGACGGATAAGAGTGATGCAAAACAGTTATATAATTATGGCGTAAGTCAAGCCCCATCTTTATGGAAAGGAGAGAGTAAGGAACAACAAGAATGTTTACAAATAGTACATTTATTGGGAGTTTACACGAAACAATCTACTCAATTAAAGAATAAGCTTCATGGCGAATCTGTCTTAGGAAATCCATCAAAAGCTGTAGTTAATTCATTAAAAAGACAGCTAAAAAACATACAAAAATAGATGTTTAAATTAGAGGAGTTGTTGTCAGAGAACGTAAAAAAGAGCTACCAAAATGAAGTGACATTACTAAAGTCTATACCCGGAATAGGAAGCAAGACAGCACTGATGTTATTAGTTTTTACCGATGGGTTTAATCGTTTTACTTCAGCAAAAGAGCTGTGCAGTTACGCAGGTATTACTCCCACTATTAGAGAATCAGGAAGTAGTATAAAGGGAAGACCACGAATAAGTAAAATGGGCAACCCTAAGCTTAGAAATTTATTGTTTATGTGTAGTTTTAATGCTTGTAAATACAACAAAGCATGTCGAGAACTTTATGAACGAGTAGTTGCTAAAGGTAAGAGTAAAAAACTTGCTTTAATAGCGGTGTGTAATAAGTTACTAAAACAAGCTTTTGCTATTGTAAAAAGTGGTTTACCGTATGATGCTGATTATAAAAGTACTTTGGTATAAAATTTTGTGAAATTTACTTGTTTTTTACCTCAGTTCTTTGTTATATGGCGTTTTTTATCCTATGTTCAAAGCAATTTTGGATTTCTGATTTAAAGAAATTGTCGTATTTCGGATTTCCTAAATTGAAAACAATTAAATTTCTTTTTGCTCTTGTCAAAGCTGTATATACTAATTCAGCATTCGTAAATTTTTTATCGTCTTCTTCCTTTTCTATGAACAAGAACAGTGTATTTATTTCCCAACCTTTAAAGCTGTGAGTGGTCGAAAGTTTTAAGGTTCCTGTTTTCATCCAAAAGTGGTTTTTCTTCGTTCGCCTTAACTTTTCGATTGCTTTAACATTACCTTTTACTTTCTCAAATTCTTCTTGGCTCTCAAAAGTGGTCGCAGTCTTCTCTTTCTTTTTTGTTCTTATTAAAAAATCCAACTCCCTTAAAAGCTCAACTTTTGAACATAAAATTCCTGCATCTGAAGAATGAATTTCATTTCGTTTTAAAACGTCAAAAACTACATTATACAAATTTTGGGTTGTGTAACTGTCGAATGTGTGGTATTCGATAATTCTTTTCTCAAAGTCGAGTTGGGACAAGACATTTATTTCGTCAAGGTTGTACTTCTGATTGAAAATAGTTTTTTGGAATTTGATTGCAATATTCCCAATGTTACTTGAAAATCTATGAGAAGTATTTAGAGTTTTATTCCACACTCCAGGAATTGTCCTTACAATTGGTTCGTTATTTTCATCCAATTGTCGATTATAAATATTCTGTTTCTCGTCTCCGAACACAACAAATTCTGTTTCATTATGTGTAAAGTATTTTGTAACAATATCTATCCAAGATTGCAGATAATCTTGTATTTCATCAATTAAAACAATATCAAATTTTTGAATACCGTCTTTTACCTTTTCAAAGAAGTTCACATCTTGCCAATTCCCAATGCTATTTATTTCAAGATTGTAATTGTTGGCTTGTGTTTTAAAGAATTGGTGGTAATTTGTTATGTAAAAGTTTGACCAATAAAATTCTTCTCTTACGTCAGATATTCTGTCGTGTATGTAGTTTTTTAAGGAAAGATTGTAAGTTAAGACTAAAACCTTTTGACCTGTCCTTATGTGAGCATTGACAGCTCGTTTTGCTAAAACTAAAGTTTTACCACTTCCAGCAACTCCTTTGATTTTTCTGCGAGGTCTGACTTCACTTCTTATAAGTTCCTGTTGTTCTTTTGTATAATTTATTTTAATTCCATCTTCTATTTGGTGAAGTGGTGATTTTAAATATCTGCGAATACTTTTATACAAAGTTTCATCGAAGTAGTAAGATTGTCTGTTCAGCCAAAATTTAGATAATAACTGATTTAATGAATCTACATTTAGTGAATTACTTCCTAAAAGCCCAAAGTAGCTAACAAACTTTCTGTAGCCACCATAGTTTTCTCCCTGAAAGTCTTTTAGCAAAAAGTCATTTAATCTTTGTTGGGTAGCGTTGTGGAAATAGACTGCACAGTTTACAGTTGCCCAATTGTTCTTGTTTTTGACACTTCTTAAAAATAGTTCTTCACTATGTAATTGGAAAAGGTTGTCTTTGTAGGTTTCCACTTGATTTAATGGCGATTTGATTGGTGTACCATCTTTTTCTAAATGCCATTTTGTTCGTTCATCTATGTAATAATGGTCTAAATTCCAATCTTTGACTTCAATTAAAAGTACTCCACTGCCTTTTCGCATAAGAGCAAAATCAGGATTATCTCCGTTCAGAAATGGTTGGTAGTAAATTTCGTATGTGTCATCAAGCTTTTCGAGTAGAAAATACAATAGTTTCCATTCGCCTTCAGTTGGCTGGACTTTCTGCCTTTTGATAATTTCTAATTTCGGTTCTAAAATTGCCATTGCTTGATTTTAAATGCCATATAACGCTCTAGGTGTATGGCGTGTGAGGCACAGCCTCATGAGTAGCCATAATTGTGCCTCATTCGTTATACATTTTGTTGTTTATAGTTTCGTGTGTAGTTCACGAAGAAGGCTAAAGATACACAATATAGTTGTTAGAGGAGCAATTAACCTAGAGCGTTGGTAATAATTAGTAGAAAAGGAGTGTTTGTTAAAACACGGTTTCTACGTGCCGCAGGCAATTATTACCAACGTTCAGTATAAGAAACGTAGGGCAGTTGATAAGCAATACGTTTGGGTTTGGTACTAAGCCAAATATAATATTTTGCTTTTATCTTTTTTGTTGAAAATGCCAAATTTTATATTTGGCGGACTTTATAAACAAACAAGGACGTTTGAGTTTAACTCCAAACGCCCTATGTTTTTTATACCTTGTTGTAGGGCGTTATCTATTACCCTTTTCAAATGGTGGTTTCCAGCTTTTAGTTTTCATTATAGCTTTAACCTCTTCATATGAAAGTGGATAAAAATTATGACAATCAACTCCAATGTCAAATGAACGTGAAGTTGGGTCGTCAGATAATGTTCCGTGAGAATGACCATATAAATGATATGCTCCCCAATGTGAAGCGTTCCATTCTCTCATTGCATAATGAAAAAGGACAATCAATTGTTCTCCTCTTTCAAATTCATCATCTTTAACGACTAATTCATAATAGTCTTTTATCCATTCAAATCTTGAGTGACAATCTTGGGCTGATTTTTCGTGATTTCCATTAATCAGATAAATTTTTCCGTTTAGTCTGTCAAGAATTTTTCTCAATTTCCCTGAAGAAGAAAGTCCAACATCACCTAAGTGATAAACTTCATCTTCTGGGTTTACTTTTTCATTCCATTTTTGGATTAAAATCTCATTCATTTCATTCACATCCTTAAAAGGGCGTTCAGAAAATTTGATTATATTTTTATGTCCAAAGTGGTGGTCTGAGGTAAAATATATTTTACTCATTTTATTGTATTTTAAATTATAATTATTTTTTCACTCTTTTCGATTATTGAATTCTAAATTCAACTTTGGACTCCGAAGGTTACATCTTTCTGTTTTTAAAGGTTTGCATATTATATTGATATTATTTTTTACAAAGTTAGGGTTTCTGTTTTAATCGTTTTCAACGTTCATATCAATTCGGATAATATTTTATTTTTCAAAGGATTTTTCTACTACATTTTCATTGCCTCCCAATACTTGCTTTATGTTATTACATTAGTATTGAATAACACAATTTAAAAATTACAAGAACAAAAACAGCGACAATACATCTTATCTTTCCTCTTTTTATTTTGCTCTCATTACTACTATTATCCATTTTTATTAAAAATAACAGGTCAAATTTCTAAGAATAATCTAAGCTGACTTATGTTAATTATACTCTCCCGTTGCGTGTGAAAAATCTATAGTAAAATCATCTTTTATCTTAAACTGAAAATCAATAATCTCTTGTGTTAACCAACTATCGTACTCATTTTCCTCAAGACGATTATCTTCAATAATAATATGCAATGCCTTTTCTTTATGATTAAAATGAATTGAAATATTATCTACCACATCACTGTTAATACTTTCAATATCTTCACCCAATACATTTTTATCAATATCTGTTGCTATTGAAAAAGTAAGTTTATTTGATTTTGAAACACTCTTAGCATCTATAGATTTAATGAATTTTCTTAGTATGGGATAGTACTTCTCATAATTACTAGGAAAATCTATATTATCTTGATGTTTATTTTTTAAACTTTGTATTGCTCCAGTTGCGATATCAATACGTTTTTGTTCATACATTTTTATGAGTCTCACGTTTTCTTCTTCAATATCATTTAAGACAATCTCAACACCTTCTTCTGGTTGATACCATCCCATGTCTGAAAAAAAATCTGTTAACTCCTGATTACCAAAAGCAAAACCTTTTCTGGCAAAAATCTCATTACGTAAGAGTGAGAGCCACCACCTATTTAGAGGTTTTAGGTATTCTTCAGGAATCAAACTAGTATTTAATCTATCATGAATAAGAAGTCTGTTTTTGTAGGGATTATATCCATTATTAGAAATCCACAAGTGTTTATTGGTTATAGACTTTATAAAAGAAACTTGTAATGCACTATAATCTATCAATTTACTATTATTAGTAAAATCTAACTGCTTCCCTATAAACATTAGATTCTCTAGTCCATTTAATGATTTTAATTCTGATAGATTATGAAGATCTAGCTCTTCGTTTACTTTCTCTAAGCTACTAAACCCTGTTAAATCTTCTATTGCATAGTTTCGCCTTAAGTATATTTTATTTGCGCTTTTTAAATTATTAAAACCACTAAGATTGGATAATTTACGATTTTCATCTATCCATAAATAATCTATAAAGTTTATATTTTTGAATCCCTTAATACCTTTAAGCACTGGGTTATCTTCAATATCGAACCTACCGTTTATTGTTTTTAAACGATTAAACCCTTCAACTATCTTTAATAGTTTATTATCTTTGATTTGTACCCCTTCTGTTACGGTCTTAAGGCCATTAAAGCCAGACAATGACTCTAACTTTTCATTATCTGTTATCGTTATTTTTCCGATTTTAACGATTGAGTTAGGTCCACTAAAATGCACCAACGTTTCCTCACTTCGTAGAAAAAATCCTTTTTTTATTTGCGTAAGTTTTATAAATGAATTTGTCAAATCAATAACATCTAGATCTGTACCAATACCAAAATCTTCTACAGTAGTTAGACTTTCAAATCCATTTAAGAATTTTAAGTGGTTAAGTGTGAGGCTTAAGCTCTCTCCTATGTTCTTTAAACCATTAAAACCTGTTACGTTTTCTAGGGAATTTTTAGAAAGCGATACATTTTCTTTAACTACGGCTATATTATTTAAACCTGTAATCTCTTTTAAAGATTCGTTTTTATAAATAGCGATTGTATTTATGGTATCCTTTAATGTATTTACACCATTAATATCATTTAGTAGTGGGTTTTCTATTATGCGTAAATCTCCTTTTACAGTAATTAGTTTTTTTAATCCATTTAAACTGGTCAATTTATTATTCTTATTGATATCAAAGTCTTTTCCTATACTTTTTAAGGACTTTAACCCTTCTAAGTTCTTAAGGTTATTGTTTTGCTTAATATATAGAAATTTTCCAATTGCTGTAAGTTTCTCAAGACCTTCTAAACTCTCTATTAAGGGATTACTATTTATTTGTACTTCTTCATCTACAGTACTAAGTTTTCTTAATCCTTTTAAATCTTTAAGGTTTGCATTACTTCTTATTCCTAAATAACCATCTTTAACAGCTTTTATATTATGTAAACCTTCTAAACTTCTAATTGATAAGTTTGAACTTACTATAAGATGTTGTCCTACTAATGTGATACCAGATAGTTGAGAGATATCTTGCAACCTTTTATTTTTATAAACTTGTAAACCTCCTAATAATTCTCCTGAGAGATTACTAAGACCTTCTATACTTTTGAGCATAGGGTTATAGGAGATATTGAGCTGATGTACCTTTTTTAATTTTTTTAAGGCGTCAATATTATCTAATGATTCATTATCTCTAATCACTAGTTCTCCAGAAACCTCTGTTAAATTATCAAGCCCCTCTAAAGATGTTAATGACTCGTTTCCTTCTTCTAGATCTCGTTTGTAGTCATAAATACCTATATACACATTACCCTTAACCACTTTTAAGGATTTAAGCTGTGCTAAATTTGTAAGACTTGTTTTATAAATCTCAAGATTACCTTCAATTGTAGTGTATTCCCCTTGTAAAAAAGTATCTAGATCTTTAGGATATACAACACCTTGCCAAACCTTAGAACTTTGCCCATTTACATTTACGATAAACACTAGTAACATCAATATTTTTATAATTCTATCTATCATTTTTTATACTTTTAACAAGAAAAACAAAAATCTGAAATCTTATGAGAGTAACAATCTTTGTTTTGTAAATTCATAAAAGAGGGATTATATCCATTACGCTCTATATCTACTTTTTCTATAATGCCTTTACTTATCTCTTCACCTTTAATCCCTTCCTCCAATAACTGTTTTTTAAGTGAGCAAAATCTATACAACTCTGGATTTTTCTTAATCACAATTTTCCCTCCTACTTCTAGTAAATTTCCTAAACCTTTTAAAGATTCTAATTTCTGATTCTTACTAATAGTGATATTCCCAGAACATTTTTGTAGTTCTTCCAGTACGGTTAAATCTACTCCTTTAAAACCTTCAATTGTAATAGTTCCTTGAACTTCTGTATAGTTGCCAGAAGCAAAATCTTTCAAGTTTTTGGTTAATAAATTGCCAGTCCAAGTTTTTTGAGCTTGAGTCTTAACGGTATTCATCATAACTGTTATTAGCAGTAACCATAATAGTTTATTTATTTTCATTTTGGTTTGATATAAATGTTTATTAATTCAAATTTAAAGTGTGTTTACTTGTTCGAAATTCATAATGTGCTTTGTTGAGTAAACAATACTGTGTAGTTAGTCATTAAGTTTCTTGATTTGGCTAATTAATGGCAACGTTTTGGGGTTTTACGTTCGGGCGGGAAATCGAAGCACAAAAGCCGATATTATTACTAAAGTTTAATTGAAAAACTACTGTTGAATTTTGCACTTCAGCCCGCCTGACGCAAAACCCTTGTTGGCGGTAGTGCTATTTTACACCAAATAAATTATATTTTTTTTATTATTTCAATAAGCCAACTACAAAAACAATCTTCACAATAATCACCCATTTGACAATTTATATATAAAATTGGAATTAAGAATATTATCAAAAATGGAATATTTGTTAGAGCTATTTTATATTCCTTTTTCTTTATTCTAATTACTAAATCTACAATAAGTCCAATTGACAAAAGTAAAAGTAATGCGAATAATAGCAAGGCTATTCCCAAACCAGCATCTGTTGGATGCTCTCTTCTTCTATTGGCTTCAAATACTATTTGTGAATAGTAATACAAACCAATAAGAGGAATTCCTACAACCAATATTCTAATAATAAAATTTTTTAAAACATTCATTACACTTTGTTATTTTACTATTGATATTTTGAAGTTATTTCATTCTCATTTATTTTTTTAAATATTTTTTTCGTTTCATTCCATAAAAATGCGTCATAAAATATTTTTTCATCTTCTGGATTTTCTTTACAAATGCCGGAAATAAATAGTCTGCTGTTCTGTTCGCAAATTGCTCTATCTTCTGCGAAAAGACAAGAGTGTTCTTCACCTAATGGCAAATTGTAAATTTTACCATCTCTCACATCAATTATAAATCCATTTATGCAACTTGAACCACATCCGAAAATAACACCAATATAATAACTTGCGAAATCTGGATTATCAGATTTATAAGCGTCAATAATTCTTGTTTTGAAATATTTTGCATTTTCATTACTCGAAAAATCTAATTTTGCCTTTTTGGTAACTGAAAATTTTTCAGTAGCAAATTTGTCAAAGTCCAACGACTTTTTATAATTCTGTTCTTCATTAATTTCAGATAAAGTGTCTTGAGTAATTTCAGGATTAATTATTGTGTCAACATTCTTTTTTTGAATACTATCTTTCTTCGAAACTTCTTCAATTTGAGTGTCATTTTGAAATTCAGTTGATTTTTTAGTTTTTTCTTTACAAGAAATAAAGAATAAGTAAAGAATTAAAAATAAGTTTGAAATTTTCATTAAATGTCTAATTTGTTGTTTATAGTTTCGTGTGTAGTTCACGAAGAAGGCTAAAGATACACAATATAGTTGTTAGAGGAGCAATTAACGGTTTTGTGTATGGTTAGTTGCGTGTTTAAGCAACTAATTTAGTAAACAAAAACGAACGCAAGAAAATTCCGAAGGAATTTTCCAAATAGGCACTTGCCAAAGCAATTAATTATACACGTTGTTACCACACGTTTTTTATCCGATTAAGTCTATAATTTGATACCTTAACAAGTATATAATTATCAAAATAAAAATCGTAACTAAATTGGCTTTTACTTTATTTAATTCCTTGTTCTTATAACGTTTGAATGTTCCAAATGATAGAACACTTAAAATGATAACTAATGGTAAATATTCCAAAATCAAATTGACATACCATAGGTCTGCTATTCTACCAGATTCCGTTCCTTCTCCAAACATAAACCAAAAGATGAGAACTTGTAAGATTATAATTAAGAAAGCTAGAGCTGAATAAATTACTGTGTTTATTAAAATGTTTTTTGCCGTATTTTTCATTTTATTTTTTCGGTCAGAATTGCCGTCAGATTGGTGTATTCAAGTTCAGTCATTGATTTTTTTGGAATAAGATAGTTTTCTTTGTTAGATAATAAGTAAACAAACATCTCATTAATTTCCGCTGGTTTAAAGTCAGTCCATTTTTCAACTACTTTTTCATTTTCTTGAATTATCTCAAAGTAATCTTTAGTCAGAATTAATTTATGACTTTTAATTTTTTCAACACCATCTAAATATTCCTTTACTTTTTTTCTTTTTACCCATATTCCGTATGCTTTAATCAGATAACTTATAAGATTATACAAGAAAATAAGTCCGATAATTATAGTCAATATATGAGCTGAACTTTCGCTTATTGTATTATGTAAAACAAAAGGAAATATCAAGGAAGAAATTAATAAGTTCTGAAAAGGTCTTTTCGTAGTTTCACTTTTGAAATAATTCACTTGATTTCCATTGAAATAGACTTCTTCAAAGTCTTTTCGGTTAAATTTAAGTTCTATTTCTGTTGATTTGTTCAAATGTGTGGTAACGGTTTTGGCTATGGTTTCGTTGCGTGAAAATCCGGGAGGATTTTCCGCCGTAAACCGAAGATAGCAAATTGCGAGGATTTTCGATAGAAAATCAGAAGCAATGAACTATAGCCGGTGTTGTGTAACGTTATTTATATCCATATATTTTCAGAGTTCGATTGTCTTTTTCCAAATTAAAAACTCCAGTTTTATTAATCAGATATTCAATTTCAGAGATGTTTTGGTGATTTTCAGAAATTGTCTGTCGTGAAACTCGCTTATTATTGATCGTTATCATTTCTTGAGGGAATTCAATCCATTCAATTTCTTTATATAAAATAGGCTCAATGAAAAAAGGACTGAAATCAACAATATTAAATTCAGTTTCCGAAATTTTGTCTCGCCCAATTAGTTTATAACGGATTAGTAAAGAATCAAATTTCTCAATTAGAATCTCTAATAGTTTTTCCCATTTAGAATTATTCATAAATGACGAAAAATTACTTTCACGAATTATCTTTTCAATATTTTTTTCAGTTAAAGTCATTTCCTCCATTTAGTTATTCTAATGTTACACAACGCTCTAGGTGTATGGCGTGTGAGGCAAAGCCTCATGAGGAGCCATAATTGTGCCTCATTCGTTATACATTTTGTTGTTTATAGTTTCGTGTGTAGTTCACGAAGAAGTCTAAAGGTACACAATATAATTGTTAGAGGTGCAATTAACCTAGAGCGTTGGTAATAATTAGTAGAAAAGGAGTGTTTGTTAAAACACGGTTTCTACGTGCCGCAGGCAATTATTACCAACGGTCTTGTATATGGCTCGTAGCGTGCAAATTATGAAAATATTTTCGGATTTAGCACGAGCCGAATTTTTTAATTTTTCTTATTATCTTTTTTCTCAATAAGCCAAATTAAAAAATTTGGCGGACTAGCAAATATACCTTAACTTCGATTAAGCAACTGACTAGCTATGAGTTATATACGTTGTTACAAGCAGTTTTTATATCCGCTCATTTCTTTTCTAATAATTGCTAAATCATTAAAATTCAGATTGAACCATTCTCCTCTGGTTCTCTTTTCTGAAAATAATTTATGTAAACGTCTTTCTTCCGAAACAGGTGCAATCCAAGTTGTTATTAAATCCCAACTTGGGTTTATTCCTTGTAACGTTTTCTCTCTCTTTTTTGGATAAAAACTTTCTCCAATTTTAATAAGGTTGTTTGTCGAATCGAGTAATAAATATACTTTTTTAATTTTCGATTCATCTACTTTCACAGATTTAGCATCTTCATTAAAAAACCATCTGTATACTTCAAGTTTGTCAAGTGTTGGAAATGTCAAAAGTCCTTTTGAACCAGCAGTTTTTATAAACATAGTTCCTTTTGGTAAATTATTTGTCTCACTTCCGAAAGTTATGAAACCCATTTTTTCGAAAGTTCCTCTACATTGGGTTTGGAAAGTATTGAAACTTTCCACTACGTCAAGTTCAGGGAATCTATTCGAAATCAGCTTACAAAATTCGATTGACAAAATTGTCCTTTCATAAAGCTCAAGATTTAGTGAAAGAAGCAAACCTAAACCAGTTAATTTTTTTGTGCTATCAATATATAAAAGCATAAATTCAATATGCTCTCTTTCATCATAAATTAAAACTCCGTAGCATCTTTCATTCAGACGAGTAATTACATTATTTATTGGTCCATTATCCTGTTCATTAAACCTGTAGATTGATTCATCGTCAAAGTCATAAAAGTGTTCATCAAAATATGAATTAATGTCTATCATTCAAATGTAGTCGAGAGTTTCTTTAAATTGCTTGTAACGGTCTAGTGTATGATTTCGTTGCGTGTTTAAGCACTAAAGTTAGCAAATAAATCACAGATAGAAAGTCCGCGAGGACTTTCGTAAGTAGGCTATAACTAGCAATGAATTATACACATTGTTGTGGGCAGGTTTTTTACGTTGCAGTTCTTATTTCCACTTTAAACCTTGCATATTCTCCATATCAATCTTCATGATATATTCGTTTTCTCCAATGTAATCATTCAAGATTCTCTCAGAGAATCCAGAACCTCCAGAATTTTTTGCTTTTATTAAAACTCTAAAAAGTGGATAGAATGACTTAGTATAATTATCAGAGTTAGAAAATTCTTCAAATTTCAGAGTCTCATTTGTATCACATATTATTAAAGTTCCTTTTCCACAACTAAACCTTTTAGCACATTCCAATCTTGCTGTAAAACTTGCTATTTTATTTTTTTTGCTAAGTCGTTGACACGACCTAAATAGTATTGGTCTTTCTGAAGGTAAATAATTTTTCAAGACTATCTCCCAAACGTCGAAGAAGGCTTTTCGTTTTTCGTCTGATGTAGTTAAAATCCAATTGGAAATAAATGTGCTTGTTTGGGGCTTTATTTCAGCATCTTTTTGTAAAATTTCAATTAGATTTTCAGCTATTTCTATCTTTTCACTTTTGGTTAATCTATATTGAAATGTGTCATTCATATTCTGTAGATAAGCGTTTGTTTTTCAATTTTTGGACTTAATTTTTAGATATGCGGTTTTTTCAACTTGCCCACAACGCTCTAGGTGTATGGCGTGTGAGGCACAGCCTCATGAGTAGCCATAATTGTGCCTCATTCGTTATACATTTTGTTGTTTATAGTTTCGTGTGTAGTTCACGAAGAAAGCTAAAGATACACAATATAGTTGTTAGAGGAGCAATTAACCTAGAGCGTTGGTAATAATTAGTAGAAAAGGAGTGTTTGTTAAAACACGGTTTCTACGTGCCGCAGGCAATTATTACCAACACACAAATATATAGACATTTTCTTATCCCTCCAAATTGTTTTGTTTTAAATGATGTGTTCTGTTTAATGTGGTTTAAATCAGTTGTTTATGTTTTGTTTTTACTGTCTGTAATTTGTATATAAAAATCAAATTACTTAAATTCGACAAACGAATTAATATACAAATTATAGACATGAATTTTTCTCAATATACATTTACACCCAACCAACATAATGGAGAAAACAGAATCTTTATATCTTTTCAGTATACGATTGAAAAGAAAAATGCGTTGAGAAAAAGATTTCCATCTGCTAAATGGAGTAAAACGAAACGCGTTTGGCACCTCCCAGATTTGCCTGTTGTGCGAAAGGCTCTAAACATACCTTTAAAATCTGTTTTTACTCAACAAAATTCTAAAATTCATACAATTAACGAACAAGCGCTTTCTAACTTTATAGCTCAATTAGAGCTCAAAGCATATAGCCAAAATACGATCAAAATCTATGTTTCTGAATTTATACATCTCCTAAAGATTTTAAAAAATTATTCAGTTAATAACCTTACACCTAAACGCCTCAAAGACTACTTTTTGTATTGCGTAAAAGTAGAAAAAATGAAAGAACGGAAAATTAATGGAAAAATCAATGCTATAAAGTTTTACTTTGAACAAGTATTACATCAAGAACGTATGTTTTTTGATATTCCTCGTCCTAAAAAACCACAGACTTTGCCTAAAATGCTGAGTAAAACAGATATTAGAAAAACGTTCAAAGCGGTAGAAAACCCAAAACACTTACTAATGCTACAATTGTGTTACGGAATGGGTTTGCGAGTAAGTGAAGTAGTAGGATTGAAAATAACACATATAGATAGCAAACGTATGCAGGTACTTATACTAGAAGGAAAAGGTAAAAAAGATCGTTATGTAAACCTACCAGAATCTGTTCTCACACTTTTGCGAACATACTACAAATCGTATAAACCAAAAAGTTGGTTATTTGAAGGTCAGTATGGTGGGCAGTATAGTGCTACAAGCGTACAAAAAGTATTTAAAAGAGCGATGAAAAAAGCTGGTATTAACAAACAAATAGGTATTCATGGGCTACGTCATAGTTATGCAACACATTTGTTAGAAAGTGGTGCAGATTTACGTTTTATTCAGAAGCTTTTAGGTCATCATAGTATCAAAACAACGCAAACCTACACACATGTATCTAAAGCATCTATTAAAAACATAAGTAGCCCTTTAGATAGCTTATAGCTATTTTTTAGCGCGTTCCACCAATTCTAACTGTTCAATTTTTGCTTCAGTGGTAAATATCCCGTAATTAATAAACGCTTTTTTCTTTTCTACTTTATCAATAGTACCCACGGCATTTCCATCAACTAAACGAACACGATCTCCTACTTTAAAAATATAAGCAGCTTTTTCTTTGGCAATTTTTTCGGCCTCTTTTTCTTTTTCTTCTCGAACCTTTACAACTTTTTGTAGTACTTCTTTTTCTACTTTTTTAATCGCTTCTTGTTGTTGTTGGGCAACAACTTTGTCTTGTTTTTTTTCTATTTTGGTTTTCTTCTCAGGCGGATTCTTTTTTAAATGCTTTGTTTTTTCAGCGGTTGCCCATTTAAAAAAGTTAGTAGATAATTCTTTTTTATTGTTGGTTTGAAAGTACTTGTTCAATAACTCATTAATCTTTCTACCCAACGAAAGCATACGTTGATTGTTATCGTACAATTCTTGAAAACCTTCTAGCTTTTCACGTATTTTAAGTTCTTTTTCTTGTAAGTTTTCAATATGTTCTTGTCCTTTAGATTTTTGTTTGTCTAAGCTTTCAGATGTTTTTTGTAAACGATTTCGCTCTTTTTGAAGTTTAGAAATCGTTTTGTCTAAACGAACTTTTTCAGTTTCAACACGTTTTTTTGCACGGTTGATTAAACTATATGGAATTCCGTTTTTTTGTGCTACTTCAAAGGTGAATGAGCTTCCTGCTTGTCCAACATACAGTTTATACAAAGGTTCCAAAGTACGTTCGTTAAACTGCATATTGGCATTGGTAACATTATCTAACTCATCTGCCAATACTTTTAGGTTTGCATAATGCGTAGTAATAATTCCGAAGGCTTTTTTCTCGTAAAACTCTTCTAAGAAAATCTCAGCCAAAGCACCTCCTAACTCAGGATCAGAACCCGTACCAAATTCATCAATTAAAAACAAGGTATTATCGTTACATTTTCTAAGAAAATAACGCATGTTCTTTAATCGATAACTATAAGTACTTAATTGATTTTCGATGGATTGATTATCGCCAATATCGGTTAAAATAGTGTCAAAAAGTGAAGTTTCACTACGTTCATGAACAGGAATTAACAATCCGCTTTGTAACATGATTTGTAATAAACCAATGGTTTTTAAGGTGATACTTTTTCCACCAGCATTCGGTCCTGAAATAACAATAATTTGTTGTTGTTCACTTAATTGAATGGTTTGCGGTATTATCTCTATATTTTTAGCCTTGTTTTTTTGCCATAAAATAGGGTGGAAAGCATTTTTGAAAAACACTTTTTTTTCTTTGGTAATCTTAGGTAATAATGCATGAATGCTACGAGCATATTTTGCTTTGGCACCTATAACATCTAAATGTGTTAAAAATAAAATATACTCGGTAAGTAAAGGGGTGTAAGGTCTTATTTCAGAAGCTAAAGCCCTAAGTATACGTACTACTTCTTGTTTTTCTTCATACAATAAGTTTTGCATTTCTCTGCTGTAAGAAAGAGTTGCTTGAGGTGCGATATACACAATGTTTCCAGATTTAGATGAACCTAGTAAGCTTCCTTTAACTTTACGCCTATGCATTGCTAAAACAGCTAAAACACGTTGGTTATCAACAACAGTTTCTTTAATGTCATCTAAGTATCCACTAGCTATGTTTTTACTTAAGGCACGAGAAAAACTTTCTGAAATTTTACCTCTAATTGAGCCAATTTCCTTTCGTATTTGTTTTAAAGAAGGAGAAGCATTGTCGGCAACTTCACCATACGGAGTAATAATTTTTTTAATACTATCTACAATAACAGAGGTGAATTCAATTGTATCACTTAAAGCGGATAGTGTAGGGTAGTAGGTTTCGAATTTCTTTAAAAATTTCTTTTGCTCGTTTACCGTTTCTGAAACGGCAGAAATTTTTAAAAAACCATCTGTTTCTAAAAAGCTATTTTCAATAGCGAGTCGCTTAATTTCTTCAGAAACATCTTCAAAGTGATGATTCGGAATTCTGTTTTCGTTTTCAAACGAAGCTAAGTACTCATTCACCATATTCAACTCAAAAAACAATTTTTTCTTGTTTGAAATAGGCTGAATTTGCATTGTTTTCTCTTTTCCTAAACCTGAAATACAATGCGTTGAAACTTGTTCTAAAACCGTTGTAAATTCTAAATCTTGAAGTGTTTTTTCTGTAATACTCACTATCAAATTTTTATTTTTGTTTTTAATTGTCACATCGAGTTAATTTGTGAGGAACAAACAAATTTGTATCCAGATATAAAGAGTTCTCGATACATTTTTCTTCCTTTGTCAGAAAATCACTCGAACTGACAGATTTTTTGAGAACCACAAAAATAACAAACAATGCAAGTAAAAATTAACGATAGCTGGAAAAATATTTTACAAACTGAATTTAAGAAACCGTATTTTGAAAATCTTGCAGACTTTGTTAAAAACGAATACACAAAGTATACGTGTTACCCGAAAGACTCAGATATTTTTGCTGCGTTTGATTTTTGTGCGTTAGATGATTTAAAAGTGGTAATAATTGGTCAAGATCCATACCATGGAGTAGGGCAGGCAAACGGATTGTGCTTTTCGGTTCATGACGGAATTTCGCATCCACCGTCACTGATCAATATTTTTAAAGAAATTGAAAAAGATGTAGATATTCCGTACCCAAAAAGTGGCGATTTATCGCGTTGGGCAAAACAAGGAGTATTGTTGTTAAATGCTACCTTAACGGTAAGAGCGAGTGAGGCAGGAAGTCACCAAAAACAAGGTTGGGAACAGTTTACCGATGCTGTGATTCAAAAAATATCCGAAGAAAAAGAAGATGTGGTGTTTTTGCTTTGGGGCGGTTTTGCCAAGAAAAAAGTAAAACTAATTAATCAAAAAAAGCATCATGTACTAATGTCAGGGCATCCATCACCATTAAGTGCTAATAGAGGTTATTGGTTTGATAACAAACATTTTTCTAAAACCAACGATTTTTTACAAAGTATTGGAGCAGCAACTATTCAATGGTAATTTCTGGTAAAATAGTTTTGTTGTAATACGGTAAAATAATTGCATCTAGCATATCTTCAGTAACATCAGGGTAGTGGACTTCAACAATGTTGTTAGAGTTAATCCACTTTTCAATTTTAGGAAGCTGTTTTTTACTCAATTTTTTTACAACAGTAACTCCCATTTCTTTTAAAGTAACAGCGTTGCACTGTTGTTCGTATTGATTTTTCATAGGAATAACCAATAGCTTTTTACGTAAATATAAAGCCTCTGTAGGTGTTGCAAAGCCTGCACCACAAACTATCCCTTTAGCAGAAGCCATACTTTTGATAAATACATCGTCGTTAATTGGTAGGATTGTAATATTATGGAAAAACTGATGCTCTTTCGTTTTTTTTGAAAACACTTGCCATTTTATATTTTTTATTTTTGAAAGTACTTTTATAATTTTTTCATCACTATAAGAAGGAAGATACACAGTGTAGTGGCCTTTGTTAGTACTATTTCTATAGCGGATTTCTTTACGAATAATAGGCAAGAAGGTAGAAGAGGAGTGTGTTTTAAAATGAAATCCGAATTTGTTTTTTGCAGGAGCGTAGTACTTTATAATTAAACGTTCTAACCTAAACTTTTTAAAAGCCGAATTTTTCTCATTTAATAACGCATTTTGGTTACTTAAAGAAATAATAGGTACATTTCTAAAAAGGCATGCCCAGGCAGAAATAGGCTCGAAGTCATTAATAATTAGATCGTAATTTTGAACAGGTAATGATTTAATTTCTTCGTAAATCTTCTTTAGGTTTAAGTCTTTTAAAGTGCTAATTAGGTCAATTCCTCCCTTTTTACCAAAAACGAACCCTAGGCCGTGTAATTTGTATTTTATATCGAAAGGAAGGCCTATTTCGTATTGTGATCCACTAACCAATACATCTACATCACCACGCCTTTGTAAATGTGGAATAATTTCTAATGCTCTGCTTGCATGACCGTTTCCTGTTCCTTGAAAAGCATATAATATTTTCATCTTTTTAAATTTTCGTAATTGTTTGTTTTTAGAAATTTAACCATGTCAATAGGTATTGACTATTTCCTGGCTAAATGCCCATTATGGGCTTTCATGATTATTGGGTTTTAATGTTAAACTCTTTAAGTAATTCTGAAAAAAGTTCACTGTTATTGTGTTCAGAACTGATGAGTTCTAAGTCTTTTACAGTATAGTTTAAGTGAATGTCTTTAGCTACTTCATCTTTTTCATATTCGTATAAAGACCATTTTTTGTTTTTATATTCTAATGCAGTTAAATTCTCAATCCAATCGCCAGAATTTAAGTAAGTAGTACTTCCCTTTTCAGTTTTGATAGTTCTTATTTCTGGTTGATGAATATGTCCACATACCACATAATCGTACCTTTCATCAATAGCAATATCGGCAGCAGTAGTTTCAAAATTATTAATGAATTTAATAGCGCTTTTTACGCTATTTTTAATTTTTTTAGAGAAAGATAATCTGCCATAACCCATTTTATGACTTATCCAGTTTACAATGGTGTTAATCAGAATTAAAAAATCATAACCCATACCGCCTAGTTTAGCAAGCCATTTAGAGTGTTGCATGGTAACATCAAAAACATCTCCGTGGAAAAACCATCCTTTTTTACCATCGATATCTAAAACCACTTTGTTTACGATTTCAAAGCTTCCTAAACGAAACCCTTTAAATCTTCGTAGCATTTCATCATGGTTTCCTGTGATGTAGTAGACTTTTGTTCCAGAAGTAATAAAATTCATTAATTGTTTAATAACTTTCATGTGTGGTTTAGGAAAGTAACGTTTGTTAAATTGCCAAATGTCAATAATATCACCATTTAAAATTAAAATTTTTGGGTTGATGGTTTTTAGGTAATTGTTAAGTTCGGTAGCTCTACAACCAAAAGTACCCAAATGCACATCGGATATTACTACAATATCTAGTTTACGTTTTTTGTGTTTTTTCATTCTAAAGTATTCTTCGATACTTATCAAAGTTACTTTTCGAATGTTTTTAAATGATGAATTAATTATGAAGTGTTAGTAACGAAAACTTTATTAAAAAGTATTTTGAAAGTTATTAAAGGGTAAACTCTCTTCTGATAATATTTGTTAAAAGATTTTTAATAAGTGCTTGTAAATGATGTTTTAACGTATTGCTAACAGCCTTTTTTTTAAATTGTTTTTAACTTGAAAGACAAAATAATTAAACTAAACCAAAATTAAAATGAAATCAAACAATTTTACTAGAGTTATTATGTGCTTTTTAATAACGTTAAGTTTTAATTTAGAAGCACAGTTAAATTTACCACGTGGAAGCCAGCAAGCTACAGTTTCGCAACGTGTAGGGGTTACAGATATTTATATAAAATATTCTCGACCAAGTGTAGGAGGGAGAGAAATATGGGGAAAGTTAGTACCATACGGAATGAATGATTTAAGGTTTGGTACCGCTAAGGAATCTCCATGGCGTGCAGGCGCTAATGAAAATACGGTTGTTAAATTTACAAATGATGTAGCTGTTGAAGGGAAACCATTAAAAGCAGGGAAATATGGATTACATATGGTTATAAATGAAGATAATACAGCAACAGTTATTTTTTCTAAGAACCACACTGCCTGGGGAAGCTTTTTTTATGATGCAAGTGAAGATGCTTTGAGAGTTGATGTTAAGACTAAAGCAATACCTCATGTAGAGCAACTTACTTTTGATTTTACAGATGTTAATGCTACTTCAGCAATAGCTTCTTTAAGATGGGGAAAGAAGCAAGTGCCGTTTAAAATAGAAGTAGATGTAACTAATATTGTTTTAACAGATATTCGTAAAAAATTACAAGATCAACCTGGGTTTAGTAGGCAAACATGGGAGCAAGCGGCTAATTTCTCATTGAATAATGGTGGTGACTTAAACGAAGCTCTTGGTTGGATAGATAATGCTATTGCAGGACAGTTTTATAGTCAGAAAACGTTTAGAAATTTATCTATAAAAGCTCAGATACTAAATAAACTAGGTAAAACAGCTGAATATGGTAAATTGATGGATGAAGCAGCTTCAATGGCCAATACAAACCAGTTGAATCAATTAGGGTATGCTATGATTAACGCAAAAGATTATGCACGAGCAATAAAATATTTGCAAATAAATGTTGATAATAATCCAACAAGTGCAAATGCTTACGATAGTTTAGGAGAAGCATATAAATCTGCAGGAGATAAAAAGAAAGCTATAAAAGCCTTAAAAAAATCATTATCATTAAATCCGCCAGCAAATGTAAAAGCTAATTCAGAAAAATTATTAAAAGAACTAGGAGCAATGTAATAAACATACTCTGTAGTCTAAAAGTAAAAAGCTCGGTTTTACCGAGCTTTTTATATATAAATTGTTTTGAAATTACTTGTTATAAAGTACCCATTCTCCTTTTTCTAATAACGGAATGGCTTGTTTGTATTTTACTTCTTTCTCTTCACCCGACATTACATTTTTGATAGTAACTTTTTCATTACGACCAATTTTTGGCTGCTCACGCACAACAGTTTCTACTGCTTGTTGTTCTTGAGTTTGTTGGTTACGAGCATTGCTAATAGCTTGCTGAGTTGAGTTTTGAACTTCATCTTTACGTAAATCTAATTGCTCACGTTGTTCTTCACGAGCTTCTGATACTTGTGAAGCTTCTTGACTTGGTAATTTTCCCTTGAATAAGAAAGATAAAACTTCTTTGTTTACTTTATCAATCGTTTCTTGGAATAATTCGAAAGCTTCAAACTTATAAACTAATAAAGGGTCCTTTTGCTCGTACGTAGCATTTTGAACAGTTTGCTTTAATTCGTCCATTTTACGTAAGTGATCCTTCCAGTTTTCATCAATAATTGCTAAGGTGATGTTTTTTTCAAAGTCATTTATTAATGATTTTCCTTCACTTTCGTAAGCTTCTTTTAAATTGGTAACTACTTGTAAGTTTTTAGTACCATCAGTAAAAGGAACTACAATACGTTCGTAACGATCACCTTCGTTTTCAAAAACATTTTTAATTACTGGGAATGCATTTTCTGCATTTCTTTCAGCGTCGTTTTTATAGTGTTCTGTTACTATTTTGTATAACTTGTCGATTAACTCTTGGTCTGATTCTTTATTGAATTCTTCTTCAGAAAAAGGAGAAGTCATAGCAGAGAAACGAATTAACTCGAACTCAAAGTTTTGGAAATCTTTAGCTTCTTTATTTTGTCTTACAATTGAATCACAAGTATCATAAATCATATTTGCAATGTCAATTTGTAAACGTTTTCCGTCTAAGGCATGACGACGACGTTTGTATACAAACTCACGTTGTGCGTTCATAATATCATCATACTCTAGTAAACGCTTACGAATACCAAAGTTGTTTTCTTCAACTTTCTTTTGTGCTCTTTCAATAGATTTTGAAATCATAGAATGCTGAATTACTTCACCTTCTTTTAATCCCATTCTATCCATCATTTTTGCAATTCTATCTGAACCAAATAAACGCATTAAGTTATCGTCTAAAGCAATATAGAATTGAGAAGAACCTACATCTCCTTGACGTCCTGCACGACCACGTAACTGACGGTCTACACGACGTGAATCATGACGCTCTGTACCAATAATAGCTAAACCACCTGCTGCTTTTACTTCATTAGATAATTTAATATCGGTACCACGACCTGCCATGTTGGTTGCAATTGTTACTATTCCTGGTTTACCAGCTTCTGCAACTACATCAGCTTCTCTTTTGTGTAATTTTGCATTTAAGATATTGTGAGGAATCTTACGAATTTGTAACATTCTTCCTAATAATTCAGAAATTTCAACAGAAGTAGTACCAACTAATACAGGTCTTCCTTCCCCAACTAATTTTACAATATCTTCAATTACTGCGTTATACTTTTCACGAGTTGTTTTATAAACTAAATCTTGCTTATCATCTCTTTGAATTGGTTTGTTCGTAGGGATTTCAACAACATCTAACTTGTAGATTTCCCAGAATTCACCTGCTTCAGTAATCGCTGTACCTGTCATACCAGATAGCTTACGGTACATTCTAAAGTAATTCTGTAAAGTAACGGTAGCAAAAGTTTGCGTAGCGTCTTCAATCTTTACATTTTCTTTTGCTTCAATTGCTTGGTGCAATCCGTCAGAGTAACGGCGACCGTCCATAATACGACCTGTTTGCTCATCTACAATCATTACTTTATTGTCCATCACAACATATTCTACATCTTTTTCAAAAACTGAATACGCTTTTAAAAGTTGATTCATTGTGTGGATACGTTCACTCTTTATACTAAACTCTCGGTATAGCTCTTCTTTTTGATCTGCTTTTTCCTCAGGAGTAGCATCACTGTTATCTATTTGACCAACTTTTACACTAATATCTGGTAAAACAAAGAAAGTTTCATTTTTTGTGATATCAGAAAGGTGTGCAATACCTTTATCGGTTAAGTCAATTTGATTATTTTTTTCTTCAATGGTAAACCATAATTCTGCATCAACTTCAGGCATTAGCTTGTTGTTGTCTTGCATGTAAAAGTTTTCAGTTTTTTGAAGAATTTGTTTTACTCCTTCTTGCGATAAAAACTTAATTAAGGCTTTATTTTTTGGAAGACCTCTGTAAACTCTTAATAATAAGAAACCACCTTCTTTAGTATCACCTTCTTTGATTAAACGTTTTGCTTCAGCTAAAACACCTACTAAATATTTATTTTGAAGTGAAACTAAGTCAGCCACCAAAGGTTTTAACTCATTAAACTCATGAGTATCTCCTTGTGGTACTGGTCCAGAAATAATTAATGGTGTACGAGCATCATCAATTAAAACAGAATCCACCTCATCAATAATAGCGTAGTTTGGCGCACGTTGTACTAAGTCTTTCTTAGAATTTGCCATGTTATCACGCAAGTAATCGAATCCAAATTCGTTATTGGTTCCGTAAGTGATGTCTGCATTGTATGCTTCTCTACGTGCTTCAGAGTTTGGTTGGTGAAAATCAATACAGTCTGTACTTAATCCGTGGAACTCAAAAATTGGAGCCATCCACGCACGGTCACGTTTTGCTAAGTAATCATTTACAGTAACAACATGTACTCCGTTACCCGTTAAAGCATTTAAGTATACTGGTAGGGTAGAAACTAACGTTTTACCTTCCCCTGTCATCATTTCGGCAATTTTACCTTGATGCAATACAGATCCACCGATTAACTGAACATCGTAATGAATCATGTCCCAAATTACTTCTTTTCCTGCTGCATCCCATGAATTAGCCCAAAAAGCCTTGTCGCCTTCTAAGGTAATGTGTTCTCTAGTAGCTGATAATTCTCTATCAAAAGGAGTTGCAGTTACTTCTAATTCTTCATTATTGGTAAAGCGCTTTGCTGTTTCTTTTACTGCGGCAAAAGCTTCTGGCATAATGTCTAGTAAAACAGCTTCAGAAGCTTCGTAAGCTTCGTCTTTCAATTTGTCTATTTCTGCATAAATTTCTTCTTGACGATCGATGTCTGCACTTTTAGCTTCTTCCTCAAGTTCAGTTATTTTGTCAAGAAAAAATTTCGTAGCATCATTAATTTTCGATTTAAATTCGATTGTTTTTGCCCGTAACTCATCATTCGATAAACTACTTAATGAATTTTCAAAAGATCGTACCTTTTCAACGATCGGTTGTAGTGATTTTAGGTCTTTTTGTTGTTTGTCTCCAACAAATAGTTTTATAATCGAATTTAAAACGCTCATTTGTAAAATATTGTTTTATAGCTAATTAAGTTGTTTTTAATTAGCGTTTTATGTTTGTTTTATTGGGTGCTTAAAAGTAAGCAAAAAAAAAGCCTCTGTAACAGAGACTTTTTATGATTGTATTTTATTAGTATTCATCTTCATTCCAAAGATAATCTTCTTCTGTTGGGTAATCTGGCCAGATTTCAATAATAGAATCGTACGCCTCACCTTCATCTTCGATATCTTGTAAGTTTTCTACCACTTCTAACGGTGCTCCAGTACGAATAGCGTAATCAATTAATTCGTCTTTAGTTGCAGGCCAGGGTGCATCTGCTAAATAAGATGCTAATTCAAGTGTCCAATACATTTCTTTATCTGTTTAATAAGATTTCCGCAAAAATAATTTTTTTTTGTAGAAAGTCAAGTTTTTTTTAAAAAATGTGAAATCAATAATTAAAGAACTTAGTTAAAGCTTTTCAGGAATCCATTTAATTTCCTCAGCTTGTAAGTCTTGGGTCAACTTTCGTGCCAACACAAAAAGGTAGTCAGAAAGTCGGTTTAAATACTTTAAAATAGTTTCACTTATTGTTTCTTCTTCATTTAAAGCCACAGCTAATCGTTCCGATCTACGGCATACGCAGCGTGCTATGTGACAAAATGACACGGTTTGATGACCGCCTGGTAATACAAAGTGTGTCATTTGGGGTAGGTCCTTATTCATAAGGTCAATATCGTCTTCTAAAAACTGAATTGACTCTTCATTAATTTTAGGAATGTTTAAGCGTTCTTTGCCGCTTTTTAAAGTTTCCTTTTCTGGTGGTGTAGCTAACATTGCACCTAAAGTGAATAAATCGCTTTGGATTTTTGTTAATTTCTTTTTTAAAGAATCATCAATGTTTTGATCTCTAATTAACCCAATGTAAGAGTTGAGTTCATCAACGGTTCCATAACTTTCTATTCTTAAATGGTGTTTAGGAACTCGAGTGCCTCCAAATAGGGCAGTGGTACCTTTATCACCTGTTTTAGTATATATTTTCATATGTTTTTTACTTGTTTGATTAACTATTTAAGATAGCTAATTTATCTAAAATATAATCAGGACAACGCATAGGTTTTTTTGTTTTATTGTTAATAAATGCTAACACGGTGTTTCCAGTTGAAATAAGTTCGTTATTTTGATTGGTAATTTCATAGTCGAATTCAATTTTTACTGAGGGTGTTTTTTTTAAAATGGTTGTAATGGTTAATTCATCATCATATAATGCTGATTTTTTAAAGTTACAAGATAAAGAAATAACAGGCAACATGATTCCTGTTTTTTCCATATATTTGTAAGTAACGCCCAGAGAACGTAGCCATTCGGTACGACCAACCTCAAAAAATTGTGCGTAGTTTCCGTGATAAACTACTCCCATTTGATCAGTTTCAGCATACCGAACACGTATAGATGTGTAATGTTTTTGCAAAAGATTAAATTATTTTAATTTCACTAACGATACGCAAAAAAAAAATAAAAGTCAATAGTGATTTGATTTTTTTATACTAAAATTTATTCACACTTTTGTTCACCCAGACTTTCGTGTTTGGTGTCCCCTAAATCTGAATAAAAATTAACAACTAAAATTGTTTTTTACCAATATGACTAAAACAGCCGATTCAGTTTGGATGGAATGTTTGTCTTTTATTAAAGATAACATCAAACCACAGGCATACAAGACTTGGTTCGAACCGATAAAGCCAATTAAATTGGCAGGGGAAGCTTTGACAGTTCAAGTACCAAGTAAATTTTTTTACGAGTGGTTAGAAGAGCATTACATAAAACTGTTAAGAGTAGCTTTGGTTCGTCAGTTAGGAAGTGATGCAAAATTAATTTACGATGTACGTATGGAAAATACGTATAGTAGTAATAGCCCGCAAACAGTAAAAATACCTAGTTCAAACCGTAACCCTTTAAAACCGCAAAAGGTAACAATTCCGTTAGAGTCAAAACGAGAATTAAAAAACCCATTTGTTATTCCTGGACTACAAAAGGTGAAGATAGAATCTCAACTAAATCCAAATTATAATTTTGTGAATTTTGTTGAAGGTGACTCTAACCGATTGGCACGTTCTGCAGGTATGGCTGTGGCAAACAAACCAGGAGGAACTTCTTTTAATCCTTTATTAATATATGGTGGAGTTGGATTAGGAAAAACACACTTAGCTCATGCTATTGGTGTTGAGATAAAGGATAAATATCCAGATAAAACTGTGTTATATATTTCTTCTGAAAAATTTACACAACAGTTTATAGATTCGGTAAAATCAAATACAAGAAATGACTTTATTCATTTCTATCAAATGATTGATGTGTTGATTATTGATGATGTGCAATTTTTATCAGGAAAAGCAGGGACTCAAGATGTTTTCTTTCATATCTTTAATCATTTACATCAAAATGGAAAACAGGTTATTTTAACTTCGGATAAAGCTCCTGTAGATATGCAAGATATTGAACAACGTTTACTTTCTCGTTTTAAATGGGGATTATCAGCTGAGTTACAAGCTCCTGATTATGAAACAAGAATTTCTATTTTACAAAATAAATTGTATAGAGATGGTGTTGAAATGCCAGAAGAAATTGTTGAGTATATAGCAAAAAATATAAAATCGAATGTTCGTGAATTAGAAGGGGTGATTATCTCAATGATTGCTCAAGCTTCTTTCAACAGAAAAGAATTTACAATTGAGTTAGCGAAACAGATTGTAGATAAATTTGTTAAGAACACTAAAAAAGAGTTGTCCATTGATTACATTCAAAAAGTAGTATCAAAATACTTTGATATGGATGTAGCAACCTTACAATCTAAAACACGTAAACGTCATATTGTACAAGCGCGTCAGTTAGCTATGTATTTTGCAAAACGTATGACAAAGTCATCATTAGCAAGTATTGGAAGTCAAATAGGAAAAAGAGATCATGCTACTGTGTTACATGCGTGTAAAACTGTTGATAATTTGACTGAAACTGATAAGCAGTTTAAAAAGTACGTAGAAGACTTAACAAAAAAGTTAACTTTATAAACAACGAACCTCACCTAGTGAGGTTTTTTTATGAGTATGAAAAAAATATTAATGGTTTGTTTAGGAAACATTTGCCGATCTCCGCTTGCTGAAGGTATTTTACAATCGAAGTTGTCATCAAAAAACTTCTTAGTTGATTCTGCTGGAACTGCAGGTTATCATGTAGGTAATTTACCTGATAGACGTTCTATTGAGGTGGCTAAAAAGTATGGGATAGATATTACCAGTCAACGTTCAAGAAAATTTACAAAAACTGATTTTGATAAGTTTGACATGATTTTTGCAATGGATCAAAGTAATTATGGTGATATTGTAGCCATGTCTGAAAGTGAAACGGAGCATGAAAAGGTGAAAATGATTTTGAATGAGATATATCCTAATGAGGATAGGAGTGTTCCAGATCCGTACTATGGAGGAGATCAAGGTTTTGAAAATGTATATAAAATGTTAGACGAAGCGTGTGAAATTATAGCTTCAAAATTAGAGCAGAAATAATGAAAGGTAAATTATATTTGATTCCTACAACGTTAGGTGATACTGAACCATTAGAGGTAATGCCATTATCGGTAAAAAAAGTAGTAGAACAATTAAACTGTTTTATTGTTGAAAACGAAAAGTCTGCTCGAAGATTCATTAAAAGAATTACACCAACAAAATCACAACCTTCATTAGAGTTGATGTTATTAGATAAATACTCTGATGATTTAGAAACTAAGAATTATTTAGATACTTGTGAGAAAGGAGTATCTGTAGGATTGCTTTCTGAGGCAGGAGTTCCAGCAGTAGCTGACCCAGGGGCAAGTATTGTGAAGCTAGCGCATCAAAAAGGTATTCAAGTAGTTCCGTTAGTAGGTCCTTCTTCTATTTTATTGGCTATTATGGCTTCTGGTATGAACGGACAAAGTTTTGCGTTCAATGGTTATTTACCTATAGACAAATCAGATAGAAAAAGAGCGATTAAAGATTTAGAAAAACTTTCAAAAGAGAAAAACCAATCGCAGCTTTTTATTGAGACACCATATAGAAATGAAAAAATGTTGGATGATTTAAGAGCTACCTTGTCTCCAGATACAAGAATTTGTGTAGCGTGTGATATAACACTTCCAACAGAGTATATTAAAACATTAACGGTAAAAGAATGGAAACATGTAAAAACAGATTTACATAAACGACCAGCAATCTTTATTATCCATAAATAAAAAAAAAGCATCGATTTAATCGATGCTTTTGCTTTTTTAATACTTTCTTATTAATTAAACCGTTGGTTTTTTGTCACCTTTGATGTTGGAAACATCATAACCTGCAAACCTTTTAAGGTATGACTGTATTGAGGTTCCATAAGCATCGTTAAAACGGATAGATCCATTTGAACGTAAGAATTTTTTTACATTACCAGCACCACTTAAGTGTGCTGCTGCTAAAATACCAGATTCGGTTATTTTAACACCATTAATGGTTTTGCCAACACTTCTCTTAATGTCTTTTCTTAAAATCCATTTGTTTAACTTACAATAAGCAACAAATGTACGTTCTTGTAATTCAGGGTTTTTAAGAAAATGAGTGGTGTTGTAAATTCTAAATCTCTTTAGGGTTTCTTTACCAAATTGGTATTTCCCTAAATATCCAAGTGTGTTAACTACTCTATACTTACCTTGTGATTCTTTAAAAGCCAAAGCTTCTTTAAATCCTACAAAATCATTTAATAAAAAAGGAATGTTAACCTTCTCTACCTTATGAATTGGTATTGGTGTTGTAGTAGTTTTTTCTTTTTTAGCTGTAGTCTCTGTAAAACTGGTTAATAATACAAATCCTAAAAATACTAATACTAAATATCTGATAATTAATTACTTTCTGTTTAGCGGGGCAAAGATACGGTAATTTTTTATAACAGACTATGAATCAATAAATTACAGTTTTTTGACTATTGATGATTAAGTTGTTTTCCTGTGTTTTTTTTAGGTAAAAACCAAAAAAAACTGTTTTATATTAACTTTTTGATAATGTTTTATTGAAATTGATAAGAATAAAATTTTGTTAATTTATCTCTTTATACCTTGTTGATTTATCCATTGTTGATATTTTACAGCATTTCGATTATGTTGTGCTAAAGAGTTAGCAAATTCATGAAAACCAATTTTATCAACACTAGCACACATATAATAATAGTTATGTTTTTGATGGTTTAAAACAGCATCAATAGATGAAATATCAGGCATTGCAATCAAAGTAGGAGGGAGTCCTGTGTTTTTATAAGTATTATAAGGAGAGTTTATTACTAAATCTTTGTTTAAAACTCTTTTTACAACAAAATCTTGTCCTTTAACTTCTTTAATAGCGTATATAACTGTAGGGTCAGCTTGTAAAGGCCAATTATCTTTTAATCTATTTAAATACAAACCAGCAACAATAGGGCGCTCTATTTTTTTAGCTGTTTCTTTTTGAACAATAGAAGCTAGAGTAATTACCTCTTCTTTTGAAAGATTTAGTTTTTTAGCCTTTTCTAATCTTGCAGAAGTCCAAAAACGATTGTATTCATGTAACATTTTGTCACGGAATTTTTCTGCGGAAGTATTCCAATAAAGTTCATAACTATTCGGGATGTATATTCCTAAAGCTGATTTTTCAGTAAGATTATTAGTTGCTAAAAAAGAAGGATCTTTCATAGCTTGTAAAAGAGTAATAGAATCTGCTTCGATTTGTTCAGCAATCCTTCCTGCTAATTTATCTAAAGTATCTTGATTATTGAATGATAAGGTAATTGGTGTTTGATTTCCACTACGTAAAAGGTTTACAACATCATTCATGTTCATCCCTTTTTTTAATAGGTATTTTCCACCCTTAGGTTGTGTGAATTTTTTCTTTTCTGCAACCCATACAAAATTTTCAGGATGTTTAACAAATTCAGAAAGTTGTTTTTTTACATCTACAAAAGAAGCATTAGAGCCTATATATACAGCACCGTTTTTAGTAACAGCTTTACCAAATATTTTTTGGTAGTAGTTAAAACCAATAATTCCACCAATTAAAAAAATGGCAGCAATACTTCCTAAAATAATTTTCTTATTCATTTATTAATTGAAATAATAGTTCGTTTTTATATGTTCCTTTATGAAATATCCAATCTTTCTTAACCCCAATTTGTTTAAAATTTTGTTTTTCAAAAAGGTGTAAACTGTTGATGTTGTCATCAGTAATGTTTGCATATAATTGATGTAAATGCAAATGTGTAAAACAATACTTAATTAATAATTGAAGCGCTTCTGAAGCAAATCCTTTCTGTTGAAAATCAGGATGGATTAAAATTCCGATGCCAGCTCTTTTATGTTGCGGGTTAAAATTGAACAAATCTATCATACCAATAGATTCATTTGTAGCTTTTTCTTCAATAATTAAACGTAATTGTTTTGCTTCAAAAATATCTAAATGCGCATTTTCTAAATATTGTTTTAATAAAAATTTAGAAAATGGAGCTTGTGTATGACTCACTTCCCAAAAAGATTCATTGTTTTCAATTTGAAATAAAAATTCTAAATCTTCAGGTTCTAAAGCTCTTAACTTAATATATGTTCCAGTTAACGTATGCACTAAATATTTATTTTACCTTCAAATACAAATGTAGCAGGTCCTTTTAGAAATACATTAGAATAGGTTCCATTTTGTTCTTCAAAAGAAACTTCTAATTCTCCACCTTCAACAGGTAAAGTTATAGATGAACTGTCTGTTTTTTTAGTTGCATACATAGCTATGGCAACAGCAGTAACTCCTGTACCGCAAGCTAAAGTCTCATCTTCAACACCACGTTCGTAAGTACGTACTTTAAAGGTGTTGTTTGTGATTTGTTCTACAAAATTAACATTGCTACCTTCGGTACCATAAATCTTGTTTCGGATTTTCTTTCCGTTTGAAAACACATCATAATCAGTAAGGTTATTCACTAATTGTACATGATGTGGTGATCCTGTATCAGTAAAAACGTACTCATCATAAATTTTCACCTTATTAACATCAATCATTTGTAAAGAAACATGATTGTTAGAAATAGAAGCATGATGTAATCCGTCAATAGCAATAAAGGTGGTTTCGATTTCGAAAAGCTTAAGTTTATGTGCAAAGGCTACTATGCAACGTCCTCCATTACCACACATAGTGCTTTCGTTTCCGTCTGAGTTGTAATACACCATTTTAAAATCGGTGGTAGCGTCTTCTTCAAGTAAAATAAGACCATCAGCCCCAATACCAAAGTGTCTATCACATAATTTTGCAATTATGTCAGTTTTATTTTTTGGAAAGGTTTTTGAGCGATTATCAATCATGATAAAATCGTTGCCTGTTCCTTGATATTTGTGAAATTCTAAATCCATATTAATGGACAAAGATACATATTTTATCAAGGAAAGAAGACTGTTAAATAGCGGTTAAAATCAGTTAAATAGAAGTTAAACATATTTGCTTGAAATGTTAAAATAGTATATTTGAAGTATAAAATTTTGTAAGCATATGAAGAAAATTATTGGAACTTTAGGAATTGCAATCTTAGGAGGAGCAATAGCACTTGCAGGATACAAAACATTGATAGAAGAACCGCAAGTTATTGTAGAGAAAGCAGTAGAACCAACACTGCAAACAGTAAAGGCAAGTTATACGCCAACAGTAATAAACTCAACATCAACACCAACTGACTTCACAGAAGCAGCTGATAAAACAGTACATGCAGTTGTTCACGTTAAAAATACATCGATAAGAACACAACAAAATCCGTTAGCTGAATTATTTTATGGTAGAGGAAGCGGAACTAGGAAGTATCAACAAGTAGGTACAGGAAGTGGTGTTATTATTTCTCCTGACGGATATATTGTAACAAATAATCATGTAATAGATGGGGCAAACGATATTGAAATTACATTAAATAATCAAAAGAAATTAAAAGCGACTTTAATTGGAGCAGATAAAAGTAATGATATCGCTTTGTTAAAAGTAGAGGCTGATTTTGATTTGCCAAATTTACCTTTTGGAAATTCTGATAATATTAAAGTAGGAGAATGGGTGCTGGCAGTAGGAAACCCATACAATTTAACATCTACCGTTACTGCAGGTATTGTAAGTGCAAAAGGGCGTGATTTAGATGGAAATACAAATATAGATTCATTTATTCAAACAGATGCTGCGGTAAACCCTGGGAATAGTGGAGGAGCATTGGTAAACACAAGAGGGGAATTAATAGGAATTAACACGGCTATTTCTTCAAGAACTGGCTCTTTTATTGGTTATTCTTTTGCGGTGCCATCTAATATCGCAAAAAAAGTAGTAGATGATTTGTTAGAATTTGGAACGGTACAACAAGCCGTTTTAGGAGTTAGTATTGATACAGAAATAAAAGACATTGAAGGAGTTAAAATTAAAGAAATATTCGAAGAAGGAGGCGCTAAAAAAGCTGGATTAAAAGAAGGAGATGTTATTACGAAAGTAAACAATGTGAAGATTTCTAAGTTCTCTGACTTGAAAGGACAGTTAACAGCAAAAAGACCTGGAGAATACGTGAATGTAATAATTGACAGGGATGGAGAAGAGCTTACCAAAGTAGTTAAGTTAACTAAACTTATAAAGTTGCCTGTAAGTAGAGTTTTACAAACCGAGTTTGAAGATCTTACAAAAGAAGATAGGAAAAAGTTTAAATTGGACGGAGGAGCAAAGATAAAGAGTACTCAAAATATGGCATTCAAACAGTTTGAAGTTGGAAAAGGGTACATTTTAACTAAAGTTAACGGAAAGAAAGTTATGTCAGCAAAAGAAGCTGTTAGTATGTTAGATCGTTCGTATGGTAGTGGTAAAAGGCTTTTATTAGAAATGATTAGTCCATCTGGTCAAATTGAAAGGTTTAGGTATTAATACCTAGTATAAAAAAGTTTATAGAAGAATAAATAATATACTTTAAAGTAAAAGCCTTGTTAAAATCATTTTAGCGAGGCTTTTTCTTTTATAAAACCCATAAAAAATAAAGAAGAAATACCTATTTTTGCACAAATTTTTTAATTTTTAGTTAACACACAACTATGTCAACAATAACAAATTACGAAAAAGAAGTAGTAAATCAAGCGCAAGTTCGAAGAGCTACGGTTGAGTTTATTAACATCGTTAACGATTTATGGTACGATAAATCTATAGAGTTAGTATTATTTAGAAATCCATTAGTAGATAAAAGAGCTAGTGAGGTTTTAAACTTAATCGATTACGCTAAAGAGTTTGTAGCCAAACCAATAACAATAGAAGATGCTTTAGAGATAGCTAAAGCAATTCAATCAATCGATTTACCACCATCAAAATTAGATATTGGTAAATTAGCTTACGAATTTCACTTACAAGATGATGCATCAGCAGATAAGGTAGCTTTTGTGAAAGAGCAACTAAAAGATGCAACTGAAGCAGAAAACATTCAGCCAAAAGATGTAGTATTATACGGTTTTGGACGTATTGGTCGTTTACTAGCTCGTGAGTTGAGTAGTAAGATGGGTAAAGGTTCTCAATTACGATTAAGAGCAGTAGTTACTCGTGGTAAAATAGATCAAACAGTATTAGAGAAAAGAGCTTCTTTATTAAGTGTAGATTCAGTTCATGGAGATTTCTTAGGAACAGTTCAAGTAGATGCTGATAACAATGCATTAATCATTAATGGTACAACTGTATATATGATTTCTGCTGCACAACCTGAAGATATTGACTACACACAATACGGAATTAACGATGCGTTAATTATAGATAACACTGGTGCTTTTAGAGATGAAGAAGCATTAAACCGTCATTTAAAAGCAAAAGGAGCAAGTAAAGTGTTGTTAACAGCTCCAGGAGCAGGTGTACCTAACATTGTGCACGGAGTAAACCATGGAGAAAACAATCCTGATAATATCAATATTTTCTCAGCAGCTTCATGTACTACGAATGCTATTACACCAGTATTAAGTGTGTTAGAAGATAATTTCGGAATTAAAAAAGGACACTTAGAAACAATTCATGCATATACAAACGACCAAAATTTGGTTGATAACATGCATAAAAAATACCGTAGAGGTAGAGCTGCAGCTTTAAACATGGTAATTACTGAAACTGGAGCAGGAAAGGCAGTAGCAAAGGCATTACCAGCGTTAGCAGGTAAATTAACATCAAGCGCTATTCGTGTACCAGTACCAAACGGATCGTTAGCTATCTTAAACTTACAGCTAAAAACTCCAGCGACAGTTGAATCTGTAAATGCTATCATGAAGCAATATGCTTTAGAAGGAGATTTAGTCGAGCAAATTCAATATTCATTAAGTAATGAATTAGTGTCTTCTGATATTGTAGGAACAACAGCACCGTCTATTTTTGATAGTAAGGCTACGATTGCAGATGGAGATACCATTGTAATTTACGTATGGTATGATAATGAGTACGGTTACTCACACCAGGTGATGCGTTTAGCAAAACATATTGCTAAAGTACGTCGTTATACTTATTATTAAAATAAGTTTAAAACAGATAAAAATGGCCGAAGCATTGATTTGCTTCGGCTTTTTTAGTATATTTGACTAAGAGTAATCCCTTAAAAAATGTCCCCTCAATGAAAAAAGTAATTATATTACTATTTCTAATGCTTGGTGCTACTTCGCTAAGTTATTCTCAAGAATTAAAAACACTAGTTTCTGGTAAATGGTTTGTAGATTCAATGAAAATTGGAAATGAAAAATTTGAGTTTTCAGAAGGGAAGAGTTGGTTAGAATTGAGTCCTGATGGAAGGTATCAGGTAATGATGAGTAATAAAGGAGGTAGCGGTACTTGGAAGTTAATTACAGATACAAATGAGCTAGAGTTTGATAATAAAAGCTTTGAAGAAAATTTAAAAATTGAAAAAATTAGCGAAACAATGTTACTAGTTTCAGCAAGAAATAAAGAAACCATCTATACTATGTGGTTAAAAAAATAAACTATCATACATAGTTTGTTTTTTAACGACCGAGGTAAGGGATTGCCTCGGTTTTTTTATTTTTAATAGACATTATTTTATATATACTACTCATAAATCTTTTCCTTAAATTAGCGTCAAAAATAAGATTTAATGAAGGCAGTACTTACACCCATGCTATTGTTATTCGCAGCAATAACAACAAACGCACAATCTAAATTACCATATTACGAAATACCGAAAGAAGCTAAAGAATTCACTTCAGGTTCTGTGATTAGTAGAATGATAGATGGATTAGGTTTTCGATATTATTGGGCAACAGAAGGTTTAACAGAGAAAGATTTAGAGTACAAACCAAGTGCAGAAGCAAAAACTACGGGAGAAACAATAGACCATGTTTTAAGCTTGTCGCAAGTAGTATTAAATGCTACTTTGAATAAACCTAATGAAAAACAACAGGTTGAAATGACCTTTGCTGAAAAAAGAAAAACAACCTTAGAAAACTTAAAACAAGCCAGTGATATTTTGAGAGGAAGTGATGATGTGTCACAATTTAAAATAATCTTTGGAGAAAAAGAGTTTCCATTATGGAATGCTATTAACGGACCTATTGCCGATGCTATTTGGCATGCAGGTCAATTAGCATCATTTAGACGAGCGTCAGGAAATCCAATCAATTCAAAAATTAATCATTTTACAGGTACCGTTAGAAAATAGTTAGATGACAGTTCAGGAGAAGATACAACAGTTAAGAGAAGAGTTACATACACACAATCATAGTTATTATGTGTTGGATGCACCAACCATATCCGATTATGATTTCGATATTAAATTAAAAGAGCTTCAGCAATTAGAAGACGAGAACCCAGAATATTTCGATCCAAATTCACCAACACAACGAGTAGGAGGAGAGGTTACCAAAAACTTTGACACCGTTACTCATAAAAATAGAATGTATTCGTTGGATAACTCCTATTCTAAAGAAGATTTATTGGATTGGGAAAAGCGTATTCAGAAAATTTTAGGAACAGAAGATATCGAATATACGTGCGAATTAAAATACGATGGAGCTTCTATTAATCTTACTTATGAAAATGGTCAATTTGTACAAGCGGTAACTCGTGGTGATGGGTTTCAAGGAGATAATGTAACTACGAATATTCGTACCATAAAATCTATCCCTTTATTACCTAATAGTGATTTCGTTACCGATTTTGAAATGAGAGGAGAAATCATTTTACCATTAGAGGGTTTTCATAGAATGAATGAAGAGCGAGTGGCGAATGAAGAAGAACCGTATAGAAATCCACGTAATACAGCTAGTGGAAGTTTAAAACTACAAGATAGCGCTGAGGTTGCGAAACGTCCATTAGATTGTTTACTGTATCAAGTGGTAACTAATGAACGCAAATATGCATCACATTTTGAAAGTTTGGAAGCTGCTAGGAAAGTAGGATTTAAAATTCCAGATACGATTGCTTTAGCAAAATCTATTGGAGAGGTACTAAACTTTGTAAACGAGTGGGATGTAAAACGCCATACATTACCTTATGAAACAGATGGGGTAGTAGTAAAAGTAAATTCATACCAACAACAAGATGAATTAGGGTATACCTCAAAAGCACCACGTTGGGCTATCGCTTATAAATTTAAAGCAGAGCAAGTTTCAACAATATTAAATGAAATTACCTATCAAGTAGGGCGTACGGGAGCAATTACGCCAGTGGCTAATTTAGAACCTGTACAATTGGCAGGAACGATTGTAAAAAGAGCTTCATTACATAACGCAGATCAAATAGCAAAATTAGATGTACGAATAGGAGATACGGTTTTCGTAGAAAAAGGAGGAGAAATTATTCCGAAAATTATTGCTGTTGATTTAACAAAGCGACCAGTAGATTCTGTTCCTACACAGTATGCTAAATATTGCCCTGAATGTCATACCGAGTTGGTGAGAACTGAAGGAGATGCAAAACATTATTGTCCGAACGAATTTGGATGTGCACCACAAATAACAGGAAGAATCAAGCACTTTATCAGTAGAAAAGCCATGGATATTGATGGTTTAGGAGGTGAAACTGTGGATTTATTACGTAAAGAAGGATTGATAAAGAACTATGCTGACTTGTACGATTTAACAGTAGAACAAGTAATTCCTTTAGAACGAATGGCAGAAAAGTCAGCACAAAACATGATTGAAGGAATTCAGAAATCAAAAGAAATTCCCTTTGAAAAAGTATTATTTGCTTTAGGAATAAGATTTGTAGGAGAAACCGTGGCAAAAAAATTAGCAAAACATTTTAAATCGATAGATAATTTAATGAATGCTGATTTAGAAACGCTGATTGCTGTTGATGAAATTGGAGATAGAATTGCACAAAGTATTATTGATTTTTCAAATGATTTAGGAAATATCGATTTAGTAAACCGATTAAAATCACACGGAGTTCAGTTAGAAGTTTCTGCAGAAAGCTTAGAAGGACAAACCGATAAGTTAGCGGGGAAAGTATTTGTGGTTTCAGGAGTTTTTCATCAAATGAGTAGAAACGAACTTAAAAAAGCGATTGAAGATAATGGAGGAAAAGTATCGAGTTCTATTTCCAAAAAAACCACCTATATCATTGCAGGAGATAATATGGGGCCAAGTAAACTTACAAAAGCTGAAAGTTTAGGAATTCCAATTATCTCGGAACAAGATTTTATTGATATGATTAGTTAATTTTTTTAAAAAAAATTTTAGATTGTTTCAAATAAGATTAAGTAATCTTTTAAATTAATAGAAAAACATGACCAAACAAACTAAAGTAACCGTAGCATCCATCGTGTTTTTATTGGTTGCTATTGCTGATGTGTATGCAGTAATTGTACAAAATAAAACTGTAGAAATGATTTTTAAACCCTTACTAATGACATCACTAGCGGTAGTGTATTTAGCATCTGTAAAAAAGCCTAGTTTTTGGTTGTTATCAGCGTTGTTTTTCTCATTTTGGGGAGATGTTTTTCTATTAGATAAAACAAACTTTTTTGTGTTTGGTTTAGCCTCATTCTTGGTTGCTCATGTTGTTTACATAAAAATAACTACCAATTTCTTGTATAAAGATTCAGCGATAAAAACACTAACATCATCCATTCCTTTTGTATTGTTATTTGTTGGATTGTTAGGTTTAATTTATAATAATTTAGGAGACATGTTGCTCCCTGTATTGGTGTATGGAATAGCTATTTCAACATTTGGAACAGCGGCATTACTAAATTATCGTCAGCAAAAAAACACAGCGAATTCATGGTTGTTATTAGGAGCTATTTTATTTATTACATCTGATAGCCTAATAGCATTAAATAACTTTTATACACCTAAAAGGTTGTTTGATATTGCTATAATCATCTTGTATATTGTTTCTCAATACTTAATTGTTAAAGCAATCATAGCTAAAGAAAAATAATTTTCTAATGGAAAAGCCGAGGTTAACAAGGTTAACTCAAATTGTAACTTTACTACAATCAAAAAGGTTAGTTACAGCTACCGAATTATCAAGAAAGTTTCAAGTAAGTGTTCGTACAATTTACAGAGATATTAGAACGCTTGAAGACTCAGGAATTCCGGTAGTTACCGAAGAAGGAAAAGGGTACTTTTTACAAGAAGGATATCAGTTGCCGCCAATTATGTTTTCAGAAGAAGAAGCCAATGCACTGATAACAGCAGAGCAGTTGATTTTGAAAAACAAAGATACTTCATTAGTTGAAAACTACAGGGAAGCTATAACTAAAATTAAAGCAGTTTTAAGATATTCGCAAAAAGATAAGGTAGATTTACTTTCCCAGAGAATTGTTTTTAGAGCAAATACAGAAAAAGAACAATCAAGTAATTACTTAATTCAAATTCAGTCAGCAATTACAAATTTTCATTTACTAGAGTTAGATTATTTATCACTTGAAAACAACTTTACAAAGAGAACAGTAGAACCTTTTGCTTTATATAGCACCAACGAAAACTGGTTGTTAATAGCGTATTGCCAATTGAGAAGTGAATTTCGGGTATTTAGGTTAGATTGTATTCAGAATATGAGGGTTTTAAATGATGTATTCACTCCTCATGAAATAACCTTGGAAGAATATTTTAAAATATGTCAAGAAAAGTATGGTGTACCCCTGACACAGGGTTGACATAGTGGGGTTTTACTTTTGTTGAAAATTAAAAAACAAAAGATGAGTACAGAACAAAAAAAAACGTTTTACGTAGTAGGAGTTTCAGTAAGAACTACTAACGAGAATCAGCAAGCAGCAAAAGATATCCCTGCTTTATGGCAACGATTTATGTCTGAAAACATAACCGAACAAATCCCGAATAAATCTTCCAATGAAATCTATGCTGTGTATACGGATTATGAATCAGACCATACCAAGCCATATACAACAATCATTGGTTGTAAAGTAAAAGATATAGCTACTGTTCCAGAAGGTATGACGTATAAGAGAATAGAAGCTCCAGACTATAAGAAATATATAGCACAAGGTAATTTAACTGAGGGTGTGGTTTATGATAAATGGCTAGAGATTTGGAAAGAGGATATTAACAGAGCTTATACTTCCGATTATGAAGTATATGGTGCAAAAGCATCGGATTCAACAAATGCTGAAGTAGAAATATTTATAGGAGTAAATTAATTAAAAAAAGGACAGTTCTAAAGCTGTCCTTTTTTGTATTGTAAAGTTATAGTTTGTATCCAACTATCGGGATGTTTTTTCTATAGAAAATCAATAAAATTATTCCTGAGATAAAAGTTACGGTTGCGCTTATAAACAAAGTGCCGCCATCTCCATTATGTTCGATACCTAAAATGGTTAAATGACTCATAATTGCTCCTGCCATTAAACCTATAGTTAACAAAGCACCCAACCAGGTTCTGTTAGGGGTAAATAAAAGTATAGAAGCAATTAGTTCAAAAACACCAGTGCCTATTCGCATGTAAGCTTCATTATTTCCAGCTATTTTAGTAAATAAAGCAATACTTTCTTGAGCTCCAGTAAATTTAAAAAATAACGTTTGAAGCATTATAATCGCAGCTATCAATTTTAAAATTAAAAGAATATATTTTTTCATAATTAACTAAATCTATTGAATTAGACGTTGCATTTTTTAATGCTTACATAAACTAAAAACAATACTTTTGTAGGTATGAAAAAAATAGTACTTGCCCTGTCGGTTTTTGGTTTGTTAGCTTGTAAACAACAAAAAATATCACTTAAGTTTTTAGATGAATATGTGATAAATGATTCTTTAGTTATTAATAATACTGTAATTGGTGGGATTTCAGGGATTGATTTTTACAATAATAATTACTACATGGTAGTTGACGATGCTACTAATCCAAGAATTTTAATAGGTAATATTTCTGTTGAAAATGATTCGATTCAATCTGTAGACTTTGAAAAAGTTATCGTAGTTGATACAACAAGTCAGTTTACTAAAAATCATGTATTAGATTTAGAATCTATTTTTGTTGATAAAGGAACAATTAATTTAACGAGTGAAGGTTCTATTCAATATAAAAAAGACCCAAGTATATTTGAAATACATACAGATGGAAGTTTTAAAAGAGAGGTGAAAATACCTAATTATTTTAAAGCAACATCAGAAGCAAAACCAAAACATAATGGAATTTTTGAAGGCTCTTCAAAAAGTTTTGATGGAAAAGGTTTTTGGGTAGCAATGGAAGCTCCTTTAGAAGTAGATGGGGAAGAACCAACATTTCATGAAACAGAATCACCTGTTAGAATAACGTATTTTGATAACGAATCAAAAAAAGCAACTAAACAGTTTGCCTATCAATTAGAGAAGATTGATAAACCAGCTAAAGGAAAAATAAACTTGAATGGAAGCACTGCTATCTTAGAATATAAGAAAAACCATTTTTTTATAATTGAGAGAGCATATCAAAGTGGTTATGGAAGCCATGGAAATGTCGTTAGAATATTTAAAGCAACTATTGATGAAACTTCAACAAATACTTTGGAAATACAATCTTTAAAAAACGAAAAATATACACTGTTAAAAAAAGAACTATTACTAGATTTTAGTACTGTTGAGAATCAATTAACCGATGGAATTATCGATAATATTGAAGCGATTGCTTTTGGGCCAAAACTAGCAAACGGAAACAAATCGTTAATCTTAGCAGCTGATGATAATTTTCAATTGTATGGAAAGCAGTTAAATCAATTTATATTACTAGAAATTGAAGAGAAATAACATAAATTAGCTATTCGTAATTTTTACAAATGATAAGTACTTTAAAGAAAAAATCTATTCAGAAAGCATACGACAAACTAGTTGTAAAAAAAGAAAACACTCCGCATAAAGAAACCAAAGTTAAAAGCGTGGCTATATTACTAGATAATGAAGCTTTAGTAAATGTAGTTATAGCCAATTTGACAAACAATTTTCCTTTTGAAAAAATAGATATAAGAGTACTAGTTTACAAAGAGTACTCAAAAAAAGAAGAACCCTCTCCTCATTTTTTCACTGAAAAAGACTTAGGTTTTAATGGGAGTTTAAAATCCGACAATTTAAAAAATTTCGTTAAAAACAAATATGACTTACTCATAAACTATACAAAAACGTCAAACTTATTAACGAATGTGGTAACTTTGTTATCACAAGCAGATATTAAAGCTAGTTTTGCAGAAATTGATGACAGATTGTACGATATAGTAGTGTCTGATGATAGTTTTAACGAAGCAGTTTTAAATCAAGAATTAAAAAAATACCTAACGATTTTAAATAAAATATAATGCAAAAGTTTGTAGGAACTGGGGTAGCTTTAGTAACTCCTTTCAATGAAGATTTAAGTGTAGATTTTGAAGCGCTTAAAAAGTTAGTAAATTATAATATTGAAAACGGTACAAACTATTTAGTAATAAATGGAACTACTGGAGAAAGTGCTACAATTACTAAGGAAGAAAAAATTGAAATAATTAAAGTAATTGCTACTGAAAATAAAGGACGTTTACCGTTAGTTTTAGGAGTTGGAAGTAATAATACACAAACAGTTGTTGAAGAATTACAATCTTTAGATCTATCTGAAATAGACGGAATTTTATCCGTTGCTCCTTATTATAGTAAACCAACGCAAGAAGGATTTTATCAGCATTACAAGGCAATTTCTTTAGCGAGTCCTAAACCAATTATTATGTATAATGTTCCTGGTAGGACAGCAAAAAATATGGAACCCGCAACCACGTTACGATTGGCAAGAGATTTTGAAAATATTGTTGCAGTAAAAGAGGCAGGAAATAATCAACAACAATACTATGAGTTGTTAAAAGACAAACCAGAAGACTTTTTAATAATTTCAGGTGATGATGATTTAGCTGTTGGAGTGGCTTTAGCAGGTGGAGCAGGAGTTATTTCAGTAATAGGACAAGCGCTGCCAAAAGAGTTTTCAAAAATGATTCAGTTAGGGTTAGAAGGAAAGGCAAAAGAAGCTTATGAACTTCACTATAAGCTTATGGATGTAGTAGGTCTTATTTTTGAAGAGAATAATCCAGCAGGAATTAAAGCTGTATTACAAAAACTAGGAATCTGTTTAGATGAGGTACGCTTACCGTTGGTAAAAGCATCAGAAGAATTACAAACGAAAATATCAGATTTTATAGATAATCTATAAGCTGTCTAAACAAAAATAAAGAATACAAAAGACTACAATTTCGTTATTGTAGTCTTTTTTTAGCATCTTTGTATAAAGAGTAACTTTTTAAATAGAAAATATGTTATCAGAAGTAATAGAAAAGGCACTAAACGATCAGATAAGAGTAGAAGCAGAGTCTTCACAAGTATATTTAGCAATGGCATGTTGGGCAGAAATTCAAGGGTTTGAAGGGGTAGCACAATTTATGTATGCTCATTCAGATGAAGAGCGTATGCACATGTTAAAATTAGTAAAATTCGTAAACGAACGTGGTGGACATGCACGTATTTCTGACTTAAAAGAACCACCTGCAAAGTTTGGGTCTTTTAAAGATATGTTCCAAACATTGTTTGATCACGAGGTAATGGTATCTAAATCAATAAACGATTTAGTACATATTACACTACAAGAAAAAGACTATGCAACACATAACTTTTTACAATGGTACGTATCTGAACAAATAGAAGAAGAAGCATTAGCTCGTAACATTTTAGATAAAATTAACCTAATTGGAGATGATAAAGGAGGGTTGTATTTATTTGATAATGATGTAAAGCAAATAGTAGCCCAATCTGCTTCGGGAGCACAGGGATAAGATTAACAAACATTTAGGAGTTCTTTGGAAAAAATATAACAGATTTTGTAGTTTCTTGTAAATCTTATTTACGAGATAAAAAATCGTTTTAATAATCCATAATTAATCACTAATTTTGCCAGATGCAAAAAATGAAAAATCTAGCGTATATTGCTGTAATGCTTTTAGTACTTTCTTCATGCGGAGAATATCAAAAAGTATTGAATAAAGGAACTGTAGAAGACCAATACAAAATGGCTGTGAAAATGTACGAAGCTCAAAAGTACAGTAAAGCCTTACGTTTGTTTGAAAAAATAACACCTTCATACAGAGGTAAACCTCAAATGGAGCGTATTCAATTTATGGTTTCTCAATCTAACTTTAATGAGAAAAATTACGGGTTAGCAGGATATTACTTTAATAGATTTACAGGAAATTATCCGAAAAGTTCTAAAAGAGAAGAAGCAGCTTTTTTATCAGCGTTAAGCTATTACAAAGCAGCTCCAAGTTTTAGTTTAGATCCAACCGATACAAACAAAGCGTTAGAGGCCTTTCAGAAATTTATAGATAACTATCCAGATTCAAATAAATTAGAAGAAGCTAACAAGTATCATGCAGAGTTAAGAGCAAAACTTGAAAAGAAGTCTTTTGAAATAGCAAAAACATATTATAAAACTGCAGAATATGACCCTAGAAATTACAAAGCGGCAATCGTTGCCTTTGATAACTTATTAGAAGATTATTTAGGAACGAAGTATAAAGAAGAAGCATTATACTATCGTTTAAAAGCAGCTCATGATTTTGCAATTAAAAGTACGCAACGTAGAAAATCAGAAAGAATTAAAGAAGCAGTTAAAGCGTACGATAAATTAAAAAGGAATTTTCCAGAATCAAAATTCATGGAAGAATCAAACGAAATGCTAGCAGCATTAAACAAAGAACAAGAACAATTAGCTAAAAGTTAAAAAATGGATTATAAAGAAACGAAAGCGCCGTTAAGTACTATAACTTATAACAAAGAAGCTATCGAAGCTCCAACGCATAATATTTATGAAGCTATTTCTATCATAGCAAAGAGAGCTACACAAATTAATTCTGATTTAAAAAAGGAATTAGTTGATAAGTTAGATGAGTTTGCTACTTATAACGATAGTTTAGAAGAAGTTTTTGAAAACAAAGAGCAAATCGAAGTTTCTAAATTTTATGAGCGTTTACCTAAACCACACGCTATTGCTGTAGAAGAGTGGTTAGAAGGCAAGGTATATTATAGAACTCCAGAGATAAAATAATATGTCTGTACTAAGCGGTAAAAAAGTTTTACTTGGTGTTACCGCCGGTATAGCGGCATACAAAACTGCGAACTTAGTTCGCTTATTTATAAAATCGGGCGCAGAAGTCAAAGTAATTATGACTCCTGCGTCTAAAGATTTTATAACACCTCTTACACTTTCCACCTTATCAAAAAATCCAGTTCATTCTACTTTTTATGATAAAGAAGATGAAAATGAATTGTGGAATAATCATGTAGATTTAGGTTTGTGGGCAGATATAATGATAATTGCCCCAGCTACAGCAAATACTTTGTCTAAAATGACCAGTGGTACTTGCGATAACTTATTATTAGCAACCTATTTATCAGCAAAATGCTCTGTGTATTTTGCGCCTGCGATGGATTTAGACATGTATCAACATCCATCAACAAAAAACAGTTTAGAAAGCTTACAAAGTTTTGGGAATATCTTAATCCCTGCTACTTCTGGTGAATTAGCAAGCGGATTGGTTGGTGAAGGTCGTATGGCAGAACCAGAAGATATTGTTGATTTTATAGAAAAAGATATCGTATCTAAATTACCACTGCGAGGGAAAAAGATGCTAATTACAGCAGGGCCAACCTATGAAGCAATAGACCCTGTACGGTTTATTGGAAATCACTCTTCAGGTAAAATGGGATTTGAAATAGCAAGAACAGCAGCTAATTTAGGAGCTGAGGTGTTTTTAGTAGCAGGTCCATCACATCAGCAGGTAAATCATTCATTTATTCATAGAGTAGATGTAAAGTCAGCGCAAGATATGTATGAGGCGTGTCATCAATATTTTGCAGATGTTGATATTGCTGTGTTATCAGCAGCAGTTTCTGACTATCGACCAAAAAATGTAGCTACCCAAAAAATAAAAAAGAAAGAATCAGCGTTAAGTATTGAGTTAGAACCTACTAAAGACATCTTAAAATCTCTAGGAGAAATTAAGAAAAATCAGTTGTTAGTTGGGTTTGCATTAGAAACGAACGATGAGGTACAAAACGCAAAAAGTAAGCTTACACGCAAAAATTTAGATTTTATTGTATTAAATTCGTTACGTGATAAAGGTGCTGGTTTTGCAACCGACACTAATAAAATTACAATTATTGATGCTGATTTTAACGAAAAATCGTTCGATTTAAAATCGAAAAAAGCAGTATCAAAAGATATCGTTAACGAAATAATACAAAAATTAGATGCGTAAGTTTTTCTTTATAGTTTTTCTTCTTTCAGTTACTTTTTCTTCTTATTCACAAGAGTTGAATGCTACTGTAATTATCAATTCAGATAAGATACAGAGTAGTAATAAGCAAGTTTATCAAACGTTACAAAAGGCATTAACGGAGTTTATTAATGATAAACAATGGACAAATAGAAACTTTAAGCAGCAAGAACGAATTAATTGTGCATTTAATATTATTATAAACGAGCAAAACGGAAGTAATTTTTCAGCAAGCTTACAAGTGCAATCAACGAGGCCTGTGTATAATTCAACCTATGCTACACCTGTACTAAATATTAACGATACAAATTTTAACTTTCGTTATAATGAGTTCGATCCGTTAATTTATAATCCAACTGTTTATGAATCGAACTTAATTTCGGCTATTGCTTTTTATGTATATGCAATTTTAGGAGTTGATGCAGATACTTTTGCTTTAAAAGGAGGAGAAAACTATTTGAAACAAGCAGAAAATATTATGTTGTTAGCACAATCTAATGGAGAATCTGGTTGGCAAAACCAAGTAGGAAAACAAAATCGCTTTGCTTTGATAGATAATTTGCTGTCTTCAAAGTTTAGTACTTTACGTAGTATTTATTACAATTATCACCGTAACGGTTTCGATAATTTTGCAGATAACAAGAATTCAGCAAAAGAAGCAATTGAAAAAAGTGTTTTAGATTTAGATAAGCTACACAATATTACTATTGGTAATTATATGATTCGTGTTTTTTTAGATGCCAAAGGAGACGAAATTGTGAATGTGTTTTCTGATGGAACACCTTCAAGAGGCCAATCGCAAATGATAACGGTTTTAAATAAAATTGCTCCTACCTATAAAGACAAGTGGAAGAATCTTCAGTAAAATAAGATTTGTTATAAAGGCCTTAAATGTGACGTTTATAGGTTGTTGAAAAATCAATAGACTTCCTTTGTTTTAGCTTGACTTAATTCATTCAAAATCCTTACTTTTATTCACTCTAAAGAATAGAATTTGCTTACACATTTATCTATACATAATTACGCATTAATCAATCAGTTAACGATTGATTTTACGAACGGTTTATCTATTATTACTGGTGAGACTGGAGCTGGAAAATCCATTTTATTAGGAGCTTTGGGACTAGTAATGGGTAATCGTGCAGATTTATCTTCTTTAAAAGACACTGAAAAAAAGTGTATTATTGAAGCTCAATTTTCTGTTGAAGGATATGCTTTACAGGAGCTGTTTGAAGAGTTGGATGTTGATTACGAAAAAAACACCATCATCCGAAGAGAAATTTTACCTTCCGGAAAATCACGTGCTTTTGTAAACGATACACCAGTTACGTTATCGGTATTAAACGCTTTAAAAACAAAGTTGATTGATATTCATTCGCAACACCAAACGGTGCAATTGTCAGATGTATCTTTTCAATTTTCTGTTATTGATGCCTTAGCAAAAAATCAAGCAAAAATAGCCTCTTACAAGAGGGGGGTACGTACATATAATAACTTACGGAAAGAGTTAAAAAATCTTCAAGAAGAAACTGAAAAATCAAAAGAACAGTACGAATATAACTTACACTTGTTTAATGAATTTGAAGAAACTAATTTACAAGAAGGAGAGCAAGAAGTTTTAGAAGAAAAGTTAGATAAATTAAATAATATTGAAGAAATAAAGCTGAACTTATCAGAAGCTTTAGGAGTTTCAGTAAATGAAGAAATAGGGCTTCAAAATCTATTGAATTCATTAGAAACTAAGCTACAAAAAATCAGTTCGTATTCAAAACAGTACGAAGAGTTATCAAATCGTGTAACAAGTATAAAAATAGAGTTAGACGATATTGTTTCTGAGTTAGAAAGTGCGAATGATGAAGTAGAGTTTAATCCGAATGAAATACAAGAATTAAATGATAGGTTACAGCTAATTTATAATCTTCAAAAGAAACACTCTGTGTCAAGTATAACAGAATTACAGAAAATTCATGAAGAGTTAGCAGAAAAAGTAGCACAAGTTGAAGATGCAGGTGGAGTAGTGGCTCAAAAAGAAGCAGAAATTAAAGATGTATCTAAGAAGTTAGATGAAGTAGCGAAGATGATTACTGCATCGAGAAACAAAGTGATTCCAAAGTTAAAGAAAGAGTTAGAATACCTTTTATCAGAGTTAGGAATGCCAAATGCTCGTTTTACTATTGAATTACTACCGTCAGGAGAATACTTATCAAACGGGAAAGATAATTTACAGTTCTTATTTTCAGCAAATAAAGGAGGTAATTTTGGGGAATTAAAGAAAGTTGCTTCAGGAGGAGAGTTATCTCGAATCATGTTATCTATCAAGAAAATATTATCAGAAAATATACAATTACCAACTATTATTTTTGATGAGATTGATACTGGAGTTTCAGGAGAAGTATCTAATAAAATTGCAAAAATAATGCAAGATATGAGTGCTCATATGCAGGTAATAACCATTACGCATTTACCTCAAATAGCTTCAAAAGGAATACAACACTATAAAGTATTCAAAGGTGAAGAAAAAGGAGTAACAACTTCTAATTTAAAGTTACTGTCAGACGACGAACGTATTAGAGAAATAGCAGAAATGTTAAGTGGAAAAGATGTTTCTGAAAGTGCTTTAACTCACGCAAAAGAATTATTAAATTAAGAGTATATTTGCTTTTAGAACAAACAACGATAGACTAAAATATTTTAAATATGTATAATTTATTAAAAGGAAAAAAAGGAATTATTTTTGGAGCATTAGATGAGAATTCTATTGCATGGAAAGTTGCTGAACGTGCTCACGAAGAAGGAGCAGAATTTGTATTAACCAACGCGCCTATTGCAATGCGTATGGGAGGTATTAAAGACTTAGCAGCGAAGACAGGATCAGAAATTATTCCAGCTGACGCGACTTCTATGGATGACTTAAACAATTTGGTTGAAAAGTCTATGGAAATCTTAGGAGGAAAAATCGATTTCGTTTTACACTCTATTGGTATGTCAGTAAATGTACGTAAAGGGCGTCATTATACAGATTCTAAATACGATTTCACAACTAAAGGATGGGATGTTTCTGCAGTGTCTTTTCATAAAGTAATGAACGTTTTATATAACAAACAAGCCATGAACGAATGGGGTAGTGTTGTTGCATTAACCTATATGGCAGCACAACGTGTATTCCCAGATTATAACGATATGGCTGATAATAAAGCGTATTTAGAAAGCATTGCACGTAGTTTTGGGTACTTCTTTGGAAGAGATCATAAAGTACGTGTAAACACAATTTCTCAATCACCAACTCCAACGACTGCAGGTCAAGGAGTAAAAGGATTTGATGGATTTATTTCGTATGCTGAAAAAATGTCTCCATTAGGAAATGCAACAGCATTAGAGTGCGCAGATTACACGATTTCATTATTCTCAGATTTAACAAAGAAAGTAACATTACAAAACTTATTCCATGATGGAGGTTTCTCTAATATGGGAGTAAGTGATGCAGTAATGGAAAGGTTTACTGAAGAATAAGATCTTTATAGAAATAGAATATAGATAAAAAGCAAATCGTTAGATTTGCTTTTTTTATTGATAGTTACAAATGAGCAACATTTTACACATAGAAAAGGAGCTAGCTCCGTTAAGAAAGCAACTAAAAGAACACGAGTTATACAGTTCGTTAAAGGATATTAGCGATGTGAAAATTTTTATGGAATCACATGTATTTGCTGTGTGGGATTTTATGTCATTATTAAAAGCGTTGCAACGAGAACTTACTTGTGTGAGTTTACCTTGGTTACCTGCTGTAAATACCAAAACGGCACGTTTTATCAATGAAATTGTATTAGGAGAGGAAACCGATGTTAATGAATTAGGAGAACCAAAAAGTCACTTTGAAATGTATATTGATGCGATGCGTCAAGCAGGTGCAAGTATCGATGAAATTTCAAGTTTTATTTCGGGTATTATTGACAGAAAACCAGTTGAGGAGGCAATGCAAAATTGTTCAATTATTGAAGAAGTAAAAGACTTTGTAAACTTTTCTTTTGAAGTAATTAGAACAAGTCAACCACATATTATAGCATCGAGTTTTACTTTTGGAAGAGAAGATGTAATACCAGATATGTTTTTAGAAATTGTAAAAAATACTGAAGAAAAAGAAGGAAGTTCTTACAGTAAACTTATCTATTATTTAAACAGACATATTGAACTAGATGGTGAGGAACACGGACCATTATCGTTACAAATGATAGAAGAATTATGTGGTAATGATCAACAAAAATGGGATGATGTATTGTTTTATGCTAAAGAGTCTTTGCAAAAAAGAATACAACTTTGGGATGGTATAGCTAAACAAATTAAACAAAGATTTTAGGTTTAATGGACTTGAAGTTTTCAGTAATAGTACCCGTTTATAATCGACCACAAGAGGTTGATGAGTTATTGGAGAGCTTAACAAAACAAGGTTTTCAAGAAAATTTTGAGGTATTAATTGTTGAAGATGGTTCTGAAAATTCATCTGAAGAAATTGTAAAAAAGTATACTTCACAACTCAATCTAAACTATTTTTATAAAGAGAATAGTGGGGCAGGAGCAAGTCGTAATTATGGAATGCAAAGAGCCTCAGGAAGCTATTTTATTATTTTAGATTCAGATGTTATTATTCCTTCGAAATATCTTTCCGAAGTAAAAAAAGCATTACACGAAAGTTATACTGATGCTTTTGGAGGTCCAGACGCTGCACATCCTAATTTCACTGCTTTACAAAAAGCCATTAATTATTCGATGACCTCGGTACTAACAACTGGAGGAATTAGAGGGAAAAAGAAATCGGTAGGTAAATTTCAACCTAGAAGTTTTAACCTTGGGTTATCAAAAACTGCTTTTGAAAAAACAAATGGTTTTTCAAAGATGAAAGCCGGAGAAGATATTGATTTAACTTTTCGTTTATGGGAAAATGGTTTTGAAACACAGTTGATAGAAAACGCTTTTGTGTATCATAAACGAAGAAGTACAATTAAGCAGTTTTTTAAGCAAACTTTTGCTTTTGGTACTGCAAGACCTGTATTAAATAAAAAATATCCTGAAACTGCCAAACTAACCTATTGGTTTCCGAGTTTATTTATAATTGGGGTTGATATTGCTATTATCGCAACGTTCTTTGGGTATTGGCAACTGTTAGCTTTTTATGGAGTTTATTTTTTCTTTATTTTTTTAGATTCTTTTATTCAAAATAAAAACCTAAAAGTAGCTTTGTTGAGTATAGTTACGACTATTACTCAGTTTTATGGTTATGGATTAGGTTTCCTCGAATCTAGATTTCTAAAAAAATAAAAGCTCCCAATTTCTTGAGAGCTTTTGTAAGTTATAATTTTATTGAGAATTATTTCTCAGGATTTAAAACACCTAAAATATATCCATTAGTTAAATATTTCTTAGCTACTTTTTGAATATCCTTTTTAGTTAAAGAGTTCACTCTATCTTCAAAAGAAGCTATATCTGAAACATCATTATTTTGATAGTCTATATTTTTAATGGTTCTTAACCAAAAACGATTCTTTTTAAGATCTTCTTTGTAGTCAGCAATCATTCCTTTTTGAGCTTTCATTAAATCTTCTTCAGTAGGCCCATTTTTAACAACCGAAGCAACTTCAGCAACAGAAATGTTTTTTAATTTTTCAACATTTTCAGGCGCACAAGGGTATGAAATCGTAAAGTTATACCAACCATAAGGCATTTTTGAAATACTACCTCGGGTTCTTGAAGAATACACTCCACCTTCTTGTTCACGTAACTTTTCAGTTAATTTAATTCCAACAACTTCACCTAAAATTTTAAAAGCTAAGGCATCTTCTTTGTTGTATTTAGCTTTCCCTTGATATGTTATACGTACATTACTTTTAGGGTCTTTACCTTTAGTAACTGTTTTAGTATGAGAACCAGATAAAGGTCTAAAACCTGACACTTTATATGCCTCATTAGAATTTTTTCCTGGTAATCCAGCAATATATTTAGCTGCATATTCAGCAAGTTTCTTTTCATCAACATTACCAACAAAATAGAAATTAAAATCACCAGCATCAGCAAAACGCTCTTGATACTTTTTATATGCTAAGTTGTAATCAGCCTTTTCATATTTTTCTGGAGAAGGGAAGCCTGTATAGCGAGGATCTTTTCCATAAACAAACTCACTCATTTCTTTTTGGAAAAAGAAATTAGGACTAGCTAATAAGTTACCTAAGAAGCTCTTTTGCTTGTTAACATACGAATTAAAAGCTTTTTCATCTTTGTTTAAAGAAGTGAAGTATAAATGCACCATTTGGAATAACTCTTCTAAGTCTTTAGGAGTTGCTGAACCACTAAAACCCTCACTTAAGCTACTAATGAATGGAGAAACACGAACAATTTTACCAGACATCATTTTTGATAAATCTGTTTTTGAGAAGCCATTAATTCCTGCTTCAGAAAGTCCTCTATTAGCAAATGAGGTTGCTTTTAATTCTTTATCAGAATATAAAGAAGTTCCACCAAAACTAAAGGCATCAAATAACACTTCATCATTTTTAAAATCGGTTTTCTTATAGGTAATTTTAGCTCCGTTACTTAAGGTCATAGTTTTTGTACCTAAACTTTTGTTTTCAGTAACGTTTACTATAGAACCAGGAGTTGGTTGTTTTGTAATTAATGAAGCAGCAACAGCTTTGTCTTCATAAGGCTTTAACTCTTTTGTTTTAACATCGTTTAAAGCGTCGATAACCTGTTGTTCAGTAACTACTTTTTTAGGTCCGGTAATTACAACCACTCTATTGTCGTCGTGTAAATAGTTTTCAATAAGTTTATTGATCTCTTCTAATTTTACTGAAGGGAGTAGCATTTGTTGTGTCTTGAACTCCCATTCAATACTCGGAATTGGCTCTTGCGCTAAGAAGTTGTTTACATACTCGCCAACAATTCTTTTAGACTCTCTTTTGTCTTTGTCTTTAAAAGCTTTTTCCATTCGAGCAGAAATATTCATTTTTGCTCTATCTAACTCACCTTGTTGGAAACCGTATCTTTTAACACGCTCACTCTCATCTAATAAGGCTTGTAACCCTTTTAATTGTCCGTCAGCACTAACACCTGCTCGAGATTGGTATGCTTCTTTACCACGAGCCCAAGTTCCACCGTGGTAACTAAACCCATATACAAAAGGAGGATTTTCACTGTTACGTAACTCATTTAAGCGGTTGTTTATCATTTGGGTAAATAAAGACTTCACGATTGAATTTCTGTAATCTGTAATTGTTACATCTGGTGTAGCTTTGTCGTAATCTTTATACATTAGTTGTACACTAGAAAAAGGTGCTTCTTTATCAGCTTCAATAGCGATAAAAGTCTCTTTGTGATTTTTTAAAGGAGCAACCTCTCTTTTACGAGGGTTTTTAACCGCTTGAACTTTATCAAAGTGCGATTTTATTTTTTCTTCTAAAATATCAACACTTACATCGCCCACAGCTACCACAGCCATTAAATCAGGACGATACCAATCTTTATGAAAACGACGAATACTTTCATGTTTAAAGTTTTCTAAGTTTTCTTTAGTACCAATAGGAAGTCTTTCAGCATACTTAGAACCGTGCATTACCTTTGGTAAATACTTTTCTAACATACGACTATCTGCACCTCTACGAGAACGATATTCTTCTAAAACAACGCCACGTTCTTCATCAATATCTTTTCCTTTTAATAAAGCACCGTGTGCCCAATCTTCAAGAATTTGAAATCCTTTTTCGAGTTTTTCTTTGTCATCACTAGGGATTGGTAAAATATACACAGTTTCATCAAAACCTGTGTAGGCATTTAAGTGAGCTCCAAACTTTACTCCGATAGATTGAAGGTAATCAACCAACTCGTTCTTTTTAAAGTTTTTGGTACCGTTAAAATTCATGTGCTCCATGAAGTGAGCTAACCCTAATTGGTCATCATCTTCTAAAATAGAACCTGCATTTACGACTAATCGTAATTCTACTTTGTTAGCTGGTTTTGGGTTTTGCTTGATGTAGTAGGTCATCCCATTAGATAGTTTACCTATCTTAACCGAAGAATCGGTTGGGATTTTCATAGCACTTACTTTTCCTTTTTTTGACAGCTTTTGTTGTGTTTCTTTTAAAGCTTGACTATACCCTGTAGATATAAAGAAGGCCAGGGATAGTCCTAATAACGTTTTTTTCATAGTATATGAATTTTAATTTGGTATGCAATTTACATTGAATTATTAAAAAACTAAAAAATTAGTTTTTTAAATTGTGTTAAAATAAAAAAGCTCCCAATTTCTTGAGAGCTTTTAAAAGTTAAATAATTTCTTTTATGGTTTCGGGTGGTCGACCAATAACAGCTTTGTTGCCACTAATAACAATTGGTCGTTCTATTAATTTAGGGTTTTTAACCATTGCTTTAACAACTTCAGTATCTGATAGCTCTTTTCCTTTATATTCCTCTTTCCAAACTTTTTCGTTTTTACGTACCAAATCAATTGGAAAGATATTTAAAAAATTAATAATTTTTTTTAATTCTTCTTCAGTAGGAACAGTATCTAGATATTTTACAATCTCAAACTCTTTTCCAGAGTTTTCTAAAATTTCTAAACCTTGTCTTGATTTAGAACAACGTGGATTGTGATATATTTTTATCATTTTATTGTTAGTTTATAGGTTTATTTGTAAAGTTTTTATGTAGGTAAATTGAAAAACAAATTCTTCTAATTCCTAATCTTCTTTTTGTCCCATCATCATTAAATAAGCTTTTAAAAAAGGATTGATATTTCCGTCCATAACAGCATCTACATTTCCTGTTTCGTACGCTGTACGAACATCTTTTACTAATTTATATGGGTGCATTACATAGTTTCGAATTTGGCTTCCCCATTCATTTTTCATTTTATTAGCTTCTATTTCTTCACGAGCAGCTAGTCGTTTTTGTAATTCAATTTCGTATAACTGCGATTTTAACATTTGCATTGCTGTAGCTCTGTTATCGTGCTGAGAACGTGAGTTTGAACATTGAATTTGAATTCCTGTTGGTTTGTGTAACAGTTGAACTTTTGTTTCAACCTTATTTACATTTTGTCCCCCGGCACCACTAGAACGAGCTGTGGTAATTTCAATATCAGCAGGATTTACTTCAATTTCAATAGAATCATCAGCTACAGGGTACACATATACCGAAGCGAAAGAAGTATGGCGTTTAGCATTGCTATCAAAAGGAGAAATACGTACTAAACGATGTACACCATTTTCACCTTTTAACCATCCAAAGGCATAATCACCATCAAATTCTAAAGTAACTGTTTTTATTCCTGCTACGTCTCCTTCCTGATAGTTGAGTGTTTTAATTTTAAAACCTTGTTTTTCTGCCCACATTGTATACATACGAGTTAACATTTCTGCCCAGTCGCAGCTTTCAGTTCCGCCAGCACCTGCGGTAATTTGTATGGTAGCACTTAAACTATCTCCTTCCTCAGAAAGCATGTTTTTAAATTCAATATCTTCTAAAAAAGATGTGGTTTTGTCAAATTGCTCGGCAACTTCATTTTCATCAAGATCACCTTCTTTGTAAAAATCGTAGAGTACAGCTAAATCATCATTTAAAGAAACTACAGTATTATAATCTTCTACCCATTTTTTTTTAAAACGAAGTGATTTCATTACAGATTCAGCTTCTTTTGGGTTATTCCAAAAATTAGGGTTAGCTGTTTTTTCTTCTTCATTCGAAATTTCAATTAACTTCTTGTCAATTTCTAAATATCCTTTTAACTTGCCAATTCGTTCAGCGATATTTTTAAGCTGTTCGTGTGTAATCATAGTGCAAAAATACATTTTAAAAATCGTAGTTAGAAATGGAAATAAACTTAATAAGTGATACCGTAACAAAACCAACCCAAGGAATGTTAGAAGCGATGATGAGTGCTAAGGTGGGTGATGATGTTTTTAAAGCAGATCCGACAGTAAATTTGTTGCAAGAAAAAGTAGCAGCTATGTTTGGAATGGAAGATGCGTTGTTTTTTCCATCGGGAACAATGGCAAATCAAACAGCAATAAAAATTCATACACAACCAGGAGACAGGATGTTTTGTGATAAATGGGCACATGTATACAATTATGAAGGTGGTGGAGCAGCATTTAACGCAGGAGTAACTTCTTGTTTAATAGATGGTGATAGAGGTATGTTTACAGCAGAACAATTGGAGAATTTAGTAGGAGGTAGGAATGATATTCATACTCCCTATAGTAGATTGGTTTGTGTTGAAAATACCACTAATAAAGGAGGTGGTGCTTGTTGGGATTTTGAGGAATTACAGAAAATTCAAAAAGTAGCAAAAGCAAATGATTTAACATATCATCTTGATGGAGCTCGTTTATTTAATGCGCTAGTAGCTAAAAATGAAACTCAGATACAATATGGAGAGTTATTTGATACTATTTCTATTTGTTTGTCAAAAGGGTTGGGAGCTCCAGTAGGTTCTGTTTTGATAGGTAGTAAAGAACATATTGAAAAAGCACTACGCGTACGAAAGCTATTTGGTGGCGGAATGCGACAAGCGGGTTTTTTAGCAGCAGCAGGAATTTATGCCTTAGATAATCAAGTGGAACGTTTAGCAACAGATCATCAAAAAGCAAAAGAAATAGGAGAGGTTTTAAAAAAATGTTCTTATGTAACAAAAGTGGAATCTATAGAAACCAATATTGTTATTTTTTATGTAGATGATTCGATAAATCCAGATGATTTTATGAAAAAAATGGCAGATAAAGGAGTGTTGCTAATTTCCATGGGAGAAGGTAAAATTCGTATAGTAACACATTTAGATTATACGAATGAAATGCATGAAAAGTTGTTGCAAGAATTGAAATCGTTTTAAAAATAAAAAGAGAACTTGATATCAAGTTCTCTTTTTATTTTTAGTTTAACTCATCAATTTTTGCCAGTTCTTTATAATTTTTATTAAGTTTTCTTAGTAAGATACCATATAATAGTTGGTAGAATAACCAATAAAGCCCTGTAAGAATTACTATAAGGAAAATAGAAATAATAATAACAACTAAGTAAAAGGTAAAAGTATGTGCATGCTCTCCATTCAAAAGCATATGGATTATAGTAATAAGAGATACAATAAAAACAAAACTTAAATTAATAAAAACATAAGCTTTAACCGTTTTACGAGTTTTTAAAATTTTGGACATTAAAGTTTTAGTATCATCAGAAGTAGAAATGCTTTTATAATTTTTGTAAAATCGTATTAAAAAATAGATAATAATTAAATAAGAAAGGATCTCAATTTCTAGCATATATGTTCCAATAGGGCTACCTTTTAATTCCTCGTATTCATTAGGGTTAACTCTAAAAAGAAAGTTTATAGAGGCGACAAAAACAAATTCTAAAAGTCCAATAATAAAAATCCATTTTACTATTGATGAAGACTTGGAGTGCGCTATTTTATAGATGTCAACCTTAGAAACTTTGTTAGTCTCCTCTGGTTGATTACCCCATGCTTTTTTATATTTATCTAAATCCATTTATAATTATGGGTTTAATATTTTTTTTAATTTATCTTTTGCTCGGTTCATTTTTACGCGAGCATTTACTTCGCTAATACCTAGAGTTTCAGAGATTTCTTTGTAAGGTTTATCTTCTAGGTATAAAAAAATTAATGCTTTATCAATATCATTTAATTTACGGATAGCACCATACAGAGCTTTTAACTGTACTTCTTCAGTATCATCATATTCTTCTGCTTTAATTTTAAAGGAATAATCTGTAAAATCTTGTGTTTTTATACTTCTTGTCGACTTCCTATATAAAGAAATAGCAGTATTCAATGCTACTCGATACATCCAAGTGCTAAATTTAGCATCTCCTCTAAATTTACTATAGTTTTTCCATAACTGAATTGTGATTTCTTGAAACAAATCGTTATGTGCATTTTGGTTAGTAGTGTAAATCCTACATACCTTATGCACAATGTTTTGATTGGCTTCGAAATCAGTTAAAAATTTATTTTCTAATTCTTTTTTCACTAAGTTCAGTAGAGTTGATATGTTATAAGTAGCTCAAAAATACAAATTGTTACAACTCATCCTAAAAATAATACAATTCAGTTTGTTTTTATTTTAGAAATAGAGTTTCCGATGAATATTTGTGTCATAATTAATCATAAAAAATAAACACAATGAAATTCTTAATACACATTTTTGTTATAGCAGTTTTATTTACAGTTGAAATGGTTTCAGCTCAAAGCAAAACAATCACAGCCACAGTTGTAAATGTTACTTCCGATAAAGGAAAAATAAAATTTGCTTTATATACAAAAGAGAACTTTAGAAAAGAACCATTACAGGCGAAAGAATCAATAATAAAAAAGGGAAAAAGTACTGTGATTTTTGAAAAAGTACCAGATGGAGAGTATGCTATTATTTGTTTTCATGATGTAAATGATAACAATAGAATGGATTTTGAACCTAATGGAATGCCTTTGGAAGATTACGGAGCATCAAACAATAATTTATCACGTTTTGGTCCTCCACAATATGAAGCTGCTAAATTCTTGGTTAAAGATAAAAATGTATCTTTCGATATAAAATTTTAATAGTATAAGATTTACTATTGTCAAGAATAAATAAAAGTAAATACATGAAAACTCCATCAAAAAAAACATTTAAGGGCTTAAAAAATGATATCTGGGTTTGTACAAAGCTTACAATTATTTTCGGAATAGTTTTTACCTTAATAAACAAGGCGTTTACTTTAAAAGAAGCTGGATTAGTGTTTTTGTTTTCTGCAATGTATTCTTTTGTTTTAGGGTTAGGTAATGGAGTTATTAATGGTTATCTAAGTAAAAAATGGAACTGGGTTTCACAAACCAACCAAAGAGTTTGGGCGGGCATTATAGCAACAATAAGCTATACAGTAGTAGCTGTTCTACTAATTCATTATATACAATACTTTGTTATTTATAATAACAACATAGATAACTTTTTTAAAGGACAGTTTTTATGGATGCATTTATTTGCAATTATACTTTCATTAGCCATCGCTGTATTTTTTCATGCGAAAGATTTTATGGTAAACTGGAAGGCATCTGTAAAACAAGAAACTACACAACATGAAATAGTAGCCAAAACAGAAACTGCAAAATTTGAAACTTTAAAAAATCAGATAGATCCACATTTTTTGTTTAATAGTTTAAATGTGTTAACCTCTTTAATTAGTGAAAACCCAAAGCAAGCTGAAAGGTTTACAACAAAACTATCTAAAGTATATAGGTATGTATTAGAACAACGAAATAAAGAGTTGGTTCCAATTCAAGAGGAATTACAATTTGCTAAGACATATATGGAACTATTACAAATGCGTTTTGAAGAAGCAGTACAATTTACAATTCCTGAAGAAGTGAGTAACCCCGAGTTAAAAATAGTTCCGCTATCACTTCAATTATTATTAGAGAATGCAGTGAAACATAATGTAGTTTCATCAACGAAACCTCTAGAGATAAAAATCTTTGAAGAAGGAGGGTTTTTAAAAATTCAAAATAATGTTAATCCAAAAGAAGCTATAGGTAAAAGTACTAAAGTTGGGTTGAGAAATATTGCTGATCGCTACGGTTTAATAACTGATAGAAACGTTCAAATAATTAATAACAATAAAACATTTACAGTGTGTTTACCGCTGTTAATGAATATAAAAAATATAACAATGGATACAAATAATTTAGAAAATAGTAATTACGTAAAAGCAGTAGAGAGGGTAGAAAAACTAAAAGAATTTTATCAAAACTTAGTGTCGTACTGTATAGTTATACCTTTTTTAATATTTATAAACCTTAAAACATATTCAAAATTTCAATGGTTTTGGTTTCCGATGATAGGTTGGGGAATGGGGTTGGTTTTTCATTATTTAGAAGTAAATAATTATAATTTATTTTTAGGAAAAAACTGGGAAGAACGCAAGATTAAAGAATTAATGGATAATGATAAGAAGTACAAATAAGATGGAAGAAGAGTATACACTAAATTACAAATACGCTAAAGCAAAAAAGAAAGTAGAAAAAATTAAAGGGTTTTATATTCATCTCATAGTAACTATATTAATTATACCTGTTTTGATTTTTATAAACCTAAAGTTTGTGCCTAGCTATTATTGGTTTTATTACCCAGTAGCAGGAATGTTAATCAGTGTGTTTTTTCATTGGTTAGGAATTTTTGGGATTGAGAAAATAGGACTAGGAAAAGATTGGGAAGAACGAAAAATTAAAGAATTTTTAGAAAAGAATCATCATGGAAAATAACTACACAGAAGAAAAAAAATATTTAGAAGCCAAAAAGAAAGTAAAGCAAGTAAAAGGGTTTTATGCACATGTTTTGGTAAATATAGTTTCAATAGTCATTATTGTTTTAGTAAACTTGAAATTTTCACCTTATTATCATTGGTTTTGGTTTCCTGTGATTGGGATAGTACTAGTTACTTTTATTCATTGGATGATAGTCTTTGGTGTTGATGTATTAGGTTTTGGAAAAGATTGGGAGGAAAAAGAAATAAACAAATATTTAAACAAAAAGAATTAGTATGGAAAGAGATTATACAGAAGAGCATAAATATTTATTAGCCAAAAAAAGAGTAGAAAAAATAAAAGGGTTTTACTGGCATTTGGCGGCGTATGTAATTGTGAATATATTCATTTCTGTCGTAATCATTATAGGATTGATGAATGAAGATAAATTAACTTTTACTAAAGCAATAAGTAGTTTTGAAGTATATGCTACTTGGATTTTTTGGGGGATTGGAATGTTTTTCCACTGGTTAGGAGTATTTGGAACCAAAACATTTTTTAATAAAGATTGGGAGCAGCGTAAAATACAAGAATACTTAGATGAGCTAAAAAAGAAAGAAAATGGAAATTTTTAATAAGGAAGAACAATACATAAGAGCTCAGAAAAGAGTGGAAGAAATCAAAAAATTCTATAAGCATTTAGTAGTTTATATACTGATAAATTTAGTATTTATTGGAAGAAGAATATACAAGGATATTGTTTATAGAGGTGAATCAATCTTTGATGCTTTTTTAGATCTCCATAATTATCGTTTCTTTTTTTGGTGGGGAGTTATTGTATTTTTACATGGATTTAGTGTTTTTGCAAAAGGAAAGTTGTTTTCAAAAAAATGGGAAGAACGTAAAATTAAAGAATACATGAATGAATAATAAATTACTAAAACAAACTATGAATATTATAATTATAGAAGATGAAAAGCCAGCTGCAAGAAGATTAAGTAGAATGTTGGCTGAGTTAGGTTTAGAAGTCCAGCAAATGCTACACTCGGTAGAAGAATCTATTAATTGGTTTCAAAATAACGAACATCCCGATTTAATATTTTTAGATATTCAACTTTCAGACGGGTTATCATTCGAAATTTTTGAAGAAGTAACTGTAAAATCAGCCATTATTTTTACCACTGCTTATGACGAATATGCATTAAAAGCATTCAAGTTGAATTCAATAGACTATCTATTAAAGCCAATAGACGAAGATGAATTAAAAATAGCAGTAGATAAGTTTAAAGAACATCAACCTTTACAGAGTAATATACAAGTAAATATTAATGATATTCGTAAACTATTAATTAACCCTGTAGACAGAAAATACAAAAAACGATTTACTATAAAAGTGGGGCAGCACTTAAAAATAATTAATACAGAAGATATTGAATGCTTTTATTCGGAAAATAAAGCAACTTATATACATACATCTTCTAATAGAAATTATTTAATAGATAACTCTTTAGAATATTGGCAAGAAGAGTTAGACCCAGAACAGTTTTTTAGAGTAAGTAGAACTTTTATTGTGTATATAAATGCTATAAAAGATATAGTATCTTATACTAACTCACGCCTACAACTAAAATTACAATCTTATGATAATACAGAAATAATTGTAAGCAGAGAGCGAGTAAAAGATTTTAAACACTTTATTGAGTAAGTAATTGTCTAAATTTATCAACTCTTAGTTCAGCTTCAGGATGTAAATTGTTTCCATCTTCAGTAAACCAAGCATGCGTGCTACCTAGGTAATTCATGCCTAGATATTTGGTACTTTCAATAAAAGGCATTTCAAAACCATTTCTAAGGTCATCAGCACCAGAATTACTAATTAGAGCCATGTTTTTACCTCGTAGTTGTCTTCCTAAATCTTTTTTGTAGTGTAATAAATCTGATAAACGATCAAAAAAAGTTTTTAGCGTTGCACTCATAGTATACCAATATACAGGAGTAGCAAAGACTAATGTATCATACTTGTTAATAATTTCTTCCATTAGAGGAATAAAATCATCATCAGCATTACTAAAATCATATTCAAACACACCAATTTTTTTTGTTTTTAAGTCAACAAAATCAAAAGATTCATTGTTGTTGAGGTAGTTAATCACTTTATTAGTGTTTCCTGTACTTTTAGAACTAGCTTGTATAATAATTGTTTTATTCATCTGTTGTTTATTTGGAAGTAAAGCTCAAAAAAATAAATAAAAAAATATTTCAGATTTAATTGTAATAATTGATAATAACCAAGAAAAAATCAATAGAAGAAGTCTATATTTTTGTACTTTTATGCTATAAAAAAAGCGGATGAACACAAATACTTATAAATTTTCTAAAAAAAGGGAGTTAAAAGAGTTTTCTACCCAAGAAGTTGTCGATAATGCTAAGAAAAAATTAAAAAAAGCAAGAAAAAAAATTAGCGACTTGCAAGACACTATGTATGCAGAAGGTAAGTATAGTGTTTTATTGTGTTTACAAGGTATGGATACTGCAGGTAAAGACAGTTTAATCCGCGAAGTTTTTAAAGATGTAAACGCCCGTGGAGTCATGGTACATAGTTTTAAAGTACCAACAGACTTGGAGTTAAAACACGATTTTTTATGGCGTCATTATATAGCATTACCTGCCAAAGGGAAAATAGGTGTTTTTAATAGAACACATTACGAAAATGTTTTGGTAACAAGAGTACATCCAGAATATGTATTTGCTGAAAATATTCCAACAGTAAATAGTCTCGATGATTTAAACGATGCTTTTTATCATAGTAGAATGGAGCGTATTAATCAGTTTGAGAAACATATATCAGAAAATGGAACCATAATATTAAAGTTCTTTTTAAATGTATCAAAAGAAGAACAGAAAAATAGGTTGTTGCGTAGGTTAAACATTCCAGAAAAAAACTGGAAGTTTTCTGCTGGAGATCTTGAAGAACGAAAGTTATGGAAAAAATATCAAGAATGTTATGAAGATATGTTACAGAGAACATCAACAGATTATGCACCTTGGTATGCCGTTCCTGCTGATGATAAACCAACAGCACGTTATATTGTAGCGAAAATTTTAGAAGAAGAATTAGAAAAATATAATTTTAAAGAGCCTACATTACAACAGAAAGTGTTAGAGCAAATAGATGAATTTAAAAAAGAATTAAATAACGAATAAGAGTTGGAAAGTATAAAGTTGGAACGTTTTGAAGAGACACCAACTTATTAAATATTAGAAACTTTCAAACTATATGAAACAATATACATGAAACTAAACTTAACAAAACCAATCGTATTTTTTGATTTAGAAACCACAGGAGTAAACATAGCTAAAGATAGAGTAGTTGAAATATCTATTTTAAAAGTGTTTCCTAATGGTAATAAAGAAAGTAAAACATGGTTGGTAAATCCAGAAATAGAAATACCAAAAGAATCTTCAGAAATTCATGGAATTACTAATGAAAAAGTAGTTACAGAACCAACCTTTAAAGAATTAGCACCACAAATAAATGAGCTAATTGGAGATGCTGATTTAGCTGGGTTTAATTCAAACCGATTTGATATTCCTTTATTAGCAGAAGAACTATTACGATCAGGAATTGATTTTAACATGAATAATCGTAAAGCAGTAGACGTACAAACTATTTTTCATAAAAAAGAGCAAAGAACATTAAGTGCGGGTTACCAATTTTACTGTGGAAAAGAGCTAGTAGGAGCACATGGTGCTGAAGCGGATACAAATGCAACTTATGAAATCTTATTGGCACAGGTTGAAAAATATGAAGATTTAGAAAACTCAGTAGAAGTATTGAGTGAATTTTCAACTCATGGAAAAAGAGCAGATTTTGCAGGATTTATCTTGTTTAATGATGAGGATCAAGAAATCTTTTCTTTTGGAAAGTATAAAGGAAGAACTGTTGAAGAAGTGTTAAAAGAAAACCCAGGATATAATGCTTGGATTCAAAACGCCGATTTTCCGTTGTATACAAAAAAGGTGTTAAAAGAAATAAAGGAACGAATGTCAGCACCAAAAAGCACAATGACAGATGAAGAAAAGCTACAAGCTTTACAACAGAAGTTTAATTTAAGGTAATCTTTAACATTTATTTTTAGTAATTATCTCAGTTGTTCTTTAATTTAGATATTACGAAAACAAACACAATAAAAATGTTTACAGAATATAAAAAACTACCCTTAAACTCTAGAGTTTGGGTGTATCAGTCAAATAGAGAGTTTACACAAGAAGAAATAGAATTTATCAGTGCAAAAGCACTGCTTTTTATTGATAATTGGACACGTCATGGAGACGATTTAAAAGGGTCATTTACTATTAAATATAATCAGTTTTTAGTATTAGCAGTAGATGAGAACTTCAACAATGTTTCTGGTTGTTCAATTGATGCTTCTGTGCGTTTTGTACAGGAATTAGAAAAAGAGCTAGAATTAGATTTAATGAACAAAATGAATGTTTCTTTTAAGGATGGAGATAATATTAATATTGTTAAACTTCCAGAGTTCCAAAATTTTGCCAAAGAACAAAGAATAACTGCAGAAACAGTCGTGTTTAATAACATGGTGAATACTAAAGAGGATTTTGAAACAAAATGGGAAGTACCAGCAAATAAGAGTTGGCATGCACGATTTTTGGTATAACTATTGATTTTTAAAAAAAAGAACATATTAAAACTTTACAGACTCTTGTAAAGTTTATAAAGAAGTAAGATATATGAAGGGAAAAGCATTTACGATACTAACGTTTGTTTTTATACAAATAATTCAAGCTCAACAAGTAGATCCTTTGTTGGCTAAAGATTCTATAGCGCAAAATGTTTGGGTAGATAGTATCATGAAAAACATGTCTGTTGATGAAAGAATAGGACAATTGTTTATGATACAAGCATATTCAAATAAAGATAAAAAGCATGAAAATTTTATTTCAAACATGGTAACGAAATATCATGTAGGGAATATTATTTTTATGCAAGGAACACCAGATAAACAAGTAGTTTTAAATAATAAATATCAAGAATTAGCAAAAGTACCCTTAATGGTTGGTTTTGATGGTGAATGGGGCTTAGATATGCGTTTAAAAAACACGTACCGTTTTCCATGGAACATGACTTTAGGAGCTATTCAAGACACAATTTTACTAGAAGAAGTAGGTAAAAGAATAGGAGAACATTGTAAACGTGTAGGAATTCATATGAATTTCGCTCCAGTAGTAGATGTAAATACTAACGCTAAGAATCCCATTATAGGAAATCGTTCTTTCGGAGAAAGTAAAGAAAATGTTGCTGAAAAAGCGATAGCATTTACCAAAGGAATGCAAGGAGCAGGTGTATTAGCAAATGCAAAACACTTTCCAGGGCATGGAGATACCGAAGCAGATTCACATCACACATTACCAACAATTAACTTTGGTGAACAACGATTAGATTCGATAGAGTTATACCCTTTTAAAAAAATATTTGAAGCTGGAGTAGGTAGTGTAATGACAGCACATTTAAGCATACCAGCTTTAGAAACCAATCCAAAATTACCATCATCATTATCAAAAAATGTAGTAACTAATTTGTTGCAAAATAAGTTAGGTTATAAAGGATTGGTTGTTACAGATGGTTTGAATATGAAAGGAGCTGCAAACTATTCAACACCAGCAGAAATAGATTTGGCAGCAATTTTAGCTGGAAATGATATATTATTGATTCCTCAAGATGTTCCAGGTTCAATAAGTTTGATAAAGAAAGCAATTGTAGACGGAAAGTTATCTGAAGCACGTTTAAATAATTCAGTAAAAAAAATTTTAAAAGCAAAATACTTAGTTGGATTAAATAAGTACAAACCTATTGCTACAGAAAATGTTTCCAAAGATATAAATAGTCCTTATGATGAGGTTTTACATCGTAAATTGATAAAAAACTCTATCACAATCTTAAAAAATAAAGAAGCTATTTTACCGATTAAAAACCTTAAAGAAAAAAAAGTGGCTTATGTTTCTTTAGGGAGTGATAGTGGAGTAGACTTTTATGAAATGCTTAAAAACTATACAAAAGTAGATAAAGTTTCTGATAAGAATTTAAGTGTGTTAATGAAGAAGCTAGAAAAATATAACCTTGTAATTGTAGGGTTTCATAAATCTAATAAGAACCCATGGAAAAGCTACAAGTTTTCTAATAAAGACCTTGTATGGTTGCAAGAAATAGCTAGAAATAATAAAGTTATTTTAGATGTTTTTGCTAGCCCATATAGTTTACTTCAAGTATCTTCTTTTACTAACATAGAAGGATTAGTAATGTCGTATCAAAATAGTAAGTTAGCTCAAGAGCTTTCTGCACAGGCTCTTTTTGGTGCTTTCGATTTAAAAGGGAAATTACCAGTATCTATAAAAAATGAGTTTAAAGCAGGTAATGGATTGTCTATAGACGGATTGGATGTATTGCAATATACAATTCCAGAAGAAGCAGGAGTCTCATCGGAAAAACTTTCAATTATAGATAAAAGAATTGATACAATTTTACAAGAGAAGATGTCTCCAGGAGGACAAATCTTAGTAGCTAAAGATGGAAAAGTAATTTACAATAAAAGCTTTGGTTATCATACTTTAGCAAAAAAACACTCTGTTAAGAACTCAGATATTTATGATTTAGCTTCTTTAACTAAAATTTTAGCTTCATTACCTATGATAATGAAAGCTGAAGAAGAGAGGAAAATTAGCCTATTCTCAAATTTAGGAGATGTGTTACCGAGGTATAGTAAGTCGAATAAAGACACTTTATTACTTAAAGAAGTATTATCTCATTATGGGCGATTACGTTCTTGGATTCCATTTTACTTACATACTAAAGACAGTATAACAGGGAAGAACTCTACAAAATTTTATAGAAAAAAACGTACACCAAAGTTTAGTGTAAAAGTTGCGAACAATTTATATCTAGCTAAAGAGTACAAAGATTCAATTTATAAACAGATAGTAGATTCAGAACAACGAAAAAGAATAGGTTATAAGTATAGTGATTTAGGGTACTATATTTTTAAAGAAATTATAGAAAAAAAATATAAAGAACCTTTAAATAAGCTAGTAGATGAGCAATTTTATCAATCTATTGGAGCAAATAGAATGACTTATTTACCTTTAAATAAATTTACAAAAGATGAAATTGTTCCTACTGAAAGAGATAACTATTACAGACATCAGTTAGTGCATGGTTATGTTCATGACATGGGGGCAGCAATGCTTGGAGGAGTAGGAGGACATGCAGGCTTATTTGCAAATGCTAATGATGTAGCTAAAATTATGCAAATGTTTTTACAAGACGGTTCTTACGGAGGAAAGAAGTATTTAGAACCTGAAACAGTGCATAAGTTTAATAAACGCTATTATGAAAATAAAAGAGTACGTAGAGGTTTAGGTTTTGATAAACCACAATTAAACCCTAAAGTGAAGGCTACTTGTGGTTGTGTGTCAGATGTAAGTTTTGGACATAGTGGCTTTACAGGAACTTATACTTGGGCAGACCCAGCAACAGGCGTTGTGTATGTGTTTTTATCAAACAGGATTTATCCAACAATGAGGAATTATGGTTTAGTTAAAAGTAATATACGTACCAAAATTCAACAAGATATTCAAGATGCTATTTTGATGGTGGAGTAGGTGATAGTTTAGTATATAAAAGAATAAGAAAAAGAGAAGCTAAAAAGTATAATAAAGCTAATTTCCAACCAAAAAATAAACTTATAATCCAGCTTTGGATGCAATAAAAGAAAGGAAACAAAATAGCATTTACACCGAATCTAAAAGTATCAATAAACTCTATTTCATCCACTTTTTTACTTAAAATTTTCCAAACTGAATACGGAACTAAGCTATTTAAAATAATTAATAAAAAGAGAGGAAGAGCGTAGTTTATACTGCGTTTTTTTTGTGTAAGCGTTTTTTTATCTCGTATAAGAGTGTTTATTAGATTGACTTTGGTGAAATCAACTTGAGCGTTATTTAAGTTAGATAAAGTAGTTTTATAGTCTTCATTTTGTTCTATATGAACACTTAAATCTTTTAATTGATTTGAAACAAGCTCCTTTATGTCCTTTACTGATTGATTTATATTTTGTTCATCATAATAATCATTAGCTAGAATAGGAGAACCGAAATGTATAGCAGTTTTAGAAGGATAGTTAGATACATTTTGATATGTAATTCCTACGGGAACAATATTAATTTTAGTGTCAGGGAAACTATCTAAAGTTTTAAAAATAATTCTTGTAAACCCTTTACTTAAAGGTCTAACAGCTCTGTCTTTTTTATGAGTTCCTTCAGGAAAGATTAGTAAGGTTTTTTTGTTTTTTAAAAGTAACTGACATTTGTTAAAAATTTCTTCATTTTTACTAAGTTGTTGTACACCGTCTCTAATACGGTATATAGGCATCATTCCAAGTAAATTAAAAAACTTAGCTATTGTAGGGTTGTTAAATACAGCGGCACGCACTAAAAAGTTTGTTCTTCTTTTTATATGGGTGGCTATAAGCAAAGGATCAATTAATCCGTTAGGATGATTAGCTGTGAAAATTACAGCTTCTTTTTTGGGGATTTGTTCACTCCCAACAACTGTTATTTTTTTAGAGTAAAAGAATAAGCCAGTTTTTACAAAAAGTTTAAAAAAGTAGTATATCAGTGTCTTCATTTATTATTTATTTCTTCCCCAGTAAGTAGCTAACATCATGCCTGAAAAAATATCCCAAACTCCCCAAAAAGCAGCAAGAAGAGCCATTCCTCCTAAGCCATCAAAAAAGCTAAAAATAAGAAGTAATCCTAAACCACCGTTTTGGATTCCAGTTTCCATAGAAATAGTTTTACAGTCCTTTTTGTTTAACTTAAAAGATTTAGCTGTTACATAACCTATCACAAACGCATAAATGTTATGAAATATTACCAGAAACAATACTAAATGTATGTAGTTTTTAAAAATGTCCGCATTGTCATATAGGGCTATTACAATTAATAAAAGAAAAAAGAAAATAGAAAAAGGACGTAAAAGCTTATTTATTTTTTTAGCCATTTCATGATGATAGTGATTTACGAACATTCCTAATACTATTGGAATTCCTAAAATGAGAAGTACTAGTTTAAAAAGTTCAAAAGGGTTTAAAGAAACACTTTTAAGAATTTCGTTTGTAGGTTCATATAAACTTCCCCATAATTGCAAATTTAAAGGAGTCATTATTAAACAAATTAGAGTTGAAAAAGCTGTTAAACTTACTGATAGCGCAGCATTACCTTTTGCCATTTTACTAAAAAAGTTAGAAACATTTCCTCCTGGACAAGCAGCAATCATCATCATGCCTAAAGCAAAACTAGGGTAAGGATTAATGATATTAATAAGAATAAAGGTTAAAAGAGGAAGTAAAATAAACTGAGATAAAAGTCCAACAAATAATATTTTAGGTTTTTTAATAAGCCTTTTAAAGTCATCTATTTTAATGTCTAGTGCAATACCAAACATAATTATAGCAAGGGCAATGTTAAGCATCCACAAAGCCTCAGTATCAAAATTAATTTTGATATTGTCAATTTGTAAAGTATTAATGTTTAAAAGCATACTCTATTATATTAGCTCCCATTTGTAGAGCTTTTAGCCTAGTTTCTTTAGGGTTGTTGTGTACAGCAGTATCCTCCCATCCATCACTTAAATCACTTTCGTAATCATAAAAGACAATAAGTCTTCCTTCGTGAAATAGGCCAAATCCTTGAGGTGGTTTTTTATCGTGTTCGTGAATTTTTGGTAATCCTTTAGGAAAGGAAAATGTTTGATGATAAATAGGGTGGTTGTTTGGTATTTCTTGAAGCTGTAGTTCAGGAAAAACTTTTTTTAATTCTCTTCGTATGTATTTATCAAGCCCATAGTTATCAGAGATATGTAAAAAACCTCCAGAAATAAGATAGTTTCTTAGTACTGATACTTCATTATCTGTAAATAAAATATTACCGTGCCCAGTAATAAAAACTAAAGGGAAATTAAGAATGGTTTCATCGTCAAGGGTAATGCTTTGTATGTCTTTATCAATTAGTGTTTTTGTGTTTAGGTTAGTGAACTTTACAAGATTTGGTAGTGCAGTTGGGTTAGCATACCAATCACCGCCACCTTTATATTGTATAATTGCTATTTCTTGAGAAAAACTATTAAGGTATAGAAGAAAGAAAAAAAACAGGGTGAGATTTTTCATTAATTGATTTGAATTTAAAAGCAATATAGTAAAACAACAATAAAAAACACCAACAAATTTGTTGGTGTTTTTTTCCCCTAAAAAATAAATTAAGCTTTTATTCTGAAAATTCCCCAATTTTTTCAAAAAGCGTTTTTATTTATATGATAAATGTATTGTAAGCTTTTATATACGAAGTTCTATTACATCCAGAAGGGTGATTTGAAACCAACTTTTTATAAAAAGTATGGTTAATAAAGAATATATATAAGTTATGTTTGACTAGTGAAAAATAAAAAACACCAATATTAATATTGGTGTTTTTAAGCTATAGCTTTTCCTTTTTCGTATTGAGAATAAGCACTCCCAATAATTTTTTTAGAAATCTTAATTATAAATTGAAAACCCCTTCAACTATCTTCAATTACTAATTTTTTAATTTCACCTAGTAAATATAGTTTAGAATAAGAAGGTAAGAGTTCGAAAACATCCATTTTGGATGTTTTCGAACTGTCTTTTTATAAAATGAAAGTAAATTTTAATTTAAAACAGCTAATGATAAGCTTTTAAATTCAACTGGTGTGTGCCCAGTATGTTTTTTGAAAACGGTATAGAATGTAGATTTAGAATTAAAACCAGACTCTAAGCCTATAGAAGTTATTGTATAATTAGTATAATCTGGATCTAACAAAAGAGTTTTAGCTAAATCAATTCTCATTTCGTTTAAATAATCAGTAAAAGATTTTCTAGCAATACTATTTATAATAAGAGAAAGTTTACTAGAGCTTAGTTCTGTGTCTTTCGATAAGTCCTGTAATGTATATTTATTTAATAAATATTTCTTTTTAGATCTAATGAATTTATCTATTTCTACAAATTGTTCTTTTTGCTTTTCAACTTGATTTTCAGAGAAGTTTTTCTCAGTATTTAAGTTAATTGTATCAACACTAAAATCACCATTTAGATCAATTAGAAGAGATTCTCTAATTCTTTCACGTTCTTTTAATACACGAATTTGTTTTAACCCTTGGTAACCTAACCAATAAATTAAGATTGTGGTATAGACTCTTAACGGGTAGTAAGAGAATAAAAAACCAGTAAAGTTCATTCTTACCTTTATAATTAAAGCTAAAATCCAAAGAGCATATCCAACTGAAGTTAGTATGAAAAAGGTATAAATCCATCTAAGATTATCAAATGATAGAATTTTAGGAAACAGTTTTTCTTTTTTATATAAAATGTAAAATGAATAAATAAAAATACTTAGTGAAGTTACTAAACTAAATATTTCTTCTATAGAAGTATATCGTTCGTAAATAAAATTTAAATATTCTCTAGAAGCTGAATCACTATAATAAAGAACAAAACTAATTTGACTTGTGACTAGGATTAAAAAAAGTGGAATAATCACTTTTAATATTTTGTATGATCTCTCAGCAATATTTAAATAATGAATTAAAAACATATATAAAAAAGGCATTGCTAAAAAGTGCCAAGGTACTTGTACATAGTCTAAAGCAAATTTATGTTGAAGTAATTCTCTTTCTAAAGCCCAAGATTGAGCATTATTTAAAGAAATAGCTAATATCAAAAGATTTAGATATATCATACTTTTTTCTCGTCCATTCTTAGAACAGAAAAGTATAATACTAAAAGCGAAACCGTGAACGGCACTAATTAACAAAAAGAGATTAAAAAAATCTGCTGTAGTCAAAATAAAAACCTTTAAGAGTAGCTAAATATACAAAAAATGAATTACTGGTGTAAATAGGCTATACTCTGTACTACATTTAAGCCAGCCGTTTCAGTTCTGAGCCTGTTAGCACCTAAAGAAATAGGAATAAATTTTTTGTTTAAAGATTGTTGGATTTCATCGAGTGAAAAATCTCCTTCAGGACCAATAAGAATTGTGTATTTAGATTTTGGAGAGGCAATGTTTTTTAAAAACTTTTTTTCAGTGTGTTCTTCACAGTGGGCAATGTAAACTTCTTCTGAGAAATCATTATTTATAAAATCAGAAAAACTTATAAGGTCGTTTAGTTTAGGTAATGTAAATTGTAACGATTGTTTCATAGCAGATTGTACAATCCTCTGTAAACGATCAGTTTTTAAAACTTTTCTTTCTGAATTTTTACAAATAATAGGTGTTATTTCATCAATACCAATTTCTGTAGCTTTTTCTAAAAACCATTCTAAACGATCATTGTTTTTGGTAGGGGCTATAACAACATGTAAGTAATAATCTCTTGTACGAGGTTTTTCTTCAGATTTAATAATCTTAGCAATACACTTTTTGTCGTTTCCTATAATTATTTCAGCAAAAAAAAGAATCCCATTTCCATTAGTAATGTGTAAAATGTCTCCTTCTTTTTTTCGTAATACACGAATTATATGACGACTTTCATCTTTGTTGAAAGTAATTTCTTTTGAAGTAGCTAATAAATCTGAATTATAAAAAAGTTGCATTATAAATCGAGTTTGTATGTTCTTCTTCTTTTGTGAATCTTAGGGTCAAAATCTTTCCAAATCTGATGAATTGCTTGGTTTTCTTCAAGTTCTGGCGTTCTAATACAATTTTGAATTCCTCTAGCCGAAAATATAGGGTGGAACTGTTCAAATATAATAGCTGTTACTCCTTTGTTTTGATATTCAGGATCAACACCAATTAAATAAAAAGTAACATCTTTTGAGTTCTTTCTTGCATTTAACAAGTGAAGAAGTCCAAAAGGGAAAAGTTTTCCTTTTGCTTTTTGCAAAGCTTTAGAAAAAGAAGGCATTACAATTGCAAAAGCTACTAGTTTATGGTTTTCATCAACAACAAACTTTATATATTCAGGGTTTATAAAATTTATGTATTTCTTTTTAAAATAAGCTATTTGAGCATTTGAAATAGGTACAAAAGTTGATAGTTTTGAGTAAGTTTTACTAAATAAGTCAAACATTTCATCAACATAGGGCATAACCTTATCTGTAGACGTAAAGTTCAAAGGAGTTAAGTTATATCTTCTTTGAATAATATTGCTTGCCTTTCTATATTTTTTAATATCAACATTACTAAAAGAGAATATACTTTCAATATATTCTTTTTCTTTTGTAAAGCCTAATTGCTCTAGGTGTTTAGCGTAGTATGAGTGATTGTACCAGGTAATCATAGTACCAATATAATCAAACCCTTCAGTAAGGACTCCTGTTTTATCTAAGTTGTTAAAACCAACAGGTCCCTCTATGTATTCTAAGTTATTCTCGCGTCCTATTTCTGCAACTTTATTTAATAAGGCCTTAGAAACTTCTATATCATCAATAATATCAAACCAACCAAAGCGTATTTTTTTTATGTGTTGTTTCTCTATTTCGTAAGAATTGATAATAGCTACAATTCTACCAACTATTTCATTGTCTTTTAAGGCTAAGAAAAAGCGAGCATTGGCATATTCAAAAACAGGGTTTTTATTTTTGTCAAAACTTTCTATTTCATCCTTAATAATAGGAGGAACCCAATACTTATTATTTTTATAAAGAGAAAAAGGAAACTTAACAAATTGTTTCATTCCCTTTTTGGTTGTTATTTCTTTAATTTGAATCATTTTGCAAATTTAAGGACTTTTAATTATCCTCCTTTTCTTTTTCCTTTTCTTTCTCTTGTTGCTCTTCTTTTTTGATTTCTTCTTCTAACTTTTTTATCTCTTTTTCAAGTTTTAAACGCTCCTTTTCTTTACGCTTGGCTTCTTTTTCTTCCTCTTTTTTAATCTTCTTTTCAAGCTTTAAGCGTTCTTTTTCTTTACGTTTAGCTTCTTTTTCGGCGTTCTTTTTAGCTTTTTTAGCAGCCTTTCTTTCTTCTTTAGCTGTTTTCTTCTTTTGCTTTTTGTCTTCTTTAACAATTATGTCAACTAAAGACCCTTGACGTTCTCTTTTAGGTTTTTCATTTAAAAGCTCACCATCGTTAGATTCTGTATCCAGATCAACTTTTCGTTTTTCCTTTTTAGAGAATAATTTACCTGCTTTACTAAACATTCGACCAAAGAAGTTTCTGTCCTCATCATATTTAACAGGCTTTTCTTTTTCAATTTTGTTTCCAAATTCATCTATTTCAACAAAATCGTCTTTATGTCTATTAATTCTATATGATACACCTAAAGAACTATATATTCCTATTTCATCTTGTTGTAAGTTAGCTCTTAATGATGCGTTAAATTGTAAGTTTTCACTAAAAAGGTAGGCTGCACCAGTCCCTAGATTAGTCTTTTTCTCATGTTCTTCAAAAATACCTTGTATTTCAGCAAAACCAGACCAGTAGTCATTAAAGTTGTAAGTACCAGTTACAATGTAAGAAAGTTGAGAAAAGTCAGTACCAATATAATCGTAATGAAGATTGGTAACAACGTTTAATTTGTCAGAAAATTCATTTTGAAGTAAAATACCAACTTTAGGACTAAAACCACCTCTTTCGTGATAATCAGTTAAAAAACTTCCAATATTCATACCTGCTGAAATACCAATGTGTGGTATCCATCTCTTCCAGTCGAAAGAGTGTCTAGCTTTCCAGCTTCTTATTTCTTTACTTTTATCATCATATTTAGGAGCATAAATCATGTATTTTGCACCTAAACTAAATTGACTAAGCCCTGTTTTATTATATGATGATTCAAAAATATTTTTAAAAGCTATTTTATCTCTTTGTAAAGAAGTGTTTAAATTAAATTCTAGTTTTTCAGCAAAAAAACTAGTTCTAAAAAACAGGTTTAAACCTAAAGCTTCAGGATTACTAAAGGTAGGTGTAGCATTCATTTTTCTATAAAAAACACTTGTTTCAAATTGATAAACCCCCGAACCAACACTGTAGGGACTCTCAGAAAAACCTGGTCTATTTGAATTTATAACAGGTGTATATTGCGCGTTAGCAGTTAAAATAGAACAAAAAACAAAAAGGATAAGAAGTTTCTTAATCATATATAATAAATCCAAATTTTCAGGTTGTACAAACATACGTAAAAATACAATTACCTATATAATATAAGTTTTGTAAACTCTTAACGCTTCCTTTTGCTTCAAATTGTTATTTTTGATTGATTTTTTTATTTTAAGAAAAAAGATGACATATTTAAATGAAGCTGGACCCGTGAATTTTTTAAAAACCATATTAATTATTCTGTTAGTTTATTACGTTATAAAGTTTTTAGCAAAACTTTTTGCACCATACCTAATAAAAAAAGCAGTAGACAAAGTACAAAAGAAAGCAGAACAGCAGTATAGAAACCAACAACAAGCATCTGATGTTGAAGTAGGGAAAACTGTTATTGATAAAAAGCCAAATAATTCGAAAGAAAGTAATAATTCTGTTGGCGAGTACGTTGACTATGAAGAAATAGACTAACCATGAACTTAAAGAAATATTTACCGTTTGCAATAGCAATTATTGTTTTTGCAATAACATCTGTATTGTATTTTAATCCGGTTTTAAGCGGAAAACAAATTAAACAAAGTGACATTACCCAATTTATAGGAATGTCAAAAGATGTAAAAGAGTATAGAACTGAAAAAGGAGAAGAGCCTTATTGGTTAGATAATGCTTTTAGTGGAATGCCTGCATATCAAGTAAGTGCTTATTATCCTAATGATTTTGTGCGTTATATTGATAAAGCAATTCGTTTTTTACCTAGACCTGCAGATTATCTTTTTTTATACTTTTTAAGTTTTTTCTTACTGTTAACAGCTTTAAAAGTAGACTGGAAACTTGCTGTTTTAGGTAGTTTGTCCTTTGGTTTTTCTACCTATTTGATAATTATTTTTGGAGCAGGTCATAATGCTAAAGCACATGCTATTGGTTATATGCCCATGGTTATAGCAGGAGTTATTTATATTTTCAGAAAACGTTATCTATTAGGTTTTGCTCTAACAGCTTTGGCAATGGCTTTAGAAATTTATTCTAATCATCCGCAAATGACTTATTATTTAGGGTTTTGTTTGTTGGTTTTGGCTATTGTTGAGTTTATAGAAGCTTTCAAATCGAGAACATTACCAGTATTTTTTAAACAAGCAGCTATTTTAGTAGCAGCAATGTTAATTGGTATTGGAGCTAACTCTACTAGGTTGTTAGCTATGAAAGAATATGCTGATTATAGTACACGAGGTAAATCGGAGTTAACAATTACTACTGAAGGGATGCCTAAAGAAAAATCTTCTGGATTAGATAAGGAATATATAACTGAATATAGTTATGGAATTGCTGAAACATTTAACTTGATGATTCCTCGTTTTATGGGTGGAGGAACAGTTGAAGAATTAGGGGAGAATTCTAATTTTTATCAAGTTTTAGAACAAAATGCAGGTAAAAGTGTAGCGAAAGATTATTCTAGTCAAGTTTTAACTTATTGGGGAAAGCAACCCATTGTTGAAGCACCAGCTTATATTGGTGTAATTGTTTTTTTCTTGTTCTTTTTAGGGATTTTCTTAGTGAAAGGGCGATTAAAGTATTGGTTGGTTGCAGCTACTATTTTTTCCATAGTATTAAGTTGGGGTAAAAATTTCTCTATAATAACGAACTTATTTATCGACTATATTCCGCTGTATAATAAGTTCAGAGCAGTTTCTTCAATACAAGTAATTGCAGAACTGTGTATTCCGTTGTTAGGAGTTCTAGCATTAAAAGAATTTTTCTCTTCTGAGAATTCTTCCGAAGAAAAAGAAGATGCAGTAAAGAAAGCTTTTTATATTGTAGGAGGTATTTCTTTACTATTCTTACTGTTTGGATCTAGTTTGTTTGCTTTTGAAGGATTACGTGATGGACGATATCAACAACTTCCAGAATTAATAGATGCTTTAATTTCTGATAGAAAATCAATGTTGTTTAATGATAGTTTACGTTCTCTTTTTCTTGTTTTAGCTGTTGCAGGAATGTTATGGTTTTATTTAAAAGGAAAACTGAAGCAAGTACCTGTGTTAATTGTATTGGGAGGCTTAATAATTTTTGATTTAGTATCAATAGATACCAATTATGTTAATAAAGAAGATTTTACTACAGCAAGAAGAGTGCAAAAACCATTTACAACAACAAAGGCTGATACAGAAATTTTAAAGGATACTGGAAATTATCGAGTTGTTGTTTTTAGTATAACCAAAACACCAGAAGGAAAAAAATTATATTATCAAACATCTATGCAGGATGGTAGAACTTCTTATTTCCATAACTCGATAGGAGGGTACCATGCAGCAAAAATGAAACGTTATCAAGAGTTGTTTGATTATCAAATAGCTAAAAATAACATGGAAGTACTAAATATGTTAAACACTAAGTATTTCATTATTGATGACGAGCAGTTTAAAGAAAATCCTGAGGCGAACGGAAATACATGGTTTGTAAACTCTCTAAAAGAAGTTAATTCAGCTAATGAAGAAATTATAGCATTAGATAGCTTGAAAACCAAAACAGAAGCGGTTATAAACTCAAAGGAGTTTAAAGTAGGCGTTGATGCGTTTGAAAAAGATTCAACAGCTACTATTTCTTTAGTAAAGAAAGATCTTACTGAATTGGTGTATGAATCAAATACAAGCTCAAATCAATTTGCTGTATTTTCAGAAATCTATTATAAAGATGGATGGAATGCTTATATTGATGGAAAGAGTGTACCATACTACAGAGTAAACTATGTTTTAAGAGGACTAAATGTTCCTGTAGGTAAACACACCATAACGTTTAAATATGAGCCTACTGTAATAAAAACAGGAAGTCTGCTGTCTATGCTCTGTTATGCTTTATTACTGATAATATCTATTGGTTGGCTTATGATAAAAAAGAGAAGAGACTAATTTTCAATATCTTTTAGAAATATAGAAGGAGTTACACCAATATGTTTTTTAAATGCTCTTGTAAAAGCAGAAGCATTGGTGTAACCTATTTCTTCTGCAATAGCTTGTATAGAGTATTTTCTGAAGTTTTTGTCTGTTTTTAACTTTTCTACTACGTAGTTAATTTTAAGCTTTGTACAGTACTGTTTAAAAGATTCATTGTGATGTTTGTTAAAAACGAACGAGATATAAGTGGTATTGGTATCTAGTTTTTCAGCAATGTAATTAATTGAAAATTCAGGTTTTAAAAAATCTAAGTTATTAGTTACGTTTTTAAATTCGTTAAGAATTTTAGTTTCTAAGACTTCATCAATGTTATATTCTTTCTTTTCTGTTTCTACAGGTTTGTTTTCGTTCAATATTAAAATAAGCTCTTTTTTCTTTTCTTTTTCTTTTTTTAAAAGGTAAAAAGTGATAATAATGAAAGTTAATAACAACGCAATAAAAGAGATAATTAGCTTTCGTTGTTTGTTAGTTTCTCTTTGTTGGATAGTGCTGTTAAGTTTTTGAGCTTTATTAAAGTTGTTGTTATAGAATAAGTTAAATGTTTTTTCTTTGTTGTCTTTGGTTAAATTAAATTGTTCTAAAGTAAGTTTAGAATATTTATAAGCACTATCTAATTTGTTTAACTGGTTGTACTCGTTAGAAAGGATGTCATATAAAGTAATTAGCTTACTAGGTTCACATTTCTCATATTTTTTTAAGAATTTGTTTGAGTAGTAAATAGCAGAATCTGAATTGTTTAAGTTGTGAAAAGAGATAGCTTTTTGAAAATATTCTCTATGAAGGTATGGGGATCCGTTACTTATCTTTTTGTAATTGTTAATTAAATCTATAGCTTTAGAAAATTCTTTTCGAGCCATTAAAATTTCAGTCTTTCTGAAATTATAAATAATCTCAGAGTCTTTATGTTGAGGATTGAATAGTTGGGCAATTTTATATGCTTTGTCAAAATAGTAATCAGCAGAGTCTAAATAAACTTTATTTGGTTGCTTACTGTTTATAGACATGTATGTATTTCCTAAACAATTAAACGAATTAGCTTTCCACTGGAGAAAAAAGCTATTATTTTGAACATTTTTTAGAATAGGGGTTTTGGATTCAGAAATAATATTTAATAATATGTTTTTAGACTTTTCTTGCATGTTAAGCTTGTTTTTTATCACAGCTTTACTAAGAGCAAGGCCAAGTTTATTTCTAATCCATTTTTGATCTTTTATAGGATGGTTCAATACTTCATATTCATATTTTATAAGTACGGAATAGGCTTCTTCATACTTTTCTTGATTCTTTTTAATCCAAAAAAGTCTATTAAGAGCAGCAATTTTTCTATCAATAAGACAAGTTAAATCTTTTGTTTTTAATAGGGAATCTACTTGTTTTATTACAGCAATAGATGTTTTTTCTGCCTTATCATATTTTTTTAACCTATAAAAGCCATAAGCTCTGCCAGTAGAAGCTTCCAGTTTTTTACAGATATTATTTGATTTTTCTAATTTATCACAATAAAAAAATAAGCTATCATTATTAATGTTTTTATGAAAATTAATTTTATTATGATTTATAGAGTCTAAATACTTTGTTTGAGATACAGTTTTTGTAGAGAAAAAAAAGGTAATAAGTAGTATAGCTATAAATCTGGTCATTTTAATATAAAAAATCAATCAAATAAAGAAAAGTCTTTTTCTAAAACACATAGGCAATAACTTCAAATATACACTATTTTAATGATGCTTTTTTAATAGGTGAAAGAATAATATGTTTGTTATAGGTGAAATGTACTAATAACTAAGTACGAGTTGCTATGGAAAATTAATTAGTTAAAAGCGAAGGGGCAATCTTTCGCTTTTGTTTTTATATAGAATGTTTACTTAATTCTATTTTAAGGCTTTGTTGTTTGGAATGATAAAATAGTAATACATTTGTTGTTAAAATAATGTTCATGTATTCTAAATTACCTCAAAAAAGATATAAATATACACTTGAGTTTTTGCAAAAACATCTTCCAGCTCCAGCGACTGTACTAGATTTAGGAGTTCGTAATCCTTTTTCTGAAATAATGGAAGAAAACGGATATACAGTTTATAATACGAATGGTGAAGATCTAGATTTATTACCTCAAATAGTTAAAAATTACAAAGTAGATGCAGTAACAGCTTTTGAAATTTTTGAGCATTTATTAGCGCCATTTAACGTGTTAAGAGAAATTGAAGCACCAAAAATAATAACTACTATCCCTTTGAAGTTATGGTTTACAAATGCATACAGAAGTAAAACAGATATGTGGGATAGGCATTATCATGAGTTTGAAGACTGGCAATACGATTGGTTATTAGAAAAATCAGGATGGAATATTGTTGATACTAAAAAATGGACTAGTCCAATTAACAAGTTAGGAGTTAGGCCTATTCTGAGAAAGTATACACCTAGATATTATGCTGTATATGCAGAAAAAGAGAATGTGAAATGAGAATAGGAATGATTTTAGATAAAACATTTCCTCCTGATCCTAGAGTACAAAATGAGGCTATAGAGCTAATAAAAGAAGGGCATGAGGTTTTTTTGTTTTGTTTAACCTATACAAATGAACCATCAGAAGAGTTTGTGAATGAGATAAAGGTAAAGAGATACAAGTCAAATAAGGTAGAGTATAAGTTATCTGCTTTGGCTTATACTGTGCCGTTATACTCTCTTCTAATGAAAAAAAAGATAGCCCATTTTCTTAATAAATATGCTGTAGAAACTATTCATGTACATGATATGGTTGTTGCTAAGGCTGTTATGTTAGCCAATAAAAAAATGCAATTACCAGTTGTATTAGATTTACACGAGAACAGACCTGAGATAATGAAGTTTTATCCTCATTTAAAAAAGTTCCCACAAAGTTTTTTAATATCAACTAACAAATGGAAGCAGAAAGAAGAAGAGTTTATTAAAAAAGCTAGTAAAGTAATAGTTGTTACTAAAGAAGCAAAAGAAGAACTATTAAGAAGAACTAAAATAGCATCAAAAAATGTTGTTATAGTTCCTAATACTGTTAGAGAATCTTTTTTTGAATCATTAAATGAATTTAAAGAATACACAGTAAAAAATAATTTTAATTTACTGTACATAGGTGATACAGGTGAAAGGAGAGGGTTAGCAACAGTAATAAAAAGTTTACCTATTTTAAAAAAGGATATAAAAAATATCAAACTAATAATAGTAGGAAGCGTTAATGAAGACTTAAAAATATTGACAGAAGATTTAAACGTAGAGCAGTATGTAAGTTTTGAAGGATGGCAAAATGAAATAACATTTCCCAATTATATAAAAAGCAGTGATATTTGTTTATCTCCACTACATAGAAACATACATCATGATACTACACATGCAAATAAGTTGTTTCAATATATGAGCTTAGGGAAACCTTTGTTAGTTAGTGATGCTACAGCCCAAAAAAATATAATTGAAAAAGTAGATGCAGGGTTGGTACACGAAGAAAAAAATATAGAAGACTTTACAAGGAAAGTTTTAACCTTATACAAAGAAGAACAATTGAGAGAGAGGTTGGGTAAAAATGGAGAAGCTTTTGTTCGAAATGAGTTTACGTGGGACAAAACTTCAAAAGAGTTGATAAACTTGTACAATAATTTATAATTTGAAAGTATTAATAATTACATATTATTGGGTGCCAGCAGGAGGTTCAGGGATACAAAGATGGTTGAAGTTTGTAAAATATTTACGAGACTTTAATATTGAACCAATAGTTTATACTGTTAACGAGGCTAAATATCCAATTATAGATGACTCACTAAAAAACGATGTTCCAAATAACTTAGAAGTATTAAAGAGCCCAATATGGGAACCCAACGATTTATTATCAATTTTCAAGAAAAAGGAAACGAAGACAAGTGCTGGTTTTTTAGCCCCTAATCCGAGTTTTATTGGTAAGGTAATGCAATATGTTCGAGCTAATTACTTTATTCCTGATGCACGAAAATTTTGGGTAAAACCTTCGGTAAAGAAACTTAAAAAATATTTAAAAGAAAATGCTATTGATGCCATTATAACCACTGGTCCACCACATAGTTTACATTTAATAGGATTACAACTTAAAAAAGAACTAGGGGTGAAGTGGATAGCAGATTTTAGAGATCCTTGGACAGATATTGATTATTTTCATCAATTACCTTTAACTGAAAAATCCAAAGCCAAGCACCATCAATTAGAGCAAGAAGTACTAAGGTATGCTGATGTAAGTTTGGTGGTAGGGGAGACTATGAAAAAGAATTATCAAAAATTTTCAAAGAATATTCACGTTATAACTAATGGATTTGATTATGGGTTAAATAATAAAATGAATGTTATTCTTGATAAAAAATTTTCAATAACACATATAGGTTTGATGAATGCTGATAGAAACCCTGAGGTTTTATGGAGAGCGTTGTTAGAATTATGTGAAGAAGATAAAGAGTTTACAGAAGATTTAGAAATTAAACTTATAGGAAAAGTAGCAGAGGAAGTTGAAAAATCTTTGGAAGTACACCAGTTTAAAAATATTACAAAAATTGCTTATGTTCCGCACAAAGAAGTACAACAGCATCAAAAAACTTCGCAAGTTTTGTTGTTAGCTGTAAACAAAGTACCAAGTGCTAAAGGAATTATAACAGGTAAAATTTTTGAATATTTACAAGCAAAACGCCCTATCTTAGCAGTAGGTCCAGAAGATGGTGATTTAGCAGAAATACTTGCTAAAACTAAATCAGGAGCTATTGTTGATTTTGATGATGTAGTAAGAATGAAAAAAGAAATTAAACTTCTTTATAATCAATATAAGAAAGGAGCTTTAGAAGTTAATTCTGAAAACATAGAGCAATATCATCGAAAAAAGCTAACAGAAAAATTATCCATCATATTAAAACAAGTCGTTAATTCTTGAAAAAAGTAGTAACTATATTAGGTGCACGTCCCCAATTTGTAAAGGGAGCCGTGTTAAGTAGAGTGATTCAAAAACACAATGAAGTAGAAGAAATAATAGTGCATACAGGGCAACATTTTGATGCTAATATGAGCGCTGTTTTTTTTGAAGAAATGCAAATCCCCAAGCCTAAGTATAATTTAAATATTAATGGGTTAAATCATGGAGCGATGACGGGGCAAATGCTAGAGAAAATTGAAGAGATTTTACTAGTAGAAAAGCCGGATGTGGTCGTTGTGTATGGAGATACAAATTCGACGTTGGCAGGTACTTTGGCCGCCAAAAAACTTCATATAAAAGTAGTACATGTTGAAGCTGGATTACGTTCGTTCAATATGCAAATGCCAGAAGAAATAAACCGTATTTTGACAGATAGGATAGCAAACTTATTAAGTTGTCCAACAGAAATAGCAGTATCAAATTTAAAAAATGAAGGATTTGATAGCTTTGATACTTTGATAGAAAAACATGGTGATATAATGAAAGATGCTGTGGAGTTTTATAGTAAGGTGTCAGAGGAGAAATCAACTATTATAAAAGATTTAGGTTTGGTAAAAAATGAATTTGTATTAGCAACAATTCATCGCCAAGAAAACACTGATGATAAAGAGAAATTAACTAATATTTTTGAAGCTCTTGAAAAAATTAATGTTTCAAAAAAAGTAGTATTACCATTACATCCAAGGACAAAAAAAATGCTTGATGAGTACAAGTTAAAGCCTAATATAACTTTTATTGAGCCTGTAGGTTATTTTTCTATGTTAGAACTGTTAAAGAATTGTGCTCTTATCGTGACTGACAGTGGAGGATTGCAAAAAGAGGCTTTCTTTAATAAGAAATTTTGCGTGATAGCAAGAGAAGAAACAGAATGGAAAGAATTAGTGGATAACGGTTATGCTACTATAACAGGGGCTAATTCAGAAAAAATAGAAACTCATTTTCAACAGTTCTTAACCCTGTCAAAAGACTTTAAAGAGTCATTGTATGGAGATAATGTAGGAGAAAAAATATATAAATCAATACTAAAATTAATAAAAAAATAAATTGGGAATTGTATTTAAACAATCGTTCAGAAACACTCTAATAATCTATTTAGGTTTTTTAATTGGAGGTATTAATACTTTGGTGTTATACACACGATTTTTAGGAGATGAGTATTATGGATTAGCAACTTATGTTTTTTCAGCATCAAACTTAATTATGCCTATAACAGCCTTTGGAGTTCACTTTACGATTATCAAGTTTTTTTCTGGATATACTTCAAAAGTAGAAAAAGATAAATTTTTAAGCTCTATAATTTTTTTACCATTATTTATAGCGATTCCAATAGGATATTTTTGGAACTTCTTTCATAACTGGATTATGAATTATGTAGTAGCAAGTGGTTCTAATGAAAATTTAATAATTGAAGACTACACAATTTATATTTATATAATAGCGGTAGCTTGTGCTTATTTTGAAGTGTTTTACTCATGGGCAAGAGTGCAAATGCAATCGGTTTTTGGTAATGTTTTAAAAGAGCTATATAACAGAGTAGCAGTAATGGTTTTACTCTTGGCAGTGTATTTTCATTTGATTACCAAAGAAGAGTTTTTAATATATATGTCAGTAGCATATATATTAAGAGTACTGTTAATGGTGATATATGCTTTTCGTTTATATACACCAAAATTCACATTTAGCTTACCAAATAACTTTAAAGAAGTTTTACGATATACTTTTTATATCATTCTAGCCGGTAGTGCGGGAGCCATTATCCTAGATATAGATAAGGTAATGATACCAGGTAAAGAAGGCTTTGCTACAGCGGCATATTATACTGTAGCTGTGTTTATTGGATCGTTTATAGAAGCACCAAGTAGGGCAATGGGACAAATTTTACAACCATTAACTTCTAAGGCTATTAATGAAAATAATCCGAAGGAAACAGAAAATTTATATAAAAAGAGCTCTATTAACTTATTATTGATTGGAGGATTATTTTTTGTACTAGTGAATTGTAATGTAGAAGAATTATTTAGGTTAATGCCTAATGAAAATTATGGAGCAGGAGGAGTGTTAGTAGTATTACTAATTTCCTCTGCAAAACTGTTTTTAATGTTATTAGGAAGCAATGGCGCTATTATTAGTAACTCTAAGTTTTATCGCATAACCCTACCAGTAGGTTTAGGAATGGCTTTCTCGGTATATTTTTTAAACATTTACTTTTTTAATGATTTAGAAATGGGAACAAAGGGGTTAGCACTAGCAACACTTATCACAGTTTTGGTGTTTAATACTTTTAAACTGTGGTTTGTAAAAGAAAAGTTTAACATGACGCCTTTTACTAATAAAACACTTTTAATGATTGTTATCATTTTAATTATGTTTTTAGGATTCTATTTTTGGAATTTTTCAATACCTAAGTTTTATCTTTTTGACTTTCCAATTCACCCAATTGTAAACATTATTTTAAAAAGTGTATTAATTATAGCAATTTATGTTTTTGTAGTAGTAAAATTATCTATTTCTGAACAGATAAATAATTTAGTTAGAAGGTATATAAAATAAAAAGACCTGAACCACACAAAGGGAACAAGTCTTTTCTTAATAATAAGGGGGAATGAAACATTAAAAGGGGGAAATGCTTCGGCGACAAATATATATAAAATAAGCAAACTACCTCTTAATTTATGTTAAAAGATTATAGGTTATTTAATTTTTTCTTAATTCTGCTAAGTTGTACAGGAGAGATATTTAGATAAGAAGCAATATGTCGTTGTGTAATTAAATTATCTACATTAGGTATTTTTTCTTTTAAGGCTAGATATCTTTCTGTTGAAGTAAGTGTAGAAATATTTAAGAGTAAGTTTTCGGCTTTTAAATAGGCTCTCTCTAATGTCTTTATATAGAACAAACTAAACTCTTTGTGTTTTAACGTAAGTTCTATAAGTTTATTAAAGTCTCCTTTATAACCTGTTACTTTTGTTAAAGCTTGATAATTAACATCAGATGGTATTTTCTGCATCATAGCAGAACTAGAACCAGATATGTCTCCAGAAATAAAAAAAGCTCTAGTTGTTTCAGTTCCTTTTTCATTTAATAAATAAGACCGCATAATTCCTGTTTTGATTATAAAAAAATCATTAGGATATTCATCTTTTTTTGTGAAAATTTCATTGGGTTCTAGCTCTATAAAAGTAACTATACCTTCAAAAATAGAAATTAAATGATCAGGTAAATCAATAAAGAGGTGAACAAAGTTTTTTATATCATCATTCATAATTAACAAGTTATATGATAATAGTGAGGGTAATTTACTAAGTTAATAAAAAAACTTAAACTATATGAAGTAAAAAACAGACCTAACTTTAAGGGGAAATTAGGTCTGAAATATTTTAGGGGTTTGTAACTTGTTAATTACATTGACAAATGTAGAATAGTTTTATAGGATGACCATTAACATATGTTAATAAATAGAATTCTTTCTAATTCTACTAAGCTGAACTGGAGTAATATTAAGGTATGAGGCTATATGGTATTGATTAATAAGGTTGTCAATATTTGGGTAATTTTCTTGTAGTTTTTTATACCTCTGAGTAGCATCTAACATCTGTAATTCTAAAATTTTAGACACTTCTCTAATGTATATACTTTGTAGTATTTTGTAATGAAAAATTGAAATTTCATGGTACTCTAAGGAGAGGTTGTAAAAATTTTGATAGTTGCACTCTAAAACTTCACAATCAGTCAAACATTCATAAACTAATTCTGAAGGTTCATTTTTTATCAAAGCACTTAAGTTACCTGATGTAATTACTGGAGTGTAAAGAGTTTTTGTGTGTTCTTTACCTTTAACCCCAATGTTATAAGATCTTATAATGCCTTTTTTTAAGATATATATGTTTGTGGGTTTTTGACCTAAAGAAACTAATTCATAGCCTTTAGAGAACTTTTTAATAGTTAAAATATTAAAAAGTTTATTCAAAGCACCTTCAGATAAAGGGTGGAAATTCTGGGAAAAATCTCTAAAAAACTCCATAGATAAAATAATGAAAGAATGAAATAATTAGAGGGGACTATCTCAAATTTACATTAATTTTTTCTAAAAAGCTAATAGTGTTAGCTCCTTCCATAAAAAGTAAATCCAAAATAGATAAATTAGGTATAAACCCGTATTTGTCATCAAACATTTGAATATAAGAATCCATTTCTATTTCAATTCCTTTTTTAGCAATAGCTAAAGATCTAAAATCGGTACTTTCAGAGTTTATTTCATAGCTGGTTGTTTTAGTGAATTGTTGCTTAATTTGTAGAGCATCAGTTACAAATAAATGAGTATCAATATTTAAATCTTGTAAGAATTTATACTTTTTGTTGAAAATAGTAAGTAAATCATCTTCAAAAAATTCAAAAAAAGGAGAGGAGCGATAAGCTGACTGTAATGACTTAAAATGTTGCTGTTGCCACGGAAAATCATTTTCAACTAAAGTATCTTTCGTTTTTTTTCTACCTCCTTTTGTTTTATTTTTTACAGGAATATTTAAGGCAAGTTTACCATTAGCACCATAAATATAACAACGGTTACGGTAGGTTTGCTTTTGATAATTGTCTTCAACTTCAAAAGTAATAGAATCCGATTGATAGATTGCTGCATATTGCGAAATAGGAGCAAAGTACGTTGGGATAAAAAGTGACATTAGGCTTTCTTCTTTTTACTTTTTCTAAAGCTATACACAATATAGCCTCCAATTGATAATAAAACTAACCAAAGATAAGAAACTGGTTTACCACTACCGCCAACAGTTGTAAACATTCTGTCCCAACGAATAGAGTTTAGTTTAGCTATAAAACTAGGTGCATTGGCATCCCAACTTAACCAAATCATAACAGGTTTACCAACTACATGATCAAAAGGCACGTATCCCCAATTTCTAGCATCTAATGATCGTTGACGATTGTCTCCCATCATCCAGTAATAATCTTGCTTAAAAGTATATTCTTTTGCCTTTTTACCATTGATGTAGATATGATTTCCAAAGATTGTTAAGTTGTTATTCTCATATCTACGAATAATCTGCTCGTAAAACGGAATGGTTGCAGCATTTAACTCAACAGTTACTCCTTCTTTTGGAATGTATATAGGTCCAAAATTATCAGTAGACCAAGCATATCTTGGGTCGTGAGGAAAAACAGATTTATCATAAGTCCCTTTTGGAGTTAAGTGTTTTTCAATGTTTTTTACAATTGGGTTTTTAGCTATTAAAGCAGCCTCTTCATCAGTTAAGTTCAATACATATTTATCACCTTGCATTCCCCATTCTCTGATGTTGTATCTCTTTACTGCGCCTTCACTAAACTTTTCACCGTTAGTGTCTACAATATGTAGCCATTGTGGTTTTGCTCTATCAGGTAATACAGTTCTCTTTCCATTAATAAATACATAACCATCACGCACTTCTAAGGTATCACCAGGGGTACCTACTGCACGTTTTACGTAGTTTGTACGTTTATCAATTGGTTTATAGGTAAATTTCCCAGAGTTATCTCCCCACATCGTAGCAAGAGAATCTGAAGGCCAACTAAAAACAACAATATCATTTCGTTTAATTTTTTGAAAGCCAGGAACACGCATGTAAGGTAAAGATAGCTTGTTTAGTAAACCATCTTTATTTTTATCGTCAGATAAAAATGATTTTGTACCTAACACAGGAATAGTATCATGTGCCATAGGTGCTGCGATTGTAGTCATAGGAACACGTGCACCGTAATGAAATTTACTTACAAACAAGTAATCACCAACCAATAAGGTTTTTTCTAAAGAAGATGTAGGAATGGTATATGGTTGCATAAAGTAAGTATGCACTAAAGTAGCAGCAATAATAGCAAAAGCAATAGAACTTACCCATTCACCCAAAGGAGACCTAGGTTTTAAACTTCTGTTTTCTATATGCTCTGCCTTCGTAAAATAGTTAATATAATAGATGTATAGCCCTAAGGTTAGAATTGCTAAAATAGTATCAGGTCTTTTATTAAAACCAAAGCTTCTACAAGTTTCAACCCAAATTATAGGAAACATTAATAGGTTTACTATAGGAATGAATAATAAAATTACCCACCATTTTGGACGATTTATTATTTGCATTAATACTATAGCATTATATACAGGTACTGCTGCTTCCCAAGCTTTTCTACCAGCTCTAGTATATAACTTCCAAGTACCTAAAAAATGAATAACTTGTATGAATAAAAAGAATAAAAACCATTCAGTAAATGTCATAATCTATATGTTTTGTATTTCCTTTTAAGGAATAAAATTCAATATTATTTGTGTGTTTTTAGAGTTTTTTGTTACGCTATTAACCTAAGTTTAACACATCTCTCATCGTAAAAACACCTGTCTTGTCTTTCTTCAACCATTCAGCAGCAATAACAGCTCCTAAAGCAAATCCTTGACGGTTATGAGCAGTATGCTTAATATCAATAGTATCTACTTCAGAATTATAAGTTACAGTATGAGTACCAGGAACATCTGGAGTTCTAATAGCTGTTATAGAAATATTGTCTTCTGATGTTTTCTGATCTAATTCCCAAGCTTTTTTATTTGTGCCTTCAATAACACCTTCTGCTAAGGTAATTGCGGTACCACTTGGAGCATCTAGCTTTTTAGTATGATGAATCTCTTCAATAGAAACATTATATTGCTCTAGAGTACTCATCATTTTAGCAAGTTGCTTGTTTAGCTCAAAGAAAACATTAACACCTAAACTAAAGTTAGAGGCGTAGATAAAAGCACCTTTCTTTTCATTACATAAATCAACAATATCGTTGTATTTATCTAACCAACCTGTGGTTCCTGAAATAACAGGAACATTATTGTTAATACAAGTACTAATATTGTTGTATGCTGAAGAAGGAATACTGAAGTCAATCGCAACATCAGCTTTGGTAATGTCGTATGCTTCTTTCCCTGAGGTTTTTATAATAATTTCATGTCCTCTTTGTAAAGCAATTTTTTCAATTTCTTTACCCATTCTACCATAACCAAGTAAGGCTATTTTCATCTTAAAAAGAATATTTAAATGTTAAACCAACTTTCGGTGCTTCAATAAATAAAGGATCGGGAGTTATTACTGGTTTTATAGATAAACTGTCATCTGTGTCAAACTGTAGTAAGTGTGCGTTAACACTAGCTTCAACAATTTGTAAAACGTATAAAAGCACACCAGTTAATAACGATAAATCTCTATTTTTACGTAAGGTTTTTTGAGCGCTTTCTAAACCAGCTGTAGAGATAAGAACAGTTCCATCATCTCTGGTAAATTCATCTTTCAATCCTTGTTTACGAAGCTTAAAAGCCGTTCTATATCGATCGTATTGATTACTGTTGTCAAAATAAAAATAAGCACTAGCACCCATTGCTCCCCATACTATAGGAGCTTTCCAATACTTACCATTATAAATTTGTCCCCCTCCAGGAAAAATAGCTGAATAAAATGCTGCTTTAGAAGGCGATAAAGGGTTGTATTTGTCGCTAGTTAATTGAAGCTGTTTTGCCCTAACGGCAATAGAATCTTTTTGAGCAAAGGTGTTTTGAAACAAAAAAAGACTAAAAAAAGCGAATATGATTATACGTACGTTCAATTACTTTAATAAGTTTTTAATACGATTAAAATCTTCTTCTGAATGAAAAGGAATAGAAATTTTACCTTTTCCACGATTATTTACAGAAACATCAATCTTATGACCAAAATAATCACTGATATCTTTAACGCTTTCAGAAATATAATTAGGTAAAGTTTTCTTTTTTACTGCTTTAGCAACTTTACCAGCTTTTAGATTTTTTACTAGTTCTTCAGTTTGACGTACTGATAGTTTATCACGAACAATTTTCTCATAAATGTTTAATTGATCAGAATTACTATCAACGTTAATCAAAGCACGACCGTGTCCCATTGAAATAAATCCGTCACGCATTCCTGTTTGAATAATTGGGTCTAATTTCAATAAACGTAAATAGTTGGTAACAGTAGAACGCTTTTTACCTACACGAGTACTCAATTCTTCTTGTGTAAGTTGAATTTCATCAATTAAACGTTGATAAGAAAGTGCAACTTCAATCGGGTCTAAATTTTTACGTTGGATGTTTTCAACCAACGCCATTTCTAACATTTCCTGATCGTTAGCCAAACGAATATATGCAGGAACAGTTTTGTTACCAATAAGTTTAGAAGCTCTAAAACGACGTTCTCCAGAAACTAATTGAAATTTATCACTAGAAAGTTTACGGACAGTAATAGGCTGAATAACACCTAATTCTTTAATAGAACTAGCTAATTCGCGCAACGCTTCTTCATCAAAATAAGTTCTAGGTTGATACGGGTTTACATCTATCGAATTTATATCGATTTCAAGAATGTTTCCTACTAACTTATCTGCATTTTTGTCTTCTGCTGAATTTACTTCTGCAGTTTCTTTTAACAATGCTGATAAACCTCTACCTAAAGCTTGTTTTTTTGTTGCTTTTGCCATTTACAGTAATTATGCGTTTTTAGTTAAAATTTCGTTCGCCAAATTTAAGTAATTTACGGCACCTTTACTCGTTGCATCGTATGAAATTATACTTTCTCCATAACTTGGTGCTTCACTTAAACGGATATTTCTGTGTACGATTGTTTCAAAAACCATAGAACTGAAGTGTTTACGTACTTCGTCTACAACTTGGTTTGATAAACGTAAACGAGAATCGAACATGGTTAATAATAAACCTTCAATTTCTAATTCTTGATTGTGTATTTTCTGAACACTTTTAATAGTGTTTAATAGTTTTCCTAAACCCTCTAAAGCAAAGTATTCACATTGAATAGGTATAACAACAGAGTCTGCCGCTACAAGCGAGTTTAAGGTTATTAAACCTAAAGATGGAGCACAATCAATTAAAATAAAATCGTAATCATCTTTAATATCTTCTAACGCTTTTTTTAACATGTATTCGCGTTGTTGCTTGTCAACTAATTCAATTTCAATAGCAACTAAATCTATATGAGCAGGGATTAAGTCAACGTTTGGAGAATCAGTTTTTAAAATAGTGTCCTTTGCAGGGATTGTGTGTTCTAAAACCTGATATGTTCCAATTTCTATACTTTCAACGTCTAAACCTAAACCAGAAGTAGCATTTGCTTGGGGGTCAGCATCAATTAATAATACTTTTTTTTCTAAAACACCTAAAGCCGCAGCTAAGTTTACAGATGTAGTAGTTTTACCTACGCCACCTTTTTGATTTGCAATTGCAATAATTCTACCCATTATAATTTATAAAGTTTGAAAGAGGTAAATTTACAATTATTTATCATTTTTGAAAGAGAAAGACGTTAATAAAATTACAAAAGCCACAGAGTTTTGATTCTGTGGCTTTTGTAATTTTGTATGTTGTGATTTTTTTATCCGTTTAACATCACAGGCATAACAAGCATAGTTACTAGTTCACCTTCTTCAGTTCCGTCAATTGGAGTTAAAATTCCAGCTCTATTTGGTAAACTCATTTCAATTAAAACATCGTTAGAGTTTAAGTTGTTTAACATTTCGCTTAAAAAACGAGAGTTAAACCCAATTTGCATATCATCTCCTTGATAATCACAGTTTAATCGCTCATCAGCTTTGTTAGAGTAATCTAAATCTTCTGCAGAAATATTCAACTCAGTCCCCGCCATTTTTAAACGAATTTGGTGTGTCGTTTTACTAGAGAAAATAGACACACGACGAACAGAGTTTAAGAAAGAAGCTCTATCTACTGTTAATTTATTTGGATTCTCTTTTGGTATAACAGCTTCATAATTAGGGTATTTACCGTCAATTAGTCGGCAAATTAATACTACGTTGTCAAAAGTAAACTTAGCATTGGTATCGTTATACTCAATAGTTACGTTATTTTCTGAACCTCCTAAAATACCCTTTAATAGGTTTAAAGGTTTTTTAGGCATGATAAACTCAGCTGACTTATCAGCAGTAATATCAGTACGGGTATATTTTACTAATTTATGAGCATCTGTAGCTACAAAAGTCAATTCTTTTGAGTTGAACTGAAAAAATACACCACTCATTACTGGACGTAAGTCATCGTTACCTGCAGCAAAAATAGTTTTAGATATCGCTGTAGCTAGAATGTTTGATGGAATTTCCGTACTACTTGGAGAAGGTAATTCTACAGCTTTAGGGAATTCGTCACCACTAAAATACGCCATGTCGTACTTTCCTTGCTCAGAAATAATTTCGATAGTATTGTCTCCTTCAACCTTAAAAGTAAGTGGCTGCTCAGGAAATGTTTTTAAAGTATCTAATAATAAACGAGCATTAATAGCAATCGCTCCAGTATCAGTACTTTCTACTTCAATAACTGATGACATAGTGGTCTCAAGGTCAGAAGCAGATATTTTTAATTCATTTTCAGATAGTTCAAATAAAAAGTTATCTAAAATTGGTAACGTGTTATTGCTATTTATAACTCCTCCTAAAACTTGTAGTTGTTTTAATAACTGTGAGCTAGATACGATAAATTTCATTTAGTAATTTTTCTATTTATTAGACTTACAAATATATCTTAATTTGATGATTTTAAAAATTATTTTTTTAAAGAGCACAATAAGCCTAATTAAATTGATAATTTAATTGTATTGTACCGTAAAAATTTCCTTTAGGAACACGTGAGCTTTTGAGTTTTTTAGTGTGATAATTGATGGCGTATCCAAAATTAAAACGATTACTAGTAAAACGAATTCCAAACTCTGTTGTAAACTTAAAAGGCTCTATTTCAAATGTAACTGGACTACCACCGTTTAAAAAACTTCCTTCAATAGTTGCGTCATAAGCAACATAGTGTAGCATTGGTTTTAGGTATAAAAAGACTTCAGCTTTATTCTCGAAGTTTGTATTCTGATTGTTTAAGTTTCCATGAAAAGCAATAGAATTTATAATACTTTCTATAGGTTTGAAACCAATACGAGTGTATAGACCGGTTGATAAATCAGTGTAAACAGTACCTAATCTGGCAGAGTTTGCCCAGTTAAGATCAAAAACATTGTCTTTAGCTATTTTTTTTATATAATCAACCTTTAAGTTAAGAGCAAATGCATCTTTTATCTGGTAATCCCACCCTGAGGCTTCGTTAAAACCATACATTTTATGAATAACATCTTGTAATTCTTTACTTAATGAAGAAGAACCAATAACTCCTATTTGTATAGACGTTTTTAAAATAGATTCATTTGAGTAAAACCTGTTTATACCAAAACTACCAAACAAATAACCAGCAAAAGGACGATCGTGCTCTTCAACGGTTTCTACTACAGCTTTATAAGGAGTGTACATATGGTGTCCTAATTGAATTTCATATGTTTTTTTTTCAATATTTTCAATTTGTTTTCTGCTTAAGAAACGATATGTTAAAAAGCCTCCATTAGTATAATAACGGTCTTGATAAGTAGAGGTGTATAAATCATTGTCATTTATAAAACTAAACTCTTTAGTGTATTTACGTTGTGAGAATGTATGAAGAGAAAATAAGATAAATAAAAGTAGTATATTTTTTTTCATAGCTGTAAATATCGTATTATTTTAGCACAACCTTGGTTAAATTATTAACAAGAATAACTAAATAAACTTATGAAAGAAAAACCTGAATTAACAATTGAAGACTTTGAAAGTGTTTCGACAAGTGAAGAATTGTTGGCTATTATTGAAAAAAAAGGAATTTCTATTACTAAGGTTAAAGTAAAGCTAGATTATGAAGAAGAATTGAGGAAGTTACAAATAGAATTAGTAAAACTTCAGCAGTGGATAGCAAAAAATAATAAGCGAGTTGCTGTAATCTTTGAAGGAAGAGATGCTGCAGGAAAAGGAGGGAGTATTCGACGTTTTATGGAGCATATGAATCCACGTTCTACTCGTTTAGTAGCTTTAAATAAGCCAACAGAAGTAGAAAAAGGGCAATGGTATTTTCAACGGTATATTAAAGAGCTTCCTAATCCAGGAGAAATTGTGTTTTTTGATCGTAGTTGGTATAATAGAGCAGTGGTTGAACCTGTGATGGGGTTTTGTAACGACGATCAGTACAAAAATTTTTTAGTTCAGGTGCCAGAATTTGAGCACATGCTATATGAAGATGGTGTTGTGGTTATAAAGTTTTGGTTGTCAATTTCAAAAGATGAGCAATTACGACGTTTCAATTCTCGAAATAACAATCCTTTAAAACGTTGGAAGTTCAGTCCTGTGGATAAAAGAGGTCAAGAATTATGGGATACATACAGTTATTATAAAAACGAAATGTTTAGTAAAACACATACCGCCTATAGTCCATGGATAGTAGTGAAAACAAACAATAAAAAAGAAGCTAGGATAGAGTGTATGCGTCATGTATTATCTCAGTTTGATTATAAAGGAAGAGAAGAAGTAAAAACGGTTTTAACACCAGACCCAAATATTGTAATGCGTTATTATCGTTCAGTAAAACATTTAGATTAAGAATGGAAAAGTTAACTCAAAGAGACGTAAATAAATTAAATACAACAAAAGGTTTAAAGGCTTTATTATCGAAATCTTTTAATTTAGAAAGAGCGATTAGATATGTTGATTATGAGAGAAAATTAAAAAAATTACAAGTTGAAATAATTCGTTTACAAGCTTGGGCGATTCAAGAAAATGAACGAATTATTATAATTTTTGAAGGAAGAGATGCTGCAGGAAAAGGTGGTGCAATACGTAGAATTACAGAACGTATCAATCCCCGTCATATGAGAATTGTAGCGCTTCCAAAACCTAATGAAGATCAAAAAACACAATGGTATTTTCAGCGATATGTAGAGCAATTTCCTAAAGCAGGAGAAATTGTGTTTTTTGATCGTAGTTGGTATAATCGTGCAGTAGTTGAGCCTGTAAATGGTTTTTGCACCCAAGAGGAATATGAGATTTTCATGAACCAAGTAAACGATTTTGAGCGCATGATTCTAGAGTCAGGTATTCGTTTGGTAAAAATTTATATGTCTATCAATAAAAAAGAACAATCGAAACGATTTAGCGATATAAAGAACAATCCATTAAAACAATGGAAAATGACACCTGTAGATGAAAAGGCACAGGAACTTTGGGATGATTATACAGAGTATAAAAAAGCAATGTTCTCTAAAACAAATACAGAAATATCTCCTTGGAAAGTTATTCGAGCTAATAGAAAAACACAAGCAAGGATAAATGTAATTAATTATATTTTAGAAAGAATACCTTACGATAAAAGTATAGAGGTATAACTAAGGTAATCTTTGCTGAATTTTTTCAAAGATAAAAAACAATTCACCAGCAATTTGTTTACTTGTTTGAAGATAAGTGTCTTCAGTTAACTCAGTATTATCTGATGTTTTAGGGTCTTTATAAGGTAAATGAAAACGCTCGATAGCATCAGGAATAAACGGACAATTTTGATCAGCACTATTACAAGTAGTAATTGCAATAAAAGGAAAGCTATTTTGAGGATGATCATACAGTTTTGAAAAGCCTAAAATAGATTTTTTAGTTCCGTTAAAAGAAACCAGGTATCTAGGGTTTTGGTGAGAAAAATCAACAACACTAAAAATAAAGCCAGTTTTTTGTAGACATTTAACTGTATTTCTGTGAAATGAAGTAGTTTCTGTTCCGCCAGAATAGGTAAACATATTCTTTAAATTAAAGTATTCAATAGCAAAGAAGCTCCATACCTGTGTAAATTGACTTCTACGAGAATTATGAGTACAAATAAAATTTAAATTTATTTTTTCTCTATCAAGATACTCTTCAAAAATAGTATCAGCTATTTTAAGTAATAAGTCTTTGCGGTCTTCAGTAAGAATTAATTCTTTTCTTGCTTCTTCAAAGAAAATTTTTGTATTGATATTCTTAGTGTTTATCATTTATTTGCAGTTCTTTTGCAGAGTGAAATTATTTGCAAAAATACAAGCTAATGCCCTTTTAGCTAATTAAATAAAGGTTAAGAATGTGTTTAGAAATAGGAAATAAAGTGGCTGTAATAGATGCTAATATTAGAGGAGTAGTGGTGAGATTAAGTGGAGATGATGTTTTTATATTAGATAATGAAAGTATGGAGTATTGTTTTACGAAAAAAGAATTAGTGAAAGTTGAAGTAGATCAAAATGAGCTAAGTAAATACTCTGATATCAATAATCCAATGCTGAAAGCTAAAATTCAATCAAAAGAAAGGAAGAAGAAAACATCTTTTGTAAAAGATAAAAAAGAAATAGTAATGGAAGTAGATTTACATGCTGAAAAGTTGTTGAAATCTACAAGAGGAATGGATAATTTTGATATTTTATCATTACAAATTAATACAGCAAAACATAAATTAGAATACTGTATATCTAAAAGAATATCAAAACTAGTTTTAATACATGGAGTAGGAGATGGAGTTTTAAAAACAGAGTTGAAATACTTGTTAAATAATTATCCAGTTAAGTATTACGATGCTTCTTATCAAAAATATGGTCAAGGGGCTACGGAAGTGTATGTTTTTCAAAATGAATAATTTATTTACAAAAAGCCTAATAAATCTAACTATCAACTAGAAAATCTTACTTTTGCGTTATGAATTCTGTTTACTTAGACAATGCCGCAACAACACCTATGTTGCCTGAAGTTATTGAAGCTGTTCAACAGTCAATGCAAACCAATTTTGGTAACCCTTCATCTATACATCAATACGGTAGAAAAGCTAAAGCTGCAGTTGAAACAGCTAGGAAAAACATAGCAAAACATTTTAATGTGTCTTCAAGTGAAATCATTTTTACAGCAGGAGGAACTGAAGCAGATAACTTAATTTTATTTAATGCAGTTTTAAACTTAGGAGTAGAAAGAATAATAACTTCTAAGATAGAACATCATGCAGTTTTAAATACGGTACAGTTTTTAGAAAAAAAACATAAAATAACTGTTGATTATGTTAGGGTAAATGAAAACGGAGCTGTTCTAACAGAGAGTCTAGGGGGCTTACTAAGTGAATCAAAGAAAAAAACTTTGGTGAGTTTAATGTATGTGAATAATGAGATTGGTAATTTATTGCCAATTGATGATGTAGCGGCGTTATGTAAAGAACACAATGCTTATTTTCATTCAGATACTGTACAAGCCATAGGACACTATGCCATTGATTTACAAAAAACATCAATAGATTTTATTGCAGCAAGCGCACATAAGTTTCATGGTCCTAAAGGAGTAGGTTTTGCTTATTTTAAAAAAGGAATTGGAATACTTCCTATGTTACATGGAGGAGAGCAAGAAAAAGGAGCAAGATCGAGTACTGAAAATGTACACTCAATTGTTGGTATGGAAAAAGCACTAGCTATAGCTTGTGAAAATTTAAGAGAAGACAAGGAATATATTGTAAGATTAAAAAAGTATTTTGTAAAAAAAATAAAAGAATTAATCCCCAACATTAAGATTAACGGAGAATCGATAGAAGAAACAAGTTATACAATACTAAACTTACGGTTTCCTATAGAAGATAAAATGTTGTTATTTAATTTAGATTTATCTGGAATAGCTGTATCTGGAGGTAGTGCTTGTCAAAGTGGAAGCAGTAAAGGGTCTCATGTGTTGCGAGGTTTTTTAGATGAAGAAGAAGAAAAGAAAACATCTGTACGGTTTTCTTTTAGTAAATTAAATACAATTGATGAAGTTGATTATGTGCTGAATCAGTTTAAAAAAGTACTGAAAAATAAATAAAAGCTTTTTTAATATGTTTTAAGGGGGTTTTGTTTGTTTGGTTAAAAAGGTAGTGATAAGAAAGGTAAAAGTTAAATAACGAGCTTTTAAAGGTTGTTTTTAAATAGTTTTTATTGATTGCAAAGGTGTATGGTATTTTTTTTTATTATAAAGTGACTTAAACTGTTAATTTTACGTCTAATATTTTAGTGAAAGTAAAAATAGTTTACTTTTGCACACTGAAAATATTTAGAAGCCCCCCACAAGAAATAAGTTGTAAAACAGCAACTTAACATTTTTTTTGTGTGGGGTTTTTTACATCCCACCGTATTGTTTATTAAAAAAATAAAAAGCCTTGAAGAATTTTAAGGCACAACATTGTATATAAAATAAAATGTATTAATATGGAGGAAAACTACGTTTCTAAAATCAGTACATATAAGAAAGTTTTCTTTTTTGTGTTAACGGTTTTTTTGTCAGCTAAATCTTTTGCACAAACGTATAATATTGGAGATACGGATGTAAATGGAAAAACTATAACTACTTGTTCAGGTACTTTTACGGATTCAGGAGGTGCTTTTGGGGATTATGGAAATGGTGAAAGTAACTCCGTTACATTTACTTCAGGTAATGGAGGGAATTTAGTATTTGATTTTAGTAGTCAGTTTGCCATTGAAAATAATGGAGGTAATAATTGCTGGGATACATTAACAATATATGATGGAGAAAATGCAAGTGCTACTAAAATAGGTGATTTTTGTAGCAACAATGCTCCAACAGTTATAACTTCTTCGGGAACGTCACTTCATTTTGTGTTTAATTCGGATGGTTCTATAATGAGAGGAGGGTGGAATGCCTCAATTTCATGTACTGCACCAATAGATTTATGTGACCCAGTAGCTTCAGGAAACCCTGATACTGATGGAGATGGAGTGTCAGATATTTGTGATTTAGATGATGATAATGATGGGATTTTAGATATTGATGAAAGACCATGTTATGCTTTTTCAGAAAATTTTGGTACAGGGTCAGGTAGCCCTTCATCAAACCACGCTAACGTTCCTAGTGGAAGTGTTGATAATATTATGGTAGGAACGAATGCAGATGCTGGTGGTAGAACTTGGTTTCAATCAAATTCAGGAGCTGATGCAACAGGAAATCCAGAAGGAAAGTATTTAGGACTAGATAATCCTAATGGATCTTCCCCGGTATTAATTTATCAAGAAACTATTACAGTTTTACCAAATGAGGAATATTCTTACAGTTTCTTTGCAGCAGCGGCAAGGGAAGAGAGTGCAGGTCCCACAAGTGGTTATCCCGATGTAAGAATGCAAATAAAAGATGGTTCAGGGAATATTTTACAGATAATTGATACAGGAACGTTAACACTATCTTGGCAACGATTTGAATTTTTATTTACTTCTACAACAACAGCAGTAACAGTTGAAATTTATAATAATAATAATAGTGATGCATATAATACATTATTATTAGATGAAATTTTCATTTCTTTAATTTCTTGTGATTCAGATGGAGACGGTATTCCTGATTATCTAGATTTAGATAGTGATAATGATGGGTGTTACGATGCTATTGAGGGTGATGAAAATGTTACAACAAATCAATTGGATGTAAATGGAAGAATCGTAGGAGGAGTTGATGAATATGGAGTACCTAATCTTGTGAACGCTACAGGTACAGCAGATGGATCTAATAATGATCAAGGTCAGGGTGCAGGAACAAGTGCTGCAGTAAATACAGATGCTGTACCAACTTTAATAATAACGAACCCAGCATCAGTATGTAGCCCTTCTACAGTAGATTTAGCAGCAAGTGATATAACTGACGGAGCCAATGGAAGTAGTACATCAGGAACATTAACATATTGGACAGACGCTACAGCAACTACCTCTTTAACAAATTATAATGCAGTTGCTTCAAGTGGAACATATTATATAAAATTAACATCAGTTAGTGGTTGTTATGAAATAGAACCTGTCGTAGTAACTATAAATGATTTACCAAGTGAGGCTACAGTAAGTTCAAATAGTCCAATATGTCCTAGTGAAGATGCAGTGTTTGTTATTAATGGTAATGCGGGAAATAATGTAACATACAATATAAACGGTTTAGGTTCAACAACAGTGCTAATTGGTGTAGGAGGAACAGTTGATGTAACTGTAAATGCAGTAACATCTGATACAACTATTAATTTAACAAATGTGAGTGACGGTACATGTGATCGTGCACTATCTGTAAGTCAAACAGTAAAAGTAAATGATACCACCGCACCAGTAGCAGATACAGCGAGCTTATCAGATGTGACAGCAGAATGTGAAGTAACAAGTTTAACAGTACCAACAGCAACGGATAACTGTGGAGGCAGTGTAACAGTAACAAACGATGCAAGCTTACCAATCACGACTCAAGGAA
>NZ_JBNXUE010000002.1:236675-403500 GCF_050566205.1 Tenacibaculum sp. SDUM215027
GGAACAACAGTAGTAACGTGGACATATGAAGATGCACAAGGAAATACGAGTACCCAAACGCAGAATGTAGTAATTGAAAGTGTACCAACGGCAGATGCAGGAAGCAACGGAAGCTTAACGATCTGTGAAGGAACGACAGTAACAGAGGCAGAGTTATTAGCCGCATTAGGCGGAACACCAGATAACACAGGAAGTTGGTCACCAGTTTTAGCAGGAGCAGGAACCTATACTTATACAGTAGCAGCAACAAGTCCATGTACAACAGATGCTAGCTCGGAAGTTGTAGTAAAAGAAGAGGCTGTTCCTTCAATACCTTCTATATCAGTTGAAAGAGCTACGTGTGCAACACCAGGTAGGGCTATGATTACTAATTACGATTCAAGTTTAACTTATGTTTTCAATGATTCAACATTAGAGGTTGATGAAAACGGTGTAATTAACGGTTATAATTTTGGAGTTACTTACACAGTAAGTGTGAGTGGTAGTTGTGGTAGAGGATCCTCTGAAGATTTTGTAGTGAATGGTAGATTATCAGGAGAAGATTGTGTTGATACAGATAACGATGGTATACCAGATGCTATGGATGTGGATGATGATAATGATGGTATACCAGATGTAGAAGAAGGAGATGGTTTAGTAGATACTGATGAAGACGGAATTCCAGATTCATTAGATTTAGATTCTGATAACGATGGTATTAATGATGTTATAGAAGGAGGAAATGGAAACTTAGATACCAATGGAGATGGAGTTATAGATTCTAATGATACAGGATATACAGACGCTAATGGAGATGGACAAGCTGATGATTCGGTTGATGAAGATGAAGAACCAGATACAGATGGAGATGGGGTTCCTGATTATCAAGATTTGGATAGTGATGATGATGGAATTAATGATGTTGTAGAAGGAGGAAATTCTGATGAAGATGGAGATGGTCAAGTAGACAATCCTTCTGAAGATACAGATGGAGACGGTATAGCTGATAGTGTAGATGGATTTGATGGTCATGGAGATGCTAATTCTCCAGATAATGATACAGACCCAACAGACCCTAATAGTGGAGGAAATGGTGTAGTTAATGATAGTGGAGTAGACTCTGATGGAGATGGTATTGCTGATAGTGTAGATGGATTAGATGGCTTTGGAGATGCTATTAATGAAGACACTTGTGTGAAAGTTAATAATCTTATGAGTCCGAACGGAGATTCTGCAAACAGTTATTTACATATTGATTGTATTGAGAATTTCCCAAGTAATACTTTAGAAATTTTTAATAGATGGGGTAACACAATATATAGAGCTAAAGGATATAACAATAGTAGTGTTGTGTTTAGAGGAATTTCTGAAGGAAGAGCAAATATAAATGTAGGTGATAAATTGCCAGTTGGAACATACTTCTATATTTTAGACCTTGGAAATGGAAGTAAAGTTAAAAAGGGATGGGTTTATATTAATAGATAATATAGATATTTTAGAATAAAAAGACTGATGAATAAAAGTTTTAATCAAATGAAATTATATTTAAGTTTAATCTTAATATGTGTAATGAGTATCTGTATAACGACAGATATTCAAGCACAACAAGATCCTCAGTATACACAGTACATGTATAATACAATGAATGTGAATCCAGCTTATGCAGGATCTAGAGGACATACAGTAATTACTGCATTGGGTAGAATGCAATGGGTAGGTTTTGAAGGAGCTCCTAATACTCAAAACTTATCTTATGATACGCCTTTAGGATATTCTGGATTAGGGTTAGGAGTTAATTTAATGAATGATCAAGTAGGTCCTTCTAGTGAAATATATTTAGATGCTAATGTTTCTTATAATATTCAAACTGGAGAAGAAGGAAATTTAGCTTTTGGTTTACGTTTAGGAGGAAGATTATTAAACATAGATTGGTCAAAAGGAACCTATAAAGATGATGAAGTGGTATTTCAAGATAATATCAATAAGTTTTTACCAACAGTAGGAGCAGGTATTTATTATCATCAACCACAGTGGTATGTTGGATTATCTGTACCAAATATTTTAAGAATGGAGCATTATGATGCAGACACTCCAGGTGAAGTAGCTGTAGAAAGAATGCACTTTTTCTTAATAGCAGGGTATGTTTTTGATATAAATGAAGACTTAAAGTTTAAACCGGCAGCTTTATTAAAAGGTGTTTCAGGAGCCCCTTTGTCACTAGATATTTCAGCAAATTTATTATTTAATGAAAAGTTTAGAGTTGGAGCTTCTTGGAGATGGGATGACTCTGTAAGTGCTCTTTTAGGTTTTCAAGCAACAGACTCTTTGCTTATAGGGTATTCATATGATTTAACAACATCAAACTATAATGTAACAAATTCGGGAACACACGAAATTATGTTACAGTATGAAATATTTAAAGATATTAGATATAGATCCCCAAGATTCTTCTAAAAAGAAAAAAATGAATTTTAAAAAAATACTAACATTAACAGTACTGTTAATGTTGGCTGTAAATGGTTTTGGTCAAAGTAGAAAAGTAGCGGATCGTTATTTTGAAGAGTTTTCTTATGTTCAATCAGCTAAACTATATAAAGATTTAGTATTAATTAAAGGAGATAGTTCTCAACATGTATTAAGTAGGTTGGCAGAATCTTACTATAACAATTCAGATACTGAAAAAGCAGAAGTTTGGTATCAAAAACTTATTTCTAATTTTAACGAAAAGGTTGAAGAAAAACATTTATTTAAGTACGCTCAAGCTTTGAGGAGTAATGGAAAATATAAAAAATCAGATTCTATATTTTTAAAATTAACACAATCTCAAAAAAGTGGCTTAGATGAAGAACTTAAAAAAGATAGTTATTTATCAGACTATACCAGTCAAGAAAAAAGAATAGGAGTAAGAAATTTAGCAATAAATACACCGTATTCAGATTTTGGAGGTTTTTTATTGAATGGAAAATCGTATTTCACATCTTCTGTTCCTAATGATTCAAAAAGACAAAAAATATACAAGTGGAATAATCAGCCATTTTTAAATATTTACAAGGGAGAAGAAGATGTGCAAACATTAGAAGGAAGTAAACAAGATACTATTTTAGTTTTAGGAAACGTTCAAAAGTTAGGAGAACCAATAGCTTCTGAACTTCATGAATCTACACCTGTATTTACAAAAGATGGAAAAACCATTTATTTTACAAGAAATAACTCAGAAGGAAAAAGAGCTAGAAGAAGTAAAAAAAACACATCAAATTTAAAGATATATAAGGCCAGTTATGTAAATGGATATTGGGTAAATGTTAAAGAGTTACCATTTAATAATGATGAATATTCTACAGGTCACCCAGCTTTAAGTCCAGACGAAAAAACATTATATTTTGTCTCTAATATGCCTGGAGGATATGGACAATCTGATATTTACAAGGTAGAAATAAAAGGAAAAGATGAGTATGGAGAACCTATAAATTTAGGTGATACTGTAAATACATCAGAGAAAGAAGTTTTCCCTTATGTAGGAAGTGATGACATACTCTATTTTTCATCTAATGGACATTTAGGTTTGGGGCTTCTTGATATTTTTCAAGCAAAAATTAAAGAAGATGGTACATTATCATCACCAGAAAACTTGGGATATCCATTTAATAGTAAGAAAGATGATTTTTCTTTTTTTATAAGTAAGAATGGTAAAAGAGGTTTCTTCTCATCAAATAGAGAAAAAGGAAAAGGAGATGATGACATTTATAGCTTCTTTATTTATACAGACCCACCTGTTTGTACACAAATTGTTAGAGGAGTAATAAAGAACAATAAAACAAATACTCCAGTAGAAGCAGCTGTAATAAAATTAATTAATAAAGAAAAAGAAATTATAGCAGAAACAATTTCTGATGGTTTAGGTAATTATACTTTTAAAGATGTACCATGTAATAGTACTTATACAATTATAGCATCTAAATTAGATCATCGATCAGGTAAAAGTTCTGTGTTAACTAATGGTAAAAGAAACAATGAAATTACAGCTAACTTAAAATTAACACCATTAATAATAGGAAATCAAATAGTAATAAAACCTATTTATTTTGATTATGACAAGTCTATTATTAGAGAAGATGCAGAATATGAGTTAGAAAATATTGTAACAGTAATGACAAACCATCCTGAATTAGTGATAAAAATAGAATCACATACGGATAGTCGTGGTCATAGAGATTATAATAGAATGTTATCAGATAAAAGAGCAAAATCTACTAGAGATTATATTTTGTCAAGAGGTATTGTTAGTAACAGAATTGAAAGTGCTATAGGGTATGGAGAAGATAAACCATTAAATGACTGTGTAGACGGAATAAGATGTTCTGAAGAAGAGTATCAATTAAACAGACGTTCATATTTCTATATAGTAAAAGGAAGCGAATCTATAGAGGTAAGACAAGAGCAAGAAAAAAAAAGAATAAGAAAAAAAATAGCCACTAAAAGAAGCAATTTTTTAGAGTTTTTAAGTAAGAGTTTAAAAAAAAGAGGAAGAAACTCAAGACCAGAGAACAATAAGTGTTTTAAAGGAAAAGAAGATAATTGTGATAGGATAACTAAAGAAGTTAAAGTGAATTATAAAAATTAAGACTCCCCCACAAATAACCGTAATGTTATTAAGATAAAAAACTCCTTTTTTAAAAGGAGTTTTTTTATTTACGTTAGTATAATATTATGTGAAAAATTAAGTTATAAGGTTACATTAACTTATTATCATTATTATTAATTATGAAAAAACTATTTATTCCTTTAGCGTTATTGGCTTTAACAATGACGTCTTGTGTTTCAAAAAAGAAGTATGTTGAGTTAGAACAGAAGTACAACGATACAAGAGGAAATTTACAGAAAACAACTCTAGAAAAGGAGCAACTTGAGGCTAAGTTTGCTAAAATTGAAAAGAGAGTTGATGACTATAATGAAAAAATTAACTCATTAAAAAGTGTAAATGAATCACTCCATGAAGAAAATAACGTTAAGTTAGACATGGTTGGTAAATCAGCAGTAATCTCTAATTCTGTAAAAGAAAAAATGAGAGAAACGCTTAAAAATGTTGATCCAGCAGAGTTAGCTAACGCTAAAACGTTAAAAGACTCTATGAATGTAGCTATTGCTCACAACTTAAAAAAGTCAATAAACACTTCAGAATTAGAGAACGATGAAGATGTAAACATTGATATTGATCAAACTGTTGTAATGATTTCTGTTTCAGATAAAATGTTATTCAATACAGCAAGTTATAGAGTTAAAAAGAATGCATACAAGTTAATTAAGAAATTAGCTGACGTGATTAACTCTGAGCCAAGTATGGATGTTATGATTGAAGGGCATACAGATTCAAGACCAATTCATAATGCTGTTGTAGAAGACAACTGGGATTTAAGTGTAAAAAGAGCAACATCTATTGTTAGACTTTTAGAGAAAAAATATGATGTAGATGCTAGTAGATTAATTGCATCAGGTAGAGGTAGTTCAGTACCGCTAGTAGAAAATAGTTCAGCAGCTAATAGAGCTAGAAATAGAAGAACTAGAATAGTAATTTTACCTAATTTAGATAAGTTTTTTGGTTTATTAGCTGAAAAAGAAGAAATCAAACCTTAATCATTTTAAAACAACAAAAAACCAGCATTATGCTGGTTTTTTGCTTAATAGCTATAACTGTTAACAGTGACTTTGTAGCAGTTTAAGTGTCTTAAGTATATATTATATTAACCTATTAATTAAATTATGAAAAAACTATTGATTTTAACATTCGGAATTCTTTTTATGATTTCTTGTACGGACAAAAAGAAAGAACAAGAAGAAAAACAGAAAATTGAAGCAGCCATCAAAAAAATAGATTCTATAGAAAATGAAGTAAAGGCTGGCATAGATAAATTAAATGAAGCGACTAAAAAATTAGAAGAACAGTTGCAAGAAATAGATAGTATATAAACTAATAAACTTAATCATTATGAAAAATATAAAACTAATAGTATCAATCGTAATGCTTTTTGCCTTTATAGGAACTCAGCATACGTTTGCTCAAGGAAAAGGTAAGGGGAAAGAAAAAAGTGTAGAAGAGGTAAAGCAAAAAGGAAAGGATAAAGCAAAAGAAGTAAAAGAAGATCTTGAGCAAGAAGTAGAAGAAGTAAAAGAAAAAGGGAAAGACAAAGCTCAAGAAATGAAGGAGAAAAAAGAGCTGAAAGAAAAAAAAGATAAAAAGCAAAGAAAAGATTCAAAGGCAGATAAGGAGAATAAAGGGAAAGGTAATGCCTATGGTCTAGATAAGAATGGAATGAGTGGAAGAGAGTTTGGTGAAATGAGATCAAACGAGGCTAAAGAAAAGATTGAAGAGCAAGAAAAAAATATTCTTGAAAGCGAAGGTGTTTTAAACAGAGGAAGAGAAAAGGTAAAAAAAGCTCAAGAGAAAATAAAAGAAGCTAAAGAGAGTAAAGAAATTTCTGAAGAAGAAGCTAAAGAGAAGGAAGAAATAGTTCGTAAGGCAAATGAAAGACTTAGTGAATTAGACAAAAAGATTCAAGAGCAAAAAGATAAAATAAAAAAAGATAAAGAAGCTTTAAAGAAAATATTATTTCCTGAAGAGAAGAAATAATAACTTTAAATAAATAAAAGAAAAAGAGGAGGTAATAATTTACTCCTCTTTTTTTATTTTAAAGGGACAAATGTTGTGTACCAATAAGTTTAATAATTACTGTATTAGGATTATTTAGAGAAGAGAGAGTGTTCAGTGTTCTTATAAAAATAAAAAGCTTCTAATTTTTTAATTAGAAGCTTTTTTATATAAACACTTTTAAGAGTTATTATTATTCGTGAAGCTTAAAGTTAACAGGAATGTAATACTCAACATTAGCTGTTTTGCCATTATGTTCCGCTGGAACAAATTTAGGTAGTTTAGAAACCATTCTTTTAGCTTCTTCCTCTAGTAATTGACCATTTTGAGGACCTTTCATTTTAATATTAGTTACTTTTCCTTTTTTGTCAATAATAAAACGTACCCAAACTCTACCTTCAATGTTTTGTTCAGCAGCTGCGGCTGGGTAGTTAAAGTTTCTTTGAATATGGCTAACCATTCTTTCGTTGAAACATTTTAATTTTTGCATATCAGGAACCTTTGTACAAGCTTTAAATTGAGGAATACTTTGTACCTCTACAAACTTCACAAAATCAGTAATAGTTTTTTCTTTTACTACATTAGAGCTTTTCTTAGCAACAACTTTGCTTGTTGTAGATTTAGAAGATCTATTATTAGTTGCTCCAGGTGCTCTAAACGTAATAGGAACTCCGTATTTTACCTTTACAGTTCTTCCATTGTGTTTACCTGGTATAAACTTAGGAAGATCGTTAATAATTCTACTAGCTTCTTTTTCTAAAGATTCACCACCTTTTGGTCCACGCATTAAAATATCTTCAACATTTCCTTGCTCGTTTATAGTAAATTGAACTAAAACTCTTCCTTGTATACCAGCGTCAATAGCTTCTTGTGGATAGTTGAAGTTCTTAATAATATGTTTAGTCATGTTAGTTTCAAAACACTTTGCCTGCTTAATTAATGGAACATTGTTACATTTACTAAACAAAGGAATTTCTTCAACTAAATTAAAAGGAACTTTTTCAATAGTAGCTGAATTATCTTCTAACTCAAGTTTACCAATTAATAAAGACTTCTTTTTAATGTCAGCTACCTTTTGAGAAGAATTAATACCTCCAATAGCAGAAACGGCTTCTTTATTCTTACGAACAACGCGTCTTCTGGTAGAGACTTCAATAGATAGTTGTTTTTTTGCACCATTTTCGGTGTCTTCAATTGCACATTTAGTGATACTGTTCGGATCGGCGATTTGTTCATCTGGAGTAGTACATACTTCCTGTCCTACAGCCGCTAAAGAAAGTAGCATAGCAGCTACTACTAAGGGGAGTTTTTTAATCATTGTGCTCTAATTTTAAGTGTTTGGTAGAGTTAATTAAACGTTAACTGATGCCGTAAATATAGGTAAAAAATAGAAAATAACAAATTTATTCTCTTATTCAGATTGCTACAGAGAAATTTATGAAAAATATATAGATAAATTTAACTATTTCGGAACCCTAAAAATTATAGGTAAAGCATATTTTACATTAACAAAATTACCTCTATGACTACCAGGAATAAAGTTTGGAAGAGAAGCTATTAACCTATGAGCTTCTTTCATTAATAAATCACTGTTTTCAGGCCCTTTTTTCTTTATATCAACAACATTTCCTTTTTTATCGATAGTAAACTGTACTAAAACTTTACCTTCAATTTTTTTTCGTAGAGCTTCCTTTGGGTAATCAAAATTTCTGACAATATGTGTTATCATTTCTTTTTCAAAACATTTTGATTGTTGTAAAATGGGAGTTTTTTTACACTCTTTAAATAAAGGAATTTGTTCCACTAAATGAAAAGGAATTTTTTCTAGAGAGGTTAAAATGTCTTCTTGTATGTTTAGTTTTTCAACGAGTGAATTCTTACTTTTTATATTCTCAACTTTATTAGATTTTGCTGAAATAACATTAGCTTTTCTAAGTTTTCGATGCCTTTTTCTTGTAGAGATTTCTTTAACTTTTTCAGTCTCTAGAGCTACTCTTACATCATCTATAGAACATTTAGTAATGCTAATAGTATTAATGTCTTGAATACTTTCATTAGGAGTTTCACATTTTTCTTGAGAGTAAGAAAATGATATTGACAATAAAAAAAAGGTTAAGATATGTTTCATTTGTGTGTGTTAAAGAGGAATATAAAGGAGCACGAAAATAAAATTATCTGAAATTAAGGATAAACATTTTATATTAATTTAAGATTAAGTTTATAGGAAAAGAATATGTTACATTAACAGGTATTCCTTTTTCTTTGCCTGATTCTAACTGAGGTAACTTATTGATAATCCGATTAATTTCATTGGTGATAACTTTACTAGGTTTAGAACTAACTACTTGAATGTTTTTAGGGTTACCATATACATCTATAGTAAATTGAATTAAAACTCTACCATGTATACCTTCTTCAGAAAACACTTCAGGATAATAGCTTTTAGAAAAATGTTTTTGCATGCTATCCTTAAAGCATTTTTTTGCTTTTTCGTTTGAGCTATTTTTACACTTAGGAAATAAAGGAACCTGTTCAACCACAGAAAACAACACTTCTTTGGTTTGAGACTTCAAAGAGTTTCTTATAGATATGTCATTATTAGTTGTAACAATAGAAACTTTAGAAGGAGCATTTAAGCTTGATTGATTTTTCTGTGGTGCTTTTCTTACTTTTTTTATTCTATTTCTAGCAGTTAATGTTTTTGTAGTTCTTTCTCTTGGATTTTGTTTCTTGTCAACAATCTCACATTTATCTACACTTATAATATTTAAATCAATAGCATTGTCTTCAGGAATAGTACAAACTTCTTGAGCTTTTAAAGTAACAGTTGTTAAGAGAAGTAACGTAAAAAAAAGTAAAGTTGTTTTCATAGGATTTAAGAGCTTGTTTGGTGTTGTAAAGGTCACGCTTTATTGCTCTTTTGTCCTTAAGTAATTATGATAAATCTATTAAGTAATATGTTCTTTAATGTTATGAACATTAATTAAACATTAAGTAGGGTTTGAACAAAAATAAAGCCTTCATAATTATTATGAAGGCTTTATCAATACTGAAATATTTTATGTACTATTATTTTACATTCATTAACTCAACATCAAAGATTAAAGTTGCGTCTGGAGGAATTACACCGCCAGCACCTTGTGCACCATATGCTAAGTCAGAAGGAATAACCAAACGAGCTTTGTCTCCAACTTTTAATAATTGAATACCTTCATCCCAACCAGGAATTACTTGACCAACTCCAATTGCAAAATCGATAGGTTGCTTGCGTTTGTATGAAGAATCAAACACCGTTCCGTCTAATAATTGACCCTTGTAATGTACAGAAACCGTAGCTCCTTTAGTAGCTTGTTTTCCATCTCCGTTTTGTAAAACCTTATAACGTAATCCGCTTGCAGTTTCATCGTATCCAGCAGCTACTTGATCTAATAATTCTTTTTGTTTAGCTTTTGCTTCAGCTTCACGTTTTTCACGAGCTCCTTCAAAAGATCTAAAAGCTTCTACTGCATTAAAAGATTCAGCGGTATCACCAACACGAATAATTTCTACATCCATAGTGTCGTCTTGTGCAATAGCATCAACAACATCTTGACCTTCAATAACACTACCAAAAACAGTGTGTTTTCCGTCTAACCAAGGAGTAGCAACATGTGTAATAAAAAACTGAGAACCATTAGTTCCAGGTCCTGCATTTGCCATTGATAATTTACCAGGAGCATCGTGCTTTAATTCAGGGTGAATTTCATCATCAAATTTATAACCAGGATTTCCTGTTCCAGTTCCTTGAGGACATCCACCTTGAACCATAAAATCAGCAATTACACGGTGGAACTTTAATCCGTTGTAATAAGGAGTTCCTTGTGGTTTTGCTGAGTTTTCTAAATTTCCTTCTGCTAAAGCAACAAAGTTACCTACAGTTCCAGGAGTTTTTTCGTATTCTAAGTTTACTAAAATATCACCTTTTGGAGTGGTGAACTTTGCATAAATTCCGTTATCCATTTTTCTCTTGTTTATTTATATTGTGCGATTCCAATATCTAAAATATTATTAGGTAAAAGAATCTTTTTATTAAAATAGCTAAATCATTGTTTTTCTTAGCAATGACAAAGTTAGTTTTTTACTGATAAAGTTGAAAGGTTAAAGCTTAAACCTATGTTAATATTATTTGAATTTACATTGCCGAAGGGTGAATAATATCGACCCCCTGAAGCAATTATAGAAACTTGATTCGTTACATCATAACTTAAACCAAGTGTAGGACGAATAATAATTCCTTCGTCGGTATCAACACCTGCACCACCGCCAGCACCAGCCATAACTTCTATAAAACCACGTATTTTCTTATTTAAGAAACGAGGACTATACATACCTCCACCAACTAATCCGTGAGCATACCCCCCAGAACGACCATCATAGGCAAAACTAGCTTCTCCTGCTATATACAGCCATTTGTTTAAGTCGTAGTTAACTTTAAGACCAATTAACTGTAAGTCTATTTCAGTAGCGTTGTAAACATCATCTGTTTTAGCAACATCAAAATAGCTTTGATTTTGAATTTCTAAACGTAAACCTTGTGTACTATAAGTACTATTTTCTTCGGAAGACGTTCCGCCATTTAATCCGAAGTATTTTAAACCAAATCCGAAAGTATAGGCCTCTAAATCGCCAGCAATAGCACGATAATATCCGCCATGACCACTTATAGCGATGTTTTTAAATAGTTTTAAATCTATTCCAGCAGAAGGATACATCATCAGTCCACCTTCAGGAGCCACACGACCACCAGCAGCACCAACACCTAATTTCCCGAAAATATTAATGTATTTTGATTGGTATGGGTGATACCCAGCGCCAACAAATAAATCCATAAAACCAGCACGTAACCCTCTATAAATAGCATCGGTATGTGCAAATAAGAAGGTGTTTTCGTTTAAATATTTCTGATACTCAAAACCAATAACATATAGCATTTCATTTAAGTCATCACCATTATCTTTTTTTGAATTACCGATAGGTTTAAAGAAATCAAAACGAATTTGTTGTGCATTTTTAACTGTTGGTTTACTCCAAAAACTATCAGGAGACAAGTTATCTGCTACAAAATTTTGATGTGCTTTATCATAATCGGTAAAACGTAAAATACTCGGTATTTCTACAAAGAAAGAAACTGAGTTACTTTTAATCTCTCCTGATAAAAAGTTAAGATGACTGTATTGTATTCCGAAGGAATAATCATTCTTTTTATATTGTAATCCTACATTTGGATTGATAAAACCACCATCATTTACTAAGTAACGATATCCACCACCGCCACCAAAGTGGAAGTTAGCATCTACATATAAATTTTTATACAACTGTTTATTCACTCCTAATTCAGCACCTAACGTAAATAACCCTCCTTGGTCACCTGTTACAGCAAAATGAAATCCTGCGCCGCCATATAACCAATCATTAATTGGAACTTGATAGTGTACACCCGCTAATCCCATGGTTGATTTTAGGTTTGGAAATTTATCCGAAGGCATTTCAACAGGGATAAAATTCAAACGAACTTTATTGTGTAACTCTTTTCCTTGTAAACTCGATAAATTCTCTTGACCGTAAGTTGATAGAAAAGAGAATAGAGAGAATAGAAAAAAGATAACGTCATTACAAGTGAAACGAAGTAATCTTTCTTTTATAGTTAGAGATTGCTTCACTCTGTTCGCAATGACGTTATAATTTTTATTTTCCATAATCGGGTAAATGCTTAATGCCAATTATTGGCTTAAAATTCACTAGTGAAATGTAATTTTACTGTTGGATATTTACTTTGAGTCATTTGAATAGTAAACTGAGAGTCGGCTAAAAATACTAGTTGACCTTGTTTGTCTTTCGCTAAATAACGTTGTTTTACACGCTTAAATTCTTTGAATTCTTCATTTTTAGGGTCTTCTGGTTCAACCCAACAAGCTTTGTGTACAGCAATATTTTCATACGAACATTTAGCTCCGTACTCATGCTCTAAACGATATTGAATTACTTCGTATTGAAGTGCTCCCACGGTTCCTACAATTCTACGCCCGTTCATTTCCATCGTAAATAACTGCGCAACTCCCTCATCCATTAATTGATCTAAACCTTTATATAGTTGTTTAGCCTTCATTGGGTCGGCATTGTTTACATAACGGAAATGCTCTGGAGAGAAACTAGGAATTCCTTTGAAGCTTAATTGTTCACCTTCAGTTAAGGTGTCTCCAATTTTAAAGCTTCCTGTATCGTGTAATCCTACAATATCACCAGGGAAAGATTCATCTACAATTTCTTTCTTTTCAGCAAAGAAGGCATTCGGACTAGAGAATTTTACTTTTTTACCGTTACGAACGTGTAGGTAAGGGGTGTTTCTTTTAAAAGTACCTGATACAATTTTAACAAAAGCTAAACGATCACGGTGCTTAGGGTCCATATTTGCATGAATTTTAAACACAAAACCTGTAAGTTTTTCTTCTTTAGAATCTACTAAACGTTCTTCTGCTTGCTTTGGTTGTGGATTAGGAGCAATATCTATAAAGCAATCTAGTAATTCTTTTACTCCAAAATTATTTAAGGCAGAACCAAATAAAACAGGTTGGAGTGAACCGCTTAGGTATTCATTTTGATCAAAATTTGGATATACCTCATTTACCAACTCTAATTCTTCACGAAGAATGTTTGCAGCATCTTCACCAACAATTTTGTCTAATTCAGGGTTATCAATGTCATCAAATTCTACCCCTTCAGAAATAGTTTGTTTATTATCTCCAGAAAAGATATTTAACTTCTTTCCCCAAATGTTATAGATTCCTTTAAAATCGTATCCCATACCAATAGGGAAACTTAAAGGAGTTACTCTTAAACCTAGTTTTTGCTCAACTTCATCTAATAAATCAAAAGCATCTTTACCCTCACGGTCTAACTTGTTAATGAAAACAATCATCGGGATTTTTCGCATGCGACAAACCTCTACTAACTTTTCGGTTTGTTCCTCAACTCCTTTTGCAACATCAATAACCACAATAACACTATCTACAGCAGTTAAAGTTCTAAAAGTATCTTCAGCAAAATCCTTGTGACCAGGTGTATCAAGAATGTTTATTTTCTTGTCTTTATAAATGAAAGCTAATACAGAAGTAGCAACAGAGATACCACGTTGGCGTTCAATTTCCATAAAATCGGAAGTCGCTCCTTTTTTAATCTTATTATTTTTAACCGCACCTGCTTCTTGAATTGCCCCACCAAAAAGTAATAACTTTTCAGTTAAGGTAGTTTTACCAGCATCAGGGTGTGATATAATTCCGAATGTACGTCTCTTCTGTATTTCTTCTAAAAAACTCATCTATAAATTTTAAGGTTGCAAAGATACATTTTAAAGCGAACTGTTCAAAAGGTTTTAATTGTTGAACTGGTCTCAATTTCGTAAGTTTGCTTTTCGTAAATTTTCTAGATGAAAGAGCAAGTAATTTTAGTTGATCAGCAAGACAATCCGATAGGGTTAATGGAAAAAATTGAAGCACATGAAAAGGCTTTGTTGCATAGAGCATTTTCAGTATTTGTTTTTAACGATAAAAATGAATTAATGCTACAACAACGTGCTGCAGAGAAGTACCATTCACCTTTATTATGGACGAATACTTGTTGTTCACACCAAAGAGATGGAGAGTCTAATATTGAAGCTGGAAAACGTAGATTACAGGAAGAAATGGGATTTTCTTGTGAGCTAGAAGAAGTGTTTTCTTTCATTTATAAAGCACCGTTTGATAATGGTTTAACGGAACATGAATATGATCATGTAATGATTGGTAGATTTAACGACGAACCTATTGTAAACCCTGAAGAAGTAGCTTCATATAAATGGATGCCTTTAGTAGAGGTGAAAAATGATATAGAAAATCACCCTGAAGAGTATACAGCTTGGTTTAAAATAATTTTTAAAGAATCTTACGATAAAATATCTAAGTATATTTAATATGCCTAAAGTAACAGTTCATAGAAAAGCACATTTTAATGCTGCACACAGGTTATTTAATCCTAAATGGTCTGATGAAAAAAATTATGAGGTTTTTGGTAAGTGTAGCAATCCTAATTATCATGGTCATAATTATGAGTTAATTATTTCATTAACTGGCGAAATAGACCAAGAAACAGGGTATGTATATGATTTAGGAAAGTTGAAAGATTTAATTAAGTTGAAAGTAGAAGACGTTTTAGATCATAAAAACTTAAATATTGAAGTAGAAGAATTTAAAAATGTTAACCCTACGGTAGAAAATATATCTGTGGTAATTTATAACAAATTACGTGTAAGTATTCCTGAAAAATTAGACTTAGAAGTTACATTATACGAAACTCCGAGAAACTACGTAACTTATAGAGGTGCATAATCTATGATAAAACAATTACTACGATTTACTCCAATTTTAAAACAAAAAATTTGGGGAGGAAAAAAACTAAACCATCTACTTCATAAAAATTCAGACGGATCTAATATTGGTGAGAGCTGGGAAATTTCTGACGTTGATGGAGATGAATCAATTGTTAGTAATGGTGATTTTGAAGGAAGAACATTAAGAAGTCTTTTAAAAGAGTATAAGCACGACTTAGTAGGTGATTATGTGTATAAAACTTTCGGTAAGCAGTTTCCGCTGTTAATAAAGTTCATAGATGCTAAAGAAGTACTAAGCATTCAGGTACACCCTGATGATGATTTAGCAGGACTTCAAGAGTCTTATGGAAAGACCGAAATGTGGTATGTGATGCAAGCTGATGAAGAGGCTAGTATTATAATAGGATTCAAAGAAAATTCAAGTAAAGAAGAGTATATACAGTACCTTGATAATAAAAAGCTTTTAAGTATTTTAAATGTTGATAAGGTAGCTAAAGGAGATGTATATTTTGTGCCACCAGGCAGGGTGCATGCTATTGGAGCAGGCTTATTAATTGCCGAAATTCAACAAACATCAGATTTAACTTATCGAATTTACGATTGGGATAGAAAAGATATTGATGGTAATTACCGAGAATTGCATACAGAAAAAGCTTTAAAAGCAATAGATTTTTCAGCCAAGAGTACTTATAAAACAGCTTATGTGAAACAAGAAAATGTAGCGAATCAAGTAGTTACATGCCCTTATTTTACAACGAATATACTTCCTGTAAAAGGAAAGAAAGAAATTGATTTATCTGAAAAAGATAGCTTTATAATTTATATGTGTGTAGAAGGAGAAGTAACATTTTCTTACGAGAATCAACAAGAAATTGTAAGAAAAGGAGAAACTATTTTGGTGCCAGCATGTATTGATAAAGTGAAAGTTTTATCAGAAAACTCTTCAGAATTATTAGAAACGTATATAAAATAAGCTTAAGAGAAGAATCTCCTAAGCTTATAACAAATCAAATTAACTTAACGATTGTTCAATTGATTGTAAAATCAATTTTTAGGAATAATTAAGATGCTTTTTTAATAGTATAGCCAAAAGTAGCTGTACAAATAATATTTTGTTTCTTTTCTTCTTTTTTAGATACTGTTATATTGAAAATAATTTCAGTATCACTCAATTTTTTAATGTTGTTTTTGATAACAAGTTTATCATTAAGGTAGGCATTGTCTAACAGGTCAAATTCGATACTGTTAAAACTAAAATTAGAAGAATCTGGATAAAAGCCTAAAGAAGTGTTTGCACTAGATTCAATTTTATCGTATAAAACTGAAGTTTTTAGCACTTTGTTTTTGCTAACCTGTTTTTTGTTAACTATGAATTGATTAGGCTGACCGTTTGATGTGATGTTTAGTGTTTTCATGATAATTTTAAGGATTAAGTATTAGTAATTCAGGATCTCTGTAAAATGGATTTTGTACTGAGTACATTACAGTTGAGGCTACGTGTTTTCTAATTGAATTTCGATACTTAAAAGTGTTCATAATGTTTAAAATTTAAAATATTAGTAAATAAAAAAAGGTGCTTTTTTAAAAAAGCACCTTGGTTAAGTTTATATTAAAATTGATTATTTAAAATCGATGTTTAATTCTGTTTCTTTGGGTGCTTTTAGTTACATGTACATACTGTTTATGCATGCGGGCTGTACACATAATCGAATTGATTGTGTTAAAAATAAACGTATATGTGCCTAAAAGCGTTTTCATAAGAACCCAAAAGTAGTAAAAGTTTTTAATAATTGAACAAAATCAAAAATTAATTAATGTTAAAATTTTGTCAATGTGAGTTTTATCAGTTTTTATGATAGCAGTTTAAATACGTATCTTTGATACGTAAACACTTATCATTATTTATGAAGATAATAGCAATGATTCCTGCACGTTATAGTGCATCGCGTTTTCCAGGGAAATTAATGAAAGATTTAGGAGGAAAACCTGTAATTGTAAGAACTTATGAGGCTGCAGTAAAAGCCAACTTGTTTGATCAAGTATACGTGGTAACCGATTCCGAAGTAATTTATAACTCTATAGAAAAAGTAGGAGGTAAGGTGTTAATGAGCCATAAAGAACACGAATGTGGCTCAGATAGAATTGCAGAAGCTGTTGAAAATATAGATGTAGATATTGTGGTAAATGTACAAGGAGACGAACCTTTTATTGATACCGTTTCGTTATCTAAATTAATTAGCATTTTTAAATCTGATACTCAAAAAGAAATTGATTTAGCGTCGTTAAAAGTAAAAATGACGAATGAAGAAGATATTCAAGACCCTAATAATGTAAAGGTAATTACCGATACAAATGATTTTGCAATCTATTTTTCAAGAAGTGTAATTCCCTATCATCGAGATAAAGAGGTAGTTGTAAACTACTATAAACATAAAGGAGTTTATGCCTTTAGAAAAGAAGCATTGATCGATTTTTATCATACACCTATGACACCAATGGAGGCTGCTGAAAAAATTGAATGTATTCGATACTTAGAAGTAGGAAAAAAAATAAAAATGATAGAAACTTCAGTAGAAAGTATTGGTATTGATACTCCTGAAGACTTAGAAAAAGCTATAAAATTATTAGAAAATGAATAATATTAAAATAATATCCTTTGATGCAGACGATACACTTTGGGTAAACGAAACTTACTTTCGTGATGCTGAAGATGATTTTGCTAGATTGCTATCTGATTACGAAACAGAAAATAAAATTCATCAAGAATTATTTAAGAAGGAAATAGAAAACCTTAAAATTTACGGTTATGGTGTAAAAGGTTTTATGTTGTCTATGGTTGAATGTGCTCTAGAAATTTCTAACTATAAAATCAGTCCTAAAAAAATGGAAGCAATTCTTGAGATAGGAAAAGAGATGTTAGAAAAACCAATAGAGTTATTAGATGGAGTAGAAGAGGTTTTGCAAGAACTGCAAGAAAAATATAAACTAATTGTAGCTACTAAAGGAGATTTGTTGGATCAAGAGCGTAAGTTGGCTAAATCAGGTATCTTAAAATATTTTCACCACACGGAAGTGATGAGTGAGAAAAAAAAAGCCGATTATAAAAAACTAGTAAAACGGTTAGAAATTAATCCTTCAGAATTTTTAATGATAGGAAACTCATTAAAATCAGATGTATTACCGTTAATTGAAATAGGGGCTACCGCAATTCATGTTCCATTTCATACAACATGGGCACACGAAGAAGTAAAAGAAGAACAAAAATCGGATGCTTATAAAACAGTATCTAGTATTACAGATGTATTAAAGTTTTTATAGATGAGATATCTAGATATTGAAAACTGGAATAGAAAAGAACTTTTTAAACACTTTAGAGCTTTAGCAGATCCAACTTTTGGTTTAGTTGCAGATGTAGATGTATCTAAGACTTATCAATCAGCAAAAGAGAAGGGGCAATCCTTTTTTGTAAGGTATTTACATGCTTGTATGAAGGCTATAAATGCTGTTGAAAACTTTAAATTTAGAATTGAAGGAGATAAAGTAGCAATTTATGATGTAATTAATGCATCAACAACTGTTGCTAGAACAGATACAACATTTGGTTTTTCTTATTTTGATTATTCAGAAGATTTTGAAGTTTTTAATCAAAATTATATAGAAGAAAAAGAGAGAATACAAAATTCAACTAGTTTATTACCAGCAAGGTATTCATTAGGCTGTATACACTCTTCAGCGATTCCTTGGGTAAGTTTTACAGGGCATAAAGAACCTTTTTCAGGAAATAAAAATGATAGTGTTCCGCAGTTAGCTTTTGGTAAGTTAAAAGAAGAAAAGGGGAAAATATTAATGCCTGTGGCGGTAAATGTAAACCATGCTTTGGTAGATGGATACCATGTAGGACAGTTTTTTGAGAAATTTCAAGCTGAATTGGATAAAATCGATTAATTTTGCACTAAATATTTATAATTATGGCAAGCATAAAAAATTTAAAAAAAGATATTAACTATACATTAGGAGACATTATTAGTATTTGTCAAATAGCTACAGAATTAAATCCTGAAGGAGATAAAGCTAAAGCAAATGCTATTGTAGACGAAGTAATTGTAACTTTTGATGATTTAATTGCAAAAGTAAATGCAAAAAATGTAGAGAATAAAAAAGCTCATTATAAAGCTTTAAATGCTGAGTTAGAGACTAAAGCTAACGCTTTAATAGAAAAAGTAAATAGTTTATAGATACTATAAATTATATGTTTATAAAGCGAGACTCATTTGAGTCTCGCTTTTTTTTTTGATAAATTTTAACATTCACTTTGGAATAAAATTTTGTAAATTACGTTCAGTATTTAATAACAGATAACCCCAATAAATATGGCAAGAGCTATGTATGAGTACACGAAAACTGTACTTCAAAAGGTTAGTTTTAACGCTGATTTATTTTGTAAAGAGCTTGAGAAAGCTTTAAGTAGATTACTACCTTATGAAATAGACGAACTAACTATTTGGCTAAAACAATTTACAGCTAATAAACCAGATTTATATGTTTGCTTAGCCTTAGTCGATAAGTAAAAAAAAGGAAGCTTTTAAAGCTTCCTTTTTTTTATTTTTGATGTTCTCTTTTTTTACCTTTTAGCTTTTTTATAAGCTTTCGGTGAAACTCGTGTTCAGCAACTTCTAAGGTGAGAATTTTTTTATCTGATAAAAAAGTTGAGAGCTTATCATAAAAATTAGTTTTAGCTTCGTATTGTTCTTTTGAAACTGATTTAATTTTATTGACAATTTCTTTTGATTCTTTGTCAGTTAAACTATCAATTCCTCCGCAGCTAAGTATTTTTTTCTTTATGCTGTATCGTTCCGCTTTGTGAAGCTCAATCATTTTTTTATCGTATATATTGTATAATGGCCAAAACTTATCAGCTTCTTCTTCAGTTAGGTCTAGTTTTTCAGAAAGAAAAGCTACTTTAAAGGCTTTAATTTTTTCATAGTTCCCTTTTTTACTCTGTGATTGAACAGAAAAAAGAGATGCAAAAGCTACAAATAATATAAGTAAATGTTTCTTCATCATTGTTGTATTTCGTTTATAAGTGTTGGCGTGTCAACAGAGCTTAAGTAATCTTCTAGTGTTTCATCACTAATAGAAGCAAATATATCTTCTTCCAGTTCTGAAGTGTTTAAGGTCATTGCAAGCTCACTATTGTCAATATCACCATATCCATTTTCATACCAAGACTCTATATCAGTAATAGTTATATCTTCAAAAGTAATTTTTTGAGTATTAAAATAATTAATACCAATAAAAAGTAAAACAGAAGCTGCTGCAGCTACAGGAACATACTGTAAAATTCTTTTACGTAATGAAATTACTTTTGAATCTTTAGTTTGCTCTATTGCTAATTCTGATTGAATTCGAGTTTCAATTGTATCAAAATAACAGTGAGGAGTATTGAATGGTTTATTTTTTGGTAAACTATCTATAAATACAGAAGTGTTAATAGTCTCTTCAACTTTTTCAAAATAATTTTGAGGAGTTGAAAAACCATTATCCTTACCAACTTGTTGGTTTATATAATCTATAGTATGTTTTATTTTTTTATCCATTACTTTAGTAAGACTATTCTTTTTGTAAAAGGTTTAATTATAGTTCTTTATAAAATGTTCTATTTTTTTAGCAGCTATATGATACGAGGCCTTTAAAGCACCAACAGAAGTGTATAGAACCTCAGAAATTTCTTCATATTTCATTTCATCAAAGTACTTCATATTAAATACCAGTTGTTGTTTTTGGGGTAATGTAGCAATTGCTTTTTGCAAAATAAGTTGAATTTCATCACCAGAAAACCAATAATCACTATCTAAAGTAGAAGTGAGCTGTAGTTGATAATCAGAAATATGAATGTTTTTTTCTTTAGCTTTTTTGTTTATAAAAGTTATAGCTTCGTTAGTAGCGATTCTATACATCCAAGAATATAGCTTACTATCTCTTTTAAAATGATCAATGTTTTTGAAAATTTTTACAAAAGTGTTTTGTAAAACATCGTCTGAGTCTTCATGAGAAATTACTATTTTTCGTATATGCCAATACAATCGCTCTTTATATTGCGATACAAGGCTTTTAAAAGCAACCTCTTTGGTGGTAGATTGCTGTAATTGATCTATAAGTGTAATTTCGTCAATCAACTAAAACTATTTAGCTGTTAGACTTTAAAGATAGTAAAAGGTTTAAAAATAGTAGCAAAAAGACTATTTAATTCTTTTTTGTACACCCAAATAAACGTTTTTCTTTAATAGTTTCAGATACTCCTTTAGGTAACATTTCTTCCCATCCATCTTCTCCGTTTTTTATCTTTTTTAAAACTTTTCTTGAGAAAATATGTAAAATATTAGGGTCAAAATTTTTAATATCAATTAATCTACCGTTGTTTTTAAAGAACTTATAAAGTTCTTTCATTCTAGGGTGCACTTTAAGGTTTTCACTAGTTATATACTCACCTGTTTCCTCATTTTTGTAAGGATACATATATACTTTTAAGTCTCTGTAAAAAAGTTTACCAAAAGCCTCTAAAATACCACCACTTAAATCACGATAGTATTTTTCATCAAAAATTTGAATTAAGTTGTAAACTCCCATAGCAAGTCCCATACGTTCTTTAGTATACTCGCTAAAGTATTCTACTAACTTAAAATATTCTTGATAATTGGTAATCATTACGTTTTGACCGAGAGAACATAATAGTTCAGCTCTATCTAAGAAATCACGTTCATTAATTTCACCTTCAGCACGAAGGTTACTTAAAGTGATTTCAAAAATAATTTTAGTTTTCTTAGGGTCTACTTTATTCTCACTAAAGAATAATTGTTTAGCACGCTCAAACATATCCATGTTTACCTTAGTTACAGGTCTGTAACTACCACGAAGTGCTAAAATATTCTTTTTGTAAAGTACTTGTGCAGGTAATAAGTTATTTCCGTCAGGACCAAACATTACAGCATTTGTCATTCCGTTTTTAACAAGTTGCAAACTCATTAAACGATTATCAACATACATAAAGCGAGGTCCAGAGAAGTTGATCATGTCAATTTCTAAACGGTCTTTATCAATATTATCATAAAAAGACTTTAATAAGTCTTTTGGATTGTCATTTAAGTAATAAGCTCCATAAATTAAGTTTACACCTAAAACACCTAATGTTTCTTGTTGTTGACGTGCATCAGTTTCTTTAAAACGAAGGTGTAAAACAATTTCGTTGTAATCTTCTAACGGGTCTAATTGAAAACGAATACCAACCCAACCATGACCTTTAAACTTCTTTGTGAAGTTAATAGTAGCTACTGTGTTAGCGTAACTAAAAAAAAGTTTATCAGGATGTTTTTGACGATCAAGTCGTTCCTCAATTAACTCCATTTCATGCTTTAGCATTTTTTTTAATCGAGGTTCAGTAACGTAACGATTGTCTTTTTCAATTCCATAAATGGCATCAGAGAAATCTTTATCATAAGCACTCATAGCTTTTGCTATAGTACCAGATGCTCCACCAGCTCTAAAAAAATTACGAACAGTTTCTTGACCAGCTCCAATCTCTGCAAAAGTTCCATATATATGAGCGTTTAAATTAATTTTTAACGACTTCATTTTGGTAGTTGGTACAGTACTTATTTTTTGATCTCCTTTTAACGTAATTGCCATTTTGTTGTTTTTAGTTACGTATTACAAATGTACTGAAATTAGGAACTATCAGACAATTTTTGTTGTATTTTTGTGGTGAAAATGAAGAAAAAAAATCAAGTAAAAATAACTTTTTTAGGAACAGGAACTTCTACTGGAGTTCCGATGCTTACAAGTAAGCACCCTGTAGCTTTATCTAAGAACCCAAAAGACAAACGATTACGGTCTTCAGTGCTGGTTTCGTGGAATAATATTAATTATGTGATTGATTGTGGTCCAGACTTTCGTCAGCAAATGATGCGTGAAAAAGTAGCTTCAATTAACGGAATTTTATTTACACATGAACATGCAGATCATATAGCTGGTTTGGATGAAATTCGTCCGTATTGTTTTCAAATAGGACCAGTACCTATCTACTTAACAGAAAGAGTGCTAAATGTTTTAAAAAAACGATACGATTATATTTTTGCAACTGAAAATAGATACCCGAGTGCACCAAGTGTAGCGCCAACTATTGTTTCACACAAAGAAAGTTTTGAGTTGGATGGAGTAGAGGTAACACCAATTGAAGTAATGCATGGCGATTTACCAATTCTCGGATATCGTTTTAATAATGTAGCGTATATAACCGATATTAAAACTATTTCTGAAGAGGAGAAAGAAAAGCTAAAGAGTCTAGATGTTTTAGTCATTACAGGTTTACGAAAAGAACCGCATAACACACATTTTAATTTAGAAGAAGCCCTAAAGTTTATAGAAGAAATTAATCCCCAAAAAGCGTATTTAACGCATATTAGCGAACTTTTAGGTTTGCATGAAGAGGTAGAAAAAGAATTACCTGAAAATGTGTTTTTAGCATATGATGGATTACAAGTTTAGTATTAAAAATATCAATACTACAATCAATATTAATTACTTAAAGTAATTGATGGTTTTAGAATAGCTTCTTATTTTTACTTTAAATATTTATAACATGAAAATTATTATATCACCAGCAAAATCGTTAGACTTTGAAAACAAAGTTACTACCGATGTATATACACAACCTAGGTTTTTAGAACAATCTGAAAAGTTGAATAAGAAGCTAAAAACACTTTCAAGGAAAAAGTTGAGTGAGTTAATGAAGATTTCAGATGATTTAGCAAGGTTAAATTATGAAAGAAATCAAGATTGGAAGCCTCCTTTTTCTTTAGATAATGCAAAACAAGCAGTGTTTGCTTTTACAGGTGAAGTTTATAGAGGGATTGATACTAATTCTATTTCGGAAGATAAAATTCCAGTTTTACAAGATAAGTTGAGAATTTTATCAGGATTGTACGGATTATTAAAGCCATTGGATTTAATTCAGCCATACCGCTTAGAAATGGGAACTAGGTTAAAAGTAGGTAGAAGAGAAAATTTATATAAGTTTTGGGATACTATATTAGCGGAATCATTAAATGAAGAGTTAGAGGGTGGTGAGTTGTTAATTAACTTAGCAAGTGCAGAATATTTTAAAGCACTTCCTAAAAAAACATTAAAAGTACCTATGATAACTCCAGTTTTTAAAGATTTTAAAAACGGACAGTATAAGACTATTATGACGTTTGCTAAAAAAGCTCGTGGATTAATGGTGCGCTATATTATAGATAATAATGTAGAGACTTTAAAAGAGTTAAAAGGTTTTGATGTTGACGGATATGGTTTTTCTGAAGAAATGTCTAATGAAACAGATTTAGTATTTACAAGATAAATGAAACGAAAAAAAGTTGCTATTCTTTTTCTTTTAAGTTGTTTGCTAGTTGTTATTTTTATTTACGTTTCAAATAAAGTAATAATTAATAATGCAGAAGGAAAGTTATTTAATACTACGGGAGCAATACCCAAAAATAAAGTAGGGTTGTTGTTAGGGACAGTGAAGTATCTTTCTGATGGAAGAGTAAACTTGTATTATCAATTTCGATTGAATGCTGCAGTGGAATTATACAAAGCAAAAAAGATTGATTTTATTTTAGTAAGTGGTGATAATGGCTCTGAGGGATACGATGAGCCCACTGATTTTAAAAACGATTTAATAGAAGCTGGAATTCCTGAAAATAAAATTTACTTGGATTATGCGGGGTTCAGAACATTGGATTCCATGGTGAGGGTGAAAGAAATATTTGGTCAAACCTCTATAACTATTATATCTCAACAATTCCATAATGAAAGGGCTTTATACTTAGCAAATCATTTTGATATTGACGCAATAGGCTTTAATGCTAAAGGAGTTTCAGGTAAAAAAGCAATAAAAGTCCAGCTAAGAGAATACTTAGCTAGAGTAAAAGTTTTTGTTGATATTCTTTTTAATATAAAGCCTAAGTTTTTAGGAAAGCCTATTGAAATTAAATAAGGATTAACAATCAGCTAATCGTACAGTTACAGCTAATCCTCCTTCTGAGGTTTCCTTATAATTTTTATTCATATCTTTAGCGGTTTCCCACATAGTATCAATTACTTTGTCTAAAGGGACTTTAGACTCTTTTGGGTTAGTTTCTAAGGCTAATTCAGCAGCGTTAATAGCTTTAATAGCTCCCATAGCATTACGTTCAATACAAGGTACCTGTACTAATCCGCCAATAGGGTCACAAGTAAGTCCTAAGTGATGTTCCATGGCAATTTCAGCAGCAACTAAACATTGTGATGGAGTTCCTCCTAATAATTCAGTTAAAGCAGCAGCAGCCATAGCTGATGATACTCCAATTTCAGCTTGACAACCACCCATAGCAGCAGAAATCGTAGCATTTTTCTTAAAAATACTTCCTATTTCTCCAGCAACTAGTAAGAATTTTTTAACGTCTTCAAAAGTAGCATCGTGATTTTCTATTACTAAATAATACATTATTACAGCAGGAATTACTCCGGCACTTCCATTAGTAGGAGCAGTAACAACTCTACCTAAAGCAGCATTTACTTCATTAACCGACAAGGCTAAACAACTTACCCATTTTAAAATTTCACGAAACTTAACTTCTGTAGCTCTAATAGATGTAATCCATTCCTGCTGATTGCTATATTCAGCATCTTTAATAAGTTTTTGATGTGTTTCAAATGCACGTCGCTTTACATTTAATCCACCAGGTAAAATTCCCTTAGTATGACAACCAATATACATACATTCTAACATGGTATTCCATATACGGTGTAACTCTTTATCAATTTCTTCAGCAGAATTAATTACGAGTTCGTTTTGGTATACAATATCAGAAATATTCAAGCCTTCCTTTTCACAATAAGCTTCTAGTTCAGTAGCTCTGTTTATTGGAAACGGAAAGTTTTGTTTGTTAATTTCAATATCCTCAGCAAGATTATCGTCTTCTTGTACAATAAAACCTCCACCAATAGAGTAATAGGTTTCAGTTGAAATTTCTACCCCATTAGCGTATCCTCTAAAAGTCATTCCATTCGCATGAAAAGGTAAAAATTCTTTGTTAAATTTTACTGAGTTATTAGCAAAGACAATATTCTTTTCATTATTAAAAAATAATAGCTCTTTAGTTTGAATATCACTAATAACTACATCAATAGTTTCAATAGGAATATACTCTGGATCAGCACCACTTAAACCAAGTAAAACGGCTAAATCTGTCGCATGCCCTTTACCAGTTAACGAAAGAGAACCATACAAATCTACTTTGATCTCTTCAATTAAAAGAAATTCATTCGTTTCTTTTAATTTTTGTATCCATTGTTGGGCCGCTCTCCAAGGGCCAAGGGTATGAGAGCTAGAAGGTCCCACCCCAATTTTAAGCATATCAAAAACGCTAATAAATTGCGACATAAATGTAAGTTGTTTGTTAACGGCTAAAATAAAAAAATCCTGTATTTAAAACTTAAATACAGGATTTATATTTATTAAAAGAGTGTTATTACATCCCGTAAACAGATTCTTTGTCAAATTTCTTTACTAACATGTAGTATACTACAGCACGGTACTTGTTTCTTTCAGACTTTCCAATTCTCTCCATAACTTCTCCAATAGCCTTATCTAATTCAGATCCATCAGCTAAACCTAATTTTTTCATTAAGAAATTTTTCTTAACGGTTTCTAGTTCTTTAGGATCACTACCAGATACTGTTTCAGCATCATTTTTATAAATAGAAGGTCCTAAACCTTTTGTAACAGCAGTTAATAAATCAGTGTTAGAACGGATATCTCTATCGTCCATAAATTTTTTATAAAGCGCTACTTTTTCGTCAAATTTACTCATGATTTTTTGTTTAAAATTAGATATTAATTTTTTGTTCTTCCAAATATAGAAAAATAATTAACTCTTTCAAACAACTTAGTGTTAATAAGAAAGAGAGACAATATTGTTAATTAAATTGTTGAAAAGAAATAAACAGATAGGTAAATAGGTGCTGTTCTTGTAGTAATTTTATATAAATTCAAATCTGTAGCCTATGTCATTATCAAAATTTGAATCCATGTTGAAAACCAATGAGGTATATTTTTTTGATGCTGTAGAATTTGAAACAATTATAGAGCATTATTTAAATATAGGTAAACAGTCGTTGGCAAAAAAAGCTGTACAGTTAGGTTTGGAGCAGCATCCATCTTCAATTCAATTAAAATTAATGAAAGTAGAAATTTTAATTTTTGAAGATCAATTGCATGAAGCAATAAAGATGTTATCTAATATTGAAGCTGTAGAACCTCATAATGATGAGGTTTTTATCCAAAAAGCAATTATTCTATCTAAAAAGAAGAAGCATACTGAAGCAATTGCTATTTTAAAAGAATCTTTACAGTATATAGAAGATCCATCCGATGTTTGGTCAATGATAGGTATGGAGTATTTATACCTTGATGATTTTGAAAATGCACGCTTAAACTTCGCTAAATGTATAGAGGTAGATTATGAAGATTATTCATCATTATACAACATTGTGTATTGCTTTGACATGGAAGGTAGTCATAAAGATGCAATTAAGTTTTTAAATGCATATTTAGATAAGAATCCCTACTGTGAAGTTGCATGGCATCAATTAGGAAAGCAATATTTTGAGTTAGGAATGTATAAAGAGTCATTAACAGCTTTTGACTATGCAGTATTAATTGATGATAGTTTTATTGGAGGGTATTTAGAAAAAGCAAAAACCTTAGAAGAGCTAAATCGTTACGAAGAAGCTATAGAAAATTACTTAGTAACATTAGAGTTAGATGATCCAACAGCTTATGCATACATAAGAATAGGAGAGTGTTATGAAAAGCTAAATAATACACAAACAGCTATTCATTTTTATAAAAAAGCAGTGCATGAAGATCCTCTTTTAGATAGAGGTTGGATTTTACTAACGAATGCTTGTTACAATCAAGAGAACTATCAAAAGGCATTATATTATATAAATAAAGCTATTCATATAGATGAAGCAAACGTTTTGTATTGGAGACGTTACGGAGATATTAATTTGAAGCTTAATTTTTACGAAGAATCAGTTAAAGCCTTTAAAACTTGTTTGTCACTAGGAGATAAAGAAATTGAAATATATGTAGCGTTGGCTGATATTTTATTGTTTTTAGGAGAGTTTAACGAAGCTCTTAAGATATTAATTCAAGCAAAAAAAACATATAAAGAGTTTGCAGAAATAGAGTACAGGTTGTGTGGGTTATTTATGATTCTTGGTAAAGAAGAATATAGTATAACACACCTGAAAAATGCTCTAGCAATCGATTTTGAATATCATACAATCATAAAAGAGTTGTATCCTTCTGTTTTTGAAAAAGACAGCATACAAAAAATCATTTCTAGTTACGATAAAGCTGTACAATAAATACTTAAAATAGTTGTATTAGATTCTTTTTATTAGGAGATATATTTCCATATCTTTTTCAGTATTAATATAGAAATTAAAGTAATTACTGAAAGTGTAATAGCAAGAGTTATTTCACCATAAATCCAGTTTCCGGTAGCAAATAAGAAGCTGTATACACCAATAGTTCCAGTTACGAATCCAACAATTTTAAATCCAACATTTTTAAATTTATCTTCTCCTTCAAAAATAAGGCTGTCAAAATTTTCTAATGTTTTAGTATCTGTAGGTTGTGTGAAAAGAGTTACAATAATCCACCCAATAGTTGTGATAAAAACACCGATGATTAACTGCCAATAGCTAGCAATTTCTATGATTGGAGTTTCCATTTTTCCATTGATAAAAAAGAATAGAGCAATAATAAAAGAAATAGCCATAGCAGCAATTTCACTATAAGGGTTTATTCTACTCCAAAACCAACGTAAAATAAACAATAGTCCTGTACCAGCACCAATTTGTAGTAATAAGTCGAAAACACTTTTGGCTGATTGTAAATAGAAAGAAAATAATGCAGCACAAAGCATTAGTACTACAGTTGATATTCTACCAACTACAACTTTTTGTTTTTCTGAAGCATTTTTATTGATAAATCTACTATAAAAATCATTTACTACATATGAGCTTCCCCAATTCAATTGAGTAGAAATCGTACTCATAAAAGCAGCTATTAACGATGTTAATACAATTCCTAATAAGCCAGTAGGTAAGTATGTCATCATAGCAGCATAACCAACATCATGACCTTGCATTTCTGCTGTTAAACTAGGAAAAGCTTGATTCATACTATCTAAACTTGGAAAGATAATTAATGAAGCGAGTCCGACAATAATCCATGGCCAAGGACGTAAAGCGTAATGAGCGAAATTAAAAAATAAAGTAGCCCATGTTGCATTTTTTTCGTCTTTAGCAGCTAACATTCGTTGTGCAATATAACCACCACCACCAGGTTCCGCACCAGGATACCAAGTACTCCACCATTGTACAGCAAAAGGGATAATAAACAACGTAATAAGAGCCTCTTTATCTGAAAAATCAGGAAGCATTGCTAGTTTATCACTCACGTTGGGGTGTGTTAATAAATTTGAAAGTCCGTTGATTTCAGGCAAATTTATAATATAGATAGTAGCCCAGACTGAACCAATCATGGCAATTAAAAACTGAACAAAATCAGTAAGTAATACGCCTTTTAATCCACCTAAAGAAGAATAAATAACTACAATTATAGATGAGTATAGTAGCATTTCCCCTTGAGAAATTCCTAATAAAATATTGGCAATTTTGGCACCAGCTAAACATACACCAGCCATAGTAATTACATTGAAAATAACTCCTAAATAAATAGCTCTAAAACCTCTTAAAAAGCTTGCCATTTTACCAGAGTACCGTAATTCATAAAACTCTAAATCTGTTGTAATTCCTGATTTTCTCCACAACTTAGCATAAAAAAATACGGTTAACATTCCTGTAAGTAGCATTGCCCACCAAACCCAGTTTCCTGAAACACCATTTTTTCTAACCAATTCAGTTACTAATCCAGGAGTATCTGCAGCAAAAGTAGTTGCTACCATAGAAACACCTAATAACCACCAAGGCATGTTTCTTCCTGATAAAAAGAATTCAGAACTATTCTTACCTGCTGATTTTGAGGCCCAAATTCCGATGAATAAGGATATAATAAAGAAGGCAACTATAATTATAAAATCTAAACTACTTAAATTAACCATGAATTTATTTTTGGCTTAAACTTAATTAAATTTTGTTAGTCTTATAAAAAAAATCTACTAAATACATCGTTAGGTTGTTAAACAGCATAAAACTATTAATTATTGTTATTCGTATTTAAAATAACCTGCTTTGTGTTTGATAGGTATTTGCGCCCTATAGGAATTCGTTTCTTATTTATTGTTAAAGAGTTTCCTTCTACATAATTTATTTTATCGATTGAAATTGTGTATGAGCGATGTATTCTTAGAAAAAGGTCATTAGGTAACTCTTCTGAAATACTGGTTAGAGATTTATGCACAATATGATTATCGGTAATAGTACTAACCTTTATGTAGTCTTTTAAACTTTCTATGTATAGAATGTCTTTATATTTAATTTTAACAAGCTTTTTATCTACTTTTAAAAAGATATAAGCATCGTTTTTTTGTGAAATATTATAGCTAGTATTAGAAATACGTTGAGTAAGTTTATTAACTGTTTTTAAAAAACGATTAAAAGGAATTGGTTTAACTAAGTAATCAAGAGCATCAAGTTCATATGCATCTATAGCAAACTCTCTATATGCGGTAGTTATTACTACATGAGATTTTAAAGTTATATTTTTTATAAACTCTATGCCATTCATTTTTGGCATATTAATATCTAAAAAAATGACATCTATATTTTCATTTTCAATAACATTAATAGCATCGATAGGATTGTTAAAAGTACCAACAACGTTAAAGTTTTTAAATTTCTCTAAATGCTTTTGAATAACTTTAATAGCAAAAGGCTCATCATCAATTATAATAGTATTAATTTTCACTTTTATAAAGGTATATTTAGGGTTACACAGTAATTATTTTTATTTTTTGAAAAAGATAAGTCGTAGCTGTTTTTGTAAAGTAAGTTTAATCGTCTTTTAGTATTTATATTTCCAATACCATTTTTTTCACTATTCTTAAACAAGCTATCTTTTTCATAAGAGTTTTTTATTGAAAACAGTAATCGGTTTTCAGGTTGTTTTTCGATACTAATGTATATATAAAAGTTAGGACTACTTTTATTTCCGTGTTTAAAACTATTTTCAATAAATGATAAAAAAATGAGTGGAGGTATTTTTACATTATCTATTTCTCCACTAATTTCAATATTTATTATTGCATCTTTATGGCATCTTAATCTTTCTAAGTCGATATAGTTCTGAATGTGTTGTACTTCGTTAAGTAGTTTTACTTTTGGTTTTGTTACATCATAAATAACATACTGCATTATATTAGATAATTTTAAAACGACCTCTGGTGCTTGTTCAGATTGTTCTAATGTAAGTGCGTATAAATTATTTAATGTATTAAAGAAAAAGTGAGGTTGAATTTGTGTTTTTAAAAAATTAAGTTCACTTTTTAGTTGTTCTTTTTGTAAAGTAGCAATTCTTTTCTTTTGATAAACCCAGTCTATCGTAAATTTAATAGCAGTAGCCAAAGCAAGTACATAAAGCTCACCTAAGGTAACAGCAATAATATGATTAAAAGTGAAAGCTTGTTGGTGGCCATCAGATTCTGGCCAGATGTTTTTTGTAACTAATAAATAATTTAATCCTGTTCTAATTATATATAAAAAGCCCAATGAAGCAATCAATAAAAAAATATAAGTTTTATATTTTCTTTTGGTTAAAAAATTAGGGACAAGAAAGTATATGCTAGTGTAAACAAGAATAATATGTAAAGGAAATTCAATTAAATTTGATTTAAGAGAATACCAATAATCCCCAAAATAGCTCCCCCATCTAACTACATTAAAGCAAAAATAACTAACCCAAAAAATAACATGATATTTTCTTGGTATGGTTTTATTATTTTTTAAAGAAGCTAATGATTTCATTTTATAAAAATCATGAAAGTAGCTATTTTAAACTATACCAGGTAGTTTTTGTTAAAAAAAGTACAAAAGTTTAAAAAAAGATGTCGTTTGTTGTTTTTTTTGTGTTGTTGGTATATTATTTTTTTAAGAAAAAGAATTAAACATAAATTTAGCTTAAATTCTTTTTAATTAACCACTCGTATGAAAAAAAATAAAATACTACTGTTCTTTTGGGGTTTTATGTTGTTTAGTATAATCATTACCGCACAAGAAAAAGTAATAATAGGTAAGGTAACATCTGCAACTGATGGTTTACCTTTACCAGGAGTAAATGTAATTGTTAAAGGAACAACAAAGGGAACCGAAGCTGACTTTAACGGTAAGTATACTATAAAAGCGTCAAAAGGAAATGTTTTAGTTTTTTCTTTTGTTGGAATGAAAAAGGTAGAAGTTGTAGTAGAAACTAATACAATAAATGTAGCCTTAGAAGAATCGAATCTGTTAGAAGAAGTTGTTGTAACAGCATTAGGTATTAAAAAAGAATCGAAAAAGCTAGGTTATTCTTTACAAACTATAAAAAGTAAAGACCTAAACAAAGTTAAAACAACCAACATAACAAATGCTTTATCAGGAAAGGTCACTGGGGTTCAAATAAATCAAAACGGTTCAGGAGTAGCTGGTTCCGCATCCATAAATATTAGAGGGGTTTCTTCCTTAGTATCAAATAATCCACTTATTGTAATAGATGGAGTTATCGTAGATAATACAGGTTTAGGGCAAGGAAGCTTTACTGGTGGGCTTGATTATGGTAACGCTTTGGCAGACATAAACCCAGAAGATGTTCAAAGTATAAATGTATTAAAAGGGGGGAACGCAACGGCTCTTTATGGTTATAGGGGCGCGAGTGGAGTTATTGTAGTAACAACAAAAGGAGGTAAAGAAGGAAAAGTAAAGATTGATTTTAGCTCTAGCACAACACTTGATAATGTTTTAGTAGCTCCTAGATTACAAAATAGTTATGGGCAAGGAACATATAATGCAGCTACAAATTCGTTAGAATATGATATAACTAAATCGGGAAGTTGGGGACCAAAATTAGATGGCTCTCAAAGAATAAGGTTTGATGGAGTAGGAACCGATGTTTATAAAGCAAATCCAAATAGTTTCAAAGACTTTTACAAAACGGGCTCAACTTTTATAAACTCAATAAGTGCATCAGGAGGAAATAAAGTGTCTAACTATAGATTGTCTTATACAAACTTAACCAACGCTCCAGTATTGAAAGGTAGTGATTTTGAAAGAAACAGTATTTTGTTAAATACCTTTACCAATATAACAGATAAGTTAAAGGTACAGGCCAAAATTTCATATATAAACAATACAGCTACGAATAGACCAGATATTACAGATGGGCAAGCAAATACAGTTAGAGCATTAATTTTGAAACCTCGTAATATATCTAATCAAATACTCTCTGAAAATTATATAAAGTCAGATGGAAAACCAAATAACTACGGAGGAGGAGCTTTTACGATGAACCCTTATTATGCGGTAAACACTAAAATAAATGAAGATGATAAAAATAGGTTTACAGGGTTATTAAGTGCAACATATCAGGTTACAGAAAACTTATCAGCCACAGCAAGATATTCGAGAGATCAAAGTAATTATGCAGCATCAATTTATCAACCTATAGGAGCTTTTGATATAGCGCCAACAGGAGGGTTAGTAGAAATAACAAATCAATCAGTTTTAAATAACCTAGATTTAATGATGTTCTATAATGGTAATATAACAGATAAACTATCACTAGACGCAACTTTTGGGTTCAATAGTGTTGAAACTAATTCAAAAACAAATAGAACACAAGCTAATGATTTATTAGATGAAGATTTATTTTCAGTAAATAACTTTACTTACAAGAGTGTTTCTACATTTTTGAATAGAACAAAATCTCAATCATTATTTGGAAGCGTACAATTAGGGTATAACAATTATGCATTTATAGAGCTTACAGCTAGAAATGATTGGAGTTCTACTTTACCAGAGGAAAATGCTTCATTCTTTTATCCATCAATAGGAACTAGCTTTTTGTTAGGTGAAATATTTAATATTAAAACAGAAAAAATAAATAGATTAAAATTAAGGGCAAGTGCAGCAAGAACAGGTAACGCAACTTTACCTCATTTATTAAGCTCTGTTTTTACAGTTACTTCAAAACCTTATAACGGATTATCACTATTATACTTAGGTAACTCTCAATTACCAGCTGGAGATGCAGAAGAAGGAGCTTCACCAGGATACATCATACCTAACTCAAATTTAAAGGCAGAATTATCTACCGAATATGAAATAGGTTTAGATGCTAGCTTTTTTGAAAATAGATTGGGAATAGATTTTACATATTACAATAAAGAAACTAAAAATCAAATACTACAAATATCATTACCAGCAACTTCTGGAGCGCAAAGTAAGTTGATAAACGCAGGATTAATTAGAAATAGCGGTTTAGAAATAGCTTTGACAGGTACACCTATAAAGAATAAAAACTTTTCGTGGAATACAGCCATAAATTTCACAAAAAATGAAAACAGAATAGAAAAATTAGTTGACGGTCTCCCTTCAACTATACTAGCCCGTCAGTTTAATGATGTTATTCAACTTGTAGCAACAGAAGGTAGTTTATATGGAGACTTAGTAGGGTCTACATTTAAAAGAGATAACGATGGTAATAAAATTTATGACACCGATGGACTGCCAATAGTAGGAGAAGCAGGAGTAATAGGAAACGTAACTCCAGACTTTTTAATGGGTATCACCAATACATTTACCTATAAAAATTTTGAATTAGATTTCTTAATAGATATACGTTCAGGTGGGGATGTTTTCTCTTTTACAGACCGATTAGCAGGAGTACAAGGAACCGATGAAATAACTTTACAAGGAAGAACCTTTTATGAAGGAGGTCAAGGAATTCTTGTACCAGAAGGAACAACCATTGAAGGAGGAGCTTTACCGTCAAATATAGTTACTAGAGGAGTAGACCCACAAACTTATTACAATAGGTTAGGGAATATTTCAGAAAACTGGATTTCTGATGCAAGTTTTGTAAAGTTAAGACAGTTGTCACTTACTTATAATTTGTCCCCAAATTTTTTAAAGAAATTTTCAATTTCAAAGGCATCAATAAGTTACGTAGGGAGAAATTTAGCAATACTTCATAAGAACACAAGAAACTTTGATCCAGAAGTAGGGTTTAATACGGCAATTCAAGGAATTGAGTTTTTTGATATGCCTTCTACTTCAAGTCATGGGTTAAAATTAGCAGTATCCTTTTAAAAAAAACATACTATAATATTATGAATAATAGAAATAAAAAAAATAGTATTAAAATTGCCAATATTGCTTTAATACTAATTGTAATAGCTTCAACTTTTTCTTGTACAAGTGATTTTGAAGAGATAAACAGAAACCCGAATTTACCAACTAATGCAAGAGCAGAAAACCTTTTAGGAGGAGTTCAGTATTTTACATTTGCAGAACCCAGATTTGTATCATGGAGAGGTAACTTATTATATACCTCTCAATTTGCACATCAATTTACAACAAATGTTCAAGGTACTTGGTGGGCAGGTGTTGATAGTTATCAAAATGATCAAGGTTGGACCAATGGTGTTTTTGATCAACCGTATAAAAAGAGCAGTATTAACTTAAGAGCTTTATTGATAGAGTATCAGGATCTTAATGATGTACGTGGTATGGCCATCACAAGAATAATGATGTCTATGTTTACTCAAAAAATGACAGATATTTTTGGAAACGTACCTCATAAAGAAATAATAGTTCCTCAAATAGAAGTATTAAGTCCAAAATATGAAACACAAAAAGAAATCTATAAGTTTATAATAGAAGACTTGAAAGAACAGATGAATATTATTGGAGCTTCTACAGAAACTATTAATGGCGCAAAAGGAGATTTTATTTATCAAGGTGACCCACAAAAATGGAAAGTTTTAGCAAATACATTACGTTTGAGAATGGCCTTGCGAAGTAGAGATGCATTTATTGCAGAAGGAGAATCGAGTTTCATTGACGCAGTTATTAATGACTGTTTATCAAATCCACTAATAGATGATAGTAATGAAGCTACTCTTGAAAGGTCAAAAGAACCTTTAATTAATGCAAATTTAGATGGAGGTTTTGAAGATGTTTATTGGGGGTTTGCTGGTTTAGGTTCTAAATGGGTACCAACCGAACGCTATGTAAGTTTATTAAGAGATAATAATGATCCTAGATTAGCAGAAATTCTTACAGAAGCAGAAAATGGTGGATATAAAGGTAGTTTTGTAAACATACGTACAGCTCCAGAATGGGAAGACATGGCAAAACCTAGCGAAAAAATTATAGGAAAAGGATTAAGTGACTTAAAAGACCAAGTAGATGTAATGGTTTTAACAGCAGCAGAGTCTAACTTTTTACAAGCAGAAGCAGCTTTGTTAGGCTATGCAGGAAATGCAAATACATCTTATCAAGCAGGAATTTCATCTAGTATACGTTTTTGGGGTGCTGAATCAGGAGCCTTTATTACAAGTGAACCTATAGCAACATTATCAGGAAGTAACGAAGAGCAGTTGAGGCAAGTATATAACCAACGTTGGTTATCCTCGTTAACAAATGGTTACGAAAGTTGGAGTTTGGTAAGAAGGACAAATTTAATACCACAAATTACAGATAATACTAATTATTGGGTTTCTCAACCAAATAACGGTAATGTACCAAATAGGTTACCGTATTCATCAACAGAAAAGACATTAAATAAAGAAAATATTACTGTAGCAATACAGCAACAAGGACCAGATGAGATGAATACTAAGTTGTGGTGGGATATGGATTAAGTAAACTTTGTTTTAACTCCCTCCTTTGTAAATTATCTTATATAATTTAAGGATTTACATTTAATCGTCAAGCGAGAATATGTTTAATTATTCTCGCTTGTTTTTTGTCTAGTGTTTAATGCTTTTAGTCGAAAAAAAAGATAAAAAAGGGAAGTAATAAATAAATTTACCTAAAAGACAAAAACATGATTGGAGATATAAAAACCTATAATAGAGAAGCAATTGTTCATAAACCAGCAGGACAATTTGAAGAAACTAGATTTGAGAAAATCCATAATATAATTTTTAATAATTCACTCCAGGCTTCCAAAATAGTAGCACATGAAATTGCTGATTTAATTAAACAAAAAGCTAAAGAAAATAAAAAGTGTGTTTTAGGGTTAGCAACAGGTTCTTCACCAATTAAAGTTTATGAAGAATTGGTAAGATTACATAAAGAAGAAGGTTTAAGCTTTAATAATGTGATTACGTTCAATCTTGATGAATATTTACCAATGAAGACTAATGATGTACAGAGCTACTATTATTTTATGCACGAGCACTTGTTCAATCATGTAGATATCTTGTCAGAAAACATTCATATTCCGGATGGAACTTTATCATCAGAAGAGATTTATCAATATTGTATAGATTATGAATTAAAAATAAAAGAAGCAGGAGGATTAGATTTTCAATTATTAGGAATAGGGAGAACAGGTCACATAGGCTTTAACGAACCAGGATCTCATTATAACTCAAGTACAAGAAGTATAACCTTAGATCATGTTACGAGACAAGATGCTGCCTCAAGTTTTTTAGGAATAGATAATGTTCCTAAAAAAGCAATTACTATGGGAATAAGTACCATAAAAAAAGCAAAAAGAATTGTTTTATTAGCATGGGGTGTAAACAAAGCAAAAGTTATACAACATACTATTGAAGGAAAAATATCTCCACAAATACCAGCTACTTACCTGCAAGACCATAAGAATACTACATTTATTTTAGATGTAGAATCGGCTTCAGAACTTACAAGAATAAAAACACCGTGGTTGGTAATGTCTTGTTTTTGGAGTAAAGAGCTAAAAAAGAAAGCTGTTTTCTGGTTAAGTGAAAAAGTAAAAAAACCAATATTAAAGCTTACCGATAAGGATTACAATGAAAACGGAATGTCAGGATTATTAGCAGAAGAAGGGAGTGCTTACAGTTTAAATATAAAAATTTTTAATGCATTACAACACACTATTACAGGCTGGCCTGGAGGAAAACCTAATGCAGATGATACAAATAGACCTGAAAGAGAAACACCTCATAAAAAAAGAATAATAATTTTTAGTCCACATCCAGATGACGATGTAATATCTATGGGAGGTACTTTTGATAGGTTAATTGAGCAAGGACACGAGGTTCATGTGGCTTACCAAACCTCTGGTAGTATTGCTGTAACCGATGAAGATGCTTTAAAGTTTGCTGAAGTGGCTAAAGTGCTTACCACAGACAAGGATCATTTAAATAAAGTGATTTTTAAGATTAATGAAAATAATAAAAAAGCAGTAGCTTCAAAAGAAGTACAACTTTTAAAAGGAACTATTAGAAAAGCAGAATCATATGCTGCTACCCGTTATTTAGGATTACCAGATGAATTTGTACACTTTTTAAACCTTCCTTTTTATGAGACAGGGAAAGTAAAGAAAAATAACTTATCTGATGTTGATGTGAAAATTATGCGTGATTTAATAGAAGAGGTAAAGCCTCATCAAATATACGCCGCAGGTGATTTAGCCGATCCTCATGGAACTCATAAAGTGTGTTTAGATGCTCTTTTTGAAGCTTTAAAACAATTAAAGCCTAAAAAAATGATGGAAGATTGCTGGGTATGGTTGTATAGAGGAGCATGGTTTGAATGGGAACCTTTTGAGATTGAAATGGCAGTACCACTTAGTCCAGATCAAGTTATAAAAAAGCGACATGCTATTTTTTATCACCAATCACAAAAAGATAAAGTAATGTTTAGAGGAGATGATACAAGAGAATTCTGGGTAAGAGCAGAAGATAGGAATAGATTAACTGCTGAAAAGTATCATGATTTGGGAATGGCAAATTACGCAGCAATCGAAGCATTTAAAAGACATTATTTTTAAAAAACTACTTCATGATTAGATCTTCTAAAAACATATTTATTGTCTTATGGCTAATTTGTATTAGCATAAAAGCACAAGATAAATTAAGGAACGAACTTAACTTAATGCCATGGCCGCAAGAGTTAACAAAAACTAATACGAAGCTTGTAGTTGACGCTAGCTTTACTATAAGTGTGCAAAAAAAAGAAGGTAGAGTATATAATTATGCAAGAAATATTATTAGACGGATAACAGATAAAACAGGTGTTTTTATAAGTGAAGGTTTCCCTAGGTTAAATGCTAAAAACACAACAATTAAAGTTGAGTTTGATAAAATAGAAAAACTGGGTATTCATGTAGATGAGTCTTATGTTTTAGAAGTAAAAGAACAAGAAGTTTTAATAAAGGCTAAAACGGATGTCGGAGCAATTAGAGCTCTTGAAACAGTAGTACAGTTAATAACTTTTGATGAAGAAAATTTTTTCATCCCTGGTGTACTTATTAAAGACTCTCCTAGATTTGTGTGGAGAGGTTTAATGATAGATGTTGCGAGACACTTTCAACCAGTACATGTTATTAAGCGAAATTTAAGAGCTATGGCAGCTTTAAAGATGAATGTTTTTCATTGGCATTTGTCAGATGACCAAGGTTATAGAATAGAATCAAAAGTATTTCCAAAATTACATAAAGAAGCTTCTGATGATCTTTATTATACACATAGTGAAATAAAAAATGTAATTCATTATGCTAATTCTTTAGGTATACGTGTGATACCAGAAATAGACGTACCTGGACATGCAACAGCAATATTAACAGCATACCCTGAGTTAGGAAGCAAAAAAAACGAGAAATATGAATTAGAACGTTACTCAGGTGTTTTCGATCCAACATTAGACCCCACTAATGCAGAAGTATATGTGTTTTTAGATAAATTGTTTTCAGAAGTAACAGCGTTGTTTCCTGATGAATATTTTCATATTGGAGGAGATGAAAATGAAGGTAAACATTGGAATGAAAATAAAGAAATTTCAAAATTTAAAAAAGAGCATAATCTTAAAAGCAATCATGAGCTACAAACATATTTTAATATAAAGCTTCAAAAAATATTATCGAAATACAATAAAAAGTTAATGGGGTGGGATGAGATAATGACCAAAAATATGCCCAAAACTGCTATTATTCATTCGTGGAGAGGGGTTAATGAGGGGTTTGAAAAAGGAACTTTAGTAAAAGCAGTAAAAAAAGGTTACAATGTTGTACTATCTAACGATTATTATATAGATAGGTTACAGTCAGTTAATTACCATTATATGATTGATCCTATAGGTAATAAAAAATTAACCAAAGAAGAAGAGCAAAGAGTTTTAGGAGGAGAAGTAACGATGTGGAGTGAATTGGTAACACCATTAACTATAGATTCACGTATTTGGCCTAGAACAGCAGCAATAGCAGAACGTTTTTGGTCTTCTAAAAAAGTAAATAGTATAGCTAACATGCGTAAAAGATTAACAGTAGTCAATGATAATCTGGAGCTTATAGGTGTAACTAATAAAAGTAGTGTAGAAGTTGTTTTAAGAAATATAACAAAGACAAATACAATTGAACCATTAAAGGTATTGACTGGAGTATACGAACCTTTAAAAGTCTATACTAGAAACAAAGGAGGTACAGAATATAAAACGTTCTCACCTTTTATACTTTTTGCAGATGCTTGTGCAGCAGATGCAGCAGATGCATATACTTTTAATGTATTAGTAAGTGATTTTATTAAAACACCTAACGAAGTTAAAAAATCGGAAATAATTAAATACTTTATTAAGTGGGAAAAAGGTTATACAGATTTTTTAAAATTACCAAACAATCCTATTTTAAATAAGTATAGGAAGCATTATAAATCGCTACATCAAACAGCATTATTTTGTTTAGAACTGTTAGAAAACCCAGCGTTATCTAAAAAAGATAGAAAAGAGTTGGAAAAACAAATAGAATTTTTAAAAACACCATTAGAAGATACAGAGTTAATGGTTGTACAAAGCATAGAAAAGCTATATAATTATTCATTGTTAACTCTTCAAAAAAGTATTAATAATGAAGACTAATGTTACATTAAAAGAAATAGCAATAAAAACTGGGTTTTCAATATCTACAGTTTCAAAAGCATTAAATAATAGTTATGAAATAAGTAATGTAACAAAGAAAAACATAAATGATGTGGCAAAGTCTTTATGCTACAAACCCAATTTTTTTGCAAAGAATTTAAAAAAAAGAAAAAATTATATCATAGGAGTAATTGTACCAAATTTTAAAGATGATTTTATATATAATTTTATCAATGCAATCATAGAAGAATCTAGTAGTAAAGAGCACAGAGTAATGTTATACCAAACATGTAATAGTTTGCAAAAAGAAAGTACATACATAAAATTACTTTCAGATGATTTAATAGATGGACTCATAGTTTATACTCATAATACTTCAATAACTGATTATACCAAACAACTAAAAGGTATACTTTTTACAATAGTTCGTAAGAAAGATAGTAAAAATGAAACCGGCTTGTTAAAAGCAAACCAAATAGAAGGGTTAACATTGGGTAAAAAAGTAATTAATGATTTAATTTTTCGAATAAAATCAAAAACCTCATAAATGATTTTAATTGCAGATAGTGGTTCTACAAAATGTGATTGGATTGTTTTTAACGTCAACCAAAGCAACATTCAATCTAGAATTAGAACAAAAGGAATAAATCCGTCGATCTTAAAAAAGAAAGCAATTCATAAGACTATTAGAAGTTCAAAAGAATTGATAGCTTGTAAAGAAGAAATCAGTTTCATATATTTTTTTGGAGCAGGGTGTAACAATGAAAAAAGTAAAGAGAAAATACAAAGTGTTCTGTTACATTATTATAGCAATGCAAAAAAAATAGAAATACAAGAAGATATAATGTTAGCAGTGTTGTCAGCGTCTATAGAACCATCAGTAGTTTGTATTTTAGGAACAGGTTCAAACTGTTGTTTTTTTGATGGAAATAAAATAGAAAAGCGCATAACATCAATGGGGTATTTATTAATGGATGAAGGTAGTGGTAATCACTTAGGAAAGCAATTATTAAAAGCGTACTATTTTAATGAATTACCTAACGATTTAAAATTTTCTTTTGAAAAAGAATTTAATTTAAACTCAGATAAAGTATTATCTAAATTATACAATTCAAAAACACCTAATAAGTACTTAGCAAAATACGCTCGGTTTTTATTTACAAATATAGAAAACAGTTATGTACAAGAGTTGGTAGCATCTTGTGTTTCAGAATTTATAAATAAACAATTAATAACTTACAAAGAAGAATTAGAAAAAAAACCTCTGTATTTTATAGGTTCGGTGGCATATCATGCAAAAAAAATAATAAATGAAGAATTGGCAAAAAATAATTTAAAACCAGTAACTTTATTTATAAGAAGACCACTTACAATGTTCATACAAAAAATACAAAATAACCCTAAGCTTTTGGAAAAATCATTTTCTTAATTTTTATGGAAGAATAACTTTAATTGAGTAAATTTGATATTCGTTATTTATGAAGAAAATTAAAAAAATAGCAGTAATGACTTCTGGGGGAGATTCTCCTGGAATGAACGCAGCGATACGTTCTGTGGTAAGGACTTGTGCTTATTATCGTACAGAATGTATGGGGATTTATAGGGGGTATCAAGGATTGATAGAAGGAGACCTAATTCCGTTAACCGCACGAAGTGTAAATAATATTATTAACAAAGGAGGAACGATATTAAAATCGGCTCGCTCAAAAGACTTTAGAACTAAAGAAGGAAGACAAAAAGCCTACGAAAGCTTACAAAAGAATAAGGTAGATGCCTTGGTGGTAATTGGAGGAGATGGTTCTTTTACAGGAGGAGTAATTTTTAATAAAGAGTTTAATTTTCCTATTATAGGTATTCCTGGTACAATAGATAATGATATTTCTGGAACAAGTCATACACTTGGTTATGATACCGCTTTAAACACAGCTGTAGAAGCAATTGATAAAATTAGAGATACCGCATCTTCTCATAATAGATTATTCTTTGTTGAGGTTATGGGGCGTGACGCAGGGTTTATAGCATTAAATGCAGGTGTAGGAGCTGGTGCTGAGGAAATTTTAATTCCTGAAGAAGATTTAGGATTAGAAAGAATGTTAGAGTCGTTAAAGAAAAGTAGAAGATCAGGGAAGTCATCAAGCATTGTAGTCGTTTCCGAAGGAGATAAAACAGGAAAAAATGTATTTGAACTAGCAGATTATGTAGAAAAGAACTTACCTGAATACGAAGTAAGAGTATCTGTATTAGGTCACATGCAACGCGGAGGATCGCCAACTTGTTTTGATAGAGTTTTAGCAAGTAGGTTAGGGGTAAGCGCTGTTGAGTTATTACTTGATGGGAAAACCAATTTGATGGTAGGATTAAAAGATAATAAAGTAATTGCTACCGATCTAGAAAAAGCAATCAAAGGTCAACATAAAATTGATACTGAATTATTAAGAGTATCAGATATAATGACCACTTAAACACGAATATAAAATTTATTAATAATGATAAAAATAGGAATTAACGGATTTGGAAGAATTGGTCGATTAGCGTTCCGTTCTGCAATAAAAAGAGGCAACATTCAAGTTGTGGCTATTAACGATTTGTTAGATGTAGATTATTTAGCCTATTTATTGAAGTATGATTCTGTTCATGGACGTTTTGAAGGAGATATTGAAGTTAAAGAAGGAAACTTAGTTGTAAACGGACAAACAATAAGAATTACTGCGGAAAGAAATCCTGAAAATTTAAAATGGAATGAAGTAGGGGCAGAATATGTAATTGAATCTACTGGTTTTTTTACAGATAAAGATAAGGCAGCACTGCATATTACTGGAGGGGCTAAGAAAGTAATTATTTCAGCACCTTCTAAAGATGCTAATATGTATGTAATGGGAGTAAATCATAAAGATTTGAAAGATGATGAAGTAATTTTTTCTAATGCCTCTTGTACAACAAACTGTTTAGCACCGTTAACGAAAGTTATCCATGATAATTTTGGGTTGAAAGAAGGATTAATGACTACGGTACATGCAGCAACATCAACACAAAATACTGTAGATGGACCAAACAGTAAATGGCGTAGAGGACGTTCAGTAATTAACAATATTATTCCTACATCAACAGGAGCAGCAAAAGCAGTAACAAAGGTTATTCCAGAATTAGAGGGTAAATTAACAGGAATGGCAGTTAGAGTTCCTGTAGCTGATGTCTCTTTAGTTGATTTAACATTTAGAACTGATAAAGCAACTTCATTAAAAGAGGTTTTAGCAGCTTTAAAAGAAGCTTCAGAAGGTGAATTAAAAGGAATTATCGGATATACAGAAGATGAAGTAGTATCACAAGATTTTGTTTCTGAAACTAGAACTTCTGTAATAGATGCGGATGCTTGTTTAGAGTTAAACGAAAACTTTTTTAAAGTAATTTCTTGGTACGATAATGAGTTTGGGTATGCTACAAAAATTGTAGATTTATTAGAGTATTCAGCATCTTTATAAAAACATAAAATATTTTGTAATATTGTATTCCCGCTTTTAGTGGGAATATTTTTTTAAACACTATTTTATGGAAATAGCAATTATAGCACATGATGGAATGAAAGCTGAAATGGTTCAGTTTTTAAATGAACATAAAGAAGTTTTACGTCAAAAAAGTATCCAGTTAATCTCAACAGGAACGACAGGAGAAAAGGCTGAAAAAGCAGGTTTTGAAGTAACAAAGTTTTTATCAGGGCCTATTGGTGGTGATGCACAAATTGCTGGTAGAGTAGCAGAAGGGAAATGTCAAATGGTATTGTTTTTTAGAGATCCTTTAGCAAAACATCCACATGAACCAGATATTTCTATGCTTATGCGTTTATGTGATGTACATGATGTTCCGTTAGCAACGAATCCTGCAACAGCAGAACTGTTAATTAAAGCAATTTAAAAGATTATAAATAAAAAGAGAAACATAATTGTTTCTCTTTTTATGGTAACTTATTAAAACGTTTTGCTCCTTGTCTTGTGTATAAACACTTATTTATGGTTTTTAAGAAATTTTTCAGTTGTCAATACGTCTGAATAATAATAATCTAAGGCGGCTAGAAAAGATTTTTGAACTTCGCTAGCTTTTACATTTTCTCCATTTACTTCTAAATCTTTGGTTGCACAAGCATCTCCAATAACAATGCATTCAAAACCAAAGTCTTTGGCTGCTCTTGTTGTTGCATCCACGCACATATGTGTCATCATTCCACAAATCACTAACTTTTCTACCTTTATTTCATTTAAAGTTTTTAGCAATTCGGTTTCTCTAAAACTGTTTGGAAAGTGTTTGGTTATTATATTTTCCCCGTCTATTGGTTCCACGTTTTTGTGAATCTCCACACCTTGAGTTTTTGGAATAAAAAAAGAAGAACCAGAGCGAGTTGATTTATGTTGAATATGGATAACAGGAAGTTTTTTACTTCTAAATTCACTCAAAATTTTCTTAGCGTTTAAACTTGCTTTTTCGGGTTGCGAGAGCTCCATTTTTCCATTTGGAAAGTAATCATTTTGAATGTCAATTAATATTAAGGCTGTTTTCATATTTTCCTTTTTCTGGGCTTGAAGATTAACAGTAAAAATTGTCAATACTACTAGAATTAAAATTCTTTTCATTTGTTTTGCATTGCTCATAATGGTTAAAGTATCCGTTGTTTTAAAGAAGTGATATCGTCAGATAAAAAACACTTTTTTAAAAACTATTATTTAACAGCAATCATACTAATTTCAACATTTACAAACTTAGGTAAGTTAGCAACTTCCACAGTTTCACGAGCAGGAGCAGTAGCATCGTTAAAATATTCACCATAAACAGCATTAATTTTTGAAAAGTTATGCATGTCTGAAATAAAAATAGAAGTTTTAATCACATTTTCAAAAGTCATTTCAGCAGCGGCTAATACTTCTTTCATGTTTAGCATTACTTGTCGTGTTTCTGCTTCAATGGAATCTAAAACTAACTCATCAGTTTCAGGATTAATCGCAATTTGACCTGAAGTATATAAGGTATTTCCACTAAGCACTGCTTGGTTATATGGGCCAATTGGAGCAGGGGCTTTATCAGTTGTAATTATTTTTTTCATTTTTGTTAAGTTTCTGGATTAAAAATTTTGCCAAATATTTAATGTTTTAAAATAATACTCTATCTGGTGGTTTGTTTTTATCCCATTTTAAATCGCTCAATACTGAAGACTTCACCCCAATAAAGAAATTATAAGAAGAGTTAACACCAAAAGGAGTCCAGTTAAAATTAAATCGCCAACTATCTAAATCTCTTGAAAAGTTTAATCTAGTATAAGTAAAAGCATTGTCTTTAACATCATAACCAGAAGAAAAACCAACTTTCCATTTAGGGGAGAGTTCTACATCACCACTAAACATTAACGTATTATTACCTATTTGGCTTGTTAATCCGTTATTAGTGTAGCTCATTGAGTAAGCTAAATTAAGAGTCCAAGGTATTTTGGCTTTGTAGAGTTCTGTTTCTTTTGTTTCGCCTTCTTTATTTTTGTTATTGGTGTTGTTAGGAAACCCATTAGTAGAGCCTATACCTTCTCCAAAAACATCTGGTGTATCTTGTGCACCATTTCCATTTTTGTTGTCAGAGTCATCTTCACCATCTTTATTCTTTTCAAAATCTTTACTAGAAATGGAATAATTAGCTGTTACCCCCAAATTAGTCATTCTAAGGAGACTACCGTTAAACTTATTTATTCTTTGTCCTTTGCTATTTACTTGATACGGGTCAAAAGTAGCATTCATGTTTAAAGCTAGCTTGTCTTTAAAAAGACGTGTACCAGCATTTGCTCTCACAGGAGACCAGCGTAAACTATCAGCAGCTATGTTATAACTTGTGCTAAAGTTTAAATTGTTAAGAATGGTGATTTTTTTGTCTTCTTCATCACTGTCAGGGTCTTTCGGTGCTACTTTAGCCTCTAAAACATTGTTTACGGAAATACCGATAGAATTTGAAACTCCACTTCCTGGTGTTCCATAAATGCCGCCTTCAAAAGGAGAGTAAGTTAATAGGTCATTCGGATCGGAACTTTGGCGAATTGTTAAATCATAATCATCAGCAAAATTAGGACGATACCCGTATGAAATAGAGGGTCTAATTGTATGACGAATTGCCTTTAAACGACCTTTTTTAAAGTTAAATGTACCATAGATATTGGTAGATAATGAAACTCCAAAGTTATATTCATTATAACGAGTAAAACCACTAATAGTATCATTAACTGCAGCTCCTAAATTACCATCTTTGTTTACAGCAGTAGGATCGTATCGCTTTTTAATTTGATCAAAGTACCAAACATCCTTATAATTTACACTAGGTGATAATGTAAAATATTTAAAGGCTTTCAAACTTGTATTTGTACTTAAATTATGCTGTATACCTTTTTTTGCCGTTTGAAACATTTTAGCAGTAAAAAACTCGTCATCTGTGGTATTAATTTGATATTGACCTTGCATACTATAATTCAGTCCCATTTTTTGAATAGGATTCTTTTTAATTCCATCTTTCCCAGCAAATGGATAAATACGATCCATATTAAGTTGTAATGATGGAAGCGTCATAGTAATGGATTCTGTATTGGTGTTTTGAGAATGAGTAGCAGTTACGCTCACATTAAAAGGGGTACCTACAAAATTTTTATAGTATGAAATAGATGAACTCAACGTGTTGTTTAAGAACTGAGAACTATTAAATTCGTTTAAAGATTGACGATAATACTTGCTACTACCTAAGTTAACAGAAGCAGAAAAACGAGAGTTTGGACTCGCCTTAGAATCTTGACTATGGCTCCATCTAAGGTTGAAATTGGTGGACTTTTGATAATCGCTCAAACCACGTATACCTCTAATAATATTTTCAAAACGAACACTAAAGCTTCCACTAAATTTATAACGAACATAATAGTTAGAGGAAGCATTTAATCCCCAACTACCATTGGTATATAAATCACCTAACACAGTTAAATCAAAGTAGTCACTTAAAGCAAAATAGTATCCTCCGTTTTGCATAAAAAAACCTTGATTATTACTTTCTCCCCAAGAAGGAATAATAAAACCAGAAGTTCTTTTGTCTGTTAAAGGAAAGTAAGCAAAGGGCAAATAGACAGGAGTAGGTACATCTGCTAACACTAAATTACTACCACCAACAATAATCTTTTTACCAGGGACTAGTTTTGCTTTATTTGTTTGAATATAATAATCTGGAATTTTCTTTTTTGAAGTAGTAAAACGCAATCGACGCATATAAATAGTAGAGTCATTTACCCGTTTTGTTTTTTCTCCATAAGTAATAATTCCTGCTTGATTTGTTTTAACACCATAAACTAAAGCTTTCTTAGTTTTAAAGTTAAAAAGAATAGAGTCTTGTTCAGATTCTTGTCCTCCTTGCTTAAATTGAGGTCTTTGATGATACCCTGTGCTATCTTTTATACCTTTAGCATATACCATATTGTTTTTATAATCCAGAATAATAATTCCAGCTTTTAAGTCAATGTCAGTATATGTTACTTGAGCTTTATTATATAAGGTAATTGTTTTGTTTTTGGCGTTTTGTATGGTGTAATCTTCAGCGTCATGAGTAATAATACCGTCAATTACTTCTTTTGGTTTAATAGAATCGTTAACAATAGTATCTCTTTTTTTGTTAATAAGAGCATTGTTTTTTAAACCTATTAAAGTGTCTTTAGAGCTAGTAAATAGGGAGTCTTTACTAGGTTTTTGAGGAGTAATACCTTTCTTGCCAAATTCTTGCGCAGTACTTAATTGAAAACAAAAAAGATAGAAAGCTAAAAGTATGTAAGTTGAATTTGCTCGCAATATTATTAATACTATTTTTGTGTTATATTTAAAAACTTTGGCGTGCTATTTGAATGCCTATATTTTAAAAACCAAAAATAGTTAAATTTTATTGATGCAATTCTTAAATTTCCGTAAATATAATATCTCAAAATTAAGCTTAATCATTATAACCTCTTTAACTGTTTTATATGGAGGTATATTATCGGTTTCAGCTCAAAAAAAATATACTGTTGTTCTAGATGCTGGTCATGGAGGAAAAGATCCAGGAAATCTAGGGAATGGTTTTAGAGAAAAAAACATAGCCTTAAAAGTAGCATTAGATGTAGGTAAGGAGTTATTAACATCAAAAGATATACAAGTAGTTTATACCCGTAAAAAAGATGTTTTTGTAGAGTTACACAACCGGGCTAAAATAGCGAATGATAAAAAAGCAGATTTATTTGTGTCTATTCACTGTGATGCTTTTAGAAGGTCAGATCCGCATGGAGCAAGTACTTTTGTTTTAGGGTTAAGTGGAAATAAAGAAAACCTAGAAATTGCTAAAAAAGAGAACTCGGTAATTTTATTAGAGGATAATTATAAACAGAATTATGATTATGATCCGAACTCACCAGAATCAGTAATTGGTTTGTCTGTACTTCAAGAAGAAAACTTAGAAAATAGTTTAGGAATTGCAGGTATAGTTCAAAATAACTTTGTAGCAATAAAAAGAAATAACAGAAAGGTAAAACAAGCAAATTTTTTAGTATTAAGAGAAACAGTTATGCCTAGTGTTTTAATAGAGTTAGGTTTTTTGACTAATAAAAATGAAGGTAAATTTCTAAATTCTAGAAAAGGGCAAATTAGAATGGCAAAGTCAATAGCTCAAGCAATAAGAAAGTACTTTGAACGATTAAAGTTAAATACGATTAGCGAAACTCTAACAGTTAATGCGCCGTTGGTAGAAAAAGAAATTTCTAAACCAGTTGTTAAAAAAGAAATTACACCAAAGACAAAAACTACATCTTCAAAAACAGTATCAACAGGGGTTGTGTTTAGAGTACAAATAGCAGCATCTAGAAAAAAACTTTCAACAAACAGTTTCAAAGGGTTAGAAAACGTTGAGTCTTTATTTATAGATGATTACTACAAATATTACTATGGAAATTCATCGAGTTTGTCAGGGATAAAAAAGGTTTTACCAGAAGTAAGAAGTAAAGGATATAAAGATGCTTGGGTGGTAGCTTTTAAAAACGGAAAACGAATTTCAATTAAAGAAGCACTGAAAAACCATTAATTTAGAGGTATTCTATATTTATACTCGCAAAATTATTATTATTTTCGCTCGTATAAATATATTTTATGTCTAAAGAACTAAAAACAGGAATTGTTGCTGTAGTCGTTATTGCACTATTTATTTGGGGTTATAACTTCTTAAAAGGACAAGATTTGTTCAGTGCTAATGCAAGACACTTTTTTGTAGAGTACAATAATATTAATGGTCTTAACGAAGCAAGTTCGGTAACTATTAATGGATTAAAGGTTGGCAAGGTAGATGAAATTCGCTTTAATGAAAGTCCAGATAAAAAAGGGAACTTAATAGTGAAAATTTCGTTAGATACGGACTTTAATTTTTCCAAAAATAGCATTGCTAAAATTTATTCAGCAAGCTTAATGGGAGGTCAAAATCTAGCAATTATTCCCAAATATGACGGAGAAATAGCACAATCAGGGGACTATTTAAAAGGAGAAGTTGAATCAGATATATTTTCTTCTGTGGGTGAAAAATTAAACCCTATTCAAGCAAAATTAGAGAACGTTCTTGTTGGAGCAGATTCTTTATTAATAGGGTTTAACCAAGTATTAGATGAAAAATCTCGCCAAAGCTTAAATAGAAGTATTTTAGGATTAGAAGGAACAATTTCTGATGTTCGTAAAACATTAGCTTCTGTAAACACTTTGTTAGCAGATAATAAAGGGAATTTAGATGCTACTTTAGCAAACACAAAGAAAATTACAGACAATTTTTCAAAAGTATCTGAAGATTTAGCAAAAGCTAATTTAGGTGAATCGGTTAAAAAACTTGAAGCAACTTTGGTAAATGTTAATGGTTTGCTAGCTAACATGAAATCAGGAAAAGGAACTTTAGGGAAGTTAATGACGGATGAAAAAATGTACAACAACTTAACAAAAGCTTCAAAAGAACTAGAAGAACTGCTAAGAGAAATGAAGTTGAATCCAAAACGATTTGTACACTTCTCTTTATTTGGGAAAAAAGCAAAGCCGTACAACGATGAAAATAACACCAAAAATGTAAGTAATAAATAAGTTTACACTTTATAAATCTAACAAAACTTAATAATTAAAGAACGATGGAGAAATACGTACCAAACATCTTTTTTGCACTTATCTTAATTGCAGGTATCGGGTATTTTGTAATGAATGTTCGTAAGTTAATACGAAACATTAAATTAGGAAAGGATATTGATAGAACGGATAGAAAACCTGAGCGATGGAAAAACATGGCAAAAATAGCTTTAGGGCAATATAAAATGGTACGCCGTCCAGTTTCAGGTATTTTACACATTGTAGTATATGTTGGGTTCATTTTAATCAATATCGAAATGTTAGAGATCGTTATTGATGGATTACTTGGTACACACCGTGTTTTTCAACCAATTATTGGAGATGCTCTATACGGGTTCTTGATAGGAAACTTTGAAGTGTTAGCATTACTAGTTTTTGTAGCAGTAACAATTTTTTGGTTCCGTAGAAATATAGAGAAAGTAAAACGTTTTTGGAACAAAGAAATGGAAGGTTGGCCAAAGAATGATGGTAATATTATTCTGTATTTTGAAATGGTATTAATGACTTTATTCTTGGTAATGAATGCAACAGATATACATTTTCAAGAAGCAGGAGTAGGAAATGTAGTTTCTCAATTTATAGCTCCTTGGTTTGATGGTTTTTCTAATGATTCGTTACACACTATTGAAAAGACAGCTTGGTGGTTACATATTGTTGGGATTTTAATTTTCTTAAACTATTTATATTACTCTAAGCACTTACACATCTTATTAGCTTTTCCAAATACGTTTTTTGCAAACTTAAAACCAAAAGGACAGTTTAATAATCTTGAAGCTGTAACAAAGGAGGTAAAAATGATGATGGATCCAGATGCTGACCCGTATGCAATGCCAGAGGAAGGAGCAGACGAAGGGGAGCCAGAAAAGTTTGGAGCTTCAGATGTAACCGATTTAAATTGGGTGCAGTTAATGAATGCTTATACGTGTACCGAGTGTGGACGTTGTACATCATCTTGTCCTGCAAACTTAACAGGTAAAGAATTGTCACCACGTGCTATCATGATGAAAACACGTGACCGTTTAGAAGAAGTAGGGAAGAATATTGATGAGAATGGAGGAGAGTTTCAAGATGATGGTAAGCAATTATTAAACGATTACATTACTCCAGAAGAGCTATGGGCGTGTACAAGTTGTAATGCTTGTGTGCAAGAATGTCCTATAGGTATTGATCCATTATCAATTATTATGGATATGCGTCGTTATTTAGTAATGGAAGAATCAGCAGCTCCGCAAGAGCTAAATATGATGATGACCAATATTGAAAATAATGGAGCACCTTGGCAGTATAGTCAAATGGATAGACTAAACTGGAAAGATGAAGAGTAGTTTTTAACTATTTTATTCCGTAAAAATTAAAAAGTAACCTCTGTTTGAGGTTGTAAACAAAAAACAGTTCAACAATTAAACGATAAAGAATTATGAACGTACCAACAATGGCAGATATGATGGCTCAAGGAAAACAACCAGAAGTGTTATTTTGGGTAGGAGCCGCAGGAAGTTATGATGATAGAGCAAAAAAAATAACAAGAGCATTTGTAAAAATATTACAACAAGCTGGAGTTGATTTTGCAGTATTAGGTACCGAAGAAAGTTCAACAGGAGATGCAGCAAAACGTGCAGGAAATGAGTTTTTATTCCAAATGCAGGCTGTTACTAATATAGAAGTTTTAAATGCTTACGAAGTAAAAACAATTGTTACGTGTGATCCGCATTCATTTAATACATTAAAAAATGAATACCCTGGATTAGGAGGGAAGTATAAAGTGTATCATCATACACAATATATAAGCAAATTAATCAAAGAAGGACGTTTAACGATTGAAGATGAAAACCTAAATGGAAAAAGATTAACTTATCATGATCCATGTTACTTAGGACGTGCAAACGATGTGTATGAAAGTCCACGTGAGTTAATTCGTCGTTTAGGAGTGAAAATGACTGAGATGAAGCGTCATAAATCAACAGCATTATGTTGCGGTGCAGGCGGGGCTCAAATGTTTAAAGAGCCAGAAAAAGGAGATAAAGATATCAATGTATTACGTACAGAAGATGCGTTAGAAACCAATCCACAAATTATTGCAACAGGATGTCCTTACTGTAATACAATGATGACTGATGGTGTAAAATTCAAAGAAAAAGAATCACAAATACAAGTAAAAGATATTGCAGAGTTAATTGCGGAAGCAAATAATCTATAAATTGAATAAAATATTTAGTGGTAAAAAAGTGTGTTACATAATGTAACATACTTTTTTTTGGCATAAAAATTGAAAAAGATAAAATCTAATTCTAAAAATCACTATGATGAAAAAACTACTTTATTTATTTGTTACAACTTTAGTATTAACCTCTTGTACAAAAAATACAGAGCCTTGGGAGAAAGAATCATTAAACCTCGATGTAAGGTTTGTAGTAGAAACTGAAGGGCAACATAATTCCATTTTAATAAAAGAAATAAATGATGGTTCTATTGGAGAAATAAGTTTTTATAGTAAAAATGAAGGAAATGCTAATTTACCTTATGATGAAACTATAAATCAAGAGGTGAGCTATTATACAGAGGCTACTTTTTCTTATCAAGATAGAACCGTTTCAGAATCAATAGAAGAGTATGAGTCTTTTGTAGCATATGATGTTACCTTAAAAATGTTTGTAGAAGATGAATTAAAAGCAAAAACTACTAAAACAATAGCTAAACCAGACAATACTACAAGTATTTCATTTGATTTCAAAGAATATTTTGAAGAGTAATACTTTCTTCTAGTTTCATTCCTTAATTTTTCTTAAAAAGAATAATTTTAACGACTAAAAATATAAAGTTTTCTTAAAAGTGTATAACGAGAGTAGTACACTTTTTTCTTTGTAGTAAGTTTGTGAGAAATAATTAAAAAAAATAAAAGAATGAGATACCTTTTTACCTTTTTATGCTTGGTTTTATTAACGTCATGTGATGATACTGATTTTTCTCTTGACGGAAATGGAGCGGTTTCAACAATAACATTTAATGTTACAAGTACGAGTAATGATAATAATGGGAAGATTAAAACAGTTTTTCTAGAGTCTGGCTTTTTTAAGTACGATAACGTTACTGAAACAAATGTTTTCCCTTTTAAGAAATCATACACAGATGAAATTAATTTTGCAGCTAATTTAGCTTTCGAATATGAAGATAAGGCTACAGATAATTTTAGTGTTTATACAATAACAATGGAAATCCTCAGAGATAACGTTTTGGTGGATAAAAAAGAATATTTTATAGATAAACCTGGGATAAAAGTAGGTTTTGATACAGTGGTGAATAAGTAAACTACTCATATACTTTAAGATAAAAGGAAAGTTAAGCTTTCCTTTTTTTATGTCTAAAAAACTTATCTTTGAAAATCATACTATCTCAATGAAAAACTACATAAAAGCAGCACGTTTACGTACCTTACCATTGTCCGTTTCAGGAATTATTGTTGGAGCATTTTTAGGATTTGATAAAGTATTGTATGCAGACAGTACGGTAATATTATTTGAAACTCCAATTTTTTGGCTAGCAATACTCACAACAATAGGCTTTCAGGTGCTCTCTAATTTTGCGAATGATTATGGAGACGGTATAAAAGGAACTGATGATAATAGAGATGGAGAGGCACGTATGGTATCATCTGGAGTTATTACACCAAGGCAAATGAAAAATGCGATGTTAGCAACAGGAAGCATTACATTAGTTATTGCACTACTATTGATTTATGTTTCCTTTGGAAAAGATAACTTTTTATACTCGGTAATTTTCTTCGGGTTGGGAGTTGCCTCTATTGTTGCTGCTATAAAATATACCGTAGGGAAATCAGCATATGGTTATAGCGGGTTTGGAGATATTTTCGTTTTTGTTTTCTTCGGATTATTAGCAGTAGCAGGAACCTACTTTTTATACACTAAACAACTAAATTTTATTGTTTTCTTGCCAGCAATCACAGTTGGACTATTAAGTACTGCTGTGTTAAATTTAAACAATATGCGAGATAGAGAAAATGATGCTAAATCAGGAAAAAACACACTAGTTGTAAAAATGGGAGCAGAGTCTGCAAAACTGTATCATTATTTTCTAATTGTTGTGTCTTTTATATTTGCACTATTGTATACGGTAATTGAGTTTCAATCATCTTATCAATTCTTGTTTGTCATAGCCTATATTCCTTTAGTAAAACACTTAGTTTTTGTATATAAAAACAAAGAAGAAGCACTGTTAGATGCTGAACTAAAAAAAGTAGCACTGAGTACCTTTTTATTTTCGATTTTATTTGGATTAGGTCAAATTTTGTAACTTCCCAATAAAATTTAATACTATGAGAATTATTTCAGTTTTTTTCGGAGCAGCTCTATTGCTAATTAGTTGTAATAATAAAGGAGAGGGGACAAGCTCTTATGGAGACCTTAAAACCTCAGGGAGTTTTGATATTACTGAAGAAGTTGTAGAGTCATCAGAAATTGCAAAGGAAAACAAAGAAGTAACAATTGATAGAAAACTTATTAAAAAAGGTGATATCTCTTTTGAAACAGATGATTTAACTGAAACAAGAAGTCACATTGAGCAAGCTGTAAAAAAATATAACGGATATATTTCTGCTGATAACGAGTACAGATCTTCTCAAAATATAATATCTAATTTAATTGTTCGAATTCCTTCTGAAAATTTTGATCCTTTCTTAAATGAAATTTCTTCAAAAGTAGAGAGGTTTGATAATAAGAATATCTCTGTTAATGACGTAACAGAGAAATTTCTGGACGTGCAAGCACGTTTAAAAGTAAAAAAAGAATTAGAAGAACGCTATAGCGAAATACTTAAAAAGGCAAGTTCAGTAAAAGAAATTTTAGAAGTTGAACGAGAATTAACTAATGTAAGATCGGAAATTGAATCGATGGAGGGACGTTTGAAATACTTACAAAATCAAGTATCATTTTCAACCTTAACAATTCGATTTTATAAAGAAGAAGTAAGTAAAACTTACTCAAAAAGCTTCGGAAGGCGTATAGTAGATGCTTTTAGTAACGGAATAGATAATATAAAATGGTTTTTTATCGGTTTGGTAAATATTTGGCCATTCATACTTTTAATAATTTTATTAATTATCTTCATAAAGAAACGATTTAAACGAAAAGAATAAATACATGAAAATCACTTTTTACGGTCATGCATGTTTTGGTATTGAAATTAACGGAACGCACGTATTAATTGACCCTTTTATTACAGGAAATCCTCTAGCTTCAAATATAGATGTAGATCAAGTAAAAGCAGATTATATTTTACTTACACATGCGCATCAAGACCATGTGTTAGATGTAGAACGTATTGCAGAAAGAACAGATGCTATAATCGTTTCAAATTATGAGATTGTAACATATTATGAAGCAAAAAAGTTTAAAGGACACTCCGTAAATCATGGAGGTACCTATACAAATAATACTTTTTCAGCTAAATATGTAAACGCAATTCATACATCTTCGTTTGCTGACGGAAGCTATGGAGGACAACCAGGTGGTTTTGTAATAAAAGCAGGAGAAAAGTCTTTATATGTTTCTGGAGATACAGCTGTAACTATGGATATGCAATTAATACCAATGTCAACCAATTTATCAGCTTCTATATTTCCAATAGGTGATAATTTTACAATGGGAGTTGATGATGCTATCATAGCTAGTGACCTAGTAATTTGTGATAAGGTAATAGGGTGTCATTTTAATACCTTTCCTCCAATAGAAATTAATATAGATGAGGCCAAAGAAAAATTCAATCAAGCTAAAAAAGAATTGATGATTTTAGAAATTGGACAAACAATAACTATTTAAGTAAACCTTTTATTTAGGTATTATATATGAAAGCAATCAAGATAATTTTAGGAATTATAACAGTTTTAATTCTTGCGTTTTTTTTAACAGGTTTAGTTATACAAGAAGTTGTATACACTAACGAAGTGAGTGTTGATAAGCCTGTAAACGAAGTGTTTGCTGATTTTCAAAATGTAGAGTTAATGAAACAATGGATGCCAGAAGTAAAATCAATAGAAACTTTAGAAGAAACACCCAATAAAGTAGGAAGTACTTATAAGGTGAAGATTGAAAATAAAGGGAGACTAATTACAATAACTCAGCAAGTTTTGGAATATGAAAAAAATAAAAGATTTACTATAGGTTATGATGCAGAGAATATGCTAAAAACTGATGATTATGAGTTTATTTCAGAAGGAAACACAACCAAGATAATACAAACGACCATTTGTACTAGTGAATCGTATATAATGAGCTGCTTATTTCCATATTTTAAAGGAGCACTAAAAAAAATGAGTCAACAATATTTAGAAAATTTTAAAAAAGCTTCTGAAGCTCACAACTAATACATTTACAATTGATAAAAGCTACCTACCATAAATACCTATTGAATTTTAAACAAGCTAGTGGGACTTCTCGTGGAATTTTAAGAACAAAAGAAACCTGGTTCTTAATTTTAGAAAAAGAAGGAAAGAAAGGTCTTGGAGAATGTGGTTTATTCAGAGGATTAAGTATTGATGATAGACCTGACTACGAAGAAAAACTACAATGGGTATGTAACAATATTAATTTAGGTTTAGATTTTTTATTGCCTGAATTGACACACTTCCCATCAATACAATTTGGGTTGGAACAAGCATTTTTATCTTTAGAGAATAAAAAACCATTTGAATTGTTTCCATCAGAATTTACTGAAGGAAAAGAACAGATTTCAATCAATGGGTTAATTTGGATGGGAGATAAAACCTTTATGCAGCAGCAAATAAAAAACAAGCTGCAACAAGGTTTTACGACGATTAAAATGAAAATTGGAGCGATTGATTTTAACACGGAAATAGAATTATTGCAATCAATCCGAAAAGAATTTTCAGCCAAAGAAATAGAGTTACGAGTAGATGCTAACGGAGCTTTCTTACCAGAAAATGCTTTAGAAAAATTACAAAGATTATCTGAGTTAGAACTACACTCTATAGAACAACCTATAAAGCAAGGGCAGTGGCAAGAAATGGCTAGTTTATGTGAAAAAACTCCATTACCAATAGCTTTAGATGAAGAGTTGATAGGTGTTTTTTCTTCCGAAGAAAAAGAAAAATGTATTGATACAATTAGACCACAGTACATCATTTTAAAACCAAGTTTAGTAGGAGGTTTTCAAGGAAGTAACGAATGGATTGAAATAGCGTCTAATCACAAAGCAGGTAATTGGATAACTAGTGCGTTAGAAAGTAATATAGGGTTAAATGCAATAGCACAATGGACGTATATGTTAAACAATCCATTACCACAAGGCTTAGGAACTGGGAGTTTGTTTACCAATAACTTTGAGAGTCCGTTAGAAGTTACAAACGGGAGTTTAGGATATAATGTAGGTAGAAACTGGAACTTTAATATTTAACAATGAATTTTATACAACAAGCATATAAAGGAGAAAATAGCTGGTGGAGATGGTTGCTAACAATTTTGGTAGTAATGTCACCATTTATACTAAACTTTTCCATTTATTTTTTACTACCAGAAGTATATAGTGAGTTGATGGAACAAACTGCTAACTTTCAAGGAAATAAAAATATTTTTTTACTTGAAAACCTAATACCATTCGCAGTACTAATGGTATTATTGTTAATTTTTGTAAAGTTCTTACACCAACGATCAATTACTTCATTAATAACGAGTAGAAAAAGAGTAGATTGGAGCCGTTTTTTTTATGGGTTTATCACTTGGTTTTTGGTTACTGTTTTTTTTCTTTTTATAGGTTACTTATTAACACCAGAAGATTTTGTGTGGAATTTTAAACCTGTTCCATTTTTTATTTTGCTGATGATTTGTATTATTTTAATTCCAATTCAAACATCTTTAGAAGAATTACTGTTTAGAGGTTATTTAATGCAAGGGCTTGGGGTTTTAAGTAAGACAAGATGGTTGCCTTTAATTATAACTTCTGTTTTGTTTGGTTTAATGCATATTTTAAATCCAGAAGTATCCAAATTAGGTTACGGAATTATGGGTTTTTATATAGGGACAGGTTTCTTATTCGGAATCATTACATTATTAGATGAGGGGACAGAATTAGCTTTAGGAATACATGCGTCGAATAATTTTGCAGCCGCAGTTTTGGTAGCTTCAAACTGGGCAGTTTTTCAAACAGATGCTTTGTTTATTGATTATTCAGAACCTAATTTAGTGTTTCAAATGATAATTCCAGTATTTTTAATTTATCCACTATATATTATAATATTACAAAAAAAATATAGATGGAGAAACTGGAAAGAAAAACTATTTGGTAACATAGAAAAACCAGAAATAACTGAAGAATCATAAAACTATTCTGAACAAAGTGAAGAACCCAGCCTTTCATAATAGTTTTCAGTTAAACGGAGTCTCTTTTTCTTCGGAAGAAGAATTATTAACTTTTTCGAAGACTATAAACGATTCTATATACCAATTTTTATCAGATTGGTTTAATGCTAATGATTTTGTAATCGTGCAAACTTCAGGCTCTACAGGAAAACCTAAACCAATTTTGTTAAAAAAAGAATTTATGATAAACTCAGCAAAAGCTACAGGAGCTTTTTTTGACTTAGAAGAAAATACTGTAGCTTTACTATGTTTGTCAACCGATTATATTGCAGGTAAAATGATGTTGGTTCGTGCGTTGATTTTAGGGTGGAAACTAGATATGGTTGCAACAACATCAAAAGTAGAAATAGTTAAAAACTACGACTTTTCTGCGATGGTACCAATGCAATTAAGAAATTCGTTAGATGAATTAAATAAGATTAAAAAACTGATTGTAGGTGGAGGTGTTGTAGCTAACGATTTAATTGAAGCTATTCAAAACAAGTCGACAGAAGTTTTTGCTACTTACGGAATGACCGAAACCATAACGCACATTGCTGTTAAAAAACTGAATAATGTCATTTTGAGCGATAGTGAGAAATCTACTTATAAAGCACTACCAAACGTACAGCTTTCGCAAGACAATCGTAATTGTTTGGTTATTGATGCTTCAAAAGTTTCTTCAGAAAAAATAATTACAAACGATGTTGTTCGTTTAATATCAGAAACTGAATTTGAATGGTTAGGGCGTTACGATAATGTGATTAATTCAGGAGGAATTAAGCTCCACCCAGAAAAAATAGAGGAAAAACTTTCTAAAATAATTACCAACCGTTTTTTTGTAATTGGAATTCCTGATGAAAGGTTAGGAGAGAAGTTGATTTTAGTAATAGAAGGAGAGAAAAATAATGTCATCTCAAACGAAGTGAAAAATCTATCAGGTCTTTCCAGGTACGAAGCTCCAAAAGAAGTTTATTTTGTTGATGAATTTATTGAAACAGGAACAAAAAAAATCCAACGTAAAAAAACACTCGCTAAAATTTTACCTCACTAAAAAGTAGCTTTTACTCTTTTAATAAGCCTGTTCACTCATCGGTAGTTTTATAGAAGTATAGTGTTAAGTAGTTTTATATAAACTTTAAAACGAAAAGCTATGTTTAAAAAACTAATTTATTCAATGTTCTTGCTAAGTACAGTGGTGCTTATAGCGCAACAAAGAACAATCACAGGTGTAGTTTCAGATGGGGTTGGACCATTGCCAGGAGTTACTATTGTGATAAAAGGAACTACCAATGGTACAGAAACTGATTTCGATGGAAGATATTCTATCTCTGCTAATAAAGGAGACGTACTAGTGTTTTCTTTTGTAGGTATGAAAACAGTAAATAAAAAAGTAGTAGAAGGTTCTGTTATTAATGTTGTAATGGATTCCGATAATACTTTAGATGAAGTTGTGGTAACTAGTTATGGTACTTTAAAAGGGAAAAAAGCTTTTTCCTTAAAAGTTGTTAGAATCAGAGGGCGTAATCAAATAGAGAATAGAGATTATTATGCAGGAAGAAATGAAAATATATTTAAAAGCCCTATAAACTCTCCGTTGTCTACATTTTCAATTGATGTTGATAAGGCTTCTTATAGTAATATAAGAAGAATGATAAATAATGGTCAAAAAGTACCAAAAGAAGCAGTTAAGATTGAAGAAATGATAAATTACTTTGATTATAATTATCCGCAACCAAAAGGAAAACATCCTTTTTCAATTAATACAGAGGTTGTTGTTACTCCATGGAATAAAGATACTAAATTGGTAAGAATTGGGTTAAAAGGAAAAGAGTACAAACAAAAAAACTTACCTGCATCGAACTTAACTTTTTTAATAGATGTTTCGGGCTCTATGTCGGGTCATAATAAATTACCTTTATTAAAATCTGCTTTTAAATTATTGGTAAATCAGTTAAGAGAAAAAGATAAAGTAGCTATTGTTGTGTATGCTGGAGCAGCGGGAGTAGTTTTAAAACCTACGAAAGGAAATAAAAAAGAAGTGATTTTAGAAGCACTTGATAATTTAGAAGCAGGAGGTTCAACAGCTGGAGGAGAAGGAATAGAGTTGGCTTATAAATTGGCTAAGGAAAACTACATTGAAAACGGAAATAACCGTGTTATTTTAGCCACAGATGGTGATTTTAATGTAGGTGCTTCTAATAATACAGCAATGGAAAAGTTGATAGAAGAAAAAAGAAAGTCAGGAGTGTTTTTATCTGTGTTAGGCTTTGGTTACGGAAATTACCAAGACGATAAATTAGAAATTTTAGCCGATAAAGGAAATGGTAATCACGCATATATTGATACCATGCAAGAAGCGCAAAAAGTTTTTGGAAAAGAGTTTGGAGGAACTTTGTATACCATTGCAAAAGATGTAAAAATTCAAGTAGAGTTTAATCCTAAAAAAGTGCAAGCGTATCGTTTAATAGGGTACGAAAACAGGCTATTGAATGACGAAGACTTTGTTGATGATACAAAAGATGCTGGAGAATTAGGTAGTGGACATACAGTAACTGCATTATATGAAGTGATTCCTGTAGGAGTAAAAAGTAAATTCTTGAAGAAATTACCTAAATTGAAATATACACACCATAAGCAGGAAGGTAAATATAATAACGAATTATTTACTGTGAAGTTTAGGTATAAATTACCAAAAGAAACTAAGAGTATAGAATTGGTGAAAGCTGTAAAAGACGAAATGTTAACTCCAACAAATGATATGAAATTTATTTCGGCAGTAGCACTATTTGGAATGCAGCTAAGTAAGTCAAAATTTAAAAATAAATCAAAAATAGAAGATATACTTAGTTTAGTTGAGGAAGGAAAAGGAGAAGACAAAGATGGTTACAGGTCAGAATTCTTAAGGTTGATAAAGACTTATAATTAGAGATAAGAAAAACAGGGCATTTAGCCCTGTTTTTCTTTATTATATATAGTAAAAGTTATTAATAATAAATAGTCCATTTACCCATTACTTTTTTACGAGTATAGTTTTTAGCTAACCAATCCAGTTTTTTCGGAAGTTGTTTTTTATAAAGTAACAAAACGGTAGGTTTTTTTACTATTTCGTGTAAACTTTTCAGTTCTACAGGGTCTTTAAGGTTGACTAAGTGTTTTTTCCAGTTTGTATCTGTTTCAAATTGTGTTTCTCTATTTAAAGAATTATGTCCGTCATATAAAGAAATAATAGATTTATTTAAACCAAAAGCAATGGATGGTTTTCTGGTGTTATACACTAAAATATCTCTAGAGTCCAAACCTTCACTAATAATGAATTCTGTTACAGGCTTAGAAGCATTTACTTTTAATTCATTCTTAGCTAGTATTGTCGAAGCGCTTATCAATAAAAATACAGTAATTATAAGAGAAGTGAATATTGGTTTGAATTTAACCTCTTTTGTAGATTTGTAAAGCAAGATTATTGTAGTTAAAGCAATACAGCTACCAATAGCTAAATAATAAGGGAAGTTCATGCCAGTATTAATAAAAGGAGCAATGATAAAAACCAATAGGATTAAACCAGAAAAACCAAGAATAAAGTTATTTATGATTTTTGTTTTTTCAGTATTGATTTTTGAAAATAAGTCAGCGGTTAGTATGGCAAGTAAACCATATAAAGGCAGAATGTATAAAATACGTTTAGAAGAAGAAATAGAAAAGAAAACTAAGGGAATTACAAAAGCCATTAACAAAGTAAAATGTAGAGACTTCTTTTTTAATACTTCTTTTTGGTCTTTTAGTAAATAAATTAAAGCTAAGAACCACGGTAGTCCAACTAAAGGAGCAAAAGCTAAAAAATACCAAAATGGTTCTGTTCTTCCGAAGGCATTTTTAGAAAACCTATCTGCAGTTTGTTTTCCTAAGAAATAATCAAGAAAAGCAGGATTGTGATATCCTAAATACACAAACCAAGAAGCAGCAATAACTAAAAATAATACCCAAGCAGTAATATGATGGATAGAAAAATTCTTTTTCGCTTTTTCTGTACGATTATAAAATAAAATGAAAATTACAGGGACAATAAATATTACAGGTCCTTTTGTTAAAAAACCTAAAGCTAAGCTTAAGGTAAAGGTATAGAGCCATTTTATAACTCCAGATTGGCGATATTTTACCCAACTATAAATACTTAGTAAAGCAAACGTAGCTAGAAAAGCATCAGTAGTTAAATTACGTGACGACATTAATACTAAAGGAAAACTAAAATAGATAATTGAAGACCAAAGCGCTGTTTTCTTATTATTGAAAAATAAAATACTTAAACGATACACTAAAATAAGTTGTAATAAAACGGCTAATTGTAAAAAGAAGCGAGCCCCAAAAGCATTAATACCAAATATTTTGTAACCTAAAGCTGTAATTTGATAGGTAAATGGAGGTTTATGATAATGATGAACATCTAACAAGTTTGGATATATATAATCGCCAGATACATGCATTGCCCTTCCAATTTCGGCATATCTCGCATCGCTACTTTCTATGACTCCGTAAGACCCCATATTGATGAGTAAACTAATAGCAGCTATTAATAAAAATATATTGAAAGACAGTTTACTTTTCATTTTAGTAAAATTTAGTTCTTTTTAATTGTTTGTAAATCAGGTTTTTATTGTTTATTGTGTTTTAACATGATATAAACGTTTCTAATATAGATAACAAAACCGAATAATTGACCAACGAATAATACAGGGTCTTTTCTTATGATGGCGTAACTCAAAATCATAAGCGAACCAACAAGACTTAATAGCCAAAAACCTAAAGGTAAAGAAGATTCTTTCTTGCGCTCAGAATAAATCCATTGATACATAAAACGAAGTGTAAAAATAACTTGACCAATGCTTCCCCATATTAATAAATTAATAGGAATGTCTTCGTTACGAAACAAACGCTCAACATCTATTTGATTATTTTTAAAAGAATATACAGCAATAAAAAAAGGAAAAATAAATAAAAAACCACGTAAAATTTTAGGTAGTTTTTTCCAGGAACCTTGTAATTGCATGTTTCTTATATAAATAAAGTAGGTTAGTGATTGACCAAGCATAATGGCAAAGTCATCTCGTAACCAACCATAAACAAACAGCAAAAAGGAAGCAATTAAGCTTAATTGCCAAAACAATTCAGGAGTTAAAACTTTTTTTACTTTTTCAGACTGAATCCATTGCAGTAAAAGTCTTGCTGAAAATAAAATTTGAGCAGCAAAACCGATAATGTACACAAAGTATTTATATGAAAGCCACTCGCTCATTAGCTAATTTTAGACTCTTCAATAGTGTAGTTTATATAACTTTTTCGCATCCATCTGTAAGCAAAAGTATCACGTAACGCTTTTAAAGAACGATTGAAAATGTTAAATTTGGAAGTACCTGCAATACGTTCAAAATGTTGCACTTTTAGTTGTTTTATTTTTCCGTTCTGAAGTAAAATTAAGGCAGGAATAAAACGGTGCATTCCTTTAAAGAAAGGAATTTTTTTTGCAACATCAGTACGTAGTACTTTTAACGGACAACCAGTGTCAATAACACCGTCGTTAATTAAACTACGTCGTATACTATTGGCAATTAATGATTGTATTTTTTTACTTAAAGTGTCTTTTCTTTTACCTCTATATCCAATAACGGCTTGATAATTGTCGATGTTTTCTAGTAAGATATCAAAGTCATATGGAGTAGTTTGTAGGTCTGCATCGATATATCCGATTAATTCGGTGTTGATATGATCAATACCTGCTTTGATGGCAGTACTTAATCCGCAGTTTTCTTTAAATTTTAAATATTCAAAGTCAGGATTATCTAAACAGATTTCAGAGATTCTATGAAAACTATCGTCGGTAGAACCATCATCGATAAATAAAACTTTACTTTTAGTTTTGCTTTTAGAAAAATAATCAGTAAACGTACTATATATTCTATCTAAATTATCAATTTCATTAAAAACTGGAATGATGATAGTCATTCTGTAACTCATAGACTTGCCTGTTTTGATATAACTGTGCGAAAGTACAAATATTTAAAAAAACTATTAGATTTTGAGTTTACTATTTACAAAACCTAAATCTAATTGTTTAAAGTGGTTTCTATAGTATTGTTGTTACCTATCAACATCTAAAAACTTCTTGTCATCAAAAGCTTTTTTATAATCAGCTAAACTCATTCCGAATCGTTCAGCAGTATAGTTTTTTTCTTTATCTATTTTATATAGTTTACTTTTTCTACTTATTTCCATAGAATTAGCTACAAAGAAAATAGAATCGGTAGTAACGTTTGTTACTTTTACGGTAGAATAAGCTTTGTCTGATGATTTGTATTCAACTATGTCATTTATTTGAGGAGTATTAATGTAGGTAACAACATCTTTACCGTGTTGTTGTACAGAGTAGATTCCAAAGAGAATTATAGCTCCCATTAATAAGGAACCTATCCAATGAGTGAAAGGAGTTTTGGTGTTTCGTTTTACATTGTCGTGAGCTAACTTTAATTGTTCGCTCATGTTTTTACGTTCGTAAGTAGCTTTACAATGATTACATTCAGATACTCCTTTCTTGCCTATAGGAAAAACAGGAATCCAATAAATGTAAAAGTATTTACCAAAAATACTAATGGTGTGAGTGTTTTGCTGCTCGCAGTGATTACATTTTACACCGCTAACTTTTTCGTTGTGTAAATGCGCTCCTTTAGTTCCGTAGAAAATCATAATAATGAGAAGTTTGGTTTGGATAAATATATAAAAAAACCAATGATTATTTTCATTGGTTTTTAAGTTTTATAAAGGCAGAAAGTGTTTATTCTTCCATGCTGTGGTAAACATTGTTTACATCATCTTCTTCTTCCAATCTTTCTAAAAGTTTGTTTACTTCTTCCTTTTGTTCATCAGAAATAGCAGTAGTGGTTGTAGGAATACGTTCAAATTCAGAAGAAAGAATTTCAATATTATTTTCTTCTAGATATTTTTGAATAGCACCGAATTGTTCAAAAGGAGCGTAAAGCATTACCGAACTATCTTCTTCGTCGGCAAAAATTTCTTCAACTTCAAAGTCAATCATTTCCATTTCAAACTCTTCTAAATCCATTCCTAAGGAGTCTTCTTTCACTTTAAAGTTTACCACATGGTCAAACATAAAAGCAACTGAACCAGAAGTTCCTAAGTTTCCATTACATTTATTAAAAGAAGCACGAACATTAGCAACTGTACGGTTATTGTTATCAGTAGCAGTTTCTACTAAAACAGCAATTCCGTGAGGAGCATATCCTTCAAATAATACTTCTTTATAGTTTTCAGTATTTTTATCAGATGCTTTTTTAATGGCGCGTTCAACATTGTCTTTCGGCATGTTGGCAGCCTTCGCATTTTGAATTATAACACGTAAGCGAGAGTTAGTTTCGGGGTTTGGACCACCTTCTTTAACTGCCATAACGATATCTTTACCAATACGGGTAAAAGTTTTTGCCATAGCTGACCAACGTTTCATCTTTCTTGCTTTCCTAAATTCGAATGCTCTTCCCATGTGTATTCTGTTTTAATTTTGCTTGGCAAATGTAACTAATGCTATAAAATATTGCAATTAAAAATGCTTTTTGAAAATTACATCACCATTTTGTTTATTATAAGCTTTCCAAGTTCCGTCTTGCTTATCTTTTTTATAATGCCCTTTAACTTTTATATTTCCAGTTTCGTAATAAGATTTGTACGAGCCATCTTTTAAGCCGTCCTCTAAATCAACTTCAAACTTTAGCTTTCCGTTTTTATAGTATTCCTTGTAAGATTTAGCACTTAAATCAGAAGGATGTATTGCAGGTACTATAAAAAAAGTTATTGAGCTTTTATCGCTTATAGAATCTTTATAAGGAGTTAACTCAAGTAATAATTTTTCTCTTAATTCTTGGTCTTTTTTAGTACTTATTTCAATATTCTTAGGGTCTTCAAAAATAAAAGAAATATTACTTTCAAATAACTCATCAGAAGCAATTAGCTGTATTCCAATTTGAGAAAAACAAGTTATGTATGGTTTATTTTTTTGGAGTTCACGTCGAGTTTTACTGTCAACTAAACTTAAAAGATCTTTATATGAGTTAGGTGTGTTTACATAAGCAAATACACTAGATTTCTTTTCAAAATGATAATTAAAATCATCGAATTTTTCTGAACTCTCAAGTGTATACCCTATTAAATGATTATTAATAATTTCTTTAATAGTGTTTGGACTGGTACTAAAAACTACAAAATCATCAATAATTGTAAAGTAAGGTTTGTCCATTTTAGAAAACATGTTTCCTGCTAACATTTTAAAGAATCCCTTAAGGTCAAAAAAGTTAATAGGGTAGCCTCTATAATTGATTTGTTTGTACTTTAAAGGAGTATTTTCTTTAATTTTAGAAAGAATGAACTGAAGGTTTTCTTTAGCATCATTAATATCATCAGCTTTAATAATAGCAGCGATATCTTTTTTGTTTTTTGAGAGCTCAGTATTAAAATGAACCAAAGCTATTTCACTACCAATCCAACTATAAATATGTTCAGAAACATTAATGTCTAGTTTATCCTCAATCATAGCAAGTTGATTAGAATACATTTTAAATTCAGCAGGGTTTTCTTGTTGAAGTTTTTCTAAATTACTGTTGAATGTTTTAAAATCATCAAAAGCAAAACTTAGATATAAAGAAGTGTTTTTGGGTGCTATTTTAGCAACACTACGCTTACCAACTCCAGATTTTTGTAATACTTTTAAATAGGTTTGAGAGCTACTATCAACATTTGTAAAGCCTGTAGCTTGAACTATAACACCTTCTACAATTGATATATCTAACCCTGTGTAAAAAAAAGCGTCTTTATTTAAGAAGTCTAAATTACTGGAATTGGTAAAACAACTTAGATAGTCTTTTAGATATTTATGTTGTAAATAGATGTTAAAAAAGCCGTCAGTATCTGTTTTCTTTTTTATTTCTAAAAAGTTTATGTCACGTCCAATAACGGGGTTTAAATATTGGTCAATTGACTTTTCAACTAGAAGATGAGTATAGGAAGCTATAACCTGATTTTTAATAAAGGAAAGATGCAAAGTTTCTCTTGTTTCCTTATTGTATAGCTCAATAATTTCATGCTCTTTATATACCCTTTTGGTTACTTTATAATCTTCTCCTGCTAAATTGCTTATAGCTCTTTTTAAAAAGATGAGTTTTGAGAATTTTTGCAAATCAGCTACATATAACAATCCATACTTTTTGGGACTGAATACATGTACAGAGATAACTAGATTACGTTCCCCAATAAAGTCAATAATTTCCTTTTTAGCTTTAAAGGTTTCATCTAAACTATTTAAGCTTTCTGTAAGTTTATTAATTTGTTGATTCTTTTGAAGGTGTGTCCAAATTTCACTTGAACTGATTTCATCCCAAGTATCAATAGGTCTTTCAGTATCAACCACAAAAACAGCATCATCAGGAACTAAATAAATAGATTTGATATTATCATTTTCAGATAAGGTAAAAATATAAACCTGATAGATAACATAGCTAACAACAAGGGCAATAATACCCCAAAATACTCTTTTTTTCATGTTGTTTACTGTGCTTTTAAACCTGTAAAACACCCAAATTGAATTTCTTTTCAATAGGCGCATGGTCAGCAGCTTCTATTCCCATAGAAATCCAAGTTCTAGTATCTAGAGGGTTGATAACTGCATCTGTCCATATTCTTGCCGCAGCATAATATGGAGATATTTGATTATCGTATCTTGATTTTATTTTATCGAATAACTCAGCTTCTTTTTCAGGAGTAATTTTTTCACCTTTTTTCTTTAAAGCAGCTGTTTCAATTTGTAATAATACTTTTGCAGCAGAAGCTCCACTCATTACTGCTAATTCAGCACTTGGCCATGCAAAAATAAGACGTGGATCATAGGCTTTACCACACATAGCATAGTTTCCTGCTCCGTAAGAGTTACCAATAACCACCGTAAATTTAGGAACTACAGAGTTACTTACGGCATTCACCATTTTAGCTCCGTCTTTAATAATTCCACTATGTTCAGATTTACTCCCTACCATAAACCCAGTAACATCTTGTAAGAAAACTAACGGGATTTTCTTTTGGTTACAGTTGGCAATGAATCGTGTAGATTTATCTGCTGAATCGTTATAAATTACCCCACCAAACTGCATTTCGCTAGGTTTAGTTTTTACTCCTTTTGATTTTACAATTTTACGTTGGTTGGCAACAATACCAACAGCCCATCCATCAATACGAGCATATCCTGTAATAATTGTTTGACCGTAACCAGCCTTATATTCTTCAAATTCAGAATTGTCTACTAAGCGTTTAATGATTTCCATCATGTCGTATTGTTCATTACGAGCTTTTGGTAGAATTCCGAAGATATCGTCTTCATTTTCTTTTGGAGGAAAAGCCTCTTTTCGGTTAAAACCAGCTTTGTCGTAATCTCCAATTTTATCCATTAAGTTTTTAATGGTATCTAAAGCATCTTTATCATCTTTAGCTTTGTAATCGGTAACACCAGATACCTCACAGTGCGTAGTTGCTCCACCTAACGTTTCGTTATCAATAGATTCACCAATAGCTGCTTTTACTAAATAGCTTCCTGCTAAGAAAATACTTCCTGTTTTATCAACGATGAGCGCTTCGTCACTCATAATTGGCAAGTAAGCACCACCAGCAACACAGCTTCCCATAACAGCAGAAATTTGAGTAATTCCCATGCTACTCATTACAGCGTTATTTCTAAAAATTCTTCCAAAATGTTCTTTGTCAGGAAAAATTTCATCTTGCATTGGTAAGTACACACCAGCAGAGTCTACCAAATAAATAATTGGTAATTTATTTTCTATAGCTATCTCTTGTGCTCTTAAATTCTTTTTACCTGTAATAGGAAACCAAGCTCCTGCTTTTACTGTTGCATCATTAGCAACAACAATACATTGCTTACCGCTAACATATCCCATTTTTACAACCACACCACCAGAAGGACACCCACCGTGTTCTAGGTACATATCTTCTCCTGCAAAAGCTGCGATTTCAATAGACTTAGATTTGTTATCTAATAAGTAATCGATACGTTCACGAGCAGTCATTTTTCCTTTCTCATGATGTTTGTCGATACGTTTTTGTCCGCCACCTAATTTAACTTTAGCAAAGCGTCTGCGTAAATCTGATACTAAAAGTTTGTTGTGGTCTTCGTTTTTATTGAAGTTAAGATCCATGGTAAGTTATTTGTTTGCGTGTGCTAAAATAAGAAAAACGACGTATAAAACAAGGTGTTTACCTATACGATTGAATGATGTTTTCAATAGTTTTTTCTATTTCTTTGTTTCTAGATTGTTTTATTAAAATATATGGTTCAGCTACACGTTCGTTACAGTTTTGTACAGCACAAGTTTCACAAGTAATACCTACTGTTTTTTTAATGAAAGTATCTTCATTAAAAAAATGAAGTTTACGTTTTAAGTGTGGAGAAAGCAACATACCTATACTTACACTACGGTTAATCTTATCTTTAAAAGGATCAGCAGTAGCAGCAGATAGTACTAAATATTCCTTTTGAGAATTTTCGTACGAAGATATCTGAATTCCATAGGCAGATTTTTTTTCTTCTGAAACCTCTAAATCCTCTATGGTTTTTATAGCAATCCATCTTCTGCAATAATGTTCGTTATTACGATTGGCATGTGGAGATTGTTGTTGTGTAATATGTAACTCCTTTGATAGTCTATGTATAGGGGAACCTTCTTTGTGTGTAAAACGTAAAAAGAACAGGTTTTTAATGTTGAAATGCCTTGGTAAGATATTGGTTAAACGTTGATAGAATGTCTCATCAGAACAATTATAGCTTCTAATAATTTTATGCAACTGTAAAGGTTGCCAAGTTTCTAAAGAAAAAAGCTGTGTTAGTTTTTGAATTAAATCATCTTTTGGAATAATTAAAGCGCCAGCAAAGTAAGAGGCGATAAAATTATTTAATACTTCATCAAAACTCTCAAACTTTATCCAAGGAAAGGTATATAGTCTATTTTCAACTTGTAAATAATTATAAGCTATTTCTTTAGCAAAAATGAATGTTTTCTGAGCTTCGTTTATATCATTATATATTAGTAGCGTCTTGTTTTTTGGAATGTAGATGTTTCTCAGTTCAGATAACTTTTGATGTTTTGATAACTCTTCACTATCAATTGTGTAACCATATTCTTCAATTAAGATTTCTTCCAAGTCTTTTGAAGTAATAGGAGCATTTGGATTTATTTGGTATGCTTTTATGAAATCAGTAACCTTCGTTTCAATATCTTCAAAATAATTGTTATGTGCTTCTTGGTATGAACGCAATGCAGCAAGAAAAAAGCTTTCTCTTGTTAAATTATAGTTTTGCGATATCTTAATAATTGTGCTGATAAATGCATTCACCTTAGCAGGCGCATTGGCAATAATATCAATTAGGTTATTTTCTTTAATACCAAATAGGTCAAGTGGAATCTCTTTTAAAATTTTTGACTGTAAAATTTCACCAATAGGAGCTAGGTTTTTATCTAGCTTTAATGATACTAAGTGGTCGTAAGGTACTTCTAACTTCTCAGAAAGAATAACAATTTTATCAGTTTTCGGGTACTTTTTACCTTTCTCAATTTCGTTTAAATACGATTTTGATAATCCTGTTAGTTTAGCTAATCCAAAGAGTGATAGGTTTTTATCTGTGCGTATTTGTTTTAGCTTTAATCCGAAAACTAGTCTGATATATTCTTCTTCCAAAGTGTTTTTATTAAAAGATTCGTAATTCAAAGGTATAAAAATTAGCGAATTAATAAAAATTAGTAAATTTTATATTTTAGCGAACGTTCGCTTTTTTGTTTGAGTTCTTTTTTTTAATATTGAACTATCAATTAATAAGAAAAATAAAATAGTATGAATCAAGATGTTTTAGCAAAAGAAATTCAATGTGTAGGTTTTGATCAAGCCGAGTATAAAAGCGTTCTAACTGACGAAGCCAAAGCGTTTTTAATTCAACTTCAAGAAAAGTTTAATACTCAAAGACTTCAGTTGTTAGCTGAAAGGGAAATAGAACAAGCTTATTTTGATGCAGGAAATAATCCAACATTTCCTTTAGAAACGAAAGAAATTAGAGAAAGCGATTGGGTATGTGCTCCGTTACCTGAAGATTTATTAGACAGGAGAGTAGAAATTACAGGACCAGTAGAACGTAAAATGATTATAAATGCGTTGAATTCTGGCGCAAAAACATTTATGGCAGATTTTGAAGATAGTAATTCGCCTACTATTCAAAATATTTTAGATGGTCAGGTAAACTTACGAGATGCAGTAAATAAAACAATTTCATTTTACAATGCTGCAAAAGATAAAAGCTATGAGTTGAAAGACAAAGTAGCTACTTTGTTAGTAAGACCCAGAGGATTACACTTAAACGAAAAACATTTGTTGATTGATGGTGTAGAAATGTCGGGGTCTTTGGTTGATTTTGGTTTGTACTTTTTTCATAATATCAAAACCTTACAAGAGAAGGGGAGTGCAACTTATTTTTATTTGCCTAAGCTAGAACATTATAAAGAAGCACGTTGGTGGAATGATGTTTTTGTATTTGCTCAAGAGCATTTAGACGTGCCACAAAAAACAATTAAAGCGACAGTGTTAATTGAAACAATTACTGCAAGTTTTCAGTTAGATGAAATTATCTATGAGTTAAAAGATCATATGGCGGGATTAAACTGTGGTCGTTGGGATTATATTTTCTCATACATTAAAAAGTTTAGAAACCACACCAATTTTATAGTACCAAATCGCTCACAAGTAACCATGAGAAGCCCGTTTATGAAAGCCTATTCGTTACGAGTTATTCAGTCGTGTCATAAACGAGGTGTACATGCAATGGGAGGAATGGCTGCTCAAATTCCCGTAAAAAACAACAATGAGTTAAATAAAGAAGCTTTTGCAAAAGTAAAGAACGATAAAGAGCAGGAAGTAAAAAATGGTCATGACGGAACTTGGGTTGCACATCCAGGACTCGTGGAGGTTGCAATGGATGTTTTTAATACAACAATGCCAAATGCGAATCAGATAGATAAAAAGTTAGAAGACTTATTAATTACTGAAGAAGATTTGGTTGAATTACCAGAAGGGACTATCACTGAAAAAGGAATACGAGACAACATAAATGTTGGAATTTTATATGTAGAGTCTTGGTTAATGGGGCAAGGAGCTGCTGCTTTGTATAATTTAATGGAAGATGCAGCAACTGCTGAAATCTCTAGAACGCAAGTATGGCAATGGTTACATAAAAGTGTGATGTTAGAAGACGGTCGAACATTTACTGAAGGAATGTACGAGCAATTTAAAAAAGAAGAGATTACAAAAATAAAAAGTTATGTAGGTGAAGACAGATATAACAAAGGAAAGTTTGACTTAGCTATTCAATTATTTGATGAGTTGATTTTAAATAAAGAATTTGTAGAGTTTTTAACCTTACCAGCGTATAAATACTTGTAGTATAAACTATTTAGAGAACCAGGTTTTGTGCGAATAAATATTTTAATATACAGACTAAACTAGGAATATTTAATCTCGATTATCGAGTAAAAAAAGCCCTCAAAAAATGCGGCAACATTCAAGAGGGCAAGCTATCAATAAAAATTAATAACCTTATCAATTACAAAATTATGAAAAATTTAGCACACGCTAATTATAGTTCTGCTTTACAAACTGTAAAAGACTTAAAGAAAAAGTATGGAACAACATGGAATTCAGTTTCTTCAGAAAATGCTGCTAGAATGGTAGCGCAAAACCGTTTTAAAACAGGTTTAGATATTGCTAGGTATACAGCTGCTATTATGCGAAAAGACATGGCAGCGTACGATGCAGATCCATCTAATTATACGCAATCTCTGGGGTGTTGGCATGGTTTTGTAGCTCAGCAAAAAATGATTGCTGTTAAGAAACATCACAAAACTACCAGTAAACGTTATTTATACCTTTCAGGATGGATGGTAGCTGCGTTACGCTCTGAATTTGGTCCGTTACCAGATCAGTCGATGCATGAAAAAACTGCTGTTCCAGCATTAATTGAAGAAATTTATGATTTCTTACGTCAAGCAGACGCAATTGAGTTGAATGATTTATTTCGAAGGTTAGAAAACGGAGAAGATGTGCAAAATGAAATAGATAATTTCGAAACGCACATTGTACCAATTATTGCAGATATTGACGCTGGTTTTGGAAATGAAGAAGCAACGTATTTATTAGCTAAAAAAATGATTCAAGCCGGTGCTTGTGCTATTCAAATAGAAAATCAAGTATCAGATGCAAAACAGTGTGGACATCAAGATGGAAAAGTAACGGTGCCACATGAAGATTTCATAGCAAAATTAAACGCAATCCGATATGCCTTTTTAGAATTAGGTGTAGAGGATGGAGTTATTGTTGCTAGAACCGATTCGGAAGGAGCAGGATTAACTCAAAAATTACCAGTAAGTCAAGAACCTGGAGATTTAGCCTCTCAATACCTAGCGTTTGTAGAAGCAGAAGAAATCACGATTGACGAAGCTAGAGAAGATGATGTGCTGTTAAAACGTGAAGGAAAATTAGTACGTCCTGTACGTTTAGCAAATGGTTTGTATAAATTTAGAGAAGGAACAAATATTGACAGAGTTGTGTTAGATTGTATTACTAGCCTACAAAACGGAGCAGATTTACTGTGGATTGAAACACCTACACCTCATGTTGGTCAAATAGCAAACATGGTAAATAGAGTAAGAGCTATAGTACCAAATGCTAAATTAGTATACAATAATTCACCATCGTTTAACTGGACGTTAAATTTCCGTAATCAAGTATACGATGAAATGCTAATACAAGGATATGACGTTTCAATGTATGATAGAGATAATTTAATGGATGTTGTGTATGATGGTTCAGAACTTTGTCAATTAGCAGATGAGAAAATTCGCACGTTCCAAATAGATGGAGCAAGAGAAGCAGGAATTTTTCATCACTTAATTACATTACCAACGTATCACACAACAGCATTACATATGAACGATTTAACCGAGGGTTATTTTGGAGAAGATGGTATGTTAGCATATGTTAGAGGGGTACAACGACAAGAAATTAGAAAAGGTGTATCGTGTGTAAAACATCAGCGAATGGCTGGTTCTGATTTAGGTGATGATCACAAAACATTTTTTGCAGGAGAAAAAGCATTAAAAGCAGGAGGAGAAAAGAATACGGCTAATCAATTTGAAACTAAAAATGAAAATAAAGTAGAATTACAAAAAGAATCTGTAGTAGCTTAATTTGTAAAGTAATACTATATATTTTGAAGTTGAACTCCACTTGTACAAGTGGAGTTTTTTTTAATGCACATAATTAGCTTTAAGTGTTATCTATATTGCTTTAATATTACTATAAGATATAACTACTCTCCTCTCTATAACTAAAATAACTGCTTTTATGATTGAAAATCAGTAGTTTGTGTGTTTGTTTTTAAAATTGAAGGATTAATTCCTCAAATTTGAATTATCTGATAGTATAATTAATGATAGTTATTTTATCAGAATTTTTAGGAACATCAAATATTTGTAAAATGACAAGATATTTAATGAACTATAATCAATTTTTATTTGCACAGGTGGCATCCGAAAAACCTCCAATAAAAGAGTAGGAATTATTTAAAAACTTAACTAATTATGGAAACAGGCACAACTATTGAAATTCATAAAGCAGTTGTTGAACAACTGAAAAGTATTTTAGATGGTAATCCAGCAATGGCAAAAAGTCTTGGAGAGTCATTAAAAAAAGCGGTAGAATTATCAAAAAATGGAAGCTCTGATAAAACTATACCTCCTTTAAATAAAGATCTTTACAAGGCAATTGATAAAGAATTTAAAGGAAAAGGATGGCCAGAAACGGTAGATGCATATTATGACTACTTAGATATTTATGTACAAATGATACCGAATGAAAGTAGAGATCCAGAATATCCTAATGCTTGGACAAGTGATGGAACTAAAAATGGATACAATCAAAAAGTATACGATTTACTTTGTCAATCCTATTGGTTGATTGATCAAACAGATTCAGCAGGAAAAACGATGCAGAGTTATCCTGAGTTTGCTGATTGGTTAGTGAGTTTTGCAAATGCTTGGGGAACTTTTTTAGATACGGAAGCTTCTTTAACAGACGAAACGTTACAATCGTTTAAAGATGATAAAAATGATGAAGGCGAAAGTGTTTATAATTTTCCTTTGTATTCTGATAATGAAAGCAGTTGGAAAACGTTCAATCAATTTTTTTATAGAGAATTTAATCACGCGGATCCTAAAACGGGAATTTCTCCTTTGCGTCCTATAGCAGATCCAGATGATAATACGACTATTGTTTCTCCTGCAGATTGTACTTTTAAAGCATATTATCCAATTGATAAAAAAGGGAATGTAGATAAAATTACGTTGAAAGGAACACATACTATTGGTAGTGTAGATGAGTTGTTGGAGTATAGTAAGTATGGAGAAAGTTTTTATGGAGGTACATTTATTCATTATTTTTTAAGTCCTTTTGATTATCATCGTTTTCATACACCGGTTAGTGGAAAAATTTTAGAGATTCTTCCTGTGCAAGGAAAAGTGTATTTGAATGTTGAAACAGCATCTGATGGACAGTTTGATGCCCCTGATGGTGGAGAAAACGGATATGAGTTTTCACAAGCTAGAGGATTAGTAATTATGGATGCGGGTACTGAAGTAGGAAAGGTTGCTATTTTACCAATAGGAATGTGTCAGGTTTCTGGTGTAGATATGTATACTGAACTACAAGGACAAACAGTAGTGAAAGGTCAAGAGTTTGGTAAATTTAGATTTGGAGGTTCAGATATTATTATGTTATTTGAAAAACCGCCTCATGAATTGTATATGTTCCAAAGAGATCCTTCGCTTGTGCCAATTCATTTTCAATACGGACAAGCTTCAGTTTATTGGAATAAGTAATATCTTTTAAAGGAGAGGTAGTTGTTTTTTTAGGAACTACCTCTTTTTTTTAATGTTATAATCTTAATAAGGATTAATGTATGTTTTTTATGATGATACTTTAATACTTTTGATTATCAATAGACTTTGTGATAGGAGTTATTATCTCACCAGTATGTTTGGTAGATTTTGTTTCAATAAGCATAATTAAACAATCTTCAGAAGAACTAACTCTATGGTTGATGCCTTTAGGAACTACATATAAATCTCCTCTTTTCATTGTAAAACTGGGTTCATTTTCTATCTCCATTAAAAGGTTTCCATCAATAATATAAAAAAGCTCATCCTCATTTTCGTGATTATGCCAAGGAATATCTTCTCCTTTAATTTTAGCGACTTTAACGTATTCATTATTAACCCCAGAAATTATTTTAGGAGAAAAGTAATCTTTTAGCTTTTCAGCCTCCTTTTGAATATTAATTATTTGAGTTGTATTCATATCACAACATTATTAAGAGTTTGTTTTTAGTTCCATTTTAATATTACAACGTTCATAAGGGCAACCTTCTTCCACAGGAATTTCTAAAAACCCAAATTTTCTATAAATGTAAATAGCGTTTTCAAGCTTTGTGTTAGAGTAAAGAACGAGCTTGTCAAAATTATTTTCTTTAGCAAAATAGATGCAATGCTGCATAAGCTGTTGTCCTATTTTGTAACCTCTGTGTTTTGGTGAAACAGCCATTTTTGTCAATTCATAAACGTTAGGATCGTCCATTGGCATCAAAGCAACAGTACCTACAATTTCATTATTTAATGTAGCAAAGAAAATATGTCCCCCTTTGTTAATAATATATTTATCAGGGTTGCTTAAAACTTCCTTATCATAAGGTTCTACGTAGAAAAATGTTTCTAACCATTCAATATTCAAATCGTAAAAAGAAGCGCTGTACTCTTCTTTAAAAGTGGTAATTACTACAGTGTTTTTTGTTGTATTCATTTTTATATGTTCAATAATAGCTTTACTGAAGGGCTTTTCTTTAAATTTAGTTTCTAACTCATTTATGAGTTCAGTTAGAGATTCAGATTTTATATTTGTATACTCTTTAATAATGTACTCAATACTGTTCCAAATTGGGGTAACACTTTTAATAAGTTGTTTCCCTTTATCGGATACAAAAACAATCTTTTTTCGCTTATCTAATTTATCTTCTTTTAGAATGATAAGTCCTTTTTTTTGAAGCTTATTAATTGCTTGTGTTGTAGCGGGTTGTGATGTTTTTAAGTTGTTGGTAATCTCAGTATTTGTTACACCATCTTTGTTTTTTATAATTTTAAAAGTAGGGAATAGGTAAGGGTCAAAGTCAATATTAAACTCATCATATACCAATTGTGTTTCACGCATCATATATTCACTAGTTCTCTTTAATCTAGAACCTAAACCAATTTCTCCTAATCCTTTTAATGCATCCATCTATAAAACATAAGTACTTATATAATTGCAAATATAAATGTTTTTTTGATTTCAAACAGTTGCTTATTAATTTTAATAAATACCTAGAAAATATATACCATGGAAAATAATTAAATATTTTCATATATTTGTAAGAGAACTTTAAACAACAATTAAAAATGAAAAGAAATAAAATTATTTTTTATGTAGCTACAGGCTTGTTAACATTATTGATGTTTTTTTCAGCAGGAATGTATTTTTTTAACCATGCAGAAGTAGCTAAAATGTTTACAGCATTTGGATATCCAACATACATTATTTATCCCTATGCAATAGCAAAAATATTAGGTTTAGTAGCATTATGGTTTTTTAGAGGAAAGTTTATAAATGAATGGGCATATGCAGGCTTTTTCTTTGCGTTTATTCTTGCCTTTTTTGCTCATTTTATGATTGGAGATGGAGAGCAAACAGGTGCTGCAATTGCAATGGTACTAGTAATAGTTTCGTATATTTATAGTAAAAAAATATAATGAGCAATAATCCAACAGCAACAGTTACTTTAACTGAACGAAATTACTTAGCAGAAGGTAAAATGAGAAATCATTTTGCCGTTATTGATGAACCTTTGGATAAAGGAGGAGACGATAACGGGCCAACCCCAGTAGAATATTTATTAACTGCAATTGGCGGTTGTGTATCAATTACACTACGAATGTATGCAGAAAGAAAAGGGTGGGACTTAGGAAGAGTTACAGTAAATGTCAGTCAAAAAGAACAATTAACTTCTGAAGGAATTAAAAAATCATTAGTAGAAGAAATTTATTTTGAAAAAGAAGTTACTGATGAGCAACGGACTAAATTATTAGAAATAGCCGGTAAATGTCCTGTAGCTAAAATGGTGAAAGGAGCAACAGAAATTGAAACAAAAATTACAACATAAATGAAGAAAATAATCGCTTTCTCGGGTAGTAACAGCAAAAAATCAATCAATAAACAATTAGTAATATACGCATCAGGTTTACAACAAGAAGCTGAGGTATCTGTATTAGATTTAAATGATTATCCATTACCTATTTATGGAGTTGATGAAGAAATAGAGAATGGTATACCAGAAAATGCAGTGAAGTTTTTAAATGAAATAAAAGAAGCTGATGGTATTATGTTATCATTAGCAGAACATAATGGGAATTTTACAACGGCATTTAAGAATATAGTAGACTGGATGTCGCGTATAGAGCAAAAAGTATGGCACAATAAACCTATGTTATTATTATCAACCTCTCCAGGGGGTAGAGGAGGAGCATCTTCTATGGCAATAGCTAAAAATGGATTCCCACATATGGGAGCAAATGTTATAACCGATTTTTCTTTACCAAAATTTTATGATAACTTTAAAGACGGAAGGGTTGTAAATGAAGAGTTTAATCAAGAAATAAAAGAAGCAGTTACAACTTTCCAAAAAGCAGTATAAACATAAAATATAATATTATGTCAGGAGCAAAGGAGATTGTAAAAAAGTATAGTAATGATGATATTACTGTAGTTTGGAAACCAAATACATGTATCCACTCAAAAAAATGTTGGAAAGGCTTGATACAGGTTTTTAACCCTCAAAATAGACCATGGATTGACATGGATGGAGCAACTACAGAAAGAATAAAAAAACAAGTAGAAGAGTGTCCTTCAGGAGCTTTATCATACATTTCAAAAAAGGAAGGTAGTCAAGCTGCAGCTCACACAGAAACTAAAGTAGAAGCATTGGAAGATGGTCCCTTATTAATATACGGAACCCTACATGTTACCAATTCAGATGGAACAACAGAAAAGAAAAATAAAACAACAGCTTTTTGTAGATGTGGAGCCTCTCATAATAAACCATATTGTGACGGTACACATGTAAAAGTTGAGTTTAAAGGATAATTATGAAAGTAGAGCAAGAAGATAAGGGTAATAAAGGAGAGTTTTTTATTAATGTTGATGGAAATAGAGATGCACTGATGACTTATACTTGGGCAGGAGAAGATAAACTAATTATAGATCATACTGAAGTTGGAGATAGTTTACGAGGAAAGGGGGCAGGGTATAAGTTAGTAGCAGCTTCTGTGGAATTTGCTAGAACTCAAAATATTAAAATCCTTCCTTTATGCCCATTTGCAAAATCAGTTTTTGATAAAAAGCCTGAATATTCAGATGTTTTAGTGTAAATAAAGTTCCTTTTCAATATTTGTAAAAAGTTTATTTTCCTTGGTATATAAGTGTTGTTTTTTGTATTTTTGTAATCTAATAATAAGGAAGTTAAAATGAAGATAGTTTTATACGGCAGAAGAGGACATGCACATACGGTTGCATATAAAAACTTTCTAAAATCTGCAGAAGTACCATTTGAGTATAAAGATGTTTCTATAGATGAGGAAGCGAAAGAACATACAAAAGAACTTTATGAAGGACAAGTGAAGTACCCAACTTTATTTGTTGATGACGAAGTGTATTTAACACCATCATCAGATACGTTTAATAAGTTAATGCAAGACTTAAAATTAAAAGGGTAATCTTATTTAATTAAATAATAAAAAAGGCTAGTAGCTAACAGCTAATAACCAAAACAATGGGAGATATTTCAAAAGACATCAATTCAAAATTTCCAAATGATAAAGTTAAAGCATTTATCAATATTAAATATACTGCTAATTGGATAAGTAGTAAGGAAAATGAGTTTTTTAAACAGTATAGTATTTCACCACAACAATTTAATATTCTTCGTATTTTAAGAGGAGCTAAAGAAGCTATAAAAGTTCAAACAATAAAAGATAGAATGATTGAGCGAGCTCCTAATGCTACGAGGTTAATGGATAAACTGTGTGAGAAAAACTTAATAGACCGTGATAGGTGTGAGGATGATAGAAGAGTAGTTTATATAAGTATTACCGTACAAGGGAAAAAGCTATTAAAAGCAATAGATGATAATTTACATTTAGATTTTATTGATAATTTAACAGAAGAAGAAGCCACCCAACTTAGTGATTTACTAGATAAAATAAGGTAATATATTTTATACTTATATGTGAAATAAATAGGAAGTCTAGTTTTAATATTGTATCTTTTAAGAAAGTGAAATAATAGAAATTATGTACACATACGATACACTTTCAGAAGCATTAAAAGATTTACAGGAAAGAGGATTTACTCTTGATTTTAATTTGAGAGAAAATGAAATAGAAAGTAAAAATACCAATGAAGTATACTCACCTGAAGTATTTGAGATTGTAGAAATGTATCGGTTTGAGGGTATGAGTAGTGTAGATGATAATTCGGTGATATATGCTATAGAAACAATAAAAGGAACTAAAGGAGTGTTAGTTGATGCTTATGGGGTTTATGCAAACTCTTTATCTCCAGAAATGATTCAAAAATTAAAAATAGTACGATAATTTAAAAACTAGAGGACATTGTATATAAAAAAGAGTTATTTCCCTTATAAAATTAAGATGTTTTCCTTATATAATAAATAACCTTTTGCCTATGAGCTTCTATATAGAGTTAAGATATATTTGGGTTGATTAATTAACCCAAACTAATATTTTATGAAGACTTTAAAAACCCTAATGTTTGTAAGTATCTTTTTTATGGTATTTACATCATGTCAAAACGAAGAAACTTTACTACCAGTTGAAACTCAAACAAAAGCAGTAGATGCTAAGGCTGCAAAATCCATAGACGATTTAAGATTAGATTACCATGAAGACTACGGAGTAGTTAAAGCGGATGAATACCCAATGAATCCAGAAGGAGTTAAAAAACCTACCTTAGACTTATTTTTAGAAAAAGGAAACCTTAAAAAAGAAGATTTAAAAAGTTACCGTATTGTAAAAGACGAGTTTTCAGGTGTTGGCTTAGCAGAACATAGAATGAAGGATGGTAATGTGATACAAGTACCACATGAGTATGAAAGACAGCCAGTTTATAGGTTTGAAGCTGAACTAAATGATGGAACAAAAGTTAGAATAATTATAATTATAATTTGTTCTAATGGTTTAATTATAATCATTTGGTGGTAATAAAATAATTGAATAGTTCTAAAAGACCTTATACTTAGTATAGGGTCTTTTTTATAGTATAAACATATTGTAAAAATATGTATCTTGCAATTTGTTATGCATGCATAATACTTTATAAAAATACAACAATGAAATACAAACATATTTTTGAACCCTTAGACCTAGGTTTTACCACTTTAAAAAATCGAATTTTAATGGGGTCAATGCATACTGGTTTAGAAGAAGAGAAAAATGGAATTGAACGCATTGCTACATATTATGCAGAACGTGCAAGAGGAGGAGTAGGTTTGATTGTTACTGGAGGAATTTCTCCTAATATTCAAGGATGGACAGCTCCTTTTTCTGCTCGTATGAGCACAAAAAAACATGCACGAGAGCATAAAGTAATTACAGAAGCAGTTCATAAAGAAGGAGGTAAAATATGTATGCAAATTTTACACTCAGGTCGTTATGGATATCATCCATTCAATGTAGCACCGTCAAAAATTAAATCACCAATAACCCCTTTTAAACCTTTTGCTTTAAAACAATCAGGAATACGAAGAACAGTAAAAGATTTTGTTAACTGTGCTAAGTTATCACAAGAAGCAGGATATGATGGAGTAGAAATCATGGGGTCTGAAGGATATTTAATCAACCAGTTTATAGTAACAAGAACTAATAAAAGAAAGGATGATTACGGAGGGAAATATGAAAATAGAATCCGTTTAGCGGTAGAGCTAGTTAGAAAAATTAGAGAAGCTGTTGGTGAGAATTTTATTATAATCTATCGTTTATCAATGTTAGATTTGGTAGAACAAGGAAGTTCTTGGGAAGAAGTAGTACAATTAGGAAAAGAAATAGAAAAAGCAGGAGCAACCATTATTAATACAGGTATTGGTTGGCATGAAGCACGAATACCTACTATTGCTACATCAGTTCCTAGAGCAGCGTTTACTTGGGTAACTAAAAAAATGAAGGCAGAATTATCTATTCCTTTAGTTACTTCTAACCGAATTAACATGCCAGATACTGCTGAAAAAGTATTAGCAGAAGGACATGCAGATATGATTTCTATGGCGCGTCCATTTTTAGCAGATCCAGAATGGGTAAACAAAGCACAAGAAGAGAGAGTTGATGAGATAAACACTTGTATAGCTTGTAATCAGGCTTGTTTAGATCATGCTTTTCAAAAGAAAGTGGCAAGCTGTTTGGTGAATCCAAGAGCATGTCATGAAACAGAACTGAACTATAATCCAACTTCAAAAAAGAAGAAAATAGCAGTTGTAGGTGCAGGACCAGCAGGTTTAGCTGCTTCAACTGTAGCAGCTCAAAGAGGTCATAAGGTAACCTTATTTGATGCCGATAAAGAAACTGGAGGTCAGTTTAATATTGCAAAGCAAATTCCAGGAAAAGAAGAGTTTTATGAGACCATTCGTTATTTTAACAAGCAATTAGAGTTACACAAGGTAGATGTAAAGCTAAATACAAGAGTTTCTGCAGAAGACTTATACAACGGTAATTTTGATGAGGTTATTTTAGCAACAGGAATTACGCCAAGAACTCCAAGAATAAAAGGGATAGAACACGAAAAGGTATTGAGTTATATTGACGTTGTAAAATTAAAGAAACCTGTAGGTAAGCGTGTTGCTGTAATTGGAGCGGGAGGAATTGGTTTTGATGTTTCAGAATACTTGGCTCACAAAGGAGAGAGTACTTCTCTAAATGTGGATGCTTGGTTAGCAGAATGGGGAATTGACAAAACTTTAGAAGCTCGTGCGGGAATTGAGGGAATTAGACCAGAATTTGATCCATCTCCAAGAGAAATTTTTATGTTTAAGCGTAGTAAAGGAAAGTTTGGAGGAAACTTAGGAAAAACTACAGGTTGGATACATCGCGCTGTACTAAAGAAGAAAAAAGTACAATTTATAGGAGAAGTACAATACACAAAAATAGATGATGAAGGTTTGCACTATGTTCAAAATGAAGAACAAAAAGTATTACCGGTTGATAATGTAATTATTTGTGCAGGTCAAGTTCCATTTAAAAAATTATTAGAACCGTTAGAAGCTAAAGGAATGAAAGTTCATGTAATTGGAGGAGCAGATGTTGCGGCAGAGTTAGATGCAAAAAGAGCGATAAACCAAGGAAGTAGGTTAGCTGCTGAACTCTAGTTTTATATAAATTTAAAATCACTAAAAAAGTCTTGCTATAGCAAGACTTTTTTTATATGTATTAAGATTAAGAGCATGAATAAGTCTAAATAATTACCGATATTTGTAGCTCACATTTTTTTGAAAAAAGTAAATTATGGCAATGAACAAAAACACTGTCCTAGGTTGGGCAACGCTTATAATGGTATTAATGGGAATTTTACTTATATGTTTAGCAGTATTTAAGTACGATGAAATAGCCGGATATGGTTTTGGTGCTGTTGGTTTAGGTTTTTTTGCTAATGCATGGGTGTTTAACGCCTTAAAAGGAAGAGTTTAATTAAAGAAAATATAGAGAAATGAGCGACGATAAAAAAGTCATTTTTTCAATGAATAAGGTCTCTAAGACCTATCAAAGTACAGGAAAACAAGTTTTAAAAGATATTTATTTAAGTTTCTTTTACGGAGCTAAAATTGGTATTTTAGGTTTAAACGGTTCGGGTAAATCTACCTTGTTAAAAATTATAGCTGGAGTAGAAAAAAACTACCAAGGTGACGTTACTTTTTCTTCAGGGTATAAAGTAGGCTACTTAGAGCAAGAACCTAAGCTAGATGAGAATAAGACAGTGATGGAAGTTGTAAAAGAAGGAGTTGCAGAAACAGTTGCTATCCTTGACGAATACAACAAAATAAATGATATGTTTGGTTTAGAAGAAGTGTATTCTGATCCTGACAAGATGGAAAAGCTGATGAATCAACAGGCTGAGTTGCAAGATAAAATTGACGCTTCTAACGCATGGGAACTTGATACAAAGTTAGAAATAGCCATGGATGCGTTACGTACACCAGACGGAGATAAGAAAATTGGAGTATTATCAGGAGGAGAGCGTCGTCGTGTAGCTTTATGTCGTTTGTTATTACAAGAACCAGAAATTTTATTATTAGATGAGCCTACCAACCACTTAGATGCAGAATCTGTACACTGGCTAGAGCATCATTTAGCACAATATAAAGGAACTGTAATTGCTGTAACGCACGACCGTTACTTCTTAGATAATGTTGCAGGATGGATTTTAGAATTAGATAGAGGAGAAGGTATTCCATGGAAAGGAAACTATTCTTCTTGGTTAGATCAAAAATCACAACGTTTAGCGCAAGAAAGCAAAACAGCATCTAAGCGACAAAAAACGTTAGAGCGAGAGTTAGACTGGGTTCGTCAAGGAGCAAAGGGACGTCAAACAAAGCAGAAAGCCCGTTTGAAGAACTATGAAAAATTAATGAGCCAAGACCAAAAGCAAACGGAAGAGAAGTTAGAAATTTACATTCCTAACGGACCACGTTTAGGAACCAATGTGATTGAAGCTACAGGCGTTTCTAAAGCTTATGAAGATAAATTATTATATGAAAATCTAGAGTTCAATCTTCCGCAAGCAGGAATCGTAGGTATTATTGGTCCAAACGGAGCTGGTAAAACTACTATTTTCAGAATGATAATGGGAGAAGAAACTCCAGATGCTGGAAGCTTTAAGGTAGGTGAAACTGCAAAAATTGCCTATGTTGATCAATCACACTCAAATATAGATCCTGAAAAATCTATTTGGGAAAACTTCTCAGAAGGTCAAGATTTAGTGATGATGGGAGGTAAGCAGGTTAATTCGAGAGCTTATTTAAGTCGTTTTAATTTCTCAGGAAGTGAGCAAAATAAAAAGGTAAATACTTTATCGGGAGGTGAGCGTAACCGTTTGCATTTAGCTATGACCTTAAAAGAAGAAGGTAACGTACTATTATTAGATGAGCCAACAAACGATTTAGATGTAAACACACTACGTGCCTTAGAGGAAGGTTTAGAGAATTTTGCTGGATGTGCCGTAGTAATTTCGCATGATAGATGGTTTTTAGACCGTGTTTGTACGCATATTTTAGCTTTTGAAGGAGATAGTCAAGTATATTTCTTTGAAGGATCTTTCTCTGATTATGAAGAGAACAAGAAAAAACGTTTAGGAGGTGATTTAATGCCAAAACGTATTAAATATAAGAAGTTAATTAGATAAATTAAATATCTATTCTTTATAAAAATAAAACTCGAAGTTAGCAGCTTCGAGTTTTTTCTTTTTCTATAACAATTGTCCCCTCAATGTAAAACTGTTTAGTAGATAGTTTTTCATAGTATAGTAGATTATGTTAAAGTTTTCTTAAATACAATTATCGTGCCGAAATGATGAAGTTGTTTTTTTTATTGATTAATTCGTGGTTTTAAAACATTTTTACTATTAATAAGTAGGTATATTATGTGTTTTCTTAAAATAAATCCTTTAAAAGGAGTAGAGGATGCTTCTATTTTATTAAGTATTTCAATAGCTTTGTTTAAAACAACATTTTTGTATGAGAAATAGTCTTCGATTGATTGTTCTATTTTAATATCTGGTTCAATTGTATCAAAGAAGAATATTATTTGAGTCAGGTCGTTTATTTTTTCAAATATAAAAAGCCTCACCTTATTATGGTGAGGCTGAAGAATTTTTATGTGGTCTCTAATGACCCTACTCTTTATAGTATTAATAACAAATTTCATAAAAGCCATTAATACAACAATGGTTGACGGCTGGTAAGCAATTGGGAGGAGTTTGAGATCCACCATGACAAGGATCTCCTAAAGAACATTCTTGCATATCATTTCCTCCAGCAATTAATTTTTGTTCATGCTTTTTTAAAACAGAACCTAATTTTAAAACATTTCTTAACATAATTGTAAATTTTTATAGTTAAACAAATTTATATAATAAGCTCTAAGTAACTTAATTAAAAACCGTAATAAAAGTAAGTGAATTACATACTTTTAACTTAGAATAACGAGTCGTCCTAAAATAGGTTGACAGTTATTTATAATAATTTATAAGTGTTTATATATCATGCTCTGAAGTAATTGATAAAAAGTAATGAAATAAACAGCGTTTTTTTGTAATAATTTAATTAAGGGTTAGCTAGATTACTAGTCATCCTTTTTTTAATTATGAAAAGCAGCATTATGTGCTAAATTTCCATTACAACTGTTACATTTCCCAGCAGCATCCCCACCACCAGCGCAACCGTTGGCACAGGTATAATGATATTGACCAGCTGCATTTGGTCCAGAAGTAGGTGGTGTTACAGGTGTCGATGTTGGTGTATTCGAAGTTTTGTTTGGAGTATTGTGGAATCCTTGGTTGTGAGCAAGTGGAGTTTGACAAACAGGGCAGGTAGTTCCTTTAATATTTGAAGTTCCTCCTTTACACTTTTTAGGGCATATGTAATGTGCACCTCCTATAACACCGGTAGAAACATTATTAGTATTTGGAAGTTTAGGAGTTGGACGTTCACTAAATGGAACTGTTAGCGGATTTACAGGTGCTTTCTTTTCTTCTGTTTTACAAGAATAAAAACAGCATAATAATACGAAGATTGCGAATATTTTTTTCATATTCAAATATAAAAAAACCTCGTCAAAAAAGACGAGGTTTTAACTATATAAAGTTTGTGAATCTTATAAGTGAATCACTTCATCATAAGCATCGGCAACAGCTTCCATAACCGCTTCACTCATCGTTGGGTGAGGGTGTATAGCTTTTAATACTTCATGACCAGTGGTTTCTAATTTACGTCCTAAAACAGCTTCAGCAATCATATCGGTAACACCAGCACCAATCATATGGCATCCTAACCATTCACCGTATTTAGCATCGAAAATTACTTTTACAAATCCGTCAGGAGTTCCTGCTGCTTTTGCTTTACCAGAAGCAGAGAAAGGGAATTTTCCGACTTTTAATTCGTAACCTTTTTCTTTAGCTTGCTCTTCAGTTAAACCAACAGAAGCAATTTCAGGAGTTGCATAGGTACAACCAGGAATGTTTCCATAGTCAATCGCTTCAGTATGTAAACCAGCTAATTTTTCAACACAGGTAATTCCTTCTGCAGAAGCAACGTGCGCTAATGCAGGCCCAGGAGTTACATCACCAATAGCATAATAACCTGGGATGTTAGTTTGGTACCAATCGTTTACTAAGATTTTATCCCTATCAGTAATAATACCTACATCTTCTAAACCGATGTTTTCAATATTAGTTTTAATTCCAACCGCTGATAATACGATATCTGCTTCTAAAACCTCTTCTCCCTTTTTAGTTTTAACAGTAGCTTTTACACCGTCACCAGAAGTATCGACAGCTTCTACAGAAGAACTTGTCATCACTTTAATTCCAGCTTTTTTGAAAGAACGTTCCATTTGCTTAGAAACATCTTTATCTTCTACAGGAACAATCGTTGGCATAAACTCAACCACAGTTACATCAGTTCCCATAGAGTTATAGAAGTGTGCAAACTCAACTCCAATAGCACCAGAACCTACTACAATCATAGATTTTGGTTGTTTTGGTAAGCTCATTGCTTCTCGGTATCCAATAACCTTTTTACCATCTTGTGGCAAGCTTGGTAATTCACGAGAACGAGCTCCTGTAGCAATAATAATATTGTCTGCTGAATATTCGGTTACGTTACCATTTTTATCAGTAACATCAACTTTTTTTCCAGTTTTTACTTTACCAAAACCGTCGATGATATCAATTTTGTTTTTCTTCATTAAGAATTGAACACCTTTGCTCATTCCTTCAGCAACACCACGACTACGTTTAATAACCGCTTCAAAATCTTTATCGATTGCTTCTGCTTTTAAACCGTACTCATCAACATGTTTTAAATAATCATAAACTTGAGCAGATTTTAATAATGCTTTGGTAGGAATACATCCCCAGTTTAAGCAAATTCCACCTAAGTTTTCCTTTTCAACTACAGCGGTTTTAAACCCTAATTGAGAAGCTCTAATAGCTGTTACATAACCTCCGGGACCACTTCCGATTATTAGTACGTCGTATTTCATGTTGTTTACTTTTTACTTGTTGTTTGTTTAATTATTACATTCTCTCAGGAACCTGAATTCCTAATAAATTGAATGCTGATTTTATCGTGTCAGCTACTTTTTTAGATAACTGAACTCTAAATATTTTTTTATCTTGATTTTCTTCTCCTAAAATTGATACGTTTTGATAGAATGAGTTGAACTCTTTTACCAAATCATACGTGTAATTAGCGATAACAGCAGGTGAATAATTACTAGCTGCTTGCTGGATTATTTCAGGATACAATTCTAATTGCTTAATTAATTCTTTTTCTTTCTCATGTAATTCTACTGATACTTTTGATGAATAATCAAAATCAGCCTTACGTAAGATAGATTGAATTCTAGCAAAGGTATATTGTATGAACGGACCCGTATTTCCTTGGAAATCTACCGATGCTTGCGGGTCAAACAAAATTCTCTTTTTAGGGTCTACCTTTAAAATAAAGTACTTTAAAGCACCTAACCCGATAATTTTATATAATTCCTCCTTTTCTTCGTTTGAATACCCTTCTAATTTTCCTAACTCTTGAGAAATTTCACGAGCAGTGTTCGTCATTTCATCCATTAAATCGTCGGCATCAACTACGGTTCCTTCACGAGATTTCATTTTTCCTGAAGGTAAATCTACCATTCCGTAACTTAAATGGAACAATTGTTTCGCCCATGAGTATCCTAGTTTTTGTAAGATTAAGAACAATACTTTAAAGTGGTAATCTTGTTCGTTACCTACGGTATAAACCATTCCGGTTACATTAGGAAAATCTTTTGAACGTTGAATGGCAGTACCAATATCTTGCGTCATGTATACTGAAGTTCCATCCGAACGTAACACCAATTTTTCGTCCAACCCTTCATCAGTCAAATCACACCAAACAGAGCCATCTTCTTTTTTGAAGAAAACACCATTTTTAAACCCCTCCTCAATAACGTCTTTACCTAATAAATAGGTGTTACTTTCATAGTATAGTTTATCAAAGTTAACTCCGATACTTTCATAAGTAACATCAAAGCCTTTGTAAACCCATTCGTTCATCATTTTCCAAAGAGCAATAACTTTTTTGTCTCCAGCTTCCCATTTACGCAACATTTCTTGCGCTTCTAAAAATAAAGGAGCTTGCTTTTTAGCGTCGTCTTCAGAAATTCCTTCAGCAACTAACTCAGAAATTTCTTTTTTATATTCTTGATCGAATTTTACATAGTAATTTCCAACCAGTTTATCACCTTTTAAACCCGTAGATTCAGGAGTTTCACCGTTTCCGAACTTTTCCCAAGCCAACATAGACTTACAAATATGGATACCACGGTCGTTGATAATTTGTGTTTTGTACACTTTATGCCCTGCAGCTTTTAAAATCTCAGCAACCGAATACCCTAATAACACATTACGAACATGCCCTAAGTGTAAAGGCTTGTTAGTGTTAGGAGATGAATACTCAACCATACGAGCATCTGCCTCATCTTCTTTAACAAAACCATAGGTCGCATCAGTTGTAATTTCATTAAAAAAGTTCACATAGAAAGAATCGTCAACTACCAAGTTTAAAAAACCCTTTACTACATTGTAGCTAGTAATTTCATTGATGTTTTCAACCAAATACTTTCCTAAATCTCCACCAATTTGAACAGGATTTCCTTTTCTGTACCGTAGCAAAGGGAAGACAACAACAGTAATGTCACCTTCAAAATCTTTACGGGTTGCTTGAAATTCTACACAAGGAATTTCTACATTATACAAGGCTAAAAATCCTTCTTTTACTTTCGTTTCTATTAACGATTGAATATTCATTGGTTCTTTTTAATTATCGCACAAAATTAGTGTTTTTAATTTTTTCTTCCCACGATTTGCCTTATGATTTTTTAGGATAGAATAATGTTAGACTTCAAAGGTGCTTTCGTACCTTTGCACTATGGATAAAGACCTTGAAAACTTACCAAAATTAGCCAAAGACGCTTTACAAGAAAATAAGAAATATTTTCAACGATTAAAGAGAAGAACGCCTAAACGTTTAGATTTATTGATGCAAGAATTGCATGAGGAAGAATTTGAACGTACGGATTGTTTAGAATGTGCAAATTGTTGTAAAACTACATCTCCTATTTTTACAGAGAAAGATATTGAACGTATTGCGAAACATCTAAAAATGAAAGTGATTGATTTTACAAATCAATACTTACAAAGAGATGAAGATAATTTTATGGTATTACAATCGGCACCGTGTACTTTTTTAGATGAGCGAGATAATACTTGCTTTATTTATGATGTCCGCCCGAAAGCTTGTTCTGAGTATCCACATACCAATCGTAAAAAGTTTATCCAGATAGCAGATTTAACGATTAAGAATACGGAGATTTGTCCCGCTACGTATAGAATACTAGAGGAGCTAAAAAAACGTTTACCACAATCAGGGAGTGTTAAAGGGTAAATAATATATTTTTTCTATTTTTAAAGAAAATATATCATAGTGGAGACCCTTATACATTATTTTGAAACCATTCCTTCTAGTCACAGAAGTATTATTTTAGTAGGTGGAATAACCTTTTTTTGGTTACTAGAAAGTGCAGTTCCTTTATTTAGTTTTAAATACAATAAATGGAAACATGCATGGCCTAATTTATTTTTTACGGGCACTACCATAATTATCAATTTTGCACTGGCTTTTCTTTTACTAAAAACTGCAGATTGGGTACAAGCGAATGATTTTGGATTGATTAATTGGCTTCCTAATATGCCCTTATTGTTGTATGTACTGTTAGGTGTGTTATTCTTAGATTTTTTCGGAGCTTATTTAGCGCATTTAGTAGAACATAAAGTAAAACCTTTATGGATGGTACATTTAGTACACCATTCTGATCATAAAGTAGATACCACAACAGCAAACAGACATCATCCGATAGAAAGTATTATTCGTTTTACATTTACATTACTAGGTGTTTTTTTAGTAGGAACACCAATAGGTATAATTATGTTATATCAATCAATGTCGTTAGTATTTACACAATTAACCCATGCCAATATAAAAATGCCTAAGAAATTAGATAGAATATTAAGCTATGTTATTGTTTCACCCGATATGCATAAAGTACATCATCATAATATATTACCTTATACTGATTCTAACTATGGAAATATTTTTTCTATTTGGGATCGATTATTAGGGACTTACATGGAATTAGATCGTGAAAAAATTGTCTACGGAGTAGATACATTTCCTGATGAAGTAAAAAATTCAAGTTTAAAAGAATTGCTTAAACAACCTTTTCAAGGGTATCGTAAACCAACAAATTTGGAATAATAATAAAGTATAAAAAAGAAACGAGCCTAGGCTCGTTTCTTTTTTATACTATCCTGCTTTTATAGGTGTTCCTTGAGAATCTATTACGTTTGGTGTACAAACAATACCATCACCTGATACATCAATACTTGATTGATAATTGTCGCTTGTTCCAACCGCAGAATCCCAACATAAGTATGGATAAACTTCATTGTTTTCGTTTGTACCTCCTTTAATTTCCTTTTGATCTAAGTTGCTCAATTCTAGAACACCACTTAACTTTAAAAATGTTTTTAACATAATTTTTATTTTGATTTATAAGTTGGCAAAACTATAACCGAAAGATAAGAAGAACTTTAGGTTAACGACTGTGTTTTTAAAAGGGATAAACACTTGATTTATAGAGGAAATAAATTGAAATACTTTAAGAATCATAGTAATCGTTTAGTACGTAATATTTATTGATTTACTTAAAGGGGGATTTTCCTGTGTTATAAATCATTATTATCCTGATAGTTAAGTTCTGGTGTTCATATATATTTGAGTTCATAATTAACCCCGAAAACTATTATTTTATGAAACGACTACAAAACTTTGTAATTGTAGGCATCGCTCTTATGATGCTACAAGCATGTCAAAAAGAAGACACTGCAAATGAACTGTTAAACAACACAAACTTAGAGGTAAAACAAGCTCGAGCCTATTACGCACCATGGGTATATGTTATGGATTGGCGCTTTAGTAGAGGAACTTGTACTACAGGACCAGGAGTGTGTTTTAAAAACGATTATGGAGATATACTTGTGTATAGCAATGCAAGTTCAGGCTCATCAGAAGAAGTAAAAGAAACTTTTTCAAAACTTATGGAAGGAAACAATGATGAAGATAATGGAGTGATAGCATTCAGAAATGAAGGTGAGTCATTACGATTAGTGTTTTCAAGAAGTTTAGAGGAAGAAGATTTTATCATTTCAGAAAACGTTTCTCTTAGAGAAGACATAGTAGCAGAATTAGGTAAAGCTGATATTACTTTACAAGCAGGTAGATACGTTGTAGATTATTCGCGTTTTAAGAACGGAGAGGTTTTAATACCTGTAAAAAATTAAAAAACTAACTAATCAAACTAATAAACTCTTAGCAAAGTCTGAGGGTTTCAAAAAATAAGAAAAAATGAAAAAACAAAATTTTTTATGGATAGCTGTAATGTGTTTTACATTGCTTTTTAGCTGTCAAAGCGAAGATATAGTTGAAAATGAATCAAATAAAGAAGAAGTACAATTAGCAAAAGAAAGTACAGTAACTATAAATCATACATATGATTATTATGGTAAGCAGTTTAAAGTGGCTTATGTATATAATGAAGAAAGTGGAGAAGTACTGAAAGCTGATGGAGATGTTGAGCTTGCTCAAGAAATCTTTGGAAATGAAGAAAGAGCTCCAAAATCATTATTCTTTGATAATCAAAAAGAAGGAAGTACTGATATTCAAGTTAAGGTTTTTGATAATGGAGAAGACTTACAAGAGTATGCTTCAAAAGTAGCAGAAGAATTCCCAGGAGATCAAGAAGCAACAGAAGGAAGATCATCTAAGTGTAATAGCTATGATTTATATGGAACAGGAAGGTTTTATTTCTACAAACACGCTTACTATAATACATATATGAGTGGAATGAGTAGAATGGATCGTAGGTATTATAGAGATCATTGGGTAGGAAGCGGTTATAACGATCAGTTGTCCTCTTTAATTGTAAAAAAACCTTGGAATAGAAGAGCTTTGGTGTACTTATATCAACACTCTTGTTATGGAGGTAAAGTTATAGGTTTTTATCAATCAGTAGGTCCTTCAGGTTTTGGAGTAGCTAACCTTAAGTGGTATACTATGTCAGGCTGGTGGTTCTGGAGAAAGTCTTGGAACGACCAAGTTTCATCTACTAAAGGATGGGCTTGGTAATAAAATAAACTATAACTATTTAGTTGTTTGTAAAATAATAAAAGAACCTCAGAAGAATTTTCTTCTGGGGTTTTATAATTGTTTTTTGTACTTCTCAATCAACCCTAAAATTTTATTTCCTCTTGCTTCACAACCTTTACTTTCATGAATTACCTTAGTACGAATTAGGTGTTCTAACTCAGGGTGAACCCAATCTTTTTGTAAACCAAATAAATAGAGAGTACTCATTGTATAGGCTTTTACTGCTATTTTTTGGTCGGTAATTAACCAATCAAATCCAGTTTCTATAATTAAATCAATATCAACTTCTGTTAATTGTTCTTTTATTTTATTGGTTGTTCTTGAGGTAAAAGCTGTTGCTAAATGCTCGCAAATTTTAGCACAAGGCCTTACTGCACTATCAAAATGTACTTTCGAAATGTTTTCTGTAAAAATAGTTAAGAAAGGTGTAATATGTTTAATTCCATTATGTGTACAAATCCATTCTAGTACCCATGCTGCTTTAATAGATAGCTTATTATCAATATCAAAAGTAATATGGACTAAATATTTTATCAATTCAGGTTGTGCTAATACAATATTTGCAGCATTATATCTGTTTACTTTAGCAGGGTTATCAACATTTTCTAACACAGAAATTAAAAATTCAATACTCATATTGGTATGGTTTATGTAAATTTGAAATGTAAAAGAAATTATAGCATGATAAATATAAAAAGGATATTTTCAACAGTACTTTTATTATCAGTCTTTTTTACAATGGCAGCACAAGCACAAAAAAATAATAAGCTTGATGCTAATGGTAAGAGAGATGGGGTTTGGAAGAAATATTACGATGATAATAAAAACAGAATAAGATACTCAGGTGAATTTAAAAACGGAAAAGAGGTAGGAACATTTAATTTTTACGAACCCAACTCTTACGGAGTGCCTTCTATGACTAAAGAGTTTTCTGCAAAGTCAGATAGTGCTTTTGTACAATTTTTTACCCCAAAAGGAAAAGTAAAAACAAAAGGATGGATGATTGAAAAAAAACGAGTAGGAAAGTGGACGTACTATTATTCTGATGGAAAGCTTTTTTCAGAAGAAGAGTATGTTGATGGTAAACTAGATGGAGTCTTAAAAAATTACTATAGAAATGGTAAGTTAACGGAAGAAAGTATTTATAAAGATGGTAAGAAAAATGGACTTTCTAAGATTTTTACTGAAGAAGAAGTGATGATTGAAGAAGTATATTATGTTGATGGAAAATTAGAAGGAGAAGGAAGGTATTACGATTTAAAAGGAGATTTAAAAGAAAAAGGAATGTATAAAAACGGTAAAAGAGACGGTAAATGGCAATTTTACATGGATGGAGAAGTTGTTACCGATAAGAGAAAAAGAGCTGTACATACAATTCCAAAAAACTAAAAAAATACAGAGTACTACCAGAGATAATTCCATAAGATATTTATACAAAAGAATACTTTATTTCCAAGGAAATATAGGTGAATTAAAATCTCGATTATCAAGTAAAAAGAAAACGTTTATTATTTCGTAAATTTGCAGCTTCAAAAGTATAAAATGCAAAGAGTAGTAGTAGGACTTTCAGGAGGGGTAGATAGTAGTGTAACTGCTTATTTACTAAAAGAACAAGGATATGAGGTTATTGGTCTGTTTATGAAAAACTGGCACGATGACTCAGTAACTATTTCTAATGAATGTCCGTGGTTAGAAGATAGCAACGATGCCATGATTGTTGCAGAAAAATTAGGAATTCCTTTTCAAACAGTTGATTTAAGCGAACAATACAAAGAACGTATCGTTGACTATATGTTTAACGAATATGAAAAAGGTCGTACACCTAATCCTGATGTATTATGTAACCGCGAAATTAAGTTTGATGTGTTTATGGACATCGCATTAAGTTTAGGAGCTGATTATGTAGCAACAGGACATTATTGTAGAAAAGCAGAAGAAATTATTGATGGAAAACCTGTATACAAGTTATTAGCAGGTAAAGACACCAATAAAGATCAGTCATATTTTTTATGTCAATTATCGCAAGAACAATTATCCAAAGCGTTGTTTCCTATTGGAGAATTGACAAAACCAGAAGTTCGTGAAATAGCAAAAGAAGCAGATTTAATTACAGCTGATAAAAAAGATAGTCAAGGACTGTGTTTTATAGGAAAAGTAAAATTACCTGACTTTTTACAACAAAAATTACAACCTAAAGAGGGGGTAATTGTTCAAATTCCTGCAGGTTTTGAACAATACAATCGTACAACGACGGAATTTGATGGAAAAGAAGCAGAGCTTCAATATTTTTCAACAAAATTCTCATATACTAAAGAAGATGGGAAAGTAGTCGGGAAACATCAAGGTGCGCATTATTTTACGAAAGGTCAACGTAAAGGACTAGCAGTTGGAGGAACGAAAGAACCACTATTTGTAATTGAAACCGATGTAGACACCAATATTATTTATACAGGGGAAGGAAAAAATCACCGAGGATTGTATCGTAGTGTGCTATTTGTATCAAATGAAGAATTACACTGGGTACGGGAAGATTTAGCCTTAGAAACAGGAGAATCTATGGAAGTAGAAGCGCGTATTCGTTACAGACAACCGTTAGAAAAAGCTACTCTGTATAAAGTAGACAAAGGAATTTATGTAGAGTTTGAAAATCCACAATCAGCTATTCAAGAAGGACAATTTGTTGCTTGGTATAAAAGTGAAGAATTGTTAGGTTCTGGTGTGATTTCGTAACTTTTTAAGACGTAAAAAATATAAACATACAACCTCGATTTTTTCGAGGTTTTTTTGTGCTTCCTAGCTAATGATTGTACATTTACGCTATGCAAAACAGAATAACCAAACTATTTAATACACAATATCCAATCATCCAAGGCGGAATGATTTGGGTAAGTGGCTGGAAGTTAGCTTCTGCAGTGTCAAATGCAGGTGGACTAGGATTAATTGGAGCAGGATCGATGTATCCAGAAGTACTTCGTGAACATATTCAAAAATGTAAAAAAGCAACTGATAACCCTTTTGGTGTAAATGTACCAATGTTATATCCTGATATAGAAAAAATCATGGATATTATTGTTGAAGAAGGAGTAAAAATTGTGTTTACTTCAGCAGGGAACCCAAAAACATGGACTACTTTTTTAAAGGAAAAAGGAATAACTGTGGTACATGTTGTGAGTTCAGTAAAATTTGCCTTAAAAGCGGAAGCGGCTGGTGTAGATGCTGTAGTATGTGAAGGTTTTGAAGCAGGAGGTCATAACGGACGTGAAGAGACTACTACGTTTACATTAATTCCTATGGTGAAAGAACAAGTTAAAATTCCTGTAATTGCAGCAGGAGGTATCGGGTCAGGTAGAGGGATGTTAGCGGCGATGGTATTAGGAGCAGACGGAGTACAAGTTGGGAGTCGTTTTGCTGCGACTATAGAATCTTCAGCACATGACAACTTCAAAAAAACAATTGTAGCCGTAAAAGACGGTGGTACACAACTAACGTTAAAAGAATTAGCGCCTGTTCGTTTGGTAAAAAACAAGTTTTATCAAGAAATACAAGAGTTATATCAGCAAGGACCATCAGTAGAGCAATTAAAAGAATTGTTAGGGCGTGCGCGTGCTAAAAGAGGTATGTTTGAAGGGAATTTGGATGATGGAGAACTAGAAATAGGTCAAGTAGCAGGGCTTATTCATGAAATTAAACCAGCAAAAGAAGTTTTAGAAGCAATTGTAGAAGAATATCAGCAAGTGAAAAAAGAGCAGCTATTTTAATCGCAGAGCGATTACCAATAAAATAGAACGTCATTCGGACGAGGTAGGAGGAGGAATCTTATAAAGATAAGTTGTAAACATACCTTTATCGTCATAACAAGAAAAAGTTAAGGTAAAACAAAATAGTAATGCTTAAACAATTAATCAGTATTCTGTTTTTAATTATAGGTATTTACCAGCTATTTAAATTAGTTAACTTAATTGAAAGCAATAAGGAGTCCTTTAAGGTATTAATAGGTGATAGTAAAAATAAGTTACCCTATCCAAAAGGTTCAGAGATGTTCTTCAAGATACTTTTTACTTTTTTTAACTAGCATGTTTATATTTAGTCAACTTGTTTAGCTTTCCTAAAGGAGACGTGAATTAGAAATTAGATTTTTTTTAATCAGTACTTTATAAGGATAAATCTAATACTATTTTCAACACTTTTTAGAACAAATAAATTTCTCTTTAATAATTTGTGCCACAGGCTTATTTTCAATCTTACTTTCAAGCCAGGAAAGGATATCTAAATATAAAAAAGCTCTTTTCTCATAAGGATGATTCTCATAAACTTTAAGGCGACTGTGTACTTTTTTTAATTCCTTTTTTATTTGATGAGGAAACACGTCTCCCAACGCTTTTATGGAAGAAATAAACTCTTTTTGAACTTCTTGTAAATTCTCCATTTTTAGTAAAAAGCGATAGGTATCTTTAAACTGACGCTCCAAATCATAATCCAAGCCACACTCGTAATGAGCAATTAAAGAAAGTACTCTGGCAAAACACTGTAGATCGTTAGCTACTTGAATATTTTTAGGTTTAATTATTTTATTTAAATACAAAATACACTCTTTGTTTTTACCCATACCAAAGTACAAACAAGCAATTTTATAGTAAAATACCACGATATGATGATTATCAAGACGATCCTTATAACTATTAATCTTATCATTAATAATAGCCACTAAATATTCGCCCTCAGCAAAACTACCCTCTAAGAAGTGTAAGTGTAATTTGTTAGCATAATAGTATAGAAAAGTTAAGATTTCAGTATTGCTATTTTGCGGAATACTTTTCTCTTCAATTTCCTCTTCAAAAGCAGAAAGTTCTTCTTTAAACTTATCATAATGCTTTATAAAAAATAAGCTCTCTAATAAGTAGTTCTTTCCTTTTAAATAAAAAACAGGATGCAAAGAAATATTCTTAGTATCATGCTTAAACAAATCTACCCATTTATTAGCATACTTATAACTCTGTAAAAAATCTTGAGTTAAAAAGCTATGCCACAAATGTGCTTTGTATAACCATAACTTTTCTCTAAAACCCAATTCTTCATATGTATATTCAGGAAGCTTAGAATAAAAGTAAGTATTTACTCGCTGCAGCTCTTCATCGTTTTTTACGTAGCCATTTTTAAGCAACGTTCCATACAATTGTAGCGATAAGTTTGACAATTTACTGGCGATAACATTTTGCATGCTAAGCTCTTTTGCCTGAATAGTTAATTCGTCAGAACGCGTATCAATACTTCGGGTTATATACTGACTTTCAATAACTTTTTCAAGCTCAACAATTTCATAAGCAACATTCTTTTCTTCATTTTCAACCGCCATGTTTTTTGCTTTGTCAAGCAATTTTAAACTTTGCTTGTACAATCCTTTTTGATATAAAACTGTAGCAAAATCTAACTGCTCACGTATTTGAATTCTAATGTTTTTATGAGCAGGATTCATACGAAGACTAGTTAGTATTTGCTTATATAAATGAGCTTTTAAGTTAGATAACTGTTGCTTACTCACCACACCGCTATCAATAATAGCCTTTTCGTTATAACTCTTTTGTTTTTCAAGTAATTTAAAAAGCGCAAAAAATTTAGCATCTACATTACCTCCTAAACGACCAACATATAAATTAAACTGACGTTTTTCTGACTTCGATAAAGACTTAATCAAAACAAACAAAGCGTCATTTTGTTGGTTGGAGAATGTAATTGGTTTACGCATAACTTTTTGTTTTTCAGTATTTTATTTTTGTTTTTTGTTGTTTTGATATCGTAACTAACCCATTAAAAAAGAGCTTGCTAGAAAAGCCAATATATACATTTGGTTTTTATTTTGATAATCATATTTAGATTTATGCAAAGCGATAAAATTCAAATTTTCGATACCACATTACGAGACGGAGAGCAAGTCCCAGGATGTAAATTAGATACCCAACAAAAGCTAGTTATTGCCGAAAGACTCGATTTTTTAGGAGTTGATGTAATTGAAGCAGGCTTCCCAGTATCAAGCCCAGGAGACTTTATTTCGGTACAAGAAATAGCTAAATTAGTTAAAAATGCTGCTGTTTGTGGATTAACAAGAGCCGTAAAAAAAGATATTGAAGTAGCAGCAGATGCTTTAAGGTTAGCTAACAAACCTAGAATTCATACAGGTATTGGTACTAGTGATTCACATATTCAGTATAAATTCAATGCCTCTAAAGAAGAAGTAATTAGACGAGCAAAAGAAGCTGTTTCGTACGCGAAAAACTTTGTAGACGATGTAGAGTTTTATGCAGAAGATGCAGGTAGAACTGACAACGCTTTTTTAGCTGAAGTTTGTGAAGAAGTTATAAAATCAGGAGCAACAGTATTGAATATTCCTGATACCACAGGATATTGTTTACCTGAAGAATATGGAGCGAAAATCAAGTATTTAAAAGATAATGTAAAAGGGATTGAAAATGTAATTATTTCATGCCATTGTCATAACGATTTAGGATTGGCTACTGCAAACTCTATTGCAGGAGCTATCAATGGTGCACGTCAGATAGAGTGTACGGTCAACGGAATAGGAGAGCGAGCAGGAAATACAGCGTTGGAAGAAGTCGTCATGATTTTAAAGCAGCATCCGTATTTAAATCTTCAAACTGATATTAACACCAAATTACTGTACGATACAAGTATGATGGTTCGCGAGCGTATGGGAATGCCTGTGCAGCCTAACAAAGCTATTGTAGGAGCAAATGCCTTTGCTCATAGTTCAGGAATTCATCAAGATGGAGTAATCAAGAACCGTGAAACCTATGAAATTATTGATCCAGCAGATGTAGGAGTTACAGAAAGTGCTATTGTATTAACTGCAAGAAGTGGAAGAGCAGCCTTAGCATACCGAGCAAAAAAGATAGGGTATGAGCTAACTAAAATTCAGTTAGATACAGCTTATAAAACATTCTTACAGTTTGCTGATAGACAAAAAGAAGTAATCGACGAAGACATTCATCAGATTATGAAACAAGTAAATAAAATTTCAAAAATAGCCATAGCTTAATGGGAAAGACATTATTTGATAAAGTATGGGATGCGCATGTAGTGGATACTGTAAAAGACGGACCACAAATATTATACATAGACAAACACTTAATTCATGAAGTAACCAGTCCGCAAGCTTTTAACGAGTTAAAAGAACGTAATATTCCAATTGCACGACCAGACAAAACAGTAGCAACTGCCGATCATAATACGCCAACCATAAATCAACATTTACCAATAAAGGATGAATTATCAAGAAATCAATTAGAGCAGTTAACAAAAAACTGTAAGGAAAACAATATCACTTTATACGGATTAGGACATCGATATAACGGAATTGTACACGTAATGGCTCCTGAGTTAGGGATAACACAACCAGGAATGACTATGGTTTGTGGAGATAGCCATACGTCAACACATGGTGCTTTTGGTACTATTGCCTTTGGTATCGGTACAAGTCAAGTAGCCCAAGTATTTGCAAGTCAATGCCTGTTGTTAGAAAAACCTAAGAGTTTACGTGTAACAGTAAAAGGTAAGCTTAAAAATGGAGTATTACCAAAAGATGTAATCTTATATATCATAGCGCAATTAGGAACAAATTCAGGTACAGGATATTTTTGTGAATATGCAGGAAATGTATTTGAAGAAATGTCTATGGAAGGACGAATGACCGTATGTAATATGAGTATCGAAATGGGAGCAAGAGGAGGTATGATTGCTCCTGATGAAACCACTTTTGAATATGTAAAAGGACGTGAGTTTGCACCAAAAGGAGACGAGTTTGATAACAAAGTAGCTTATTGGAAAACATTAAAGACTGATAAAAGTGCAAAATTTGATAAAGAATACACTTTTAAGGCAGAAGACATAGAACCAATGCTTACTTACGGAACCAACCCAGGAATGGGTATAAAAATTTCAGAGAACATTCCCCAATTTAATGATGCTTCCTTTGAAAAGTCGCTACAGTATATGAACTTTAAAAAAGGAACATCATTAATTAATACACCCGTTAACTATGTATTCATAGGAAGTTGTACAAACTCTAGGATAGAAGATTTTAGAGTAGCAGCAAACTATATAAAAGGAAAGCAAAAAGCAGCGAATGTAAATGCGTGGTTAGTACCAGGATCACAACAAGTAGCAAAACAAATAAAACGAGAAGGCTTACAAGAAGTTTTTGAAGCAGCAGGATTTCAGTTACGACAACCAGGTTGCTCAGCATGTTTAGCAATGAATGACGATAAAATACCAGAAGGAGAATACTGTGTATCCACCTCAAATAGAAACTTTGAAGGACGTCAAGGACAAGGAGCAAGAACCATTTTAGCAAGTCCATTAATGGCTGCAGCAACAGCAGTAGAAGGAAAAATTACTGATTTTACAAAACAATTAAACTAATGGAGAAATTTGTTAAACTAATAGATACGGCCATACCATTACCAACGGAGAATATAGATACCGATCAAATTATACCTGCTCGTTTTTTAAAGTCAACGAATAAAGATGGTTTTGGAGACAATGTGTTTAGAGACTGGCGTTACAAAAAAAACGGAAGCTTAAACGAAGATTTTGTTTTAAACAATACAAATTATACAGGAAGCATTTTAATAGCAGGAGATAACTTTGGTTGTGGCTCAAGTAGAGAACATGCTGCATGGGCATTAGCAGGCTACGGATTTAAAGTAGTCATCAGTAGTTTTTTTGCAGATATTTTTAAAGGAAATGCACTTAATAATGGAATATTACCCTTGCAAGTACCTAAAGAATACTTAGCAAGGTTGCTAAAAAAAGTAACAGAATTACCTAATACAACGATAATAGTTGATTTAGAAAATCAAAAACTTAAAACACCAGTTGGTAATGTAGACTTTGAGATCAATCCATACAAAAAGCTATGTATGATAAATGGTTATGACGATATAGATTTTTTAATCAGTAAAAAAGATACAATAACAGCTTTTGAAGCAACAATGATATAAAAAGTAAAAAGATGAAGTATAATATTACGGTAATACCAGGAGATGGAATAGGACCAGAAGTAACAGAGCAAGCAAAAAAAGTGCTTAAAGCTGTTGGTAATGTGTTTGATCATACCTTCTTATTTAAAGAAACATTAATGGGAGCCTGTGCTATTGATAAAACAGGAAATCCATTGCCTGATGAAACCATTGAGTTGTGTCAAAAGAGTGATGCTATTTTATTTGGAGCCATTGGAGATCCAAAATATGATAATGATCCTACAGCAAAAGTACGTCCAGAGCAAGGATTACTACGTTTAAGAAAAGAGTTAGGACTATTTTGTAATGTACGCCCAGTAAAAGCATATGATACACTAATTCATAATTCACCTTTAAAGAAAGATAGAATTGAAGGAACAGATATTGCTATTTACAGAGAACTCACAGGAGGAATTTATTTTGGTATTAAAGAACTAAGTGATGATGGAAAGCATGCTTTTGATGGTTGTTCTTATACTGTAGAAGAAATTGAACGAATGGCACACTTAGCCTTTCAAGCAGCTCAAAAGAGACGAAAAAAACTAACATTGGTAGATAAGGCCAATGTATTAGAAACCTCAAGGCTGTGGCGTAAAGCAGTAACAGCTATGGCAACACAATATCCAGATGTTGAACTAGATTTCTTATTTGTTGATAATGCAGCAATGCAATTAATTTTAAATCCAAAACAGTTTGATGTAATTCTAACAGAAAACCTTTTTGGAGACATTCTTTCTGACGAAGCAAGTGTTATAGGAGGTTCTATAGGTTTGTTAGCCTCAGCTTCAGTAGGAAAAGAAAATGCATTGTTTGAGCCTATTCATGGATCTTTTCCACAAGCTAAAGGAAAAGATATTGCAAATCCGTTAGCTTCTATTTTATCTACAGCAATGTTATTAGAGCATTTAGGTTTAATGCAAGAAGCTAAAGTAGTAGAAGTAGCCGTTCAAAAATCATTAGAACTGGGTATTACTACAGAAGATATCAATTCAGAAAATCCATTTTCTACTAGTAAAGTAGGAGATTTTATAGCGGACTATATCTATAATCAAGAAGATAGTGATATGAACTTCCAAAATATACATATGGGGCAAAGCACCATTATATAAGTAGTAAAAACTATAAATAATTATGTAAACTTCCTTTAACTATTATGGTTAAAGGAAGTTTTATTTATAAGTGTCTGTCAGCCTGTTTGTTAGTTGTTTGAAATTATTGTGTGTTGTTTAAGATTTAATATTTTATGATTTTTCTGTTTAAATATTCTTTTTTTTAACGTTTTTTTTGATTTTGTTTTAAAGGTGTGAATCTAAAGTGTAGATTTACAGCGAATTAAAAAACCCTTCATATCATGAAAAAAACAAAGTTAGCCCTAATTATGGGCTTGTCAGTAGGTGTATTCTTCACCTCATGTTCAAGTGAAAACGAACAAATTAAAAACCCTGAAGCTATACTGCAATATAGCGATAATCCAGGGCTCAAACCTGTACCTCAGGAGGTTATTGATGCTGCAGCCAAATTGGAGTTAAATGTAGATCATATTCGTTATGATAATTTTTACTTTCCTGACGGAACTTCAGAAGTCCGCTTATTTTTAGAAGAAGATGTAGTAATGACAGAACAAGAGTTATTCACTTTAGTAGATGCTAAGGATGATAATCAATCTGGACGTCAATACTCAACTAATAACCTAGTATCTCAAGGTAGAAATATTTCTATTATTGGGTATACAGGTGGTGGTGGATATGGTCTTTCTAGTAAAGAGCAAACAGCACTTCAATGGGCAGTAGATAATTACAATAATCTAAGTGGAGTATCTATTAGTTTTACATTAAGTTTTGGTACCAACTATGATAGTAAAGATATGGTAGTATACCGCAATCCAAGTTCTTCTGGTTCTGGTGGTAGTGCTGGTTTTCCAAGTGGAGGTTTACCTTATAAGTGGGTGCAAATCTACGGGTTATCAGGATACACAACGAACGTAAACGAGCATGTCATTACACATGAAATTGGGCACTCAGTAGGATTTAGACATACAGATTGGTTTAGCCGTCAAAGTTGTGGACAAAACAGTAATGAAGGCTCTGCTGGAGTTGGTGCTAACCATGTATCAGGTACACCAACAGGATACGATTCAACTTCAGTTATGTTAGCGTGCTTTAGCTCTAACGAAGACGGAGAGTTTAATGGTAACGACATTACAGCATTACAAAACATGTACTAAGAAATAACTAACCTTAATACATAGTGTAAACCACCGATTTTTAATCGGTGGTTTTTTTATTGCTAATATTCCTTAGTTTATCATTTATTTTCCTGAGCTTATAAAAAAAATGTTTTTAAAAACGTGAGTCCAAAATACTTTTGAGGCATCTAATAATAAAAACATACCATGATGAACACAAAAAGAGAACTTATTTTTTTAAGAACATTTGCAATAAGTATAACAGCATTAATAGGAGTTTTAACTACTGTAGCCTTTAAAAATAAAGGGAATACACAATTTGATACTATTGATGTGAAAAGAATTAATATTATAGAAAATGATGGAACAGTAAAAATGCTAATTACAAATGCAGCAAACTTTCCTAGTAAAGGTGATAAGATTAATGGAAGAGTATATCACGAAAGAAAAAAGAGAGCAGGAATGCTTTTTTATAATGAAGAAGGTATAGAGTGTGGGGGATTTATTTATGATGGTAAAAAAACTGAAAAAGGACATAGTTCAGGGTTATCATTAACGTTTGATCAATACGATGGAGATCAAGTAATGCAGCTCATAACTACTGATGCTAAGAAAAATGGAAAAAGATACAAAGCAGGTAGGTTGGTGTTTAATGATAGAGGAGATAACGAAACTCAAGAGATGGCTCAAAAAATAAGTGAAGAGTTAAGGTCAATTAATGATTCAGCTGAAAGAAAAGCCAAGTACGAAGAGTATCAGCAAAAAGGAATGATAGGAGGAGTACCAAGAGTAGCTTTAGGACAAACACCGGGAAAACAAAATGGGTTATTTTTATACGATTCCAGCGGAAATACAAGAGCTAAGTTTATTATAGATGAGGATAATACAATAAAATTAGAAGCCTATGATGAGAAAGGAAATACAGTAAGTACTTGGCCAGAAGTTAAATAGAAATACTAGAGTTTGCGGTGAGATTCTTCCAAAAGTTTCATCGCAGATTTGATATATTTGTGGGTACTGATATGAAAACAAACACATCCTTTTTTAGAGAAAATACTGCATTTTTAATCTTTCTCTTCATCTTTTGCTGGATATTTATTTTAAAGAATCAATTTGGAGTTTCAAAATCATGGGAAGACTTTGCTTTTTATCCCGATGCTCCCTTTTGGTTTTTTTTAAAAGTGGTTTTTATTTTTTGGTGGGTAAGCTTTATAAAAGTACGTATTAATAAAAGTTCAAAACACGAAGTCTCATTAGGTAAGAAATACGTGCTGTTTTTTGGCGTAGGGTTGTTGTCTTACGTAGTTATAGGAAATGTTTTTGGATTGGTTATCTCCTTCATTTTTGACACCTATTCTAGAAATTTTGGTTCCTTATATCATTTGGTATATAAAAACATAGGGTCGGTAATCGATTTTATCATCTTTGGAGGGTTTTCATTGGCATATCTATATTACAAAGAAAATGTAGTCTATCAAAAGCAAGTGGTTTCTTACGAAATAAGTAAAGCCAAAAATGAAATAACCCAATTAAAAGCGCAGTTAAACCCTCACTTTTTGTTTAATAATCTGAATATTTTAGATCAACTTATAGAAGAAGATACTGAAAGAGCCTCTCTATTTTTAAATCGATTTTCAGAGCTATACAGGTACAGTTTGTATAGTGCCAATAAAGAGTTGGTTTTGTTAGAAGAAGAACTTTTTTTTGCAGAAGGATATTTTAAGTTGATGGAGGAAAAGTATCAAGGATACTATCAGTTGAATATTGAAGAATCTTTATATCAAAGACAAGTTGTAGTACCCCCGTTCTGTTTACAAGTTCTTATAGAAAATGCGATTACTCATAATAAAGGAACGCTTAAAACTCCCGTAAATATTATGATTACGGAAGATAACGGAATAAAAGCAGTGAACAATAAAGTGTTATATCCAAAAGGGAGAAAAGGGAATGGAGTAGCGTTGGCGAATTTATCTAAACAGTTTAGACTACTTGCAGAAAACACTATTAAGATACATGAAACGGAAGAAGAATTCGAAGTTGTTTTACCGCTAATAACAACCCTTAAACCTACTTAGAAATGATAAAAGCACTCATAGTTGAAGACGAATTGCCTGCTAGAAAAAAGCTAAAAAAATATATTGAAAACTATCACGAACCTGTAACTATTGTAGAGGAGTTCGAAACCGCAGAAGAGATATTACAGTTTTTAGAAACCGCAACCGATATCGATTTGATTTTTTCAGATATCGAATTACGAGATGGTAATGTTTTTGAAGCTTATAAAAAGCTAAATATTCAAACCCCTATTATCTTTATAACAGCTTACAATCAGTTTTGGATGCATGCTTTTGAAACTAGTGGTATTGAGTATTTACTAAAACCATATTCGTATGAACGTTTTGAAAAGGCAGTTGATAAATATTCGAGTTTAAAAAATTCAATGATGGTTGGAAAAAATGAAAGCGTACTACAAAAATTAGAAACTTACTTAACAAGTCAAACAAAAGAACTACCTAAAACCTATCAAGATTTTATAGCGGTTAAGTCTTCACAATACACCTATTTTTTAAAAATTGAAGAAGTCGTTTATTTTCAGGCAGATTACGGAATTGTTGTAGCATATGATGAGCATAATAAAAAACACATTTTGAATCAGTCTTCATTAAAAGTGTTGGAAGAAATGATAAATCCTAGCATGTTTTTTAAGATAAATAGAAGTGAACTGCTCAATAGAAATTATATAGAAAAAATAAGCAGGTATACTAAAAATATAGTAGCTATTAATTTAAAAAATAGTGAAACGGTTTTAAAGACCAGTCAAAACAAAACGGCTGAGTTTACTAAGTGGTTAGGAATTTAACAAACACAAAATATAGAAGTAAATAATCGTGGCTAAATTTTGTTTATTCTCTTTTTAATATTTTTTATTCTTTGTATATAGTACTCATCATCACTAATTTCAAATGCCTTAGTAGCAAATTTTAAGGCATTATTATAATCATTACTTCTTTCATAAAAGTCAACCATAGAATTATAAGAGGTTGCATTATTGGGGTAAAACTTTATAGCAAATTCAAAAAACATCTTAGCTTTTTTCAAGTCTCCTATGTCCATACTCATATGCCCAAGAGCATCAAAAAGATCTTCTGGGTACGGAGGAACGATATATCCAAAATGAGATTCAAGCTTTTTTGCACGATAATTAACAAATTTGGATAATTCTTCTTTGGTGGTATTTGTAGAATTGAATTTGTTTGTATTTTCCATTTGATACCACTTAAAATTAAATATCAAACCATCCATAATAGACGGAAACGGTATGGTACCGTGCAAATCATTAGGGTAGAAATTCCATTTGTACGCTAGCCCATTTTTACTATGATGTTTTACCATATTTGAAAAGGCAATGTTAGCCCTAGCAAATAATGTTAACTCAGAAGTATCTTGCATTACATTTTCTATATTAATAATAGGATTTTGTGGATGCAATTGTCCATTTAAAGACATAAATAAGGATTTACCATTATAGGTCTTTTTAGAAAATATTTCTTGTGCATCTGATAATAATTTCTGATTGTCCCAATCTAGACTTGGGTCAATAGCAAGATAATTGGTGAAAAGATCTGGGGTATTAAGTAAAGTATACATAACGAACAAACCTCCATAAGAATGACCAATTAAAGTTCTGAAATGAGTAACTGGGTATTTACTTTCTACAAAAGGGATTAGTTCACTACCTATAAATTTATTAAAATTATGAGCTTCCCCATTTTCTTCAGTAAAAGGCATACCATATTTTTTGTCAATTTTAGAAGTGGTTAAGTCTCTTGTTCTATTGGTGGCATTTGAAATACCAATTAGAATCATTTCAGGAGTAAAACCACCACTGTAATATCTTTGTACATCATTTACAGTAGGAAGAAATACTCCACCATCTAAAATGTAAACAACAGGATACTTTTTTTTAGGGTTGTAATTTCCTGGTAGTTGAACGTAAAACTTTCTGTATTCCTTTAGCGTTTTTGAATAAATACTATCTATAGTACCAATTTTTTGTAAAAACTTATTTTCATTTTTGGATTGACTCACTATAGATTGTTGCAAGAAAAAAATCAATCCAATTATAGATGCTATCTGTATTTTATTCATAAGGAATGTTTAATTGAAATAAGTGTTAAATATAGCTTACTTAATAGTAAAAAATAAATGTAAATGGATTTTATTAAAATTAAAAACGGTTCAAGTGAAAACTTGAACCGTTCTGGAGTATAATTATGCTACATGCGTAAAAATCTTAGCTACAATTTTCCAATTACCTTCTGTTTTAGTTAGAGAAAGATAATCATAATAGTTATACCCTAACATAGGAACGTGTAGTTTAGCCATAGCAATGTTACCCATAATATCAATTCCTACAATTTTCATGTTAAAAGATTCCTTCAAATCATTCGGACTTTGTCTGTTAGCAACTCCTTCAATATAGGCTTCAGCACTTTTAAAATAGTCAGTCCCTTTAATATCTCCGTAAATAGGAGTATTGTTGTGAAAGCAAGTTTGAAGCTTTTGTGTATCTCCATAAAAAATACCCTCAAAGTAGTTGGTAATTAAACGTTCTATTCCTTTTATGTTTTTTGTGTACATGTTTTCAGCTTTAAATAGCGTGTCCAACGGTATGTCCGCCTGCTACATTAATCGTTTCCCCAGTAACAAAATTTGAAAAAGCTAAATAGTAAGTAGCTTCAGCAATATCATTTACCTCGCCAATACGGTTTAATAAGTGTAATCCTGCTAAACTATCAGCATCTTCAATACCTATTTTACTTTGCAACGGACTTCTAATAATTCCCGGAGCGATGGTATTTACTTTAATATTGTCGTTACCAAACTCAGCAGCTAGCTGTCTGGTTAAGGTATGAATGGCACCTTTACTCATTAAAGGAGCGGTTGCAGGGAATCCAGCGATAGCATGATCTACCAACACAGTTCCTATATTTATAATAGCACCGTTTTGTTGCGCTACCATACTAGGAATAACAGCTTGAGAAGCAAAGTAAGTTCCTTTTAAATTCACATTCCAATACAACTCTAAATCACTTTCTTCAACCTCTAAAAAAGGCTTTGGAGCAAAGATTCCAGCATTGTTAATTAACACATCTATAGCGTTAAATTTTTCCAAAGCCAAGGCTACTAATTGCTTACTTGTTTCCTGTTTGCTAATATCACCAACAAGAAGCGCAGCATTTATTGGACTTCCTAATTCTTTATAAGCTCTTTGCAAGTTTTCTTCGCTAGAAGCATTCATTACCACATTGCATCCTTTTTCTATAAAAAGTTTTGCGATTTCTTTACCAATACCTGTTGAGGCTCCTGTTATAATTGCAGTTTTATTTTTCATTTTCTTTATTTTTTAGTCCCTAAATATTGTTTACCATCATGTCCCCAATTACCTAAAGGAACTTCTTCAATTACAATATGGGTAGTTGCAGGATTTTTCTGAAGCACATCAACTAAAAGCTGTGTAGTTCCTTCAATAAGTTGACGTTTTTGTTCTTGGGTTACTTGTTCGTCAGTAATCTTAATGTTTACAAAAGGCATAATAATATGTTTTAAAATTATACTACAAAGTTGCGATGCATGCACAACTTTACACAGGAGCTATGTCACACCTTTAAAGTGATGTAGATCACACACAGACGATAAGATGAAGAAATAAGACTAAGAGTTGAGTCTACTAAGGGTTTCTCTTGTTACCCCTAAATAAGCAGCAATCATTTTTTTAGGAACGCGTTGAAAAAGGGTAGGGTATTGTTCTAAAAGTTGGTCATATCGTTCTTTTGCAGAATTTTGTAAGAGCGATACAATTCTTTTTTGAAGAGCTATTCTACCCATTTTACTCTTTTTAGCCCAAAAACGTTCCATTTTATGCATGGTAGCAGTAAGTTTATCACGGTTTTCATAAGTGATATACAATAACTCACAGTCTTCTATACAGTCAATACCCGTTTTAGAAGGTAGTTGTTTTACGAACGATTCATAATCGGTAATCCACCAGTTCTCCATAGCAAACTGAAGAATATGTTCTTTACCGCTATCTTCAATAAAATAACTTTTTACACAACCTTTAACCACCCAATATTCTTTATTGGCAGTTTCGCCTTCTTGCAGTAAGTATTGATGTTTACGCTTAGTAACAGGCTGAAAAAAACTTAAAATGTATGTAAACTCCTCATCGGTAAGAGGAATAATTTCTTCAATATGCTGTCGTAAAGGATGTGTCATTTAATAAAGAGTATGCTATTTTCTTTTTATTGTATGCAAATATACTTGTAAAGTAAGTAGTATTTAGAAAATGTTTTTACATACCGTCATTAGGAGGAGGGATTTATTTAGAGCCCTAAACTTAAAGGTTGCCACGTTTCACTCATAATGACGTCATAAAGAGAAGTTTTTCCTCAAAGATTATTGTTGGTATTCTTTTTCCTGATAAAAAGAAACAAAAATCAAGACTTACAATAAAATCGTAAGAAAATACTACGACATCCTCCACTGATAAAAAGAATTGTTCGTGTTATCTTTATTTTTTTATCAAAGAACTCACGAATCTAACGATTTCGCTATCGCTCAAACAGCTTTTTATCTTACATCCATTGCTGCTGTCTTGATTTTCAAAGATTTTTTTGTAGGTCACAAAACATACCGTTATTCCGAACGCTACTGAAACCAAGATATATTTTGATTGAAAGTATGTAGCAAAGCAACTGAGGAGGAATCTCACTCAAAAGTGTTACTCTTATTTTTTTATTGTAATCACTGTCAGTTCGAGTGATTTTTATTGAGTGATAACGAAATAAAAATTGTATCGAGAACAATTCGAACAGTTCTAAATTTATAACTCTAAACGTGAAGATTTCTCCCTCTGGTCGAAATGCCGTCACAACGAGGAGCGATAGCGACGTGGTTATCTCATTACTTAAAAGTCTATACTCTAACAGCGGAAGCGGTCTTTTTTTTTGATTCTAAACCAAGTGTTAACAAGGAATCTTATGAAAAATAGTAACACACAAGTACACACTCCGTAGCTTATTCGTACAAAGTGATTTAATGAAAAATATGCTGGTTTTTTTAACAGAAATATTGTAGGTTTGATACGTTGAAATTGCTAAGAATTACTTCAACAAAGAAAAAATATAACTAAAAATGATGCTATGAAATATAGAACTATGCTGTTGTTTAACAACAGAGAGATAGAAGTACTAACCTATAACTTTGGTTTTAATAGAAACATAAATGTTTCTGACCAACCCACAAGTTCCGCTAATTTTGGAGGCCTTGAAGTAGAGATAGAATCTAGTAGTAATACTGATATTGAAGAATGGGCTTGCAAAGAAAATGCTGTAGACCAACTAGAGTTAAAAATATACTATCCGTATTTAAAAGGAGGTTCTAAAACAATGACTTTCTTTGATTGCTACCTTAAAAAGTTTGAAACTATTTTTTCTAGTACAAACGATCAACCCATAAAAGACCGATTAATAATTACGTGCGCAGGGGTAAAAACACCTAACTCTTCGATAGAATATACAACACATTGGAGAAAAACACTATCCGGTACACAAAATGAAGTAACCAATAACGGTAGTACTGTTTCAAGTGATGGCACAAACTTTAGTGTAATCCCAAAATTATCGTAATATGCCAAGTTTTGTCCCCCTAGGAATTGCTGATTACAGCGGAAATAATGAAAGAGGCTTTGTACAATTTACTTACCAAATAGCCGATAATAACGCCAAAGAACTAACGCTACAAATTAGAGATGGAAGCTCGGTGATTTATGAAGAAAAAATAACTGAAGCTAACAAACTAAAACAAGGAGAACACATTTGGAAATGGGATGGGTTTGATAGCAGAGGAATTTTAGATACTGCTAAACTAACACAATACGAAAATTTAAATCTGTATACTATTGGCGTAGATAGTTCAAATAACTACAGCAGAAAAAAGTTAGATTTTAGTATGCGTTACGATGAGGTTAAATGGGTAGATGTAAAGATTGATAAAAACTCTAAAAGAATAGATGTTACACTACGTGTTAACCTAAAAGATGGAGGAGCAAAAGGAATAGAGTGTTATGAAAAAGATATTGACCCTGATCCAAAACTTAGAGTTCCAATGAAAGTATGTCCGTGGGATAAAATACCACAAGAAGATTTGATTACTGGTAAACCTCCTTTAACAGCACGTACAAGAAGTTTTGAAGATTTAGAAAGGTTGGCTTTAGAAGGCTTAAATTACCATTGGGGAAGAAACAGGAACCATTACGTAGCCAAAGATGTTGATATTGATGGAGAAAAATATGAAGTTTATGTAAACGCAATAAATACAACGGAGAAAACAATGGATGATGTTAGTTTAATCTTTAATACAAATGGTGATTGGATGCGCTCAGGAAACCCAGGAACTGTGGAAGACCCTATTTCTTTTGTAGGAAATATTGTTTCTAGAGAAGCTGTATGCTATAATGTAGGGTATATTTATGAGTATTTTTATTTAGAAAATTGGGATTATCAAACTTTAGCTAATGAAGATAATGAGTTTAGGGAGACATCTGCACATGAAATAGGACACACTATTTTAAAAGCATATGGAGGAACTTTTTATAGCTATGGTCATAAAGGAAGCGTAAATACTATTACTCAAAAACAAAAATCATCAGCCCCAGCTTACCCAGTTTCTGGAGAAATTGATATTATGCCATATTTGAAAAAGAATAAATATGGAGGAAAACGAAGACAACCTAACATATATAAAAGACTTGTAGCTTCAGAAAAAGATGTGTTAAGTTTACTTTGGTTAACTAAATTAAAATTGAAATGAGAAAGCTGTTTTTAATAATTTTATTGATTGTAATAACTCAATCTTGTTCAACAAAATATCACGGTTATGTTTATGATTTTGATAAAGAAACTCCTTTAAATAAAGTGAAAGTTTATTATAAAGATTCTACAGATTTTGTTCTTAGTAATAAAGAAGGATATTTTGAGGTAAAAAAAAGCGCTACAATAAAATACCTTCTCTTTGAAAAAGAAAATTATCGAAGATTTAGTTTAAGTACATTCGATAGACAAAATGAATTTATAAAAGAACAACCATTTGGAGATACTATCTATTTAATATCAAAAAATAGTAAACATAGAAGACCTCAAATAGCATTACCTATTAAAAACTAAAAAATGAGGCTTTGTTACTTACTAATAATGACGTTTATTTTAAACTCATGTTCATCAAGAATAGAAAGACCCGAAATTAAAGGAACACTATACGATTCTTTAACATACAAACCAATTAAAGGTGTATTAATACAGATTGATGATGAACAGATAAAGTCCGATAACCAAGGAAAGTTTACCATACAGAGAGTAAAGAAAAGAGTGATGTTTAATTTTGAAGGAGGGCGTGTTCCTTTATTTTATTCAATTGAATTAAAACATCCAAAATACAAGAGTATCAAAATTGAAAAAGGAACAAGAGGGAGTTTTGGAGAAGAAACAATATTGTATGATTCAATCTTCCTAAAACCACTTGAAAAGTAAGTGTATTCTACACATGTTATGCAGCTAAAATGAAAAACGTATTATTACTAACATTATTACTTTTAACAGTTTCTTGCAAACAAGAGCTATGTGATTGTTATCACGGCTATGTATTTGATGAAAATAAAAAGCCAATAGATAATGTAAAAGTTTATGAAGAAGCAGCGTTGTCAAATTCTACATACACAAATAAAGAAGGATATTTTAAACTAGATAGAGATTCATTTACAGCAAATTTAATTTTTAAAAAAGAAGGATTTGAAATAGATACTATAAGCCCTTATATAGAGTTTAGAGGGGGTGATAAAATAATCTTTATAACTAAAAAGTCAGACACTTTATTTATGAAGAGAAAAGAATAAAATGAGAAAACTTCTATTCATATTTTTCATGGCTTTATTACTATCCTGTAAAGAAAAAAGACTTTTTTATCACGGGGTTGTTTTAGATGAAAATAATGGACCTTTACCAAATGTAAAAGTAAAAGAATTGGACTTTAATAATTCAACATTATCTGATTCAAAAGGGTATTTCAAATTAAAAAAAGACATCAACTTTATCTCTAAATTATCCTTTTCCAAAAAAGGCTATAAAACTCAAAAGGTAAGAACAGTTTGGACTCATAGTGGTGAAGTAGTAGGGTACACATTTCTAAATAAAAAAGCAGATACTATAACTTTAAAGAAGAAAGCAATACTTCCTTTAGAAGACTAAGGTTAGGTTCTAATAAATAAAACATGGTAAAAATTTTCCTCATACTATTTGCACTAGGTTCTTTAATATTAATTCTTAGTTCTCGATTTAGAAAACAAAAGCTATATTTAAAAGTACTTATTTACCTCTCTTTTACTATTGTATCAGTTTTTACATTCTTTATAACAATTATATATTTATGGAATTCTAGCGAAGATTACCACCAACGAAGACATTTTATGGGGGTTTGGAATATACAAGTTTTAAGTACTACGGAAACACCGATAAAAAACGTTAAAGTAATTAACTTAAGAGAACCAACAGATACAATTATATCAGATATTGATGGAACTGTAAATCTATATGAGTTTAGAGAAGGCTTGGTAGTACTTCAGGCAGAAGGTTATATTCCAGACACTATAAATGTAGCTGAAATGCCAAGTACAAAGGTGTATTTAAATAAGTTAAAATAAGTATCTTTTTATCAAGAAAAAGAATATAAAAATCCTTTTTATCGTTATCAATCTCAATGACGTAAACCTATATAATAGTATACCGTCATCTCAACGATAGCGAGGAATCTCACTCCAAAGTATTACCCTTATTCTTTTATTATAATCACTGTCAGTTCGAGTGATTTTTATTGAGTGATAACGAAGTAAAAATTGTATCGAGAACTATTCGAATAGTTCTAAACTTAGAACTCCAAACAAAAAGATTACCATCCTTTATTCATAATGACTATATGTTTTATGACCTTCAAGAAAATCTTTGAAAATCAAGACAGCAGCGATGGATGTAAGATAAAAAGCTGTTTGAGCAATAGCGAGTTCTTTTTATCAGTGGAAGATGTCGTAGTATTTTCTCACGATTTTATTGTAAGTCTTGATTTTTGTTTCTTTTTATCAAGAAAAAGAATACCAACTATAATCTTAAGAATGTTTGTTGCTCTTTTTAATAAGATTTAGCTACGCTGAACCTTACGGTTTCTCTTTATCGTTCGGAATGACGATTGTTTTTTAGTATTTACCACTAACCACTAACCACTAACCACTAACCACTAACCACTAACCACTAACCACTAACCACTAACCATTAACCATTAACCACTAACCAAGCTTCTCACGTATTTTATCCAAACACAAATTATCTATACTACCTACATGCGTATGTTTTTTAGAAGTATCAGGTGTATATGTACCGTTGACAACTTCGCCACCAATTTTTTGGTAAGCCTCTCTAAAACTCATTCCATTTTCAACCAAAGTATTCATATTATCTACCGTAAATAAGTATTTATACTTTTCATCCTGTAGGTTAATATCCTTCACAATAACTTGCTGAATAGCATAATTAAAAATATCCAACACATCTTTTAGCTCCTCAAAAGCATTGATGATATTTTCTTTCAATAACTGATAATCTCTATGATATCCACTCGGTAAATTGTTAGTAATTAACAAGGTTTCGGTATACAACGCTTGAATTTTATTACACTTACCTCTAATGAGTTCAAACACATCAGGATTCTTTTTATGAGGCATAATACTACTACCTGTAGTTAATTCATCAGGAAAAGAAATAAAATCAAAATTCTGACTCATGTATAGGCAGATATCCATCGCAAAACGAGCTAAGGTGTTACTCACGCTTCCCAATGCCATCGTAAGTGTACGCTCACTTTTTCCTCTACTCATTTGTGCTGCTACCACATTATATTTTAAGGTCGAAAAACCTAGTTCTTTTGTGGTCAATTCTCTATCAATAGGAAATGAGCTGCCATATCCAGCCGCAGAACCTAACGGATTTTGATCTACCGTTTTTAGCGCTGCATCCACCATGTACAAATCGTCAATTAATAATTCAGCATAAGCAGAAAACCATAACCCGAATGAAGAAGGCATTGCCACTTGTAAGTGGGTGTACCCAGGTAATAACTTGGTTTTATGTTCTTCCGCCAACTGTAGTAATGTATTGAAAAGTGTTTTCGTTTTATCAGAAATCAACTGTAAATTGTCTTTATAATACAACTGTAACGCCACTAATACTTGGTCGTTTCTTGAACGTGCTGTGTGTATCTTTTTACCAACCTCACCATACATGTTGGTTAATTCAAACTCAATTTTAGAATGTACATCTTCAAACTGAGCGTCAATTACAAAAGTGCCGTCTGTTAGTTGTTGTTCTAACGTTTGTATACCGGTGGTTACTTGCGCTAATTCTTCCGAAGTAATAATACCGATGGAAGCCAGCATTTTTGCATGCGCTAGTGATGCTTGTAAATCATACGGTGCAATATGTATATCTATTTCTCTGTCGTTCCCAACAGTGAAATGTTCTATTTTTTTATCGATGGATAATCCTTTGTCCCAAAGTTTCATGTTTTTATGTTTTTTAATTAGTACTGAGTATTGAGAAGTTAGTATTGAGTGTTAAACACTATAACTAACAAAATTCTCATTGTTTGTTTGTCACCTCGAACGTATGTGAGAGGTCTCAAACTTATGAGTTACTCTTTTTAATGAGATTTAGCTACGCTGAACCTTACGGTTTCTCTCTATCGTTCGGAATGACGGTTGTTTTTAGAGCCAAGAGAATAGACCGCTTCGCTGTTAGAGTAAAGACTTGTTTATAGGTCTTTGTTCTATTCTCTTTTTTCTATATTCTTTTTATCATCTAGTGTCACTTCGAGTAAAATTATTGAAATGAAATAAAAATAATTTTGTATCGAGAAGTTTTCGAATAGTTCTCGATACAATTTTTACTTCGCTATCACTCAATAAAAATCACTTGAACTGACATGTGTATAGTAGCTAATTCTTAACTCCTTTTAATACTTTCTCTAATAATTGAATATACAACTCAATCCCTTCCTCAATTTCTTGAAGGTAAATAAACTCATCAGCGGTGTGTGAGCGGGTGCTATCACCAGGGCCTAATTTTAAGGACGGACAACTCAACACAGCTTGGTCAGATAGGGTAGGAGAACCATAGGTTTTTCTTCCTAAAGCCAACCCTGCTTGTACCAATGGATGCTCTTTTGGTATTGACGATGAATTTAAATTCAAACTTCTTGGTTGTATTTTACAAGGTGCGTTTTGCTGTAAATAATCGCTAACTTCTTGATTGGTGTATTTATCGTTTACACGAACATCTACCACTAATTTTACTTCGGAAGGAACAGCGTTGTGCTGTTTCCCCGCATTAATTTGCGTTACAGTTAACTTAACTTCACCCAAGGTTTCAGAAGTTTTTTCAAACGACACTTCTTTAAGCCACTGTAATACTTCAATGGTGTTATAAATAGCATTATCGTGGTTCGGATGTGCTGCATGACTCGGTGTACCTACAATCTCAGCATCAAAAACGACCAAGCCTTTTTCGGCAATAGCTAATTGCATTAGGGTAGGTTCTCCCACAATGGCTACATCAATATTCGGTAAGGTTTTTAATAATCCGTTTAAACCGTTAGGGCCGCTGCTTTCTTCTTCAGCAGTTCCTGCAAATACTAAATTATATTCTAACTTTTCTTTTTGGTAGAAATAGGTATAGGTTGCTAAAAGTGAAACCAAACAGCCACCAGCATCGTTACTTCCTAATCCGTAGAATTTTCCTTCTTCCACAATCGCTTTAAACGGATCTTTGGTATAGCCGTTATTAGGTTTTACGGTATCGTGGTGAGAGTTTAGTAACAGCGTAGGTTTGCTATCATCAAAATGTTTGTTTACCGACCATACATTGTTCTGTGTTCTGGTATACGGAATATCAAATTCTTGAAACCAGTTTTCTAATAGTAGGGCAGTAGCATCTTCCTCCGAAGAAAAAGAAGGGGTTTCTATTAAGTTTTTTAATAGGCTGATAGCTTTTGTAGTGAGTCTTTGTATCATGATAGTTGTAATGAGGTGTGTTTGTTTTTTGAGTTGAATACCATAGCTGTATTGCCTATGTGTACTTTTTGAACGTTATTTTTTAGGGCGTGAAAGCAGTTGTCTAGTTTAGGAAGCATTCCTTCAAAAATGACTCCGTCAGTTTTTAGTTGAACATAGGTTTCTAACGTGATTTGTTCAATAACAGAAGTATCATCAGAAACATCACTTAATACTCCTGGTTTTTCAAAACAGTAGTACAATTCTGTATTAAAATCAGTAGATAACCCTATAGCTAATTCAGCAGCAATAGTATCGGCATTGGTGTTGAGTAATTGTCCGTTTGCATCGTGCGTAATTGCACAAAACACTGGAGTTACTTCGTTATTAATTAATACCGTTACTACTTGCGGATTTACGGTAACAACGTCGCCAGCAAATCCGTAATCTATAGGTTCAGCAGGACGTTTGGTTGATACAATGGTGTTTCCGTCAGCCCCTGTAAATCCTACAGTATTTGCATTGTTTGCTTGTAATTGCGCAACAATTTGCTTGTTAATTTTACCTGCATATACCATAGTAATTAAATCTAAAGTTTGCGTATCGGTTACACGTCTGCCATCAATCATCGTTACAGGAATATTCAATTGTTTAGCCAATTCAGAAGCTAATTTTCCACCACCGTGTACTAATACTTTAGGTCCTTTTAACTGAGCGAAATCAGCTAAGAAGCTATGTAGGGCTGTCTCATCATTAATAATGTTTCCGCCTATTTTAACAATCTTTATGGTTTTCATTTGTCAATTATCTTTTAATTTAATGTCACGTCGAGTGATTTTTCGTACTGAAAGGAAGAAAAATTGTATCGAGACGTTTTCAAGTAGTTCTCGATACATTTCCCTGTGGTCGACACTCGAACTGATAAGTCAAAATTTAAATTCAACTTAAATGAGTTAAAATCTCTTTTAATACTATTTGCGCAGCATAGGTTCTGTTGTTGGCTTGTTCAATAACAAGAGAATTGTCACCATCTAAAACAGCGTCTTCTGCTACTACATTTCTTCTAATAGGCAAACAGTGCATAAACTTAGCATTGCCTAGTTTTTCTTTGGTAACCATCCAGTTTGGGTCTTCATTTAGTATGTTACCATACTCATTAAAAGAACTCCAGTTTTTGGCATAGATAAAGTCGGCATTTTCAAAAGCTTTCTCTTGATCGTATTCTATAGGGAATCCTTTCGTAATTTCAGAATCTAACTCGTACCCTTCAGGATGCGTTATAACAAACTCTACATCCATGTTATGCATGAGGTGTACAAAAGCATTGGCAACCGAATGTGGTAAAGCTTTCGGGTGTGGAGCCCAAGACAACACAACTTTAGGTTTGTCAACTTTTTTAGTTTCCGTAATAGTAATCGCATCTGCGAAGGCTTGCAACGGATGGTCAGTAGCGCTTTCCATATTAATAACAGGTACCGTAGCGTATTTTACAAAACTGTTGAGTACAATTTCAGAGGTGTCTTTTTCTTTGTCTTTCAACGTTGGAAAAGCTCTTACCGCAATCATATCAGCATATTGAGAAATTACCATGGCAGCTTCTTTAATATGCTCTGAAGTGCTTAAATTCATCACAGTACCATCTTCAAACTCCATATTCCAAGCATTGGTAATGTTTAACACGCTTACCTCCATACCTAAATTTTTAGCTGCTTTTTCGGTGCTTAACCTTGTACGTAAACTAGCATTGAAAAAAAGCATGACTAAGGTTTTATGTTGTCCTAAATCATTAAACTGATAGGGATTTTCTTTTAATTGAATTGCCTTTTGAATGGTATCTGAAAGGTTTTTAATGTCTTTTAGGCTGGTGTATTTTTTCATGACAGTTCCTTTTTTAAAGCTTCAAAAAACATATTAATATGTTGCTTTTGAATGGTTAATGGGGGAAGAATTCTTAATAAGTTAGGATTCTTAGCGCTCCCTGTGAAAATGTGATGTTTGAATATTAGGTTCTTTCTTAGCTCAGTAATAGGAAAATCGAATTCTAACCCTAACATTAAACCTCTTCCTTTTACAGTTGTTATCTGCGGAATAGAAGCTGCTTGTTCCATAAAATACGCAGCAATTTGCTGTGCATTTTCCATCAGATGCTCTTTTTTAATGGTTTCAATAACTGCTAAGGAAGCAGCACAGGCTAAGTGATTTCCGCCAAATGTAGTTCCTAGTAAACCGTAAGAAGCCTCAATACTTGGATGGATTAAGATTCCCCCAATAGGGAATCCATTCCCCATTCCTTTTGCCATAGAAATGATATGCGGAGTAATGCCGTGTTTTTGAAAAGCAAAGAAATCACCCGTTCTACCAAATCCGCACTGAATTTCATCAGCAATAAGTAAGGTGTTGTATTGCTTGCATAGTTTTTCTAACCCTTGGTAAAAAGTAGTTGATGCTTCGTCCAATCCACCAATACCTTGAATAGGTTCTATAATAATAGCACAAACATCGTTGCCTTGTAAAGCTTTTTCAACACTTGCTAAATCCTCAAACTCTAAAAAGATAACTTCTTGCTGCGCATTGATAGGCGCTACAATCTTAGGATTGTCGGTTGCTGCTACCGCAGCAGAAGTACGTCCGTGAAACGAATTTTTAAAAGCAATTACTTTTTTCTTATCGGTATGAAAAGACGCTAGTTTTAAGGCATTTTCATTGGCTTCAGCTCCCGAATTACATAAGAATAACTGATAATCTTTACAACCCGATATATTTTCTAGTTGTGAAGCTAATTCCACTTGTAAAGGATTCTGAATAGCGTTGCTATAAAACCCTAGTTTGCTTACTTGCTCGCTAATGTTTTTTACATAGGCAGGGTGTGAGTGCCCGATAGAAATTACGGCATGACCTCCGTATAAATCTAAATACTCTGTGCCATTATCGTCGTATACATATACATCGTTGGCGGTTACTGGGGTTATATCAAATAGAGGATATACGTTAAATAAACTCATTATGGTGTCGTTTTTATGGTGTTAATTTTATTAAAAGAGGCAACCATTCCTTGTATAAGAGCCGCGCTTAATCCTTTGTGTTCCATTTCGTTCAAACCTTCAATGGTACAGCCTTTTGGAGTGGTAACTTTATCGATTTCTTCTTCAGGATGATTTTGGGTAGCTATGAGTAGGTTGGCAGCACCTTCACTAGTATGCATAGCGAGTTCTTGTGCTTCTTTCGCATCAAAACCTAATTGAATAGCGGCTTGTGTAGTTGCCCGTATTAAACGCATCCAGAAAGCAATTCCACTAGCACATATTACGGTGGCTGCTTGCATTTGATCTTCAGGAATAATCATTGAAGTTCCTAGTTGATTAAAAATCGTTGTAGCAATTTCTAATTGCTCTTTTTCTTCAGTATTAGAAGATAAACAGGTCATTGATTTCCCAACGGCAATAGCAGTATTTGGCATGGCTCTGATGATAAAAGTATCAGTCCCGATGAGGCTTTCTATTTTTTGAATAGAAAAACCAGCAACTGTAGAAATCACAATATGATTGTCCGATAACAACGGAGCAGTTTCTTTTAAAAGAGCTTCTAAATGTGTTGGTTGTACAGCAAAAATTAATACATCAGATGCTGTGATTGCTTCCTTGTTATTAGAACTAATGAAAATGTTGGGTACCTCTTTAAATTCATTAAGTTCTTCAATGTTTCTCTTGGTTAAGAAAAGTTGAGAAAACGAATTGTTTTGTGTCAATCCTTTAGCGATTGATTTTCCTAAGTTACCTGTTCCTAAAATTGCTATTTTCATCTGTAAAGCTTTGATTATTTGTGTTGTTGTTTCTTTTATTTATCTCTTTGTGAGGGTTAGAAATAAGTTGCTTTTAACTGTAAACCCGTATCTTCTTTAAACCCAGACATCAGGTTCATGTTTTGGACTGCTTGCCCAGAAGCTCCTTTTAATAAATTATCTATAATGCTTGTTGTCAGTAGTTTATCTCCATGTTTATGCAAATGAATTAAACACTTATTGGTGTTTACTACCTGTTTTAAGTGTAGTTCATTATCAGCTATGTGTGTAAAAACAGCACCTTTATAGTAGTCTGAATACAGTTGTTGAGCTTCTTTTAAACTCCCTTCAAAATGAGTATATAGAGAAGCGTAAATACCTCTGGAAAAATCTCCTCTGTTAGGAAGAAATAATACTTCTGAATCAAAACTAGATTGAAGCGTATGCAAGGTCTGATTGATTTCTCCTAAATGCTGATGTGTAAAAGGTTTGTAGTAAGAAAAATTGTTATCTCTCCATGTAAAATGAGTAGTTGCTGATAGTGAAGTTCCTGCACCAGTAGCGCCAGTAACTGCATTGACATGTACATCGTTTTGTAATAAACCTGCATCTGCCAGTGGAAGCAATCCTAATTGAATAGCCGTAGCAAAACAACCTGGATTTGCAATATAAGAAGCGTTTTGTATTGTTTCTTTTTGAAATTCAGGCAAACCATACACAAACTTTTTTCCTTGAAAAGTACTGTTTGCTTCCAATCTGAAATCATTTCCTAAATCAATAATTTTTGTATGACTAGAAAAGGTATGTGCTTCTAAAAACTTTTTAGAGTTTCCATGTCCTAAACATAAGAATAATACATCTACTAAAGCATTTATTTTATTGGTGAATGTTAAATCGGTACTCCCCACTAAATCCTGATGGATATTCGCTATTTTGTTACCCGCATTTGAGGTACTATACACAAAATTGATAGTAGTTTCAGGATGCTGTAGTAAAAGTCTTATTAACTCACCAGCTGTGTATCCTGCACCACCTATAATTCCTACTTGTATCATATTGTTTGTTGTTTTAAATAGTATAATCAGTTTCCATTTATAAGATCATCACGTCGTTATCACTCCTCATGATGACGGTTTTGTCATTGCGAGTCTTTCGACTGTCGCTCAAGACAGGCTCAAGCGTGGCAATCTGTTCATTGTTTACTGATAACTGTCTATTGATTCACTTGTTGATATATTTTATTCTGATTTCCTAAGAGCTTGATAAAACCTTTGGCTTCTTCAGCGGTCCAACCCTTGTTAAGCTCTCCGTAACTTCCAAATTTGGCGTTCATTAAATCGTGTGGAGAAGCAATTCCGTCCAGTGTAAAATGATACGGTTTTAGTGTTACAAAAACATCACCCGTAACTTTTGATTGACTGCTTTCTAAGAAAGCTTCCATGTCTCTCATCACAGGATCTAAATACTGACCTTCATGCAAGTGCATCCCATAAAAACTAGCCAAATATTCTTTGTGCTGTAATTGCCATTTGGTTAAGGTGTGTTTTTCTAACAAATGATGTGCTTTAATGGTAATTAACGCAGCAGCAGCTTCAAAGCCAACTCTTCCTTTAATTCCTACAATGGTGTCACCTACATGAATATCTCTTCCAATCCCAAATTTTGAAGCTATAGTATTTAGTTCTTCTATATTTTGTACAGGGGGCTTTTTGTCGTCATTAATAGCAACGAGTTCGCCTTTAACAAAAGAAAGTTTTACCTGTTCTGGTGTTGTTTTGGTCACTTGTGAAGGGTAGGCGTATTCAGGTAACGGTTGCTCAGAGGTTAAGGTTTCTTCACCACCAACACTAGTTCCCCACAAACCTTTATTTACAGAGTATTTAGCCTTTTCCCACGAGAGGTCTATTCCATTATTCTTTAAATACTCGATTTCTTCCTGTCTCGAAAGCTGTAAATCTCTAATAGGAGTAATGATTTCTATTTCTGGAGCTATCGTTTGGAAAATCATATCAAATCTTACCTGATCGTTTCCTGCACCTGTACTACCATGAGCAATACAGTCAGCACCAATACTTTTGGCATAGTTTACAATTTCAATAGCTTGTACAATTCTTTCAGCACTTACAGAAAGGGGATAGGTGTTGTTTTTTAATACATTTCCAAAGATTAAATACTTTACTACCTTATGGTAAAAATCATCAACAGCATTAATGTTTTTATAGGTAGCTACTCCCATTGTATAGGCGTTTTCTTCAATTTTCTTAATTTCTCCGGAAGAAAACCCACCGGTATTCACACTAACAGCATGAACCTCGTATCCTTGTTTTGATAAGCTTACCGCGCAGTAGGAAGTATCTAAACCTCCACTGTATGCAATTACTAATTTTTTCATTTTTTGTCTTTTTTTAGGAAGATGCTCTCCTTAATTCTTTTAAGTCTTTGAAAGACTTTTCCTTTTATTTTTATGTTTTGAGATTTTTTGTTAGGATCGTATAACATACCAGTACACAAACACATTTTTTGCTGTGTACGTTGTAAAACGTCATAGTTTTTGCAGGTTTGACAACCATTCCAAAAAGATTGATCTTCTGTAAGTTCAGAAAAAGTTACAGGCTTATAACCCAATTCGCTATTGAGCTTCATAACCGCTAATCCCGTAGTAATACTAAATATTTTAGCATCAGGAAATTTAGCTCTAGAGTGCTCAAAAACTACTTTTTTAATTTGTTTGGCTAAGCCAATACCTCTATAATCAGGATGAACAATTAACCCTGAATTTGCTACAAATTTGCCATGGCTCCAGGCTTCGATATAACAAAAGCCAGCAAACTTATCATCATCTAAAGCGATAACAGCGTTACCATTTTCTAGTTTTGTAATAATATATTCTGGTTTTCTTTTAGCAATTCCTGTGCCTCTAACCAGAGCAGCTTCGTCAATAGTTTGACAAATAATTTCGGCATACTTACTATGCGATTGATCAGCAATAACAACTCTCATTGAAATTGATTTTAGATAAACATTTTGTTATAAATCGGTGGTTTGAAAAGAAGAACCGGACGCACCTAGGTTCCCAAATGAAGTGATACCCTTACGGGCGACGTCGGATAAAAATAGGTCGTACTACAACTGCGTTATTGAAAACAATAACAAGAGTTAGTAACGATATAAAAATGTAAATGATAGAAATCAAAAGGTGAAAAATAAAATTATACAATACTCAGTTTAGGGCAAAGGAAGACTAGCGTCGGTTGAAAGACCGCACTAAAAAACTGGGTATATTATTGTATATTTTATTCGTTTGCATGATGGCACAAATCTATAAAATAAATTTTGATTAATGCTGTATAAAAAATAAAAAGTTTTATAAATGTAAGTAATACAGAAGGTTAGTGAGTGTTTTTTCTAGAAAGGAAATAAAAAAGTCAAAAAAATATTAGGATAACTAAAAAATAATTTCAAATATTTGTGGCAACAGATGAAAAAACAAATTTTAAATATCATTTCTATTATCGTCATTGTGATTATTTCACAAGGATAAGGAAGCGGTATTTAATAGTTTAAAAATATAAATTATAAAAAGGCTTCCTAAATTTAGGAAGCCTTTTTTAGTTACAAAAAACATGAATCAATTTTTTAACATAGTGGTAATTATTATTGTCATTATTAGCTCTCCACCGAGTTGATACAGATAGTTTTTGCCTATAAGAAAGCCTGTGTCTAACTCTAGATACAGGCTTTTTTTATACCTGTGAATATCATAATGAACTCATGTTAAATGTTTGATTATTATGGTTTTATGTGTTTTTGTAAGTGAATGAAAATCATCAAAACCTTAAAGATTAGAAAGTAAAGTAAAAAGCGAAAAATAATTTTGAACAGTAAAAACAACCAAAAATGTACTATAACGAGGAAACAGTAATTTTTTACAACGGACAGTTTATCAAAGCTAAAGATGCTAGCGCCAATTTGTATAGCCAAAGTTTACACTACGGAAACGGGGTTTTCGAAGGAATAAGAGCTTACAATACAACCGAAGGAGCTAGAGTCTTTAAGTCGTATGAGCACTACAAAAGACTAAAGTTTGGCGCAGAAGTAATGAATATTCAATTGGATTATTCAGAAGAAGAATTAACACGAATTACTTACGAACTATTAGAACGTAATGGATTGAAAGATGCATACATCCGTCCGTTAGTCACTACTGGAGCCGATATGAGTTTACTAACCTCTAAAGAGACAAACCTAGTTATCCAATGCTGGGAATGGGGAAAATATATGGGAGATAAATTACTACGCGTAAAAACTTCATCGTTTCAACGCCCGAATCCAAAATCATGTTTTGTAGAAGCAAAAGTAACAGGGCACTACACTAATTCAATATTATCAACCAACGAAGCAAAAAACAAAGGGTATGATGAAGCACTATTATTAGATATGAATGGTAATGTAGCTGAATGTTCAGGAGCCAATGTTTTTATGGAGAAAGGTGGAAAATTGTATACACCACCAAGAGGTCATATTATGGCAGGAATTACACGTACTACGGTTATCGATTTATGTAAGGAAGAAGGAATTTCTGTTGAAGAAAAGCACTTTACGCTAGAAGAATTAAAACAGGCAGATGCTTGCTTTTTTACAGGAACAGCAGCAGAAGTAGTTGGATTACAATCGTTGGACGATTATCAATTTCCATTAGCATGGGAAAAATCACAAGGATATCAATTAATGAAATTATACAAAGACGAAGTATTAGGCTTACGTCAAAAAAGAAAAGCAAGTTAACATGGAGCTAAACAAATTTAGTAAACAAGTAACACAAGACGATACACAACCAGCGGCCCAAGCAATGCTACATGCTATAGGGTTGTCAAAATCAGATTTAGAAAAACCGTTGATAGGAATTGCAAGTACAGGATATGAAGGAAACCCGTGTAACATGCATCTAAACGATTTAGCGAAATTAGTAAAAGAAGGAACAGAAAAAGCTGATTTAGTTGGATTGATATTTAATACTATTGGTGTTTCTGATGGGATCTCTATGGGTACTCCAGGAATGCGCTATTCACTACCATCTCGCGATGTAATTGCCGATTCTATGGAAACCGTAGTGCAAGCAATGTCGTATGACGGACTAATAACCGTGGTAGGATGTGATAAAAACATGCCAGGAGCTTTAATGGCAATGTTACGATTAAATCGACCCTCAGTTTTAGTGTATGGAGGAACCATAGCATCAGGGTGTCATGAAGGGAAAAAGTTAGATGTAGTATCAGCTTTTGAAGCATGGGGAGAGAAAGTGGCAGGAACAATTACTAAAAAAGAATATGAAAGTGTCATCGAAAAAGCATGTCCAGGAGCAGGTGCTTGTGGAGGAATGTATACTGCAAATACTATGGCATCAGCTATTGAGGCTTTGGGTATGAGTTTACCTTACAATTCATCCAACCCAGCAATCAGTAATGATAAAGAACAAGAATGCGTTAAGGCAGGTGAAGCACTTCGTGTTTTACTAGAAAAAGACATCAAACCATCGGATATCGTAACTAAAAAATCGTTAGAAAATGCAGTACGATTGGTAACTGTTATGGGAGGTTCTACTAATGCTGTATTACATTTTTTGGCGATAGCTAAAGCGGCAGATGTAAAGTTTACCTTAGAAGATTTTCAACGTATTTCTGATGAAACTCCATTTTTAGCAGATTTAAAACCTAGTGGAAAATATTTAATGGAAGATGTACATAAAGTAGGAGGCACACCAGCAGTTTTAAAGTATCTACTAGAAAAAGGGTTGTTGCATGGAGACTGTTTAACTGTAACAGGAAAAACATTAGCTGAAAACTTAACAGAAGTTCCAAGTTTAGTAAACGGACAAGAAGTAATCAAGTCAACCGAAAATCCAATAAAAGCTACAGGGCATTTACGAATGTTGTATGGAAACTTAGCAAGAGAAGGTTCCGTAGCAAAAATAACGGGGAAGGAGGGTTTATATTTTTCAGGAAGAGCAAAGGTTTTTGAAGGAGAATATGCAGCAAATGACGGGATTCGAGACGGAAAAGTAGAAAAAGGCGATGTTGTAGTAATCCGCTATGAAGGTCCGAAAGGAGGCCCAGGGATGCCAGAAATGTTAAAACCCACAGCCGCAATTATGGGAGCAGGATTAGGGAAAGAAGTTGCGTTGATTACAGACGGTCGTTTTTCAGGAGGAACTCACGGATTTGTAGTAGGGCATATTACACCAGAAGCACAAGAAGGCGGTGTAATTGCTTTGGTAAAAGATGGAGATACGATAACCATCAATGCAGAAACAAATACAATTAATGTAGAAGTTTCGGAAGATGAATTAACAAAGAGAAAAAAAGAATGGAAAGCTCCACCATTAAAAGTGAAAAGAGGAGTATTATACAAATACGCAAAAACCGTAGCATCTGCTTCTAACGGATGTGTAACTGACGAATTTTAACCCTTGTACTATGGAAATAAAAACTAAGAAATTAACAGAAGAGGCAATAACATCAAAAGTAACCATTACAGGTGCAGAAGCTGTAGTTAAATGTTTATTAGAAGAAGGAGTCGATTTATTGTATGGGTATCCAGGAGGAGCCATCATGCCTGTATATGATGAGTTGTATAAATACCAAGACAAATTACACCATGTATTAACACGCCATGAGCAAGGAGCCACGCATGCAGCACAAGGATATGCAAGAGCAACCGGTAAGGTTGGAGTGGCAATAGCAACTTCAGGTCCAGGAGCAACAAATTTAATAACGGGTATTGCCGATGCGCAAATAGATTCTACACCTATGGTTTGTATTACAGGACAAGTAGGAGCACATTTATTAGGATCTGATGCTTTTCAAGAAACGGATATTGTAGGTATTTCAACTCCTGTTACAAAGTGGAATTATCAGGTAACTAAAGCAAGTGAAATACCAGAGGTGATAGCTAAAGCATTTTATATCGCTCGCTCAGGAAGACCGGGTCCTGTTTTGGTCGATATTACCAAAAACGCACAATTTGAAGAATTTGATTTTTCTTATGAAAAATGTACTTCGGTTCGTAGTTATCGACCTGTTCCAACGATGGATATACAAAGTGTAAAAGCAGCTGTAGAGTTAATTAATAATGCAGAAAAGCCATTTGTAATTTGGGGACAAGGAGTAATTCTAGGAGAAGCAGAAGAAGAATTTAAAGCTTTTATAGAAAAAGCAGGAATTCCTTCAGCAAGTACTTTGTTAGGCTTGTCTGCTTTACCAACCAAACATCCGTTACATGTAGGAATGGTAGGAATGCACGGTAATTATAGTCCGAATAAATTAACGAATGAATGTGATGTGTTAATTGCCATCGGAATGCGTTTTGACGATCGTGTTACAGGTGATTTAAGCCGTTATGCAAAACAGGCTAAAGTGATTCATTTTGAAATAGATCCTGCTGAAGTTGATAAAAATGTAAAAACGGATGTAGCTGTTTTAGGAAATGTAAAAGAAACCTTGGCGGCGACACTTTCTCTTTTAGAAGAAAACTCTCACAAAGAATGGTTACAAGAGTTTAGAAATCTGGATGCTGTAGAGTTTGATAATGTTATAAAAAGTGACCTGTTTCCAACGAAAGAAGGATTAACAATGGGAGAAGTTATCAAACAAATAAACGAAGCTACAGAAGGGAAAGCTATTGTGGTTACGGATGTAGGACAGCATCAAATGATAGCGAGTCGTTATGCAGAATTCAATCAAACTAAAAGTAATATTACTTCAGGAGGACTAGGAACTATGGGGTTTGCTTTACCTGCTGCTATTGGTGCTAAAATGGGTATGCCAGAACGTGAAGTAGTTGCTGTTATTGGTGATGGAGGTTACCAAATGACCATACAAGAACTTGGAACGATTTTACAAACTAAAGCAGCTGTTAAAATTGTAGTGCTAAATAATGAATTCTTGGGCATGGTACGACAATGGCAACAGTTGTTTTTTGACAAGCGATATGCTTCTACAGTAATGACGAATCCTGATTTTGTAGCAATTGCTAAAGGCTATCATATGGCTGCTAATAAGGTGACAAAACGTGAAGAGTTAGCCAATGCTGTACAAGAAATGATACAGAGTAAAGAAGCTTACTTCTTAGAGGTTTGTGTAGAAAAAGAAGATAATGTATTTCCAATGATTCCAACTGGAGCATCGGTATCAGAAGTTCGATTAAAATAATATAACATGAGCACAAAAAACACCTATACAATTTCGATCTATACAGAAAATAATGTTGGACTTCTGAATAGAATATCAGCCATATTCCTGCGAAGACACCTGAATATAGAAAGCGTTAATGTATCAAAGTCAGAGATTAAAAGTGTATCCAGATTTACACTTTTGGTAAAAGTTACTGAAGAACAAATCAAAAAAATCATAGGTCAGATAGAAAAACAAGTAGAAGTAATTAAAGCTTTTTATCATACCGACGAAGAAACGGTTTATCAAGAATCATGCTTGTTTAAACTAAGTACAGACTTATTGACCGATAATGATGAAATTCAAACTATTATCAATCAAAGTAAATCAAGAGTCATTAACGTAAACAAAAACTTTTTTGTTCTTGAAAAGTCAGGAAGTAAAGAAGAGGTAGAAGAACTCTATCACATTTTAGATAAACACGGCATTAAGCAATTTGTCCGCTCGGGAAGAATAGCAATAACTAAAGAAGAAATGCCAGTATCAAAATTATTACAATTAATAACAGCATAAACAAACAACACAAATACAACAGAAATGAAAAATTATTTCAACCAATTATCATTAAGAGAACAATTAGAACAGCTAGGAAAATGTAGATTTATGAATGCTGATGAATTTTCAGAAGGAACAACAGCATTAGAAGGTAAAAAAGTGGTAATTGTAGGATGTGGAGCACAAGGATTAAACCAAGGATTAAACATGCGAGATTCAGGGTTAGATATTTCATACGCATTGCGAGAAGCAGCGATTAAAGAACAGCGTCAATCGTATAAAAATGCAACTGAACATGGTTTTGTAGTAGGAACTTACGAAGAATTGATTCCAACAGCCGATTTGGTATGTAACTTAACCCCAGATAAACAACATACGCAAGTAGTAAAGGCAGTGATGCCATTAATGAAATCAGGGGCAACCTTATCGTATTCTCACGGATTTAATATTGTTGAAGAAGGTATGCAAGTACGTAAGGATTTAACGGTAATTATGGTCGCACCTAAATGTCCAGGAACAGAAGTTAGGGAAGAATACAAACGTGGATTTGGAGTCCCAACATTAATTGCAGTACATCCAGAGAATGATCCAGAAAATAAAGGGTTAGCACAAGCTAAAGCTTATGCATTCGCCACCGGAGGGCATAAAGCAGGGGTATTAGAATCGTCATTTGTGGCTGAGGTAAAATCAGACTTAATGGGAGAGCAAACTATTTTATGTGGTGTGTTACAAACAGGGTCAATCTTATCGTTCAACAAAATGGTAGAAGAAGGTATCGAACCAGCATATGCGTCTAAACTAATTCAATATGGATGGGAAACGATTACCGAAGCTCTAAAACACGGAGGAATTACTAATATGATGGATCGTTTGTCGAATCCTGCAAAAATTAAAGCGTACCAACTTTCTGAAGATTTAAAAGAAGTGTTAGCCCCGTTGTTTAATAAACACATGGACGATATTATGTCAGGACATTTTTCAAAAACGATGATGGAAGATTGGGCAAACGACGATGTGAATTTATTGACATGGCGAGCGGCTACAGGAGAAACTCAGTTTGAAAAAACAGCAGCTACTTCTGAAGAAGTTTCAGAACAAATCTATTTTGATAAAGGAACTCTGTTAGTTGCTTTTGTAAAGGCAGGAGTTGAGTTAGCGTTTGAAACGATGGTCAAGTCAGGAATTATTTCGGCATCTGCTTATTACGAATCGTTACACGAATTGCCACTAATTGCAAATACTGTTGCTCGTAAGAAATTATTCGAAATGAATAGAATTATTTCTGATACTGCCGAATATGGATGTTACCTATTCGATCATGCTGCAAAGCCATTGTTAACTGATTTTATGAAGTCGGTAAGTACAAAGGTTATCGGAAAAGAGTACAGTACCACAAATGAAGTAGATAACCTTAAATTAATTAAAATTAACAAGGCAATTCGAAATCATCCTATTGAAAAAGTAGGAGCAGAGTTGCGTGAAGCAATGACTGCGATGAAAGTAATAAAAACAAGCGTCAGCCAAGAAGAACCCGTTTTAGCGTAACACTATGGAAGTTCAAAAAGAAACTTATTTTCCTAAATTAGAAGATATACAGCAAGCTGCTACGACTTTACAAGAAGTCGTGGCAGTTACTCCGCTACAAGAAAACTTCAATTTATCTAAACAGTTCAATGCAACTATTTTTTTAAAAAGAGAAGATCTACAACAAGTTCGCTCGTACAAAATTAGAGGGGCTTATAACAAAATTAGTTCTTTAACAAAAGAGGAGTTAGTGAATGGAATTGTGTGTGCTAGTGCAGGAAATCATGCACAAGGTGTTGCTTTGGCGTGTAGAAAAAAAGAAATCTACGGAACTATTTATATGCCAGCCCCAACACCAAAACAAAAAGTAGAACAAGTAAAAATGTTTGGGGGTGATTTTGTAGATATTCAATTGATAGGAGATACGTTTGATGATGCTTATAAAGCAGCAAAATTGCTATCTGATAGTTTACAAAAAACATTTGTGCATCCGTTTGATGATGAAAAAATTATAGAAGGACAGGCAACTGTTGGACTAGAAATTTTAGAACAATCACAGCAATCTATTGATTATGTTTTTGTCCCTGTTGGTGGTGGTGGATTGGCGTCTGGCTTGTCGAGTGTTTTTAAGTTGTTATCACCAAACACAAAAGTGATTGGAGTTGAACCTGCTGGAGCACCATCTATGAAAAGGTCTTTAGAGGAAAATAACAATATTAAACTTGATAGCATAGACAAGTTTGTGGATGGAGCAGCTGTGCAACAAGTAGGAGCGTTGACTTATAAAATCTGTCAAGAAAATTTAGCGGATATGATAACGGTTCCTGAGGGAAAAGTATGTCAGACAATTTTAGAAATGTACAACAAAGAAGCTATCGTTGTGGAGCCTGCGGGAGCATTAACGTTGAGTGCATTAGATTTTTACAAGGAAGATTTAAAAGGTAAAAATGTAGTATGCGTTATTAGTGGGAGTAATAATGATATAACTCGTACAGCAGAAATAAAAGAACGTGCCTTGTTGTATGGTGGATTTAAACATTATTTTATTGTTCGTTTTCCACAACGTGCTGGAGCTTTAAAAGAATTTGTTGCTGAGGTATTAGGAGAGAATGACGACATCACTTTTTTCGAATATTCAAAAAAGACCAATAGAGAAAATGGACCTGCAGTTGTGGGAATAGAGTTGGAGAAAAAAGAAGATTTACAACCGTTAATTCGCAGAATGAAAGAACGAAGTTTTTATGGTGAATACCTGAATGACAAACCTAATTTATTTGAGTTCTTAGTGTAATATTAATGAAACAGTCTAAAATGACATTTTAGACTGTTTCATTTTTGACCAAGATATACCCAATGGTCATTTTCTTTACAAAAAACAGAATTTTCATGGATTACATCGATGCTTCTATTTTCCATAAAAAAAGCTTTAAACTCAACCGTGGTTTCTGTAGTATTAATAATTTCTAGCTTTAACCAATCAACAGATTTTGTCCATGCTAAAATTTCTTTCTTTTCACGTTTAGAAGGTCTGGTACTACTATGATGACTTTTTTGTAAGTAGTCGATGTTAGCTAACACAAAAGCACTGTATCTTGAGCGCATTAAAACTTCGGCTGAGGTAACCGAATGAATATTTTGATGTGCTTTTTGGCAACAATTTGCATACTTTTTATTTGGTGTGCAAGGACATTGCATAAATTAATTTTTTTGTTTCAAAAGTAGTTTTAAAAAAGTATAAAACCTATCCGTCTATAGCAAAGTGCATTTCGTCTATAGATAAATAGTTCTTTATCAAAGAAAAAAAACATAACTTTAAATTTAAATTATTTTTATAAAGTTAGTTTATAATCTAAAGCTTTGAATAAAAAAATAAAAATACTTTTAATAGAAGATGATAAGATAGAGGTGCTTAAGTTTAATAGAGCTATTACTCCTGTTTTAGAAAATCATATAATTACACAAGCTAATAATGGAAAAGAAGCCTTATCTTTATTGGAAAAAGATTTACCAAATGTAATTTTATTAGATTTGAATATGCCTGATACTAACGGGATTGAGTTTTTATCTATTTTAAAAAACGATGAAAAGTTAAAACATATTCCTACCATAGTACTAACAACATCAGATAATGATAAAGACATTACAGAGTGTTATAGATTGGGAATAGCAGGGTATGTTTTAAAACCATTAAAGTATCAAGATTATGAAAGAAAAATAGGGACGATAATAGAATATTGGAGTCTTAATGAATTTAAAAGATAAAGTATGAAAGGAATTGTTTTTACGGAGTTCTTGGATTTAGTTGAAGATAAGTTTGGTATCGAAATGGTGGACAAAATTATTGAACAATCTGAGCTAGACTCTGGAGGGGTGTACACAGCTATTGGTACATACAAATTTTCTGAGATGCTACAATTACTAGAGAGTTTGAGTAATAACACAGGAGTTTCAACAGATGATTTGTTGTTAGTCTATGCAGAACATTTCTTTTCAGTTATAGAAGACAATTATCCAGGGCTTTTAGCTACATATAATGATCCTATAGAGATGCTGTCATCTATTGAAGATCATATTCATGTAGAAGTAAAAAAGATTTATCCAGATGCAGAGTTACCAACATTTCTAGTTGAAGAGAGAAGTGAAAACTCACTTGTAATGTTGTATAAATCCAGTAGGGCAATGCACCACTTTGGATTAGGTTTAATGAATAAAACATTTGAACACTTTAATAGTTCAGCAGAAATTGTTTTAGAAAAAATAAAAAGTGACGGAACAGAAGTAAGGTTTATCATCAATAAAAATTAGTGGGTATAAAAGAAATAGAAATACTACAAAGAGCGCTAGAAAGACAAAAAAAAGCTAGAAAACAAGCAGAGAAAATACTAGAAGAAAAATCGTTAGAATTATTTAATATTTCTCAAGAGCTAAAGGTAGTTAATGAACAATTAGAAGACCTTTTAGATGAGAAAGATTCGCAATTAAAAGGAATTTTTGAAAATATTAATGATGCTTATCTAGTAATGGATATTCATGGCAATGTGTTAAAAATGAATGATGTTGCTGTAGAATATTTTGGTTTTGATGTAAATAAAGAAGAAGTTAATATTGTAAGTCTTATTTATCCTGAAGATTATGAATATGCGATGAATTCTTATGCACAATTATTAAAAAACGGATATTTCACGAATTATATAGCTAGGGTGATAACTAGGAGAGAAGAGATAAAGTGGGTAAACATTAACTCAAGTGTAGTTTTTGATAAAAATAATACTCCTATTGCTGCTCAAGGAATTATTAGAGATATTACTAACCAAAGGAAAGAACGACAGGTAATTGAGGTTATAAGTAATACAGCTAAATCAATTTTAGGGAAAGAAGATATTTACGAAATTGCGTGGGAAATATCAAATAACGTTGCAAACTATTTAAATACTGACGATTGTGTTGTTTATTTAGTGAATGAAAAGAAAAAACAATTAGAATTAATAGCTTCTTTTGATAAAAGAGAAAGAGAAAACAAAAAAATCTATGACAAAATGCGACTACCTTTTGGAAAAGGTATTGTAGGAAGTGTTGCAAAGTCAGGTATTTCAGAAGTTATAAATAATACCAGTTTAGATGGTAGATATGTAGTTTATCACACACCAAAATTATCAGAATTAACAGTACCTATAACTAATGAGAATAAAGTGATAGGAGTTATAAATGCAGAACACTTAGAGAACAATTACTTTACAGAAGAGCATTTAAAAACGATAGAAGGTATTGCAGATTTAGTATCTCTTCAGTTAAAAAGTGCAATAAATATTAGAAAGCGTAAAAAAGTAGAAAAGAAAAACGCTGATTTATTAAAAAAGGTAGCAAAAAGTAATCAAGAGCTTGAGGAGTATGCACATATAGTTTCCCACGATTTAAAGTCGCCTATAAGAAGTATTCATGCGTTAACTAGTTGGATTAAAATTGATAATGAAGGAGTTTTTGATGAAGCAAGCCTTCAAAACTTTGAACATATTGAAAACACCTTAGAAAAGATGGAACAGCTAATTACTGATGTGTTAGAGTATTCAAGTATTGTTAATGAAATAAAGGAAGATGACAATGTAGATTTAAATTCTTTAATTGAAGAAATAAAGAAAGTAATATACTTACCCAAAAACATATCAATAAAAGTTTTACATAAATTACCCACTATAAAAGGAGACAAAACAAAGTTTCAACAATTATTTCAAAACCTGATAAGTAACTCAATTAAGTTTAATGATAAAGAAAATGGAATTATTGAAATTGATGTAAAGGATCAAAACTCATTATATGAATTTTCAATTAAAGATAATGGAATAGGTATTGAGAAGAAACATTATGATAAAATCTTTAAAATTTTTCAATCATTAAAAAATACTAAAGACTCTACAGGTATTGGTTTATCTATCGTAAAAAAAATTGTAAATTTTTACCAAGGAGAAATATGGTTAGAATCTGAAATAAATAAAGGAACAACTTTCTTTTTTACAATAAAAAAGTAACAATGGAACAACCAAACTTATCGTATATAATTGCACTTTCGAAAGGAGATAACGAGTTTAAGAAACAAGTTATAGTAGTTTTAAAAGAAGAGCTTTCAGGAGAAATAGAAAACTATTTTTTGCACATTAAAAATAGAGAATTCAAGAAAACTAAAGAAATTGTTCATAGAATTAAACATAAAATGAGTATTTTAGGCTTAGAAAAAAGCTATAAAATAACCAATGACTTTGAAAATAATCTTGCAGACAATAGTATAGAAAACAAAGAATATTTTGAAAATGTACTGCCTGTAATGCTTGATTTTTTAAAGGAAATTTAAAAGATTACTTATGAACTGTATTGTTGTTGATGACGAATTAATGTCAAGAATGATTCTTAAAAAAGTGTGCGAACAAGTTGGAGGATTAAAACTTGTTGGAGAGTTTTCGAATGCAATACAAGCAATAAAATTTTTAAATAACAATAAAGTAGATGCTATCTTTTTGGATATCCATATGCCAAATTTTACAGGGATTGACCTTGTTCAAACATTAAAAAATCCTCCTAAAATTGTTCTTACAACTTCTGATAGAAATTTTGCTGTGGAAGCTTTTGAATATGATTTTGTTGTAGATTATATAGTAAAACCAATAGAGTTAAAACGGTTTAAAAAATCTGTAGAAAAAATTATTGCAGCAAGAGCAAAAGAAAGTAATACAAAACCAGTAAAGAAAAATCAACCTACTGATGTAAATACATTATATGTAAATATTGATAGAAGATTAGTAAAAATAGACATATCAAGTATTTATGTTGTAGAAGCTAATGGTGATTACATTAAAGTTAAAACGGAGGAAAAAAACTACGTAGTTCATAGCCCTTTAAAAAAGATCGAAGAAAAATTACCTTCAGAATCATTCTTAAAAGTACACAGATCGTATATTATTAACACCAATAAAATTATAGATATTGAAGATAATAGTGTGCTTATAAAACAAGATGTAATTCCTGTAAGCAGGTCTAATAGAAATGAGTTAAAAAGGCGATTAAACTTATTGTAATAGGTTTAAGAGTTAAACTAGAAATTAATTAACTAACTCATCTTGTTCCTGAACTCTAAAACAACGTTCTTCTCCAAGAAATAGTGGATTTCCGTGCTTTTCTGACCAAAACCCATCTAAAATATTTTTAGAAAGACAAGAGTATACAACAACACCTTTATAGATAGTATTATCATCACTATTATAATTAAAGTTGATAATAAGAATGTTGTTTTTAAAGAAGCCAGTTCCAACTTGTTCTTGTTCATCGTTAATAAGCCACTTGGCTATAATTCTACTATTTTCATCAAGAGTTAAAGAAAGAGTTCCTTTATAGGTATTTTCACTTTCATCTTGGTTACTACCAATAATATTGTATGTTCCTACTAAATCTTCTACTATCATTCAATCTTCAAATAAGGATACAAAAATACATTAAAAAGGTGTAGAGTTAAAGCATTGGTTTTTTGCAATTAAATTTCGTAATTTTAGTGTGTTAGGTCAATTTAATCGATATGGAATTTATAGATTATTACAAGGTTTTGGGAATAGATAAAAAAGCGACTGCTGCAGATATAAAAAAGGCCTATCGGAAGTTAGCTAGAAAATATCACCCAGATACAAACCCTAATGACGAAGAAGCTAAAAAGAAGTTTCAGCAAATAAATGAAGCAAACGAGGTTTTAAGTAACCCTGAGAATCGTAAAAAGTATGATGAGTATGGGGAAAACTGGCAACATGCTGAAGCGTATGAGGAGGCCAAAAAACAGCAAGGTTATCAAAGTGGATTTGGTGGCGGAGGTTCTTATCAGCAATATTCATCCTCAGGTTTTGAAGGAACCGATTTTTCTGACTTTTTTAACTCTGCTTTTGGTGGAGGGGGAAGGTCAGAAAGAGGATCATCGAAATTTAGAGGACAAGATTTTAACGCTTCATTACAATTAAACTTAAGAGATGTTTATACTTCGCAAAAACAAGTATTAACTGTAAATGGAAAAAAAATACGAATAACGATTCCTGCTGGAGTAGAAAATGGTCAAACAATTAAAATAAAAGGGCATGGAGGCGAAGGTATAAATGGAGGCCCTAAAGGAGATTTATATATCACTTTTGATATTAAACCTGATATTAATTTTAAACGTGATGGAGCTAATTTATATACAGAACAAACTATTGATTTATATACCGCAGTATTGGGTGGAGATGTAGTGATTAATACTTTTGTTGATAAAGCTAAATTAAAAGTAAAAGCAGGAACCCAAAATGGAACCAAAATTCGATTGAAAGGAAAAGGATTTACGAAGTATAAAAAAGAAGGTCAGTTTGGAGATTTATATGTTACTTACAAAATAGAGATTCCAACCAATTTAACAGATGAACAACGAGAGTTATTTACAAAACTTTCTAAATTGAAATAAATATGAGCAATACAGAACTAATAAGTGTACAAAAAGTTATTGTTCATCACAATTTAGATGAACAATTTATAGAAAGTATTGAATCTTTTCAACTCATGGAGTTTGTAGTAAAAGATTCCAATAGATACTTATATACAGAACAGTTACCTATTTTAGAGAAAATAATCAGATTACACTACGATTTAGAGGTCAATATGCAGGGTATAGATGTAATTAATAATATGCTTGATAGAATGGATTCTATGCATAAAACAATTAAGCAATTAGAAAATAAATTAAAACTATACGAATAAATTTTTTATGAATTGGATTTCTTATGAAGAACTCCATTTATTTTATCATAGATATTCGGATTGTGTTTTTTAATTTTAATTTTAATATGTTTTGAAGCTGGCATATTACTTCCTTTTACGGTATTATGGATTGAAACAAGTACGTTAGTTTCAGGAAAATAAGTAACCGTGTTTTTTTCAGGGATAGGATACTCAACAATAATAAATAACGGAGCGATACGCTCTGTATCATTATCATAATTGTATAAATCTACTTTATCACCAGGTGTAAGTCCTGCTTTTTCAATATCCTTTTTATTCATGAAAATTACACGACGTTCATTATAAATTCCGCGGTAACGATCATTTAATCCATAAATAGTAGTATTGAATTGATCGTGAGTTCTTACTGTGGCCATTAAATACTCATCATCAGCTAATGTGTTTTGTGGTAATGTGGTTATAGAAAATGGAGCACGATCTCCAAACTCTTTTGTTTTAAAGTTCCCTTCACGAGCCGCATTAGGTAAGTAAAATCCACCTTTTTGTTTTACACGAACATTGTAGTTGTCAAAACCAGGAATACATTTTTCTATATCATTTCTTACAACATCGTAACTATTCATATATTGATCCCAATCAACCACACTTTTATCTCCTAAAGTAGCTTTTGCCATACGACACACAATATGAGTTTCGTTGATAAGTTTGTCAGATATTGGTTTTAATACTCCTTTAGACCACTCTACAATTCCCATGGCATTTTCAGCACTTGTATACTGATGCTCACCATTAACGATATCAATTTCACTTTTCGAAATAGTAGGTAAAATTAAAGCCTCTTTTCCATGAATCAAATGGGTTCGGTTTAACTTAGTTGAAACAGAAACAGACAAATCAAGCTGTCTCATTCCATTTGCAGTATATGTGGTGTCAGGAGTTGCTGATAAGAAATTTCCACCCATGCTAAAATGGACTTTAACTTTTCCTTCATTCATAGCCTTTATGGTATTCACAACATCATAACCATTATTTCTTGGTGGATTAAAGCCGAAAACCTCTTGTAATTTATCAAGTTGCTCTACAGAAGGACTGTGGTTAATAAGCATCGTTCTATTTCCTTGTACATTACTATGTCCACGTACAGGGCAAGAACCTGCTCCGGGCTTACCAATACTTCCTTTTAAGAATAACAGGTTTAGAACTTCTTTTAAAATATCAACACCGTTAGGTTGTTGCGTAAGTCCCATTCCCCAGCAAATAATAATTCGGTTTTTATGAGCTAGCATTTCTGCAGCTTTTTGAATATCTTCTTTTAAAACACCAGATGCATTTGCTAATTCATCTAAATCATAGCTTTCAATTTGCTTAATTAAATCTTCATAACCAACTGTTTTATTTTTGATAAATTCTTGATCGAAAACTTTACCAGGAGTTTCTTTTTCAAAATGTAATAGTAATTGTTCAATTGCTTTTAAGAGAGCTAAATCTCCATTAATTTTAACAGGAAGATGTAAATCGGCAAGTTGGATCCCTTTTCCTAAAATACCACTTATTTTTTGAGGGTCTCGGAACCCCATTAAACCAGCTTCGGGAAGAGGGTTAACAGCAATAATTTTAGCTCCGTTTTTTTTTCCTTTTTCTAAAGCACTTAACATTCGTGGAGAGTTCGTTCCTGGATTTTGACCAATAATCATAATGATATCGGTATCGTAGAAGTCTTTTAAAGTAGCAGTTCCTTTTCCTATACCCGTAACTGAGGCCAAGGTAAAACCAGAGGTTTCATGACACATATTAGAACAATCAGGGAAGTTGTTAGTTCCAAATTCACGTACAAAAAGTTGATATGCAAAAGAAGCTTCGTTACTTGTTCTTCCAGAGGTGTAAAAAGCAGCATTATCTGGAGACTCTAACCTATTTAAGTGTTCGGAAATTTTTGCAAAAGCATTGTCCCAGCTAATAGGTTCGTAATGTGTACCATTTTTAGGTAGGTACATAGGCTCAGAAAGTCTACCTAAATGTCCAATTTCATAATCAGTTAATTGAGAAAGCTCATAAATAGAATTTTGTTTAAAAAAACCTGAAGTAATTCTTTTACTGGTAGCTTCTTCAGCTATAGCTTTTGCACCATTTTCACAATATTCAGCAATAGGTGATCGCTCATCATCAGGATCAGGCCAACCACAACTAGGACAATCAAAACCATCAAACTGATTCATTTTAAACAAAGCTTTTCCTCCTCTAACTAAAGCTTTATCGTTTATTAAACTCTTTATAGCGTTTGTAACTCCAGGAATTCCTGCAGCCCAATCTTTTGGTTTACCAGTTCTTAAGCTTAATAATTTGTACGGAGGTTCAGCAGAAGGTTGTTTATCGGCTTGTTTATTAGGTTTGTTATCCATTGTTTTTCTATAATCTTTAAGAGATATAAAATTAAGAAAAAAAACGAAGTGATATTATCTTAGAATTATTGTTTTTAGCAAAAGTAATTTAAGTTAAATAATTAGGAGATATTATCATAGCAAGATTTTATTAATTACAACTTGTGTTAAATTCTTGGTAATCAGATTTAGAAAACGTGGGGATATTTTGGCCATTATGTATCTTAATACAGAATAAGCTAGGATTTGCATTAACAGTTAAGCGATTCAAATTAACCAACCCACTTATATCGAGTGATGTAAGTAAATTACTGGAACAATATAATACTTCAATATTACTGTTAGATTTCAAGTTTATATTTTTAAGCTTGTTATCAGATAAAGCTAAAACTTCTAAAGCTTTATTAGCGGAAAAATCTACTTCTAAAATCTTATTACTTTGTGCTAAAATGGTGTTTAAGTTTACTGCTTTTTTAACATCTAAAGACACTAGAAAATTATCTCTAACATTTAAGGTTTCTAAATTAGGGTTGTCAATACTTAACGTTTCTAATGAATTATAGTATAGACTTAATGATTTTAGATTAGTAGCATTTTTTAACCCTGTAATAGCTCTTAATTCATTTACATCAAGGTCTAACTTGATTAATTCTGTATTGTTACTCAAATCAATATTTTTAAGGTAATTACCAGCAAGCACCAAAGTATCTAACTGTTTATTAAATCTCAAGTCTATTGTGGTTAAATTGTTTCCTGTTGCATGTAATTTTTTTAGGTTAGTAAATCCTTCAATACCTGTTAGATTTGTAATTATACCATCATTAGATGAGTTTAAATCGAGGCTGATAACTCCTAATGCGTCACTTTTTAATAGTTGTTGGTTGATAATGCCATCAGAATCTATACCCAGATTGATTAGTTTAGTCTCAAATTGTGCATCTGGAATGTTTAAATATTTTTGCTCTTCGATATTATCATCACTTGAACATGAAATAAATAGGGAACATGATATAAGAATAAAGCTTAATGGTTTTAAATAACGTTTCATAGGTAAGATTTTATTTTTTTTTGAGACAACAAAATTCGCAAATAAACTGCTTTAAAAAATTAATTTAACTTAATTTTTTAAGTCTTATTAATTATAAACCAAATAAGATTATAAGTCTTTGTTTTTTAGTGGTAAAACTGTATTTAAGAATACGTTTTAGATACTTTCTTAAGTAAAACCTTTTTCTTTTTTGAAGCTTTTGAAAGCCTGATAAGGTTGTTTAGTCCAATAATAACTAAGATAGAAATACAAGCGGCAGTTCCTAATGCTCCTCCATAACCATTGAAGAAAGTAGGGCTAACCGTATAAATAAAACCAAAAACAATTCCTGCGAAAATAATTGAAGTATAATTACGGGTAAGTTTGCTAGAGGTCATACCAACAAAAGAAGCTCCAAAAAATACCCAAGGGATTTGTTGTGTTAAGTTTTGAGGAAATATCTCAGGAAAAAGATAGAGTAAACCAGAAACAACAAGAGTTAGTAGAGCAGAAGCTCTTACGGGACCTTGTTTATACTTTGTACTGACTAAAAAAGTTAAAAAAGCTCCAAATATGCTTGTTAAGTAAATTGGTAAAATAGTAAGCATTATGAAAGAATTAAAAGTAATAGAGATGATATAACTACACTACCAAAAGCTACAGTACCTAATTTACCACCAACTCCTAGAAAAAGGTTTTTAGAAAACATATAAAAAATACCCGCTATACTACCAGCAATGACTATAAAGTTATAATCAATAGCAATATGTTTTTGAGACATTCCTACAAAGCAACCACAATACATTGCATTGGGAATATTTTGTAAAACCTTTGATTTTTTATTAAGGTTAGGCGAGAATGAAGCGAGAGTACCTATTAAAGCAGCAGCCAAAACAGAACTCAAATTAGTAAAGAGGTGTAAATAACTAGTAAGTAGCGCACCAGTTATAACAAATACCATAACATAAAAAGGTTCAAAGTCAATCTCTTTAACTTTAAAGAATTTCATATAATTATAAACTATAAGTATGGTAAAAAGTGTTGTTAATGACAGTACTGTAAAAACGTTTTTATGTTCTAGCAGCAATGCAGTAATAAATGCTAATTGAGTAAGAACTAAAAAAATGATTGAAAAAAAGTGAAAATATTTTTGTCTCAAACCTGAGTAATTCTGCTTTATAATAGAGCTACAAATTTACGACATATACAGCGATTACTCAATTAATTTCCTTGAATTCTAATCCAAAGATCTTTTAATAATTGTTTTGCTTCTTCACGATTTCTAGGTACTTCATTTATAATAGTTTTACCTTGTTTTTCAGCTATTTCAAAGCTAAAAGCAAATTGTTGAAAATTAGGAGCTACGCTTAACAACCCAAAACGAAGATCATTTAAGTATATAACATTATTTTTTTTAGAAACAGTATACCATCCTTTAGTTATTTTGATAAGTCGTTTCACTGAAATATCATTTTTATAATCACCTAACAAATGATGATTCTTAGGGTAGGAGTAAAATTTAATAGGCTTAGTATCAAAAAAAGAATAATACCCTATTAAGTATGCATCTTCTGTTTCTACATTTGCTGACCATAAAACGGTATTAAAAGGAGTGGGCTTTGTTTCAATTTCTTTATAACCTATTTTTTGTTCTTTTAAGGCATGTGTAAATTTAGTATAGGTAATCCCTTTAATAATGATAGTAATTGCCATATAAGAACTACTCACAATAAGTCCTAAGTTATTGTACTTTCTTCTTTTTTTAGATCCTTTTTGCTGAAACATTGCCATCAACAGAAATATTAAAAAAGGAAGTGTATATAAAGGGTCAATTACAAAAATATTTTTAAAAGCTAATCGTATATCAAGAGGCCAAAAAAGCTGAGTTCCCCAAGTAGTATGTGCATCGAGAATTGGATGTGTTAAAAATCCCCAAAACATAAGTTGTGCCCATTCTTTAGCGGAGGCATTTTTTTCATATAAAGAAATAAGCCAACCAAAAATCCACCCGAAAACAATTGCAAAAAAGACAGAATGCGTAAAACCTCTGTGTACTTCAAGTGCAGTAACTATATCAAATAATTTACCAATGTAAACATCTAAATCAGGGATAGTACCTGCAATAGCTCCATAAAGCATTGCTTTGTTTCCGACCTTTTTTCCTAATACAGCCTCTCCAACGGCTGCACCAAGAACAATTTGCGTGAGTGAATCCATTTAGCAAAAATACTTATAAAACTGCTAGTAAACAGCGTTGTAATATTCATCAATCCACTCCGTAGGATATTTACTGTATAAGTTGTTAAGGAGTAGTTTATTTGCTTCAGAAGTATTAAAATCTTTATAAAAACTACCAAGAATCCAGACTGTTTTTCTAGGTAAGTTTTTGTTATGATATTCTAAAAGAACTTGTTTAGAGGTTTCAGATGAATCAATTAACAATAAAACTAATGCTCCAGCAGTTTCAAAATTAAACTGATTAAAGAAAGGAATCATTTTTTGAGCTCTTTTTAAAAGTATAGGGTTTTCCAAAAAACTTTTTGCTTTTAATTTTCTTCGTAAGCTAGGATAACTGGTATAAGAATTAACCTTAGTAACAAATTTTAAAGTTTCTAAAAATTCGGTATACTTTGTGTTGTAGAGATTTTCTATATCATTAGGAGTGCTAACACCAAAAAGAAAAAACACTTTACTAGGTTTTAAAACATTAATATTATAACCTTTTCCAATTGATGACAATGCTTTTTCAACTCCTTTCAAGAAAAGAGGGTAGTTGTTTTCTTTTACTTTTATAATATTACCTAATCTAGATGAGTGAAAACAGGCATCAATTATTTTTTGTTTTTCAATTCCTTTTAGAGCTTTTGTTAAGGTAGCATTGATATCATAATGACGAGCTGGGTAAAATTTACCTTGAAACTCATGTTGTAAAGCTTCGTTTTCACTTTCAATAAAAAGGTCTATAATTTTACTAGTCGTAAGTTTTCCTATAGTTTGATATTTTTTTTCTTGTGATTGTATTCTTATATCTCTTTCCATGTGTGTGAGATGTATTTATGATTGTTAAAGATTAGACAAGCAGACTACACCATATGGCCTTTTAAGGTAAAGGCCAATCTTTATTTTTTTTCAGAATAAAGATAATCATATTATGTGGGCTTGTAAACTGTTTTTAAGAGATTATTTTTCTAATTATCTCTTAAGTTGTTGAAGTTTTTTAATGAAAAATAATAGCAGCTTTGTTGCGAATACTATGTTTTGCTGCATCAAATAATTCACACCAAACTAACTTTTCTCTCCAAAAATCATTTTCCTCGTTAATTGATTTATTAACTTCATTAATATTTACAATTTTATCCTCTTCGTCTAGCTGAATATTAAGTTTGTTAGCTATATACTTTAATTCATTAAGCAGTGAATAAGAGGAGCCAATCATTGTGCCTTGAACAGGAATATCATCTGTAGCAAAAACAATATCAACAAATTTTACTGGAACATAAAATCCATCAGAGTCTGAATGACATAAAAGATGACAGGTTAATAATGATGTATGATCTTCTACAAGTGAATCTTCAGAAGGGTGGGCGTCTGGACTAAATGGAGTAGGAGACCAGTCTTCATATTCTGCACAATAAGCATAGAAACGTCTTAGATGGTGAATATATTCATAAGGAAATCCGCCTATTTCAAGAGGTTTAGATTCTAATTCTTCTGGTTCTTTATAAGGTGTAATACCATCTAACTCAAGTAACTTATTAATGTTTTTGAAAACAGAAGTGTAATGTTCAAAAGCTTCTTCATCTATCTCTTTAAAGCTAGCAAGTGCTCCACTAGTAACGTATAGTCCCATTTTTAGTTATAGTTTATAATTCATTGTAAAATTATAAACCTATGTAAGTAGATAGAAATCTGTTTTATAAACGTAGTAAACCGTTATAAATTCGAAGTGAAGAACTATTTTAAAAAAGGGTTAGATAAGAAAGTAAAATTAAAATCTATAATAACCCTAAATAAATAGCATGTTTTGTAAGCCCTGCAAGGTTTTTAGCATCTAATTTTAATAACAAATTTTTTCGATAGGTTTCAACTGTGTGTTTGCTTATAAAGAGTTTTTCAGCAATTTCTTTAGTTGTATATTCTCGTGCTATCAATTCTAAAACTTCTAGCTCTCTTGAACTTAATGGTGTTTCTTTGGTTTCTTGTACTGTAAACAAACTTTTTTTATAAGTGTTAAGTATTGTATGAGAAAAATAATTTTCACCTGCTAAAATAGTTTTTACCGCTTTTAGTAATTCGGCTTTTGAGGCATTTTTTTGCACATAACCATAAACACCGTTTTGTTTTAATTGATGAAACATATTTGAATTATTATGCATACTTACCATAAGCATCTTTATGTGAGGAAAGTCATTTTTTATACAACGGCTCAATGCGATGCCATCCATTTCAGGCATGGATATATCTGAAATAATTAAATCTATAGCGTTTGTAGATTTTAAATATTTCAGTACTGTTTTAGGTTTGTCAGTTTTTAAAACAATATCAACTGTAGGTATGTCTTCAAAAATGCTAATCAAGCCATCTATAAACATTTTATGATCATCAACTATAATTATTTTATGTGTCATGAGGTTGGGATTTTATAGGTATAACAATGTTTACAAGTGTGCCGTGGTTTGGTTTTGAGTCTATTGTCGTTGTTCCTTTTAATAAGTTTATGCGTTCTTTTATATTGTGAATGCCAATACCTTTCATTTCTTCATTATAAACAAACCCTTTGCCGTTATCTTCAAATAGAAGGTTAATTATATCCGTATGTGCGTTTAATTGAATTTCAATTATAGATGCTTCAGCATGTTTTATAACATTATTTATTAACTCTTGTAGTATTTTATATAAATGTGTTTGTATAGTGTTATTTGCTTTGTTGATGAGTGATTCATTAAAAAATGATGTTTCTATTTTCAAGTGTGTTGAAGCGGCTATTTTTTGTCGGTAGTTTTTAATAAGCTGTGTAAATTGTTGATTGGCTATTTTTTTTGAAAGCAAATCATGAGAAATGTGACGTACCTGATTATAGGTTTCGTCTAGGTGATCGATAATACTTGATAGTTTAGGCTCTTTTGAAGACAAGTGGTCTAACTGTAGTTTAATTCCGGCTAGACTTCCGCCAACAGCGTCGTGTAACTCTTGAGCTATACGTTTTCGTTCCTTTTCTTGTCCTTCTATAGAGGCTTTAATATTTTTTAACTCTTGTTCTTTTTTAAGATTAGATATTTGCTTGACGTTTAATTCTTTTTGGTTTTTAGCTAATTCTTTTTGGGTTTTTAATTTTTGATAATATACCAACAATAATATGCTTAAAGGAATGCTAAAAATAACAAACCCTATAAGATAGGCATTTTTTAATTGCTGTGATTTACTAGCTTCAGTCTTGGCAAGCTCTCTACTTTGTTTTAATAAAATAATTTTACTTTCGTTTTCGCCGCGATCTTTTTGTAATTGAAGAATGGTATTTTGATTTTGTGATGCTTCAAGCTCTTTTTCTAGATTTAGTGTTTTTAAGGTTTTTTCTTTTTGAGAAATTTCTAATTCATTTTTTTTCTTTTGAAGTCTTAAAAGTGCAATTTCTTGTTGTTTCTTTTTGGTTTCATAAGCTATTTTTAATTCTTCAAATTGCTTGTTTTTTTTTGTGTTAAAGAGACTGTCTTTAACTGTTGCTACTTTTTTTAAGTACAAGATGCTTTTTTCATAATCGCCAACGTTTTCATATACTAAAGCATAGGTGTTATATAAATTCAACTGATAGTTTAGAGAAGGCTCTTTTTTTAAAAAAGTGGCTGCTTTATCTAAATACGGTATTGCTTTTAAGCCTTGTTTTGTTTTATTATAGGCAATTGCTAAATGTAATAATGACGATGTAGTTAGTAATTGTGCTCCTAAATTTTTAGAAAGTGTAATGGCTTTTTCATAATATTCAATAGCTTTATTGTAATTTTCAGCTTCAAAAAATAAATTAGCATACCCTATATAAATGTGACATAGAGCAACTTGATTATTGTGTTCAAAAGCCATTTTTTTTGCTTTGTCATACTGTAGTCTTGCTTTGTTTTTTCGGTTTGTTTTTGAGTATACTTCCCCTAGGTTTAGATGTACTCCCAACTTTAAATCTGGGGTCAAATATGCATCTACCGTTTTTTTTAAATAATTTTCAGCTTCATAATAATTTTCTCTTTCTAGCAGCAAAACACCTATTTGGTGTAATATTAGGGCACTACTTTTTTTAGAATATTTTTCAGAGAATTTTAATGCTTTTTGATAATTTTTCATAGCAAGTAAATGCTTTCCTTTACTTTTATATACATCGCCTAGAGCACGGTAATTGTTTGCGTGAAACCTAACTCTTTTTGTACTGTCACAACGGTTTATGAGTGGGATATTTTTTAGTAAAATCGATGCGGCTTTGGTAAAGTGTCCCTGACTATTTAAAGCTACAGCCTTTGCATATTTGACTTGGATGAGCATTGGTAAAGGAGGATTTAATAAAGCTGCGGAATCTAGTGCTTTTATGCCTTCTTGGTAGTTTTGTTTTTGATCAATAAGAGTTAGCCCTTTTTGAAACCACTGTGTTGCTGTTGTAGGTTGTTGAGACCAGCATAGTTGCATAAGCAAAAACGCTAGTATGGATAAGTGGATATTTTTAAATTGTTGTAACACGAAATACAAGTGTTTTTTGTAGTAAAAAAGCTAATATAAATGAATTATTTTTATTCACAGAGAGGTATGCGATCTCGATCTCTAACGGGCTTTATGACATAAACACTTCCTTCAAGACACATCAGTGTTTGCCGCTCGTTGTTACTAAATGTTATTGGGTATAGTGTTATATTCGTGTTGTTGGTAGCTGTTCTAAAATAAATGTAGGTATTATCAAGCCATATTTTAAGATATTGATGCCCGCTCCATGTTCGTTCTGTTTTAGGACCCGTTGGGTGTAAGGCAAAAACTTGTAATGGGTTTAAACTATTTAGATGGAGTTTGTCTTTAGATTCATATACTTTTTTTATGAGTGGCTTTGAGGTGTTTTCAAAATAATCCTTTAAAGGATGAATGGCTACGGCATGTTTTCTTATAGAATCACGAAAGTTTTTTTGAGGATTAACTTGTGAAAGAATGACTGTACCGTTTCTAGAAACAATTACATCGGTTGGTGGATATATATCAGAAAATTTAGACTGGCTTAAATTATTGATTTTATATTGATTAGTTTTGTCTTGAAGTCCATTGGCAGCAAACACGAATTGCTCGTTTAAGGTATCTAGCATCACATAAGAAACGTCATTTTTATTAAAATAACCACCGCCTTTAGTTATTTGTGATAAATAGTTAGATTTAAATACGAGTTCTATAGTATAATCTCTAGTGTTAATTTGCTCCTCTAAAAGCGGGTATTTTATATTGTATAGCTTTGCAATTAACTGATTTCCTAAATAATAAAGTAAGGGACTTAAAACAATTAGGAGCAAGATATGTCTTTTTTTGTAAGCCATGATATGAGTGTTTGGTGACTATTATTTGAGTTTACAACAGTCATTCTGTGAGCTTGTTGATGTGTTACTTTCCATACTTTCAATTAAACTTAAAATTTCTAAATTATTTTCATCGGTAAGTTTTCCGTAGAAATGTTTTTCTTGCCCTTTAGTATCAGATTGATAGAGCAGTGTTTTTCGGTCAAGACGTTTTAATTTATTAAAGGGTAGTTTCTTGTTAGTTGTTGAAATGAAGTTTATCACAGGTTTATTTTCTACCCACACGATGTTATAAATCTTATTTGTAATATTGTTTTTTATATATCCAGTGCCATTTTTGTTTAGATGTAGTGTTATTTGGGGTGTTATCCCTTTTAAATAGTAATAGGTTGTATAGGTAATTTGCTTTTCGGCAGCTTGTATTTTACGTTTTAACTCATTTTCTTTATGTATTTGTTTTTTGAAAATTTCATATTGTTTTTTAGGTATTTTGGTTTGTGAAATTTGCAATTTAGGTAATCCTGCTTCTTGATTATTATGCCTTTCCATTTGAGATGTGTTATTGCAAGAAGCAAGCAATGCAACATAAAGTAGTATCATATGTAAACGACCTGTTTTCAAAAGATATATATGTTTTTAATAAAAACTTTGAGCTGCCAGCCGGCCTCTTCTAAAATGACCTAAAAAAAAGCTATCATCACTTTTTAGTGTGTCTTCAAAATGTTTCAAAGGCGTCACCTCTAGTCCTAATTGCAAATATTCTGTGAGGGTTATGCTTCGTGGCAATGTTCTAATCAACCGGATTAAAATTTTGTTTTTGTCAGGGTTATAATTTAGTATGGCAAAACTATATAAGGTAAAATGATTGGTTTTATGTAGTGGTTGGTTGAGTATTTTTAAACTCTTAACAACCGATTTACACGCTTTAAGCTTTTGCATATCAATGTTTTTTAAAGTGTTGATGTATGCGTCGTTTTTTAGTGCATTAAGCAATGACGTTTCATCAACAAGATCTAAAATACTATAGGGTTTTTGCGTTTTTAAATTTAGTGTTTGTATAATGCTATTTTGAACGCTATACCCACCATGAGGAAAGGCATAGGTGTTTTTTTCATAAGATAAAATAGAGCCTACCAACGATAAGGGCGTGTAAAATATGTCGAAAGAAGTATCGCCATCTTCTTTTTGTAAACGGTCTAATTCTTTGTTAGTATTATAAATAATAGTGTTTTTATAGACCGCTTTTTGATAGGTAAGCGATATGAAACCTGATTTATAAAGCGTCGTGTCTTTAGGTGTTTTTTGAGCATAAGTCTGTAAAAAAGCAGCCCAAAGGCATACCATAACTAACTGTGTTTTGAGTTTAAAAGTGAGCATAAAAAAACAGATGTTAGTTATTCATAATATAAATGCATGGCCATGGCTCAGGTTTTATTTTTAGTGGCATGTAACGCTTTACTCAAGGCGTTTACTTTCTTACTATCATAATGAAACATCATGGAAAGTTCAATAGAGAGGCGCAGGCATTCTGTATCTTCTTCCTTATACAGAGAAAACGACTTTGAGTCGAATTTAAAGTGTTCCATACCTAAATCGGTGCTTGTTTTTTGTATCTGATTTATATAGTTTTGAAATATATCGCCTACATTTTCGTTTTCTGTTATTAAACGCGATGTGTTTATTGACATACGTGCAAGTTCTTTTTCTTTAGAAACCCTAAAACTGTTTTGACTATACGTTGCTTTAATAGTTACTATAGATAGCAACCAAATACATACTATTTTGTGATGTGTTTTCATACGATTGTTTTTTTCAAAAGTATGATGCTTTTTAAGCTTAAAAATCCCTGTTTTCAGGGGTTTTCATTTTTTTTAGGAAATTATCACTATTATTCATTAATGGCTTGTTTGGCGCTGTCAATAAGTAACTTGTAATCAAGAATCGCTTTTTTATGAGTGCTAAACACGCGTGTTCCTGCTTCTTTTGTGATTTTTTTTTGCTGTTCCCAGTTTAGAATGTCGTGCGTAACTTTATAGGCGTTGTTCAGTTTTTTGTAATTTAATCCAGTAGGTGTTTCTGCAAAATTATCTTCGGTTTCTATAATTTTAATAGGAGTATTGTTTGTTAAATACACAGTAGTTTGTATTCTACCGTAAGAAACTCCTATTTCTTCAACTATTTTGGAAATTTTGCGCCTCTTATGCCAGATTTTTAAATGGTAACCACCATCTAAAGTCGTTTTTATTTGTTTTAATTGATTTTGTTCGGTTAGAGTGAATGTTGTATCGGCTTCTATTTGCAGTATGTTATTAGAAATTTCTTCTAGGGTTACGTTTTGAGCAAACGTGCTTACACATGCTATAAGTAGGAGGGTAGTGATTGTTTTTCTTATCATTTAAAGTTTTTATACATCGTAAAAAATGATTGATACAAATTTAGATTTTAGTTAAAAAGAAAATATCCCTTTTTTCAGGGATTCTAGTTATGAAAAATGAATAGACATTTGACATCGTTTTACAATACAACTCATAATTTACTACCCAAATGAACACACTTTACATAATCTTTGTTTTTGCAGCACTATTTTATTCGCTTTACAATGCCATAATTTATCAAAAAAGAAGAAATAAAGACAACAAAACCGCCAAAAAAGCTATAAATACACTTATGTATCACCGCGAGCTTACCGAAAAGGAGTGTGCGTTACTAGACGATTTGCAAACACAAAAAAAATATAAAAAAACACATAAGCGTCTAGATAATAAGGTATATTTATTAAAAGGTAAGTTTGATCGTCATGGTATAAAAACTCGCCACAATACTATATGGCATAATTTAATTGGAGGGCTAGAAGTAACTTTAGATGATCGAGGGTTTGATTATTTGAAGGAATATAATACTGCTGAAGTGATTAAAACCGATAAACTTCCAGTAGTTATAAGTTTAAACGAGAGTTTTTCTCTTTTAAACTATATAATTACTGAAAAACAAATAGAAAAAGGAGAAGTAGGGAAGATTGCAGGAAGTGATGTTGAGCTTATTCATAATCGTAAGCAAACAAGTCATGAAGTTCAAGCTGTTGAAAAAGCATGGAAAGGTACTATAGGTGCTTTTCTAATGATTCCAGCCTTGTTCTTCATGGCACTCACAGCACTTTGGGACGTTTATAGCATCTACGGAGCGATTCCAGGAGGGCTTCTATTTGTAGTAGCGTTTTACTTTCTTTGGCGTAAACCAAAGTTATCAAAACCGGATGATGTGCGTACGCTAAAAGGCGTTGTTACCTATTCTGCAACAGTAGATGCCTCTCAAAATGTACAACAAGTAAAACCCTTTATGGGAACTACAGAATTGAAATTTGAAAATAGGTATTGGCTCCCGTTTATGTTAGCTGATGGAAAAGATGATGATGATACACTTGTTGAAGTAGATGTTACTAAAGATGGCAGGTTAATGCGTTTTGGAACTTATTTATCACTAGAAACTGAAGAAAAGAAGTATCCATCTCTACCTTGGTATCGTCATGTTATTATGACGGTAACTGCAATTATGGCGCTTATTATAAGCTTGCTTTCAGTGCAGGAATTAACTAACAACATAAGACCTAGTGCAGAGTATTATTTAGCTATTCTTAAACAATTGTACTTGTATGCGCCCGCAATATTTATGGTTTTAAACCTCATCTTAATAATTATCCATGCGCCATTAGCATACAAAAGTTATCACTATAACAAGCAACGAAACATGAACATCCAGAAATACTATGAAAATCTAATTCCTCTTACAGAATAACACCAGTCTAAACCTATTTTATTTTTTAAAACATTGATTGTTATGGGGTTATGTCCGTTCGCTTTTTTTAGTATAAGAATAAAGGCACATATAATTAATTGCAAATCAATAAAATATATAACTGCATGAATATTCTCAAGCCAATAGACTCTAATAGACATAAGTAAGCTAATCATTTGCATTTCTGTTATAAAAAATTCTCCTATTGCTGATATATGGCGGATCAAATTATAATCAATAATATAGAGGCACTTTATTAAAAGACAAATAAATAACAAATTCCAACTCATTTTTATAAGCATATAGAACATAATTAAAATAATAGGTGTTATGATGTCCCCTAATAATAGTACAAAATCATAGGGCCTAAAGGGGGGATTCATAGTTTGAACCAAATGCGATAATATAGTAGTAGTTGGCGTCAATATAAAGAGCATGCAACGAAAACAGACCTAAAGTAATCGTCACAAATGCTATAATTTTTTAGGGCGTATTAACAGGGTTTAGAAACGATTGTATTTGTTTTCTGCGAGCTCTTGCTTTTTGAATTTGCTTTTTTCGTGAAGTATGGTTACAAGTTTGCTATTAGAATATGTCTTGTATAGGCTTTGTAATTCACTCATAGCAGTTTCATTTTATGTAAACACATACAAAGTTTTTATTTAAAACTTTTTGGACGACGATTTATTTGTAGGTCGTTACTAGTGGCATTTTTCCATTGTTTGATGTCTAACCCTAAAACAGTATTAATTTGTTTTAGTTTTTCAAGACCTTCAAGTTGGTTGTCTTTTTTGCACGGAAAACCAAATTCAAATACTAATTGACCTTGTTGATAAAACCCAAAAAGATAGGTTTTATAGCCACAGCTTACCCAATAAACAGCGGCTTTATACTTGGTATTTTTTTCATATGAAAATGTTTCAGACAAACTAGCTGTATAAACTTCATTAGAGGCATTGACACCAGAAAATATAATATTACCACGTTCACTATAATAGTTTTTTAAAAACAATTCGGTTGGCTGGTATAACAGCATACCATACATAAACGATTCGCCCCAAAGCGTGTCTTTAAAAACTACAGCTTCTTCTTGATATACATTGGCGTGCTCTTTGCTGGTATCTTTTTTAAAATCTTTAAACTTTCCCATAAATGGAAACACTTGTTCAAGATTGGTAAATACATAGCTGTCATCATTATTATCAATAACCCATTCGTTATTAAAGGGCGCTTTTTGTAGCCAACCTTTTAAGTTTTTATTGGTAAGGTTTGCAACATCGTCATCCCATTCTAAAGGCTTTTTTGTGTTGCAAGACATGAAAGTGATTGTTATTGTAAATAGTAGTATGATGGTTTTAGTGTTCATATATTTTATGTGATTAATTGATTGTGTTTGGTATGTTTTGTAGTATAGTTTTTTTAATATCAGCTCTATCGGTTTTATGAAATTCTTTTTAATGAAAGCTTTATTTTTTTGAATTATAGTAGTGGTCATGGCGATATTGTTCATACCTTTTATGCGGGTGTGGGCTTAGTTTGGTTTCTAAAATATTGCTTCTAATCCATTGAGTATTTGTTTTGTCTAAATAAGCTCTAGAAGTAATGGTATAGTTATTTGTTTTTGTTGATATAATTCGTGTTCTTCCCATGAATCATTGGTGTTCAGTTGAATTACAGTGTCTTATTTTTTTTAGTTGTGTTTGATATAAAGTCTCCTTCGGCATAGTTAAATGTTTGGTTCAAGACCATTGTTAAATAATCAGGGCTCATGTACATTTTTAACTCTTGAATAGGGTCTCCATGCCGTAAGTCTACTTTGTTTTTGTAATCTTCCCAAGAAATTTTTCCCGATAAAAGTTTAAAATTACCATCTGAAGTTCTTTCAAACAAAAATTGATTCCCTTTAAGTTTCTTATAGTGTTTTAATACCTTGTTTAGTTGTTCTTGCTTTTCTTTTTCAAAAGTAATTACACCAAAAGAGTTGCTAACATATCTTGTAGTATCCACACGGGTATTGTAAACAAATGAGCAAATAGGAGCAGGTACTTGTATCGTAAAGTCTTTTAATTCAACAACGTACTTATCTTCTTCGTTTTTTGAAATCTTAAGCTCTAATTCATGATTGATTACAGACGGGTTTCGGGAGGTAATATATGTATCTCCATCACCTTCTTTTCTTTGTGTGGAAAGGTTATAGGTTCCATTTATTTTATTGGGTTGCGTTATTAAAACTGTATGCTTCGTTTCGCTGCTTTTATTATTACCATCTTTACAAGCTATTAATGTTGCGAAAAATAGTAGAACAAATAAAAATTGACTATTGTGATTTTTCATTGTGAATAAATTTAATATCGATGATTATTTTTTTTGATGTAAGCTTTTATTCTGAGCAATTCCCGTTTAAGATATCTTCAGATGTTGGGTTATAACTATTGAGCCTAGCTCTAAAATTATATGATGGATTATTATTTTGTTCTACAAAGCTTGTCAAGGCACAGAAGTTAGAAAGCGAATTGTTTGAAACAAGATCAATAACAGATGAACTTGTAAGGCTGTTAATACCTGTAAGACTTTTTAAGTTAATATTATTTAGAACCAAGAATTCTGATACTTCAGTTAAATTTTCTAACCCTGACAAATCAATTAAGCCCTTATTATCATTTATAAAAAACTGCCCTTTAATTGTTGTTAACCCATTTAAACTAACTAATGAAGTTAAGTTGTCATTATTTTTAATAATAAAGTTTTCTGATACTAGAAATAAATTTTCAAGACCAGATAAAGAAGATAGTTCAAAATTATTTTTAATCTCTATAAATCCTATTTTCCGAATATTTTCTAAACCATCTAAAGACTTTAAGTTATGATTGTTATTTATTAAAATACCATTTACTTCTTCTAAGTTAGCTAACGGCTTTAAATCTTCAACTTTATTGGTGTATTTTATAATTAAATTACCATTTATAGTTTTTAATGCTTTTGTTTTTGGGGTGTTTAAATCTTCTAAAGATCGGATTTCAAGATCACCATCTAAATGAGAGTTTATGTTTTTTGTTGAGTCGTCATCACTACACGCTAATAGTGTAATTGAGATTAAAAAAAAGGTAAGTCTTTTCATTTTTAACTGGTTTATATTACCAATCAAAAATAAAAGTACTATGTTAGATCCATTTCCCTGAAAACAGGGATATTTATATATTATATAAATTTTTTTAGAAATGTATTGTAATAAGGACATTATACCAATTTTCACTATACTCACCTAAACCATCAGTGTATTGTTTAATTGATTATCGCCTTTTTTTATGAAATTTAGAACAAATGCGTCATCATTTATTTCTTCTTCTCCCCAGTCATAATCGTTTAATTGATACCATTCTAAAAATTTATTCAGGCAAGAAAATCTTGGCATTAAGATACCTTCATCATGTAATATTTCACAAACAATGGGTTCTTGATGTTCTTTTCCAAACGCCCAATACAAGCCAAAATAATCACCATTGCCAAAGTTAGCTTCCTTAAATTTATAAAAACCGTTAGGAGGGAAAGGGCCTGTTTCGTTATCTTCAATTAAGTTGATTTTATCTATGTTTTTAGGGGGTTTCATGCTAGTGAATTTATTTTATTTTTTTGTGAAAACTATAGATTAAGAGTACGCTAGATCTAGGTGCTAAATCAAAACGTTTTAATGATAAAAGCTGTTGTTCGTTATAGTCTTTATAAAGTGAAGGCTTAATTGCTGTATGTGAAATTAACTGTAAGTCTTGGTTATATATTTTAATTGACACAGTGCTATCTTGCTTACTTAATAAAAAATATTTTTCTGATTCAAATCTAGTCATACCACTTAACCAAACCTCACCTGTTTGTAAATCACCATCTTTAAAAACGGCAATATGTTTGGGTTTGTTGTTGTGGTATTTAATGACTTCTCCATGCAACTGATCATATTTTTCTGAATATGAAAGCAATTTATTGTCTTTTAAATCATAAACAGTAACCTCTTTTGTTGCTTTATCTTTATGATTGATAATGGTTTTAATAGTTTGGTAGGTATTATTATGCGTTTTTACATCTGTATGATTTGTTTCTTTAACGATATTCCCGTTTACATAAACCTTTTCATCGTTAAATCTATTAACAGTAACACCTTCAAATGGCTTGTCGTTTTTATAGAGTAGGCGATAGGTTTTATTGGTTTTTTCATTATAGCTTGTTGCATAGCCTTCTCGTTTTCCGTTTTTGTATAACACCTTTGAAATTTCTTTGCCTACTTTGTTGTATTTAATGGTGTAGCCGTCACGCACCCCCTGTTTATAGTTTTCTTCTTTTTGCTGAATATTTTTTGATCCATAAGACGTTCTAACGCCTCCCCATGTAATGAATGCGCCGTGTTTTTCGCCGTTTTCATAATGGCCTTGTTTGCGAATGGTTTTTTCATCACCTGTATAGTCTATGTAAATGCCGTGTTTTTTACCTTCTTTAAATTCGAATTTTTTATGAGTGTGATAATTGAAGACCGTACCAGACCACGGGTTTCCATTTTTAAATAGGGCTTTACCTATAACAGTACCTTTTTTTGAGTAAAATGTTGATTCGCCATTGGCGATAACATCTTGGCGAAGTACATTTATATATGTTTTTAAGCTTCTGTCATACACTCGCTGATACCGTTTTCCAGCAATAAATTGTCCGTTTTTTTGAGTGCTAACTTCTTTAATATCGTCAGAGTTGTCATAAAACTCATAAAACGTACCTGTTTTGGTTTGATAGTTGAATTCTGAAATTTGCTTGCCATTTTTATTATAAAAGATGCCTTTTTCTTTTTTACCGGTAGCAGGATTAAAAAACAATTCATATTGTTTGTTACCGTTGCTAAAATAAAACGTGTGCTTTAGGGGTTCTTCGTTATTATCATAGAGTATATGCTGCTTAAAACACTTATCCTTTATATAATCAAAAGTTGTTTTTTGTATTTTTTTATAGTTTTTAAAGGTGATTTCATTTGTTATTCTCTGTTTGTGGTCATGCATTACCAAAGTCCCTTCAATAGGCAATGGTGTGTATTCGCCAGTTTCTAGCCTGTCTGGAAAGTACTTCCCTTTTTTTAAACCTACTTTTAAGGTTGCTATGGGATTACCAAGGGTATCGTGGTAGGTAATTACAGAATCTTTTAGTGTAGAGAATAGTTTTCTAGAGTTTATATAAGGGATGGTTGCCTTTATAGGAAAGCTATTTTTATAGGTGATAATTTGATTGTATTTATTACGAATGGTACCATTTAATTCGTTGTCTTTTTTGGTAAATTCACCAATTTTTTTGCCAGTATCAGAATAGCTGATGGTTTTAACAACCTCGAAATCGTCATAAAAATTTTCACGTATTAATACGCCACCATTATATTCTTCGTCTTTTATAAGATACTCACTATCGTACGTTTCAATTTTTTCAATTGTTTTTCCGTCAGGATAGAATGTATAGCGTTTTCCGTTATAATAAAGCAACTTGTTTAACTCACCTTCATATTGCAGTTTGCCCATGACTTTGCCTTTTTCATCATAATAGGTTTTAACTTTTTGAATGGTGTCAAAACTGCTGCGTTTTTGACCGTTAGGGTAGTAGGCTTGGGTGTACAAAGGGTACCCCTCCTTGATGGTAGTGATTTCTTTAGGGCGCACGGGGTTGCTATAATAACTAACAGTAACACCATACTCGTTGCCATTTCTTGGTAGATAATAGGTGCCTATTAGCTTACCATTAGTATCGTAATACATTTTTTTATGGATACGCCCTTTTTTATAGTAATATACTTCACGCGCCCCGTTTTTATCGGTGTCGTAACGTATTTCTTTTATGTGATGGTTGTCTTTATAAGTAATCTCACGAATATTGTAAATACAATAATCATCTGCGCTAGCTTCGTTAATGTATTCTACTCCAGAGATGACCTTTTGAGCAGGCTTATCATCACATTCGACATATTTATAATAGGTGCTCACACCGTTTAGCTTATTATCTTTATAGGTTTCCGTTTGCATAACGTTACCGTCATGTCTGTACCAAGTAGCAGCTCCTTCTAGATGTAGGGCATCTTTAAACTTTGAAAGCCCTGTCATTTGTAAGTTACCGTTTATATAGTAGTCATTTATTCGGTATAAGTTCCTTTTTTCTTTTTTTACGAGTGGTCTGTAAAAGTGGGCTTTATCTTTTGTGGTTTTGTCCCAACCGCCATCAAACCATAAGGTATCTTGTTGTGCAAAAGTCGTGGCAGTAAAAAGTGTTATTAGTAGTGTTATTATAGGTAATTTCATATATGTAGATTCAAAATAAATAATTAGTTTAATATTGCGATGTTATTAGCGTATAGGCTACGGGTAAAAATATAAGCTCGTCACCAGTAGTATCAATTATCAATACTTTTTGTTGGTGTTTTTTAAACAATATATTTAGGTAACTATACACAACAGTTTTATCAGGTTCTTGGTCATATTCGTCATCATTATAGGGTATTTCTTCTTGATGAAAGAACTTGTATATATCTAGTGCATCAAAATAATTAAAAGCATAATCGTTCACATAAATCAATTTTAACGCTTCAAGTTTTTCTGTTATAAAAAATGGCTTCTAACTCACTCATTAAATCTGAGGTAAGCTGTGACTTAAAAAGAAGTTTACAAATGCTATTTAGCGAATTTAAGTGTTCGTTTTTAGTATTCATTAAATCAACTATTTAATTTAAAAAACAAAGATGAAAGAAATAATTGATTTGTACATCCCTGTTTACAGGGAGATGATTGAGTTATTAATTTTAAAAAATGAATAAGGGCATACTTTTTTAAAAACTTATTTGTTCGGTATATGTTTTTTGTTTACTCTATTTTAATGAGTATTACAACAAATTTAAGCAAGAAGTTTTGTGTTAATTAACGCATAATTCATAGAATTATGCGTTAATCTGTATATCACTACACAATAAATGGTTACTTCCCGATACAGAAATTCCCGAAAATATGTCCTAAAATATCTTTGTCTACATCATATTCACCAGTAATATTACCTAGGTGTCGCAAACATTCGCGAATATCAATAGCAAATAAATCAGAAGAAATATCTAATTCAATACCACTCTTAACTGAGTTGATACTTTCTAAAGCTAAAGTTAGAGCTTCGAAGTGGCGAGAGTTAGTTACAATAGTTTCATTATTACTCAAAGCACCAGTATTTACCAATGAAATAAGTTCTTGTTTTAATTCATCAACACCAATGTTTTGTTTAGCAGAAAGTAAAATTAAATTTTCGATTTCTGACTGCAAAATAGAGGAGTCATGACAAGACAAGGTATCAATTTTATTGGCAATAACTAATAAACGTTTGTTAGGAAAACGCTTTTTTATAATTTCAATTTCCTCTAAAAACAACTCTTTTGAGTGTGTATATTTATTAGAGTCGATTAAGAAGATGATTAGTTGTGCATTTTCTGCTTTTTCGTATGTTTTTTTTATACCAATACTTTCAATAACATCTTCGGTTTCTCTAATTCCAGCAGTATCAATAAAACGAAAAACAACACCATCTATAATTAGCTCGTCTTCAATAGCATCACGAGTTGTACCAGCAATATCAGATACAATAGCCTTTTCTTCGTTAAGTAAAGCATTTAATAAAGTAGATTTTCCAACGTTTGGTTCACCGATAATAGCAACAGGAATTCCATTTTTCATAGCATTCCCAAAGGCAAAGGAATCTATTAAACGTTTTAAAACAGCTGATATTTTTGCTACCAATTCTTTAAACTTGGTTCTATCCGCAAACTCTACATCTTCACCAGAAAAATCAAGTTCTAATTCAATTAAAGCAGCAAAATCAAGTAGTTGTCCTCTTAACTCTTTAAGTTCGTTGGTAATTCCCCCACGCATCTGTTGAATTGCCATTTGATGGGAAGCAGCAGAATTAGAAGCAATTACATCGGCCACAGCCTCCGCTTGCGATAAATCCATTTTACCATTTAAAAAAGCACGCATAGTAAACTCACCATTATCGGCCATTCGACAACCATTTTGTAAGAAAAGCTGAATGATTTCTTGTTGAATAAAACTAGAACCATGACACGAAATTTCTACTACATCTTCACCAGTATAAGAGTGCGGATTTTTAAAAATAGATACTAAAACTTGATCAATAACCACTCCATTATTTACAATATGACCTAAGTGTAGGGTATGAGATTTTTGATTTAATAATGATTTATTTTTCTTTATTGAGGTGAAAAATGAATCTACAATTTTTATCGATTTTTCTCCAGAAAGTCTAATAACAGCAATAGCACCAACCCCTGCTGGTGTTGCTAAAGCAATAATTGTATCGTTTTGTATCATACTGCAAAATTACCTAATTAAAAAGGAAGTATTATAAAATACAATGAAGATATTTTTCCCTACGTGAGTGTAGGGGAAAACCCCCTTTTTTAACATTTCATTTTTTAAAATTAAAAATAAACGTTACTTTTGATGTAACAGTTTTTAGAACTTAAAAAACGTTAACCTTTCGAAAATAATATTATTTTCCTTATAAATATTATTTTTTATCCTCACAGAATTTTATTGAATACCTCATGCGCTTGTTTTCATAAACAAGAGTGTTTTATTTATCCCTTTTACCTCTCCCATATTAGATGTTTATATCCCTTTTGCTCATCCCCATAAAGTAGGTTTTAGTTTAAGGCTAGAGTCTTGGTTAATATATTGTTTTCCAATGTTTTTAGAGAACAAAGAATAATTTTAAAAGTTAAGGTATGGGAATGAAAATGACTCATTTAAAAAAACTAATATTTATTGTTTTGCTGTTGTGCGGAGGTCTAGTATTTTCACAGACAACAGTTAATATGGAAGCTCCATGTGATATTTCTGGTTGTGGCGCTCAAGACGTTGAAATAGGAAGTGTTTATATAGGAGATATTAATGGAGATCCAATAACCACATGTACTGTAGGGCAACAACTTTCAGGTGTATATTTATATGTAGATATTTCAAAAGCTGCAAGTAAAATAGACTTATATATGCAATTTTACTTGATGAATGGAACCGATCAAATAGATAAAGACGGAAATGTTTATGTAGGTAGCGATAAAATTAGTGTAGGAATACCAGGATCAATTAGTCCAGGAATTTATCAGATGTTTGAATTGGTAAATTATACTTGTGGTGAAGAGCTAACGTTAACAGATGTATATCTTTCATGGCAAACACCAGGAAGTACTTCAGGACCAGGATGTGCTACGCAAAAGTCAAAATGTTCAGGAGAAAATTTACCACCTATTGATGTACAAACACCAATAGCACCAGATTTTACATTTGAACATAATTGTGGGAGTGGAGGTTTTCAAGGAATAGCATATACAAACACATCAACAGGAGGAGATGGAGTAATAACTTATGAATGGAATTTTGGAACAGATTCTTCACCATCAATGGCAACAACAGAAGGTCCTCATAATGTTAGCTATAGTAGTGGAGGCTCTAAAATTGTAACACTAGTTGTTACAGATGAAGATGGAGATACAAATTCAATAACAAAAAATATTACGATAGACAGTACTCCCACAGCAGCTATTGTAGGAACAGATATTAAATGTAATGGCACAAATGATGGAGAAGGTGATTTAACAGTAACAGCAGGTAAAGCTCCTTACACGTATTTATGGAGTACCGGAGCCACTACAGAAGATGTAAATGATTTAGGAGTAGGGACACACAGTGTTATTGTTACTGATGCGAATAGCTGTGTAGCAGTAGCTGAAGTAACTATTGCAGAACCATCAGTATTGTCACTTTCTTTGTTAGGAAGTGATTTAAGCTGTGGAGGAAGTGACGGAGCTATTGATTTAACAGTATCAGGAGGAACGACAGATTATACTTATTTATGGAATACAGGAGCCACTACAGAAGA
>NZ_JBNXUE010000020.1:0-1082 GCF_050566205.1 Tenacibaculum sp. SDUM215027
TTTTATAACTGCTAAAGTTCTGCTAAGTAACTTACGGGCTATTTTAATAATTATCTTTTTGGTGTCCTTGCCATAATGCTTTCGATAATAAGCCTGCATCACCGGATCCGTTCGAATGGCTTGCCATGAAGCTTCTACAAAATATGAACGTATGAGTCGATGTGCTCGTGGGGTGATACCCATCGTTTTACTATTAGCTCCACTCTGATAAACTCCTGGAGCCAGCCCCACATAACCCGCCAAGTGTTTTATGCTAGTAAACCTGCGTAAATCTCCTAACTCACTAATAATTCAACAGGCTACAATGCCCCCAACCGGGGATGCTTCTAAGTAAATAATAATCTTTCTTAAAATGTTTACGACAATAGGCTCTTAACTGATTACTAACTAAACGTAAATCTTCATCTACAAACCGAAAATAACGCATACGACTATCTAAACTTGCTTTAGCTATAGGATACTGAAAAACCATATCATCTAACCAGCCTCGAAAACCATGACTCCAATGGTCATTATCGTATGGTTCTGGTACTTTTATTCCAAAGTAGAGCAACTGCATTTTTATGTAACTTTTGATACGTCTAAAATCTTTAACTAAATCATTACGCCTGCGAAACAAACTTCGTAAGGCTTAGCGATGTAAATCAGGAACATAAATACTACTTAATCGACCATCTTTAAGCTCTCTACTAATCAACTGCGCATCTATACGATCAGTCTTTGTAAAACGTTCTTTTCCCTTACGATGGATATCGGCAGGGTTAACAACTAAAGAACGCCATCCATAACTCTCAAAACAACGATGTGCATAATACCCACAACAACCTGCCTCATAAGCCGTACTAACATCATATTCCTGAAAATGCTTATCAACATAAGCTTTTAATTGCAATGGTTCTGGAGGCATACTAAAACTCTTACCGGAAAATAGATCTGTTGAACAATGAACTTTCCAACTTCGCTTGTGTATGTCAATTCCTATATATAAATTTGGTAAGGCAGTAATTTGAGTGTTCATGTCTTTTATTGTTTTGATGAACTTTAAAGATACTCGACTTACTGCTTTTTCATGGATGCTATAA
>NZ_JBNXUE010000021.1:0-1052 GCF_050566205.1 Tenacibaculum sp. SDUM215027
TTCGAAATTGTAAAGGTTAACTAATTCGTTGACAAAATCTTATATTTTGTTATGCGTATAAATACAGATGATTTAACTCTAGTTCGAAGCTATTTACAGAAGTATCAATTTTTGATAAGTGAGTACGAACAAGTAAAAAACAAGACACACCCTCGTTATCGTTTTGTAAAAGAATTTTATGAAGCCAATGGAACAGATCGACGTACTTTTTTAAAATATTATAATCGTTTCAAACAAAGTGGTAATCAAAGGGATTTATTGCCTCGAAAAAGAGGACCTAAATGGAAAACTAGAAGACCATTACCCTTTATTGAACGAAAAGTATTAGCTTTAAGAGAACAAGGCAATAATAAATACGAGATTAGTTGTATTTTAAAGCCTAACTTAAAACAGTTTACACCTACACCCTCTGGAGTTTATAATATATTAAAACGTCATGGTCTAAATAGATTAAGTCCAAAAATGGTTGAAAACAAAAGAAGAATCATTAAGAAGAAAGCTGGAGAGTTAGGTCATATTGATACTCACTACTTGCCTAAAGGAATTGTTAACTCAGAACCTAAAAAACGTTACTATTTGTATGGTATTATAGATTCATGTACTCGAGTTGCTTGGGTAGAATTAACAGAAGACTTAACAGCATTAACAACTATGTTTTCTGGACTTAGAAGCTTTAACATTCTTGCCAGTCATTATAATATTAAGTTCAAGGAAGTTTTAACTGATAATGGTTCTGAGTTTGGTAAAAAAGAAAGTAAATCTAAGGCAGGCCATCCTTTTGAAAGAATGCTTACTGAATTAGAAATAAAGCGTAGATATATCAAACCTTATAGACCGCAAACCAATGGAAAAATTGAACGTTTTTGGAGAACAATTGAAGAAGATCTAATCCATGGAACTTATTTTGAATCTAAAGAACATTTGAAAGAAGAAATATTACAATATATTTATTATTATAATCAAGAAAGACCACACCAAAGTTTAAATGGTGTGGCTCCTAATATTTTTAACCAAAAATGTCAACGAATTAGTTAACCTTTACAGAAATGACA
>NZ_JBNXUE010000022.1:0-900 GCF_050566205.1 Tenacibaculum sp. SDUM215027
TTTACCAATTTAGGTTCTTGGTATTCTAACTTCTCATCAATATATGCGCGCTGCAATATATCCTCTACCAAATAATCTTCGTTTTCTTATTAAAAAATAAGATTTTGTCTTTTAAAATTAGAAGGTTAAATATCCTAAAAGGAAGTATGAATTTAATATTTACTATAAACTAATAGGAAGAAAAACATAACACATCACTTTTGTTTTATTATAATTTCTTCTTTATTAAGGAAACAATAAACCTCTTAAATTTAAACTCTAGAAATCCTTTTATAATACTTACATCTCTCTAGTATCCTTTAATCGTTTATGCTTTGAATAAGGCAATTATAAGTAAATCTATATTATTTTTTTTAAACCTATCTGATATTTAAAGGGCCTTTTGTTAAAAAGAAGTAAGTTAAAGTAAATATAATATACAAAAGGTTAGCATAAAATATACTAGTTTTTTCTTTAGTAAAAAAATTACACTAAAATTAATTCTTTAATATAACTTATAATCAATAAATTCTTCAGTTATAAAACTACCAATAACTTTAAAAAATAATTTTCTATCTAATTATTTTTTAATTTATAAAGCATGATATGCAGATTAAAACTTACTTAAAAATATTGTTTTCTAAAAGGTTTTCTGGATGAACAATTTATTGTAATAAGACAGGAAGGTAAAAAAATGCAAAGGAACATTTATACACGTACTCGCTACATACTGCACTACCTATTACTTAAAAGAGATCATCTTATCTTAATAAGTTGTTAGTAGCTTTCCCATTACTTCTATTAGATTTCTTGAAGTCTTTATGTTTATGTAGATAAGGAAGTTTTTTATTTAAAATACGCACATAAAAAAAACCTCAATCTACTAAAAGATTGAGGTTTGATAAAGAAAGGCAACGACCT
>NZ_JBNXUE010000023.1:0-896 GCF_050566205.1 Tenacibaculum sp. SDUM215027
CCACAGAATCATCATTATGAGATAATAAAAAAATAAATATTAACTTTGGAGAACTAGGCTAGTGCTTTTCATAGGACGCATTGTTGGCAACAGTTTTTATTCTTCTTGTTCTAATTCTTTATCAATCATTTTCTATTGAGCTAAACGCTCTCCTTTCCAAAAGAAACGTTTTCCAATTTTTCTTAAGTGCTTTCGCCATTCAGAGTCCGTTGTTAATTGATCTTTTCTTTTATTAGACATTTTAGTTCTCTTTATTGAATTCGTTCGGGTCAAGTCCGTACATAAATTTATTTAATTGTCCATTCGAACTTTCCAATTCAACAATGTCCATTAATTCCTCAATATATGAACAAACTCTTTCTCGGTCTTCGGTGTCTAATTCCAGATAAATTTTCGCAAACCTTGAAAGTCCTATTCCGATTTTTTGTTGATATTTTTTGTCAGTAGGTTTTTCCGATTCCACAACAGTTTTAAAATCAGTTGCAATTTTATTTATTTTTTCCGTTAAAACTGGTCGCATTTTTTCGTCCGCAATTCCAGGATAAAATTTTTCTGCTACGAACTTTTTCTTTGTAATAAATTCCGCAAACTTTTCATTCGCATTTTCTGGTGTTTCCATTTGCGTTGCATTTTGTCCACAAGCAGATAAAGTTAAAAATAGAACTAATATTTTAAGGTATTTTGTCATTTCTCAAATTGTTGCCAACGGTTTAGTATATGAAATGTTGCGATTTTATCGACGAGGATTTTCCGCAGGAAAATCAGAAGTTGGTAAAAAAGCAACAAACATTGTGTTAGGTTAAAAGTAGCAATTTTTTATATACATCTTAAGTTAGCAATTCATTAAATTTAGAAATATAAATCAGAAAGAAAAAAGCGTAGAGTAAGGTTATGAT
>NZ_JBNXUE010000024.1:0-752 GCF_050566205.1 Tenacibaculum sp. SDUM215027
GTAAGTCATACCCAAACAATCACAGTAACCGATACCACTGCACCAGATTTTACAGTGCCAGCTGACATCACAATATATAAAGATGATGCTTGTGCTTACGATGCTAATGTGGGAATTACAGGAGATGTTACCGATGAGTCAGATAATTGTGATGCAAATTTAGATGCTAGCCATAATGATATTGAATCAGCAGGTTCATGTGAGGGAGAGGTAATTGTAACAAGAAGATGGTCTTTAACAGATAACTGTGGAAATACAATAGAAAAAGATCAGACAATAACTGTTAAAGACAATACAGCTCCAATTATAGATGAAACAAATAAAGATAATATAGATATAGAATGTGGAGTAGGAGATACAGAAACTACTTTACAAGATTGGTTAGATAACAATGCAGGGGCAACAGTAACCGATAATTGTAGTAGCGTAACATGGACAAATAACTACGGAGATGATACCACTGTAAAATGTGATGGAAGTTATATAACAGTAATTTTTACAGCTACGGACGCTTGTGGTAACTTTAGTACAACCACAGCAGGGTACTTAATTAAGGATGAAACAGCACCAACAATAACCCAGCAACCATCAGATAAAACTGTAGAGTGTGATGGATCAGGAAATACAGTAGAGTTAAACGCTTGGTTAGCCAGTAATGGAGGAGCAACAGCAACAGATGATTGTAGTGTTGTATCGTGGAGTAATAACTATACAGATTTAACATATACATGTAGTTTTACAGGAGAAGTAGA
>NZ_JBNXUE010000025.1:0-724 GCF_050566205.1 Tenacibaculum sp. SDUM215027
CTTTAATCATAAGAAGTAGTAATTTTTGTAATTCTCAAAAATTTACCAGTAACTCCATCTATTCTATATACCTTAACACCCTTTAACTTGTATTCTTCATTTCCATCTAATGTAACTTGCCACTCGGGTTTTACATTAGGAAACTCATTTAAATTATTGTGTGATAAATTAAACCCTGTTACTTCATATTTTTCAATGTCCTTTTTAGCTATTTTTTTCACTATTGCAATAGCCTCTGCCCAACAAATGTTATAGCCTTTTTCGTAGTCGATTACTTTAGTAATATTTCCTTGTTCATTGTAGTGGGTTTCTTTAAAAACAGGCTTATTACCATTGAGGTATATAAATTGACTACTTTTTATCGAGCCATCCTTTCTATAGTCTATCCATTTACTTATTTTTAATTGTTTGTTTGTTTGTTTGTTTATTTGTAATCTCTCCATCCTCCCACATAATGAAACGTATATTTTGTAATGGAGTATCTGTAATAACTTTAGTTTGCCTTTTTATTTCTTTGAAGTGTTTTTCTATATCAAAATTAAACTCTTCATTGGAAATTTTAAAAACAGAATTATTATAATAACATATATCATCATTTAATAAATACTCTTTGGGAACAGAAGAACACTTAGCAAATAAAACAAGTATAAAAAATATTAAAAAGTAACGCATCTTATTTTAAATTTTAGGGTAACTCTGTTTAATAATAGAGCCTTTAATCATA
>NZ_JBNXUE010000026.1:0-651 GCF_050566205.1 Tenacibaculum sp. SDUM215027
AAGCTTCTCTCCTTCACAACTCCCAGCTAACTCTTCATCTGTAAAAGTAGCTTCTAACCCTGAATTACAATTATCTGATTCATCTGTTACATCTCCTGTTACACCAACACTTGCATCATAATTACAGTTCGCATCTGAAAAAATTGAAATATCTCCTGGCACTGTAAAGTCTGGAACTATAGTGTCTTGAACAGTGATTACCATCGAATCTGTACCTGTTTTACCACAAGTATCGGTAACTGTAAATGTTCTTGTTACTGTAGTTATACATCCATTATAAGAAGTAACTTCATCTATATAACTAATACTCGCTATTGTTCCATCATCTGAAGCTGTATAACCAGTAGTAAAAAAGCTACCTTTAATATCAGAAGATTGTACTAAACTAAAAGAATATTTAGCGTTTAAGTTTGTTATATCATTTTCATCACATCCCTCTATCTCTAGAGTTTCTGGAACACTAATAATAGGGTCTTCATTATCTATCGACACTAAAGTGATTGAATCTACTTCTTGACAACCATTAGCATCTGTTACTGTAACAGTATAGGTACCCTCTATTAAGCCACTAATATCTTCTGTAGTGGCTCCTGTATTCCATAAATAAGTATAATCTGTCGTTCCTCCTGATACTGTTAAATCAATAGCTCC
>NZ_JBNXUE010000027.1:0-514 GCF_050566205.1 Tenacibaculum sp. SDUM215027
GCCAGTAGCTTAATGAGAAGGACTAAATAACTTTTAGTTTTATATAATTTATTACTAAAGACCTTCTCTTTTTTTAAAGAAAGAAGGTCTTTTTTTGTTCAAAAAAAAGCGTTGATAGTTATTTTTATATGTAACTATCATTAAGAGAAAAAAATAGTACTATGCATAAGATAAAAGAAGAAGCTTTAGATAAGCAAATTACCATTGATGGTAACTTTGTAAAGAGCTATAAAACAATTACAATTAACCAGTTTTTATACAAGCATCATACCTTTGAAATTGTAGTAGATATAGAAACTGTAGAAGAAGCAGGAAGCTATACATTAGATAAGTCAAAAGAATGGTTAGGAAAACAACTTACCACGAATGTTTCAGGTAAAGCATTTATAGGAGTTGTGTTGGATGTATCAATGCATCACAACGAAATAGGACTACATGGCGAGTTAATACTTAAAGGATTATCTCAAACAGTATTGTTAGAGAATGGAAAACAACAAAAATCTTGGTTAGAAAA
>NZ_JBNXUE010000003.1:0-380556 GCF_050566205.1 Tenacibaculum sp. SDUM215027
ATAGATACCTTTTCCCACTCAACAACTACTTTTTTTGCCTTTTTTTTTACACCTTTTTTAACTCACTATTATCTAACCATTTAAACATGAAAGTTTCTTATGCCTCCCTCCTTCTTCTCCTTCTTTTTAACTCTTTTACCTGTGAAACCCATTATCAACAGAAAAGCTTTGTTATACATCTACCATATATATAGACAACTCGCGTTAGGGATTAACTCAATTGTTATTATCTTATTTGTTTCGTTGAATACACAATATTTGAAGCGGCATCCTTTTATTTAGACTGTATTTAGCAGTCTAACACAAAAGACACAGCGAAATACCCGATAGTTTGTTGTGTTGTAGCGCAGCGGAAACAAACAATAAAGTGGAACACTAACATGAATAGATCACCTTATGCGAAATACATTATATATATATTGTATGAAAAATGCTTTTACAATATCTTATTTAAAACAGTGATATTTGATTAGTTTGGTATTTATCAAATTTGGTAAAATCTAACGGGGCAAGTTTTTTATCTTTTAAATACAGTTTTTTCGCCAACCTAAACTGCATGTTTATTTGTTCTGCTATCTTACCTTCTCCTCGCATTCTACTTACGTAACGAGAATCATTTAATGAACCGCAATGACAATCTTCTATCTGATGTAAAATTTTGTCCGCTCTATCAGGATATGTTTTTCTTACCCAATTGGTAAAAATTTCTCCAACCGCTCCATTTAAACGTACTATTGTATATGCAACTGAGGTTGCACCTAACTCACTTACCTTTTTTACTAATGGTAATATTTCGTGACTGTTAATTGAAGGAATAATTGGCGCCATCATTACATTTACTGGAATATTATTTTCTGCTAGAACTTTAACTGTTTCTAATCTTTTTTTGATAGTTACTGTTCTTGGCTCCACTATTCTTCTTGTTTCTTCTGATAGTGAAGTGATAGATATACTTACCCTCACTAAGTTTAACGCTGCCATTTCTCTTAAAACATCTAAATCACGAAGAATTAATGCGTTTTTTGTTATCATACTTACTGGATGCTTTAGCTTTAATAGTACTTGTAGCATTTTTCGGGTAATTTCAAGTTTTTTTTCAATAGGCTGATAACAATCTGTATTGCCTGAGAACATAATATTTTTGCGGCTGCCAATTACGGCTTCGTAGTTTTTTTTCTAATAGTTCTGGTGCATTTGCTTTGTACAATATTTTACGTTCAAAATCTAATCCTGCTGAATACCCCCAATATTCGTGCGTATTGCGTGCATAGCAATAAATACAACCGTGTTCACAACCTTGATATGGATTCATTGAGTAGGAAAATCCAATATCTGGACTTGTTACTTTATTAAGAATTGTTTTAGGATAAATTTCTAAATAGGTTGTTTTATTATTGTCTGCTGATTCGTTTTCTACTTCGCAATAGTTTAAGAAATCATCCAACACTTCGTGTTGATGTTGTATAAATTTATTGTGTGTGTTGTGTTGCGCACCACGTCCTTTAATGTAGTCCATAATCATTCCTAAATAAAATATTATAAAATTGTCTTTAGAATGACTTTATCGAGAACAGGTTAATATAAACTTCTCGATACAATTTCGATAGGGTTCCGAAATCATCCGAAGTGACTTTGTAAAATTACAAAAAGCAACACAAAAATTTTAGTGAAGTCTATATTATTTAAAACAATTAAGGTTTTACCAGTATTTTCTTTACTGCTATCTGTTGTCCATCTTTTAGTATACGCACAAACAATAAACCTGTTTTAAAATTTGGTATAGGAATGGTTTGTCTGATTTTTTGAATTTTGTTTGTATAAATTATTCTTCCTGTAACATCTACGATTTCTATATCTAAATTGTTTCCTCTTGAATACACAAACATTCCTTCTGATGCTATTACAGGGTTTGGATATATTTTTAAGGTATTATCAAAAGGAAAATCAATTTTTATACTATCTGTATAAGTTTCAGTCCCATCATCAAGGACAATTCTAGCTCTATATTCATTTTCTCCTCCAGAAACACCATTATCTTCTATTTGAAGTTCTTGTGTGTTAGGTATAGTGAATGTTTTTATTATTTCAACATTCCCATTGAGTGTTTTTTCAAAAACAACTGAGGCTACATTCGTCAAAGTGCTTAAACTTAATCGAACATCTACTACATTTTCATTTTTTACAAAGGCTAAAAAATTCTTGTAATAACAATTTACTCCTTGTGAGTTGTAATTTATTGTTTGTCCTTTAACTCCTACTCCTTCATTAAAAACTGGTGTTATAGATATATAAGGTGTTTTAAATGTGTTTTTTGAAATAACAATACTCGTTTCGCTTGCTACTGTATTGGTATACATATAAGTATCATCCAACAGTTGCACATTATATGCTGTTGCATTCGGAACTGGCTCCCAGCTAAATTGAATACTTTCATCACAGTTAAAATCGACAATTGGTGTAATAACATCTGAAATTATAAATTCTTCGGAAACATAATATGCTCCATTTACTAAAGCTCTTAATTGAGCTGTTCCATTAACTTCTGGAGTATTCCAAAGTAAATATGGTTTTGTAACATTTGTAGAGTTTGCAACCTCAGTCCAACTTCCATTATTAATAGAATATTCAATTTTACTTACTGGAAAATCTAAGTTGTTTATCCATCGTACATATTTACCTGTTAAAGCTGGTAACTTATCCTCTTTATTAGGGTAGTTCCATATAAAAATATTTTTAGGCTGAAGAAAATAAGCGATAGAAAACGATTGCGTAGCTGTTGCTAACGAATTTGCTTTTACTTTTAAGTTATATGTACCTGTTTCAGGATTTTCTATAGTAATTAATTCTACATTATTAAGATGGTCTTCTCCATACACAGCTTCTTTTTCTAGCGAACTTTGAGATGGTGAAGCATCTAAAACCCAAGGTAACCATGAATTTGCGCCACTATTCACTTCTAAATCTAGATCGTTTACCAACGCTTTATTATCATTAACATTTGCAGGAACATCATTCCAAACCAAAGCTATTCGTATTTCTTTTGTTGTAGTATTAATAGGAATTGAATATTCTTTAACCTCATTACTTGAAACAACATCATTAATATATCCTCCGTTCTCTAAAATACTTATACTTTGATATGCATTTACATTGCCATAACCACTTTTAAAATCAATTCCTTTTGGACCAATATCATCGGCTCCTGCAATTAATAATGATTTTAGCAATGCAGAAGATGAGAGTTTATTCGTTTTCTCTTTATGCTTTTGTTGCAACAAAGTTACTACTCCAGAAACTATAGCTGCTGCGTCTGATGTTCCATCTGGTCCATGAGCAACCAGTTCTGGCTTCACCCTTCCATCATAAGCAGGTCCTTTTGAACTCCTCGAATTTATAGTTAGCTCTTTATTAACTCCTCCAACAACTAAAACATTTTTAGCCATCTTATAATTTCCCGTCATATTAGCATATCCTTCTATTCCTTGATAATTTCCTTCTTCAGAAGCTACCTCTCCTGTATTCCCAGAAGAAAACACATGAAGTAGCTCAGGAACATCAATTGTACTTTGATCATAAGCATTCGCTTGAGCTCCATAAAAATTTTCAATCTCTGTTCCGTAAGAATGATTTTGAATAAATATATTATTGTTAATATAGTAAGTATCATTATCAGGTAGTAGTGTACTAAAATCTGAAGATGACAAATTACTATGATTAGCACCCCCCATAGAATTATATGTACTATTCCCTGCTCCTCCTATTATAGTAGCCATTAAAGTTGCGTGACTAGAAACATCTTCAGCTTCACTTCCATATAGTTTTATTCTTTTTCTTAAGTCAATATCTTTAACATCAAACAGTAATTCTTTTACTGAAGCAGTTATCCCATCACCATTGATTGTTTTAAAGTCATTTTGAAGTTTGTATATATGATTGACACTTAAATCTACTTTTTCAATTGGTACTTTCTCTGGACGAGGAGCTAATTGAGTATCTACATAAACAACCTGATACATAGAAGCTATTTTACTTATTTCTACTGAAGACACTTTAAGAATTAGAACATCTTTATACTTGTGTAACACATTAATATTTAAGTTCTTTTCCTCTGCTTCTTTTAAAAACAAGTTTGAATTAGTTGTTTTTACCACAACTTTCACTTCTTTATTCTTTCCCTTTAATAGCTTTGGAATCCTATATGACAGCTTCCAACTATCATTTACATCAAACAACTTTCCTTTAAAAGTGAACTCTGTAGATTTTGTTTTTTTTGTTATTATCAAAAAATTATCATCTAATTTTCTTACAACTTTTATCTGTTTATCGTTGAAAATCAGATCTTTTTTATTAATTAAATAATATTTTTTTTTCAACGTTTTTTTTTCAAGCCTTTTTGGGGCTATTTTTTTCACATAAGAAGGAAAATCAACTTGCGAATAGGTATTAAATGTTAAAAATAGCGTACAAAAAAAAAGAAAAACTAACCTCATAAAAATATATTATCACCACAAATAAAACACTTTTTTTGCGTATTTCACCATAAAAACATACTTTCGTTGAGATTTTTTAATTAAAACCTTTCAATAAAATGAAAAATTTAAATTCACAACTATTAAGCCTTATGGCTTTTGCAGTTATTTTGTTTACTGCATGTAACTCTTCAGAAGACGCTATTCCAAGTAACGAAGTCAATGAAGTCACTCCTGAAATAGTTTCAAAATTGCAAGCGGCTTATTTTGAAACTTCTTCAGCAAAAATAACAACTTTTATGGGGGAAAAAGGTGTTGCCGTAGAAGACATGTTCTTTACTTTTGCTCAAATTGACGAGTTAGGTGAAAGTTCAAACATTCCTAACACAGAACATTACAGAACAACTAATTTAGTAACTGGTTTACCTAGAGTTATCACAGTAAGTGTTTCTCCTGATTTAGGTACTTTAGGTTCTGATGCTTTAGATGAAACTATCGTTATGTTAAATAACTTAGGTTCCCAATTAACTTACCAAAGAGTTTCTTATGGTGGTAAAGGTAAATCTAAGGCTGATATTGAGGTTAATGAGTTTTACGAATTAGAAAGTGGTGGCTTTATCACATTAGGTAGAGCTGCTGGTTTCCCTACAAGAAAAGGAGATCCTGCTAAAGGTTTTGGTATTAACAGTAGATGGTTTGAATTATCTATTGCGCCTACTTCTACTAAGCTTGCTGGTACTATGGCTCATGAAATTGGACACTGTATTGGTTTCCGTCATACTGACTACCAAACACGTGAAAGCTGTGGTAGTAACGTAAACGAAGGTAGTGCTGGTGTAGGTGCTATTCATATTGCTGGTACTCCAACTGGATCTGACAATACTTCGATTATGCAGTCTTGTGGACCAGCTATCACATTTAATAATAATGATAAAAATGCAATGTTAACTCTTTACTAGACATTTGTATTTTTAAGATATTTAAAAGCCCAGGTACATATATGTATCTGGGCTTTTTATTTCTTATTGAACTCTTCTTGTTTTATCCATTAACCAGAAATCAGCAAGCACTAAAGCTGTTAATGCTTCCACTATAGGTACTGCTCTTGGTACCACACAAGGATCGTGTCGTCCTTTTCCGTGTATTTCGGCAGCTTCTCCTTTTGAATTTATTGTTGATTGGTTTTGCATTATAGTAGCTACAGGTTTAAACGCTACTCGGAAGTAAATATCCATTCCATTAGAAACACCTCCTTGAATTCCTCCTGACAAATTAGATTGTGTAGTGCCATCAGGATTAAAAATATCATTGTGTTCAGAACCTTGCATTTTTGCTCCGCAGAAACCACTTCCAAATTCAAATCCTTTTACTGCATTGATAGATAGCATCGCCTTTCCTAGTTCGGCATGTAACTTATGGAATATAGGTTCTCCTAAACCAACAGGAACATTTTGCGCTACACAAGTTATCGTTCCACCAATAGTATCTCCAGCTTTACGTATTTCTTGAATTTTATCAATCATTTTTTCTGCTGAAGTTTCATCAGGGCAGCGGACGATATTACTTTCAGTTTTAGAAAAATCTAAATCTTGGTATGGTTTCATCATAAAAACATCTCCTACTGATGATGTAAATGCGTTGATATTGATATGATTGATTAGCTGTTTTGCTAAAGCTCCTGCCACAACCCAATTAGCTGTTTCTCTTGCTGATGTTCGTCCACCACCTCTATAATCTCTAATTCCATATTTTTTATCATATGTATAATCAGCATGTGAAGGACGATACACATCTGTATTATGATTATAGTCTTTACTTTTTTGATTTGTATTCTTGATTATAAAGCCTATTGATGCTCCTGTTGTTACTCCTTCAAAAATACCTGATAAAAACTCAACTGTATCTGGTTCTTTTCGCTGGGTTACTATTTTAGACTGTCCTGGTTTACGACGATCTAATTCTTGCTGAACAGCTTCAAAATCAACTTTCATTCCTGCAGGGAATCCATCTATTACACCTCCAATAGCTATTCCGTGAGACTCACCAAATGTAGTTAGCTTTAAAATATTTCCGAATGAATTAAACATACCTTACTATTTATAAAACGAAGGTAGAATTTATTTACTAAAAAACTACAGTTTTCGTTCTTATAATTATTGGTTGGATCATCATTATAGCTCTTTTTTAGGCTGATTCTCTTTTACTCATTATTTTTTTTATTTTTATTTTCCCACTAAACTAATTGATAGCAAAAGTGTTACGTTTCACAACACTTTTTAGACTTAAATTTTATTAAAAAAAGTAGCAAAAAACTTTTTTAGAAATGAAAAAAGGTCATATATTTGCACCCGCAATCAGGGAATACCTGATGAGACGCTCAGGAGAAATGGCAGAGTGGTCGAATGCGGCGGTCTTGAAAACCGTTGTCTGTAACAGGACCGGGGGTTCGAATCCCTCTTTCTCCGCAAATCCGAAGCTTTCGCTTCGGATTTTTTTTTAGGGGATTAAAGAAAAAAAGCTTACGAATCGTAAGCTTTTTTTATTATCAGAAATAATATGTATTCTATATGTTTTTAAAATTATTCTTTTCTTAACCCAACCTTCTTCTCTAAAGCTAAGTATCCAAAATAAAATAATGTACCTAAAATCAACCCTGAAACATACCCTGTTGTAACGTCTACTGGAAAATGTACTCCCAAATATATTCTACTATAGCCAAAGATTAAAGGAAATAAGATCATTAAGTAAATCAACTTAAAATGTTTTCTTAATAATAAAATCATAAAAGTGGTTATTGTTGTAGATAACGAAGCATGTCCAGACCAAAAACTATATCCCCTTGGCTTATATGTAAAACTACGTAGATACTCTTTTAATCCTTCTGTGTTACAAGGTCTAATTCTTTCTGTAGTATTTTTAATCAAATTTGTAAACTGGTCGGAAAAAGCAACAATAACCGCTATAAATAACACTGTAAATATCCCTTTTTTCCACCCAAACCGCTTAAATACTAAAAACAGCACAAAGACAAATAATGGTGTCCAAGTAAATTGATTGGTTATTGTTAACCAAAAACCATCCCATTGTTCACTTCCTAAATTGTTAAGATAAATTAAAAGTTCTTTATCTTTTTGTATAATATTTTCTATCAAAACTATTTTCCTACTTTTAATACTTCTATTTCAAAAATTAAATCCGATTTTGGAGGAATTGGTCCTACTCTACGGTCACCATACCCTAAATAAGAAGGTATAAACAATCGTACCTTATCTCCTTCTTTCATTGTTTTCACACCTTCTTTCCACCCTGCTATTAATGGAAAATTTTCATCATCAACCGTAAAGACAAAAGCCTCACCTTTATCTAAACTAGAGTCTATTTTCCTTCCATCTGCTAAATATAGCGTATAATGTGCTGTAGTTGGTAACGCTGGATTTACTTTTTTCCCATTCCCTTTTTGTAAAGATAAAATCTTCAAGCCAGAATCGGTAGTAATCGCATCATTAATCCCTTGTTCTTCTTGGTATTTTTGTTTTAACTCTTCTAATTTTTTCTTTCTCTCAATCTCTTTCTTCTCAACGTTTGCTAATTCTTGCTCAAAAACTACTGGTGCATCAAACTTCTTAGCATCTTCTCCTATTCTTAAAATTTCTATATGTTTTATATAGTCATTCTTTTGAATGGTATCAACCACTTCCTGACCTTGTAAAACACAACCAAAAACTGAATGTCCACCATCTAACCAAGGTGTTGCTTTATGTGTTATGAAAAATTGACTAGAATTCGTAACAGGTCTTGAGTAATTAGCCATAGACAACACTCCCGGCCCGTCATGCTTATACAATAATTTTCCTTCTTCATCCATTGGAAATTCATCCGCAAATGTATAACCTGCATCTCCTCCACCTGTTCCTGTTTTATCTCCGCCTTGTATCATAAAATCTTTAATCACCCTATGAAACTTAGTTCCATCATAAAATGGCTCTCCCTTTAAAGAGTCAGTCATTTTAACGTGAGTTCCTTCACTTAATGCAATAAAGTTTGCCACTGTCATTGGAACTTTATCATAAAAAAACTTCACTAAAATATCTCCTCGATTAGTTTGAATATCTGCATACAATCCATTTTCTAAACTAGGGTATTTAGCCGATTTACATGATGTAAACACTACAAGTACAACAAGTAGGACTTTAAATAATTTCATTTATTTGGTTTTAAATTCTCTTATAAACAATTAATTAGGTTAACAACAAGTGTTAACCTAATTAATTATCAGTTATTTAAACTTTATTTATTTTATCTCTAACAACTCTACTTCAAAAACTAAAGCTGAAAAAGGTTTAATATGTTGTCCTCTCTGTTGCGCACCATAAGCTAACTCTTGAGGGATAAAGAACTTGTATTTTGCTCCTGGCTTCATTAACTGTAAACCTTCAGTCCATCCCTTGATTACTTGCCCTACTCCAAATTCAGCAGGTTCTCCTTTTTCCACAGAACTATCAAAAACAGTTCCATCAATTAAAGTTCCATGGTAATGAACTTTAACTCTAGAATTAGCCACAGGAGCATCTCCTTCACCTTCTTTTAAAATAACATATTGTAAACCACTTTCAGTAGTTTTCACTCCATCTTTAGCTTTATTCGTTGCTAAAAATTCTTCTCCTGCCTTTTTATTATCTCCAAACTCAGCTTCTGCCTTTTTAGCTTGCTCTTCTTGCATTTGTTTCATTTTTTCTTGTTGTTTCTTCTGAAAAAATGTTCTTAAGATATTATTTACATCTTTTGACTCTACTAATAGATTTGTAGAATCCATTCCGTTTTTAAAACCTTGCACAAATAAATCTTGATCCATTTCGTCAAAATTCGTTTTGATTTTATTAGCCATATCTAACCCTATAGCATAACTAACAGAATCTACCTCTGTTGCTAATGAGCTTTTTTGTTTAAACTGACCGTTACTGCATGAAACAATTGATAAACCTACAACTGTAGCTGCTAAAATGTTGGTTAACTTCATTCTTCTTTTTTTGATTTTATATCGATTAATGTTACTGTACTTTTTATTGGCTGATTTACAGCGATTTTATTTCCATCTCCTGTTACTCCAAAAGCTCTATACGATGGAATGACAAATGTAATAGTTTCTCCCTTTTTCATCAACTTTATTCCGTCTTGTAATGCAGGAATAAAATCTTCTTTATCTACTTTATAGCTTCTCTCTTTTTCTTCATAAAGAATATCTCCATTAAGATCCGATATACTATAAGATAACATAACTAAATCTTCAAACTGTGGAGAATTTGAGTTTAAAGTATCTTTCGTTATATATGTATACCAAAAACCGTTAGGTGAAGTTTTATACTCTTTAACAGTATCTTTAGCCACCCATTCTTCTAAACGTTTTTTTTCCAAAGCGTTTAACTTCTTATTTTCTTTAAGAACTTCTTTATAAAAGTTTGTTGTTCCGTGTTGCTTTGGTCTTCTCGCCTGTGGCTCTTTACAAGATACCATTACCAAAAGAACAAAAAGTATTATTTTATGCTTCATACGAATTTTCTAACTCTTGTTGGTATGTAGGTAATAACGACTTAAATCTCTCTATCGTATTTTCCATATTATCATCACTTCTACCTCCTGCTGCATTATCATGTCCTCCTCCATTAAAATAGTTGCGAGCAAACTGGTTTACAGAAAACTTCCCTTTTGAACGGAAAGATATTTTTACAATTCCTTGTTCTTCATCTTCTATAAAAATAGCTGCAAATACAATTCCTTTCAAAGATAATGCATAATTTACAACCCCTTCTGTATCTCCTTTTTCGTAATGAAAACGTTTTTTTTCTTCTTCAGATAAGGTTATAAAAGCTGTTTTATATTCTGGTAAGACTTTCATATTGCTCAATGCCTGTCCTAACAACAATAACCTATTGTAAGAATTTGCATCATGAACACTGCTATGAATTCTATCATTTTCAGCTCCTTTATCTATTAAATCAGCAATAATTCTATGTGTAGTACTGGTTGTAGATCTAAAACGGAATGAACCGGTATCAGTCATAATACCCGTATATAAACAAGTAGCTATATTTTTATCTATCAACTCTACATCTCCCATCATCTCAATAAAGTTGTATACCATTTGACATGTTGAAGACATAGATGTATCAGAATACATATACATAAAATCATCTGGTTGCTGATGATGATCTATCAAAGCAAAATCATTTTCATACTCCTCTAACGTGTTTTGCATATCATTTCCTACCCTATGCAGTGCATTAAAATCTAATAAAAAAACAATATTAGACTTCGCTAAGGCTTTGACAGATTGTTTGTTTTGACGATCAAAACGTTTTACGGTTTTTGACCCAGGAACCCAATGTAAAAAATCAGGGTACTCATTTGGCATTAGCACCTGTGTAGTGTGTCCTTTTTTATCTAAATAATGTTTTAATCCTAACGTTGAACCAATTGCGTCTCCATCAGGGTTTCTGTGCCCAATTATTACAATATTTCTAGGTTCTGACAAGAATTCTTGTAGCTCTGTAAAGTGTTTCAAAATCATAAAAGGCGAATATACAAATTAATGCTATATTAACCTTTTTATGTATTTCTTTTTGTTTCTTCGCTTAAAAAATTAAAACTTCATGAAATCTTATAAATTTACTTTTTTACTATTCTTTTCTATAACTATTACTTCTTTTAGCCAAGAAGCGTTTACTATTTCTTTTGGATCTTGTAACAATCAGAAACTTAACAATCCTTTTTGGGGAGAAATTCTATCACTTCAACCTGATGTATGGATATGGGGTGGAGATAATATTTATGCAGACACAAATAATATGCGTAAAATGAAACGCATGTATAAGACTCAAAAAAAAGTTAAAGGTTATAAAGAGCTAACTACCAAAATTCCTATTCTTGCTACTTGGGATGATCATGATTATGGGAAAAATGATGCAGGTGTAGAATTTGAAATGAAGGATGAAAGCCAACAATTATTTCTAGACTTTTTAGATATTCCAAAAAGCTCTCCTAGAAGAGAACAAAAAGGCGTTTATCACTCTAAAACTTTTAAAACAGAAGATGGTAACATTAAAGTTATCGTTTTAGATACACGTTATTTTAGAACTCCACTTACCAAAGGCACCAACGGTAAACGTTTTCAACCTAATAAATTTAATGAAGGTACCATTTTAGGTAAAACTCAATGGAAATGGCTTACCAACGAATTAACAAACTCTACTGCTACCTTTACCGTAGTTGTTAGTAGTATCCAAGTACTATCTAAAGAACACGGATTTGAAAAATGGGGTAATTTTCCTCATGAAGTAGCTAATTTATTCAGTTTAATTAAAAAAGCTAAAAACACCAACGTAGTTCTTCTTTCTGGAGACAGGCATATTTCCGAATTTTCTAAGACTAACATTAACGGAGTAAAATATCCTATTATTGATTTTACTTCAAGTGGGTTAACACATGCATACTCTTCTTTTACTTCTGAAAAAAATGACTTTAGAATAGGTAATGTAGTTAACTCTTTAAGTTACGGCACGCTACTTTTAGACTTAAAAACGAAAAAAGCTACTTTTCAAATGCGTGGTAAAAACGGGGTTATCTTACAAGAAATCAACCAAATATACCCTTAACTTGCTAATAACATTAAAAAGTGTATTTTTGCGCCGATTTATGCGAAGTTTGCATAAGCAACAACAATTAAGAAATTTATCATATACTGATATTTATTACATTTAATAATGGCAACAAATAGAACTTTTACAATGATTAAACCAGATGCTGTTGAAAACGGACATACTGGTGCAATTTTAGAAAAAATTAATGCTGCAGGTTTCAGAATCGTAGCTATGAAAAAAACTCAAATGACTAAGCGTGATGCTGAAACTTTTTACGGAGTACACAGCGAGCGTCCTTTCTTTGGTGAATTAGTTGAGTTTATGACTCGCGGACCAATCATCGCTGCTATCTTAGAAAAAGACAACGCTGTTGAAGATTTTAGAACTTTAATCGGTGCTACAAACCCAGCTGAAGCTGCTGAAGGAACTATCCGTCAGTTATACGCTACTTCTATTGGTGAAAATGCAGTACACGGTTCTGATTCTGATGAAAACGCTGCTATCGAAGGTGCATTCCACTTTTCAGGTAGAGAAATGTTTTAATCTTTCGTTAGATAAATAATTAGATCGTTAGATTTATAGATATTAAAAACTCGTTACTTAACTGTAACGAGTTTTTTATTACCCTGTTATCATTATAAACTTTGAGCAGCAATCTCACCCTCAATACTAATATAGTTCTATCTAAAAGTTCAGCTATACCGTTTACAATTATGAATTAGGATTCTATTTAGTAGATATACTACTTAATTATATACCTTAATAACAACTTCAAAACCGAACAATAAACTCAAAAACAAATACTTAATACTTAATAGTTGTTTTATTAAAAAACTTCCTTTTTAAAACACATCAAAAGCCTTTATATTACATAAATTTGCCTTCCGCTTAAAAAAAGCAGAAAAATAATTCTACAACTTAAAATTAAAAAAATGACAAAAGATCAAGACCCAAAAGAAGCAATTCAACAAACAAAAAAAGTAGTATCAGGGGGTATAGTTGGCTGGCTAACAAAATTATTCTTAGGTAAGGATTTTGTTAACGAAACAAATGACATACTTGAAGCTTCAGAAGCTCAAATTGATTTAGTTGGTAAACAACAAAGATTAATTACAGAAGGAATATCTGCTAAAGCTAAAGTTTCTCTAGTGCAAGACACAGGATCATTAGTGAATTTCGATCCTATTATTCTGTTAAGCCTTCATGTTGAACCAGAATCTGGTGAGAACTTTGACATTAGTACTACAACACATGTCTCTAAACTATCTATACCTAAAGTTGGAGAAGTAATTAATATCAAGTATGATTCTAATGATAAATCATCATTAGTTATTGTTTAACTTCAACTTAATAAAGAAACCTAATAAAACTCGTTACAATTATGTAACGAGTTTTTACTATTGCAAAAGCTTGTTTTAGTAGCTTATTACACACCGCTATTAAAGCAAGTTTTTTACTCTTACCCTAGCTACAATTCATTTATATAATTCTCTACACACTTTATTGTATTTACATATTTATGAGGAAAGCTCAGCGTGACGCGCTGACGGTTTCGTTGCGTTGAGGAAATGCCAGCGAAGCTCGCTGATGGTTTTGTTGTGTTGAGGAAAGCTCAGCGAAGCTCGCTGATGGTTTCGTTGGATTGAGGAAAGGCCAGCGAAGTTCGCTGACGGTTTCGTTGCCTTGAGGAAAGCTCAGCGTGACGCGCTGACGGTTTCGTTGGGTTGAGAAAAGCTCAGCGAAACTCGCTGACGGTTTCATTGCCTTGAGGAAAGCTCAGCGTGACGCGCTGACGGTTCGTTGGGGAGTATTCAATAAAGTGTGTCAACAGCGATATATAGAACAGTTGCTACTTCGTAAAACATCTTTTATCCCCTAAATAACTTAGCTTATGGTATTCCGTAAGAATTTGTACACATCTTGTAGTAAGTTCGTTGGAGTTGTATAATTAATTAACAAATAGTAATAACTCGTTAATAACTTTATTTCAGGTAAAGCACTAGTTTTAATATATTTGATAGCATATAAAAATTGCTAAAAATTCCGCTTATCCTACCCTTAAGAGAATATAACAGTAATTTTATTACGTATATAAACTAGTTATGCACAATGCCAAAAAAAATCCCAAAACATATCATCAAACTTTGTCAAAGAATTGATTTTTTAACTGAATGCAAATTTTCAGAAGACGATATAAAGCTTTTTTTAATAGAAATTCGTGCAGAACTTTATGACGAATATTTCTTAAGGGAGATTTGCGATTTTGTTGCACACCCTGAAAGAGACAAAGGAATATGTCATCGAAGAGTTGATTCAAGATATGCCAAACAAAAGTTTATGAAGGAAGGTTCTGAAAAAGTTAAAGATTCTGTTGCAAATAATCCCAATAAACCTTGGAACTTTTTTTCTGACCAAATTTTATCATACATAAAGGTGGAAGAAATCGACAAAAAATTATTTGAAATCATCATTATCGAAGGTATAGAGGAAATATCTGAAGAAACTTTTCTTCAATATTATAAAATGACCAAAAGAGAAGTTCAAAATTTAGTCAAAAGTTCTTACTCAAAAAAGAATGGAAAATTCATTTTAAAACCTTACATAAAAGATAATAAAAAAGAAAAAATTGACGACTTACTAAAGTTTATAAGGGGAACTATTACAGGAAAACCTGCTTTTACTCAAACTGAAATTGAAGGAGAATTAATTAGAGCTATAAATAGAATTCAAAACAAATATTTATTTAAAAAAATAGGATTTAATGAACATACTCTTAATGAGATAATTCTATGTATTTTATGCATACTCCATAATATTATTTTTGAACTATTTGATAATACTAAAGGTGATTCATATTTACATTTTCAAAAAAACGAAGAATTTCCAGAAAAGTCAACTCTATCTTTAATGGCTGAAACAAGTAATTTTCATTTTCCTATTATTTCAACAAAATTATTACTTACCGATTATATTGAAAAACCTGAAAAGATAATTGAGGAGGGCAACCTAAATGACTTAGTGAATGCGGTGAGAGATTTAGATGGTAATTTAAAACTGAAAGAACAAAGTGCATAACAAGGTATAAAAAACACAGAGCGTTTGTGCTAAACCGAAACGAAAGTGCTCATCACCTGCCCTACGTTTCTTATACTAACCGTTTGCTGTAATTAAAAAATAAAGAGAAAAAGATGCGATTAGCAGAAATAGCAAAACAATTAGGAACAAATAAAGAAATAATGGATTCATACTGGGAATACCATGAAAGAAAACAGAATTGGTTTTTTTCTCCAAATCCAAATTTAGATGGAGCTACAAGAAGACCTATGTTTCCAAGTCTTATAGATTGGAAAAAATTAAAATCATCTGAGAGAAAACGAAAATGGAATAACCTTAGTATGAAGCAACGAATGACAATTTCAACTCTTGCTGGGTTTGGGTATGAAGGGAGGGGAATTAACTTAGACAATATATCTCACTTTTCTAGATTAAGAGAAGCTTGTATGAGTAAATGGAAAGTAAACTTATACAGTGTGTTCTGGAGTGATTTAGGAAACGGAAAACGTTGGCTTTGTAATGTTTTTGTTGGTGATGCTATTTATTTATACGGTTTAAATAACTTTACTTCATCAAATAATCATTATTATGACCCAGAACAAATCTATATGGGTAAATCTTCTTTAAGAAAACGAAAAAATTATAAAGATGTTCAAGTTGGAGATATTGTTGTTTTTGGAAAAGGACATGTAGAAATTATTACAAGTATTCAAAAATATTGGGTTGCTGATGATGGGTTTTGCTCTATCGGCGCAGGCAGAGGTAGGGGTAGATCTTATATGGGGAGTATAGAATGTGACGGGGCATTAACACTTTCAGGAAAAAGAGAACTAAATAATAGCAATCACACTTACTTTTACATATAGAATGCGAAAATTTTATTTTTTATCTTGTTTGTCTAATTTTCTAATACTGCTTTTAGTTGGACAGTTTGTTTTTCCTTTAATCGAAGGAATAGTTAGTAATCACATAAAAAAATTTACCGAAATCAGTAGTTACGTAAATTATAGTTACTATTTCTATTTTTTTGTGTTTTGGTGGCTTGCACCATTTTCAATACTTTTAATAAAAAATTACTTAAAACATTTATTACTTTTTATTACAATAAATATATTATTAGCGGTCATAATTTTAATAAGCTCTTTTAAATATGGTTTTGAAATAATTTTGTATGACCTACTGTTATTTATAGTGCCAAGTATGGTAATTTCTATTTTGATTTATTATTCTCAAATGATAATTGGAAAAAAACTACTACCAACAAAGTATAAGCGTAATGCGGAGTAAAGTGCTAAATACGAAAAAATAGACTATTATAACCTTAAGGTTAAACAAAAGTGAAGTGCTTCTAACCTCGCACTACGCTTATACAAGCCGTTAAGGGTAAGACAAAAACTGAAACCGAAGAAAATGATAAATTTATATTGGCCGATTTACAAAAACCTTGAAAAAGAAATAGTTGAATTATCAAATTTAATTCATTTCGATGACCAACAACTGAGTGTTTACTCGGTAAAAATTTCAGAATTATTAATTAGATGTTCAGTAGAAATTGAAGCAATTTCAAAGGAATTATATTTTCAAAATGGGGGAACTAAAGAAAATAATACTGATTTATTTTTTGATATGGATTGTTTAAAATTTTTAGAAGAAAAATGGGATCTAAGTAAGAAGAAGGTTATTGTAAGTTCTTCAAATTTCTTTTTCACAAAACCAAATAACAGAGTTTTTAGACCTCTAAATAAAGCTAACAAAAGAGGGACAAGTGGTTCTAAATGGAAAAGAGCTTACCAAGCAGTAAAACATAATCGCACAGAAAATTTAGAAAAAGGAAATCTTGAAAATTTACTCTTAGCAACGGGGGCCTTGTTTATATTGAATTTATATTATCGAGATGATACGTTCGAACTGAAAAAAAACAATAATGCTGACTTTGCAGAAAATTTATCTAATATTTTTAATGTAAAAGTACACACGTGGCGAGGAGACGATAGAAGAGAAGGTTCTTACATAAAAAAGGATGATTTTGAAGAATGTGTTTACCTCGTTAAATGGACAGATGATTATAAGAGTAAAATGAATACATTTTCAATAGAACAAAATAAACACTTGAACGAATTAATTTTTAAACATCCTAAAATATCAAACTACATAAATAATAACCTTATAGAAGAAGGTAAAATCAAACAAGCTGAGTTTACAAAATTCATAGAGAAAAGAGAATATTTTAAACTTTTAGATATGAAAAAAGAATATGCTCCAATGATAAATCTTGCATCCCACAAAGCTAAGGAAAAACTTAGTTTTGATTGGTTTTTACCATCTGAATTTGAAGGGATTTTAAATAAAAAACAACAAATTTATACATAACTCAACCCATAAGAACTAAAGTCAAAAACAAGTAAATTTTATACTTTTTTAAACCAAAGTACTTTTATAATTTGTGTCATATGGTAAACCACTTTTTACTATAGCAAAAGCTTGTTTTAGTAGCTTATTACATACCTTGCATTCTACACCAACATCAGTTTTTTAACAAGCTCCTCTCCTATTTCCTCATTAATCATACGTATAATCTTATCCTTACCGTAACTTAACTCTTCTCGTAGTACCGAAGAAGACAAACGAACAATTAAAGTTCCGTTTTGTAGTTTTACTTCACTGGTGTACGAAGCTACTCCAGCACCCATCAGTTTTTCCCAAGCTTCGTCAATATGAATTTTTTGAAACCCTTTTTTTAACTTATTATTCTCTTGAATAAAACTTCCCATCAAATCTTTTAATGAAAAACTATCATTTTCTCTTTTAGCCATTAGTTTTATTTTTATCTTACTTGTCTAGCAACAACATTATAACTTAAAAATCTGATATTCTTGGTTACTCTTTTTTATCACCTCTTCTGTTCTATCAGCATGTGTATCAGTAATAAAAATTTGCCCAAACTCATCACTATTTACCAAGTCAACAATTTGGGTTACCCTATTTTCATCTAACTTATCAAAAATATCATCCAATAACAAAACTGGCGTTACATTAGATTGTTTCTTTATGAACTCAAATTGTGCTAATTTCAATGCTATTAAATACGATTTTTGCTGCCCTTGAGAGCCAAATTTTTTAATAGGATGCTCTTCAATTTCAAAGTTCAAATCATCTCTATGAATCCCTACTGATGTATACTGTAGCATCTTATCCTTTTCTAGGTTTTGTTGTAGCAAATCCTCTAAAGCCATATCGTGCAACTGACTTTTATAACGTAAGTTTACCTCTTCATTTGCTCCTGAAATAATTTGATGTTTTGCGTTAAAAATAGGCACAAACTCTTCTAAAAAAATCTTTCTTTTATTATAAATAATCGTTCCATATTCAACTAACTGTTCATCATATACTTTTAAATTTAACGCATCAAACGTTCTATTTGCAGCAAAATATTTTAGCAATGCATTTCGCTGACTCACAGTTTTAGTATACGAAATTAAAGTTTGTAAATACTTTTTGTCTTGCTGAGAAATTACTCCGTCAATAAATTTACGACGAGTTTCGCTACCTTCAACAATTAAATCTCTATCTGCAGGAGAAATTATTACCAGTGGTAACTGTCCAATATGTTCTGAAAATTTTTCGTAGGCTTTTCCATTTCGCTTTAACACTTTTTTTTGCCCTCTTTTTAAAGAGCAAATAATTTTTTCTTGCCGATTATTCAATAAATAATCACCTTCAACCATGAAAAAATCTTGACCATGACGAATATTTTGTCCTGCTATTGAATTGAAGTAACTTTTAGCAAATGACAAATAGTAAATTGCATCAAGTACGTTAGTTTTTCCAATACCGTTACTTCCTACAAAACAATTTATTTTCTTTTGAAAATCAAAAGTTTGCGATTCGATATTCTTAAAATTAACCAAAGAAAGTTTTTGCAAATACATGAATAAGCCTTGTTACTGAAAGAAAGCGCAAATTATCGAAAATTTACGAAAAAACGACTTTTAAAATCCAATTAAAAAAACTATTTTTGTCGCCACTAATTTTTTAAGCAATTATGGCTACATACAAGAAAAGAGGTTACAAACCTAAGAAAGAAAAGGTTACAAATGAAGTAGAAGAAACTTTTGATGAGACACAAAGTACTACAGCTGAAGTATTTAATACTTTAGATGATACAGCGAATAAATCAGAAGAATGGATTGAAAAAAACAGCAAGCCATTATTTTACGGATTAGTAGCTATTGCAGCTGTAATTTTAATGTACTTAGCTTATAATAAATTTATTGCTGAGCCAACACAACAAGAGGCTTCAAATGAATTAGCATATCCAAGAGCCCTATTTGAAGAAGCTGCAACTTTTGCTGGAGCTAAAGCAGATTCTATCTATAACTTAGCTTTAATAGGAGGAGTTGATGGTAAATATGGTTTTATTGATGTTGCTGAGCAATTTGGAGGAACAAAAGCAGGAAACTTAGCAAACTACTATGCTGGTATTTCTTACTTAAAAATGAAAAAATACGAAGAGGCTATCGAGTATTTAAGTGACTTTAGTTCTGATGATGAACTATTAGGGCCTACTGCATTAGGAGCTATTGGTGATGCTTTTGCTGATATTAACCAGCCAAAAGATGCTTTAGACTACTATCAACAAGCAGCTAATAAAAAAGACAATCAATTTACTACACCTTTATTTTTATTCAAAGCAGCTCAAGTTGCAATGGATTTAAAAGAGTATGGTAAAGCTGAAGAACTTTATACAACCATTAAAGAAAAATACGCTGACTCTGATCAAGGAAGAGATATTGAAAAATATATCAACAGTGCTAAATACGCTCAATAATGGCAACAACAAATTTATCTTATTACGATAAAACAACAATCCCAAATGCGAAACCTTTTCGATTTGGGATTGTTGTTTCAGAATGGAACCCTGAAATTACGGGAAACCTTCACAAAGGTGCTATTGAAACTTTACTAGATTGTGGAGCTACAGAAGAAAATATTATCTCTTGGGATGTTCCTGGTAGTTTTGAATTAGTATACGGAGCGAAAAAAATGATTGAAACACAAAAACTAGATGCTATCATCGCTATTGGAAATGTGATTCAAGGTGAAACAAAGCATTTCGATTTTGTATGCGAAGGAGTAACACAAGGAATTGTAGATTTAAACATTAAATACGATGTTCCTCTAATTTTCTGTGTATTGACAGACAATACCAAACAACAATCTATTGATCGTTCAGGCGGAAATTTAGGAAACAAAGGAATTGAATGTGCTGTAGCAGCAGTTAAAATGGCGGCAATTAAAAATCATGAACGTACTTCAAACTCATTAGGTTTTTAATCAAATTCTTTTTTTAGATAAACATTATTAAAAAGCGTATAGGTTGTACAACTTAGACGCTTTTTAACTTTAATTTACTCACTTTTTTTGACCACCTCTCTATAATTCAGTAACTTTGGAATTCGTCTTATTTGGTGTGATTTTTGTTCCACGTAAGCTATTAAAGAAGCAACAATTTTATGGGATTTATCAAAAAAGAAAATAAAAAATTTGATTACAAACCTCGTTATTACAAAGGAGATGGAAATCCTTATGAAATAAAGCAGAAGTTTGATCAATACAGAACTACTATTGGAAAGAAAAAAGGTTTAAAAGGAAAATTTAATGCTGCTATTGACGAATTTAAAGAGTCTGGCTACAAGCTAAATAAAACTATCGTTGTTATAGCGTTAGTTTTAACGCTTATTTTTTTGTTTTTTATCGATTTTGACCTTTCAATCTTTTTCTCAAAAAATAATTAAATGTCAGATATTATACAGCTACTACCTGATCATGTTGCGAATCAAATTGCTGCTGGAGAAGTGGTTCAACGCCCTGCCTCTGTGGTAAAAGAATTGGTTGAAAATTCAATTGACGCTGGTGCTACTTCTATCACCTTATTGTTAAAAGATGCTGGAAAAGCCTTAATTCAGGTAATTGATGACGGTAAAGGAATGAGTGCAACCGATGCTCGTTTGAGTTTCGAACGTCATGCTACTTCTAAAATTAAAGATGCACAAGATTTATTCAACTTAAATACTAAAGGGTTTCGTGGTGAGGCTTTAGCTTCTATTGCTGCTATTGCACATGTTGAATTAAAAACGAAGCAAGAAGATGATGAATTAGGTACACAGATAAAAATTGAAGGTAGTGAAATAACTTCTCAAGAAGTAGTTTCAACAGCAAAAGGAACTAGTATTGCTGTTAAAAATTTATTTTTTAACATTCCTGCACGTCGTAACTTTTTAAAATCAGACACTGTTGAAACGCGTCATATTGTTGATGAATTTCAACGTGTAGCCTTAGCGCATCCTAATATTTCTTTTTTATTACATCATAATAACAACGAAGTTTATCATTTAAAGAAAAGTAACTTACGTAAACGTATAGTAGCTATTTTTGGAACGAAAATGAATGAAAAATTAGTTCCTATTAATGAGCAAACTGATATTATTACAGTTAATGGGTTTGTAGCTAAACCAGAATTTGCAAAGAAAAAACGCGGTGAGCAGTTCTTTTTTGTTAATAACCGATTTATAAAAAGCTCGTACTTAAATCATGCAGTAGTAAATGCTTTTGAAGGGCTGTTGGAAAGTGGTTCACACCCTTCGTATTTCTTATATTTAGAAGTACCTGCAAATACGATTGATATTAATATCCACCCTACAAAAACGGAAATTAAGTTTGATAACGAAAAAGCTCTATATGCTATTTTACGAGCTACTGTAAAACATAGTTTGGGACAGTACAATGTAGCTCCTGTATTGGATTTTGATAGAGATTCTACTTTAGACACTCCTTACGATTATAGTAAAAAAAGTGGCTCTTCTGTTCCTCCGATAACCGTTGACCCTACCTTTAATCCTTTTAAAACTGAAACTAGTTACAAAGAGCCTTCTAGCTCGAGTAGCTCACCAAAAAGCACTACAACACACAGTTATCAATCTAATTTTAAAAAAGATACTGGAAGTTGGGAAGCTTTATATACAAATACTGATACTATTGAACCTGCTCAACAAGAGCAACTTTTTGAGTCTGAACAAGAAACTGAAACTGGAAAAACATTCCAAATTCAAAAAAAATACTTGTTAAGCTCTATAAAATCAGGAGTGGTTTTAATTCATCAATCTTTAGCACATCAACGAGTTTTATACGAGGAGTTTTTAGAGAACATTACTGTTAAAGAAGCAAGTAGTCAACAATTATTATTTCCTGTGAATATTTCATTCTCTTCATCAGATATTGAAATGATATATAGCATAAAGTCTGATTTAGAAAGTGCTGGTTTTATGTTTGATGAATTCACCAAAGAAAGTGTGGTAATTGCTGGAATTCCAACCTCAATAAGTGAAAGTCAAATTACCCTTATTTTAGAACAATTATTAGACGATATCAAACTTGAAGTACCTGATACTAGTTTTAGTCATTTTGACGTAATGGCAAAATCATTTGCTAAGTCACTAGCCATAAAAACAGGAACTACTTTAAACCATAAAGAACAAGAAAACTTAGTAAACAACTTATTTTCTTGTAAAGAACCTAACATTTCACCATTTGGCAAACCTACGTTTAAAACATTAGCTTTAAACGAGATAGACGCCATTTTTAATAAATAAAAAGTAATATGCCTAGATTAACACAAGCCATAAAGCATTTAATAATCATTAACGTGATTCTGTTTTTTGCTCCGCAGTTATTAAATATGGATTTAACTAATCTATTTGCTTTACATTATCCTAAAAACGAACATTTTGGGGTTTGGCAATATGTTACGCACATGTTTATGCATGGCGGAACTATGCACTTAATCTTCAACATGTATGCTTTATGGGCTTTTGGTACTCCACTTGAACAAATGTGGGGCCGAAACAAATTTTTGTTTTTCTATTTTTCTGCAGGAATTGGCGCTGGTCTAATTTACACTTTTGCCAATTATTATCAATTTAATGGAATATACGAACAACTAATTGGAATGGGTATTTCTCCCGCTGAAATTCAAAACATTTTAACCTCTGGACAATATAACGACAGTTTAATTACCTTGTCTAATAAAACTATGAGTGAGTTTTACAGCTTGTATCACACACCTGCCGTTGGTGCTTCGGGTGCTATTTATGGAATTCTAGTTGCGTTTGGATTAACTTATCCTGATGCTAAACTAGCATTGATTTTCTTCCCTGTTCCTATTGCTGCCAAATACTTTATTCCTCTAATTATAGTAAGTGACTTATTCTTTGGTATGACAAGCTACTCTATTGGTAACATTGCGCATTTCGCTCATATTGGTGGTGCTATTATTGGTTTTATTATCGCATGGTACTGGAAAAAAAATCAATTTAAATTTCGTTAATTTAGTATCTTAACTTGTCTTTATTCTAGATGTCATAAAATATGAATATACTCGAAAACTTAAAATATAGATTTAAACACGCAGGGATTGTTGAGCAATTAATTTATGTGAACTTAGCTATCTTCTTACTTGTTTTTGTTACCAATACTTTTGGATTTCTTTTTCAATTAAAAACCAACTTTTTAGTAGAGTGGCTAGCACTACCTGCCAATTTTGATGACTTTTTACTAAAACCATGGACGATTATAACTTATGGTTTTTTACACACTAGTTTTTTACACATCCTACTAAACTTAATTGCCTTATTTTATATTGGGCATTTATTTCAGCAATATTTTACTTCTAAACAATTACTTAGTTTTTATTTATTAGGAACACTGTTTGGAGGAATTATTTTTGTTGCTAGTTATAATTTTTTTCCTGCCTTACAAAACGTTGCTCATAATAGTGTTCTATTAGGTGCTTCGGCAGGTATCTCTGCTATTTTTATTGGTATTGCTACCTACATACCTAATTACGAATTAAAATTCCCGCTAATTGGTTTTGTAAAACTATGGGTGTTAGCTTGTATTTGGATTGCTATTGATATTATTCAAATTCCTGCAGGTAATGCTGGGGGTCATTTAGCACATCTTGGAGGAGCTCTACTAGGCTTTTTCTATGTTCGTAGTGCTAGTAATAAGGAACTGGATATTTTTAAATCAATAAATCAGCTATTTACTAAAAAAGAAAAAAAGCTAAAAACAGTTTATAAATCTGGTAATAAAACACCAAAACCAAACGTTGATAAAACAAGAAACCAAGAAGAAATTGATGCTATATTAGATAAGATCAGTAAATCTGGGTACGATACTTTAAGTAAAAGTGAAAAAGAGTTTTTATTTAAACAAGGAAAAAATTAGATGAAAAAGTTTTCGATAGCTCATAAGTTTTTATTTTTTATCAATTCAGTTTTTGCAGCTGTTTTACTGCTATCGTATGTACTTCCGTATATATCACCGCAAACAATTCCCTTTCTTTCTGTTTTTGGATTGTTTGTTCCGTTTTTAGTTATTGTAAATATTTGTTTTTTTGTGTATTGGCTTATAAAAATGCACAAAAATGCCTTCTTATCTATACTTGTCTTAGCCATAGGGTGGTTTATTTCTACTCCCCTAGTTAAATTTTCAAACAAAGAAGTAATCTTAAATGATGATTTAAAAATAATGAGTTATAATGTTCATCTATTTAATCATTACAAGCATGAAGATGACGTAACCACTGAGCAGAAAATTTATGAATTTATTAATAATCAAAGTCCAGACGTTATTGCAATACAGGAGTTTTACAACTCTAAATTACTTGATATTAAGCTTCCATACAAATACGTAAAAACAAAAACGAAAACTAATAAGTTTGGGTTGGCTATTTACTCCAAACACCCCATTATAAACTCTGGTTCGCTTGATTTTAAACACAGTGCTAATAATACTATCTTTGCTGATATTCTTATTAAGAAAGACACAGTTCGTGTATATAATGTACATTTAGAATCATTAAAACTGAATCCGAAGAAAGAAAATTTTGGAGAAAAAAATTCTGAGCGTTTATTTAAACGTTTAGAAAACGGTTTTGTAAAACAAGTAAATCAAGTCGAATTAATCCAACAACATGAGTATTCATGGAAAGGAAAAAAAATTGTTTGTGGTGATTTTAATAATACTGCCTATTCTTGGGCTTACAAACAATTAGCTACTCATAAAAAAGATGCTTTTATTGAATGTGGAATTGGCTTAGGTAAATCTTTTCGATATACCTACCCTATGCGTATCGATTTTGTTCTGACAGATACCAAGGCAACAATTAATCAGTTTAAAACTTACGGAGACATTAAACTTTCTGACCACTACCCAGTTATGGCTCGCTTACATTGGTAACTTTATTTTTAATTCGGTATAAAAGTGTATTTTTAACCAACTTAAAAATAAAACTATGAAACAACACTATGATGTTGCTGTAATTGGCAGCGGACCATCAGGAGCTTCAACAGCTTTTTATTTAGCCCAAAAAGGTATTTCAACTGTGATTATTGAAAAAGAAACTTTACCCCGTTATAAAACATGCGGAGGTGGTTTTGTTTTTAGAGGTCGTAAAAACTTACCTTTTGATATTGAAGAAGTAGTTGAAAAAGAGTTTCATACTGTTGATATTTATTTGGGAAAGAAACTTCATTTTAAAACGCATAGAGAGCAACCTACTATTTCTATGATTATGCGTGATTCTTTTGACAATCTTATTACGAAAAAAGCAAAAGAGTTTGGTGCCACATTACTAGAAAATCACAAACTAAAAACATTATCTTTTTCTGATGACATTATTACTCTTGAAACATCTCAGGGGAATTTTACTACTAATTTTGTAATTGCTGCAGACGGCGCTTTGAGTCCAACAGCAAAAATGGCAGGATGGAAAGAAGATACTCGTAAATTAATTCCTGCTTTAGAATATGAAGTAGAGGTTTCTGATGAAGACTTTGAACGTTTATCTAAAGAAGTTCGTTTTGATATTGATGCTATTCCTTATGGCTATGCTTGGAGTTTTCCAAAGAAAAAACATTTATCTATTGGAGTTGCTTCAGCTAGAAGAACTAAAATTAACTTAAAAGAACACTATCAGCAATATTTACAAACTTTAAATATTACTAATATTATTAATGAATCTCAGCATGGGTTTCAAATTCCTGTTGCTCCTCGTACAGACGGATTTGTTAAAAACAATGTGTTTTTAATTGGTGATGCTGCTGGTTTTGCTGATCCTATTACTGCAGAAGGAATTTCCAACGCTATTTACAGTGGTAAATTAGCTGCTGAAGCTATTATTGAATCTAAAAAAGAGCCAGAATTAGCTGCAAAATTATATCTAGAAAAGATATCTGAAAACTTACTTCCAGAAATAAAAACAGGCTTGTGGCTCTCTAAGTGGTTTTACGAGCAAAAAAGTATCCGAAATATTTTACTAAAAAAATACGGTCAGCAGTTTAGTGAAGCCATGGCTGATGTTTTTCATGGAGATAGAAGCTACCCTAAAGACATAAAAAAAACAATAACTAAACGAATTAAAGATTTAGTTTTTTAAAAACTCAAGAGCAACCTCAAAAGGTTGCTTTTTTATTTTCAAAATTCTTCCACTTATACTTAAAAATTCAGCACTTATCCTGAAAAGACTTTCAGTATGCTATTTTTCCATTAACTTGCTGTAAGTTCATTGGAACAATTATTGTAATTCTAAATTTTACACACAAGTGAAAAAAACTAAAACTGCCTCATTTTTGAAGCTTCCTTTTCTCTTCGACATAGCTAAGCTTTTATATGATTATTCTTTAGTTGTAAACCAACATTGGATTCCTCACTTTAATACATCAGGGTATGAGGGAGAATGGAAAGCTATTTCCTTGTATGCTAAAAACGGGGATTCTTCTAATATTTTTGCTATCCAAAATGGAAATAACACTGTTATAGAGACTCCAATAATGAGTAACTGTAACTATTTTAAAGAAGTTATTAGTTCTTTTAAATGTCCTATTTTATCTGCTCGTTTATTACGATTAGGTGTGGGTGCAGAAATAAAACCTCATCGTGACTACAAACTAGGTTATGAAGATGGAAACTTTCGTTTACACATTCCAATTACTACCAACAGTAAGGTTCAATTTGTTTTAAATAATGAGAAGCTGAATATGTTACCTGGTGAATGTTGGTATACCAATGTAAATTATGAGCACTCTGTTGCTAATCATGGAAAAGAAGATCGTATTCATTTAGTTATCGATGCTGAAAGAAACGAATGGTCTGACTCTCTATTTTTTTCTCTTGCTCCAAAAGAAAGCTTCCAACCTATACAAGAAGAAATTGAATCTCCTGAAACAATTCGCTTGATTTTAAACGAATTAAAACATCAAAATGAGCCTGCTTCTGAACAGTTGATTTTTGATTTAGAGCAGAAAATATTAAAATTTACTTCAAAATAACACCTTTTATAAAAGCTTATAATGAATTTAAAAAAAGAGTTACAACGTATTACATCTGTATTTTTTGAAGACACAAAGGATTACTCTAAATCTTTTTCGGCTCTAAAAAAATATAAAAAACTATTACTAGGCATTTCAAATGAAACTATAAATAATGAGGAGCACAGAAACAATGTTCTATTTGAAAATGGTATTGCAATTGGCACTTTATGGGCTGCTAATTGTCTTGATGATTTAGTAAGAACACTAAAATTTATCATAGGAATTAATATTGCTATTCAAGAAAAAATTCAACAAAAAGATTCATTACATATACTTTATGCTGGTACAGGTCCTTTTGCTTCGCTCATACTTCCTTTTATATTGAAGTATGCTGATTTGAATATAACATACACGCTTTTAGAGGTAAATCCTCTAAGTTTTGAAACTTTAAAAAGTACAATTAAAAAGCTAGGTTTTGAAACTAATAATATCAACTTTATAAATCAAGACGCTACAAAATATCAATTCCCTAAGAACTTTTCTCCTGATATTATTATAAGTGAGACCATGCAACGTGCGCTGGACAGTGAACAACAAGTTTCTATTTTTTATAATTTAATGAGGCAATCTGATTCAGATACAATTTTTATTCCTGAGAAAATTACATTAGCTATTGGTACAGGCTCTTCTAAAGTTAAAAAAACTGATATTCAGCAAAAATGTTATCTCAAACACAATAACGTTTTTGAGGTTAGTAAAAAAGCCATGAACTCGAATGATTGGTTGTTTGAAAAAACTTCAAACAAATTAGATTTTACTAAAAAGCATACGGTTTTAAAAGAGGAAGAACTTTCAACAGCTAGTGAAATTGTGGTGATGACAGAAATTACAATTTATAGAAATGAGAAACTTATTATAAATGAAAGTGGCTTAACTATTCCTAAATACATTAAGGATGTTTCCGACAACAAAAAAGAATCCTTAACTATTAAGTCTCAATATGTAATTGGTTCTGAGCCTAAACTTGAATTAAAAATTGTTTAAACAAATTTTAGTTTCACTCCTTTTTTCTCAGCATAAATTTTTGCTGCCTCATCTAGTTCTAAGTTTTTTTCTTTAAACTTTTCGAGGCTTTTAGCTTTAAACTCATTGATTAGCATATTAATTTCTTGTTGAGTTTTTCCCTCATCATACATATATGCTATTTCTGCATAGTCCTTTTTATAAAAGTCTATACAAAACTCAAATAATTCAATAGAAGCACTTATCAATTCTTTAGAATCTTCATTTACCTCTAAATTCTGAATATCCCTTAAACTTCTCTCAAGGTTTGGTATGGTAACTCTATGAAGATATTGAAAATATGTTGCTGCATATTCTTCTCCATCATTATCATAATACTTTAAATATTCATTTTTTTGTAATTCTTTAAGTTCTTTAAAGTATCCTGTACCATAATTAGCCGTTAATAAATTGGCTTTAAGTACTGTTTTTTCAACAACTTTTTGCGGAGTTTCTTTCTGACATCCCATAAACAATATACATACTACAATTACCTCTAAAATATTATTTACCCTTTTCATTTCAAATATCTTTTATCAGGTTATAAAATAAATTCTTGACGTTTATGTAAAAACATTGCAAACAAGGCTTTTTTTGATTTTTTGATAGAAACCCCACACCCCCACCTTATTTAAGCCTTAGTTTACAATGTTATGTTTTTTCTCTTTCTTTATTTAGTTAGCTTATATAAAGATGAATGAAGCAACGATCATCCATACTCCTACAGCTATTCCTAATAACCCTAATTTTCCTTGTTTTGGTGCAATCTTCCCTCTCAGTTTTTCTGCTTTTTCTCTAGCTTCAGGATTTTTTGATAATAATAACTTATTTATCATTCCGTATCCTAACATAAAGCCTAATCCTGCTTCAACAATACTTCCTGCTAAAAAGGTACCCCACCATATTGGTACTGTAGTTAACCAACCTATGTTTAAAACAGCTGAAATAATTCCCCAAATTCCCCAAATACAGAAAATAAGACCAATCCATCCTTGATAAGGCTCTATTTTTTCTAGTAATTCTTTGGCATTCGGTTTTTTTGATAAGATTAAAGATGGCACTGCCACAATACTTAAAAATACTAATGAGATTCCGTAAATCATGTTTAATTAAAATTTAAATGGTTTATATTGATTTTTATTATTTATGAATTAAAAGCGCTGAAGAAAACATAAACAGCATTAAAAAAGTTACGATTATAAGTCCTGAAAACATCCACCAAGGAGTTTTACTTGTTTGCTTATAGTCTTTGGCTTTTCTTTGTAAATCTGGTGGCATTTGACTTTTGCTCATTTCTAATTTACAATGCCCACAAATACTATATGTTTTTTTATATAATGGAATAACAGGAATCCAAAATATATGTAAATACAACCTGTTTACTTGAATAAATAAACGCTCTGGTGTATTGCAATAACTGCAACTATGATTGTTGATAGGTTGTATACTTATTTTGGCTTCTCGCCATCCAAAAATGACCATAACTTTATTACTTAATAATTATGGTACAAAGATGAGACAGTATCTATTATTCTAATAGACTGAAACTAGTGAAAGTTATTACCCTGTTTTCAGGGGTGAGCCGAATTATTACTCTACTAAGCCTAGTTTTATTGCATATTTCGTTAGTCCTGCTAGGTTTTTTACGTTGAGTTTAGATATTAAATTTTTTCTATAGCTTTCAATAGTATGTTTACTTAAAAAGAGTTTATCCGCTATTTCTTGTGTAGTATATTCTTCAGCAATTAATTTAAGTACATCTTTTTCTCTTGCTGTTAGCATTACAGTAGTTTCTTTTCTTTTATTAAAAACATTTTCCATGTAAGCTTCTCTTACAGACTGTGAAAAATATTTTTCACCATTAAGAATAGTTTGTACAGCTTGTAGTAATTCTGATTGTGTTGCATTTTTAGACAGGTATCCGTCAACATTATTCTTTATTAATGCATCTATCATACCTGTATCTGTATGCATACTAACAATTAATGTTTTTATGTCTGAACGTTCCTTTTTTATATAATCGTTCAATGTAATACCGTCTATGTCTGGCATAGAAATATCACTAATAACAATATCTATATGTTGATTTGGGTTTGTTTTTATATACTTTATTACATTTTCACCGCTATTTGCTGTAAGTAAAATATTATAAACATCTTCATTATTAAAAATGTTTAACAATCCGTCTAAAAACATTTTATGGTCATCAACTAAAATAATATTATAAGTCATCGTGTATATTAATTTAAAGGTACATTTATATCTATTACTGTTCCTCTTTTAGGAAAAGAGTTTATTAATATATTCCCTTTAATTGTTTTTAATCTATCTTTTAAATTTTGAAACCCCAGTCCGTATTTTACTTTTTCTTGATCAAAACCAACACCGTCATCTTCAAAAAGTAACTGTATTGTATTATTAAATACAGAAAGTTGAATGTCTATTTGTGTTGCTTTTGCATGTTTTAAAGCATTGGTTAATAATTCTTGAATTATTTTATAAAGCTCCACTTTTAAGTTTTCATCCACTTGATCAACTTCTTCAACTGGATGTATCTGTAAAGTTATTTGTCCCTTAAATAATGATTTAACATTGTTTATATATTCTGTTATAATTGTTGTGAAGGCAGAATCTTTAAACTTTTTAGGCATTAAATTATGAGATAACTCTCTTACCTGGTTGTATGTTTCATCTACTTGCTTAATAAGGTTCTCTTGCTCTAGTTTACTCTTATTTGATAATTGTAATTTTATAGTTGCTAAGTTTCCTCCAATACTATCGTGTAACTCTCTAGCAATACGTTTTCTTTCGTTGTTTTGCCCTTCAAGCGAAGCTTTTACCAGTTTTAACTCTTGATCTTTAAGTAACGTAGTTATTTTTTGTTGGTTTACTTCTTCTAATGTTTTATTAAGTTTACTTTGTGTTTGTAGTTTTTGGTAGTATACATACAATAAAGCAAGTACAGGTATTAATACAATGAGAAAAGCTATTAAAATATATGTCTTCATCGTTTTTTGTCGCTCTATCTCCTGCTTTTGCTCTAATGTTTTATACTGTACTTCTAATTCATTTACCTGCTGTTTGTTCTGACTTACTAAAATTTCATTGTTTACACGATTTAACTGTGTCATTAAAGCATGTGCATTTTTATAGTCTCCTGTTTCAGCATAAGCATTTTGAAGGCCTAAAACGGCTCTTCTTTCTATTTCTAAATTTCCCCACTGAATAGAGTTTATGTATACTGTAGATAATATTGTTTTTGCATTTTCATAATCTTCTTTTTTCAAGTAAATACTGCCTATTACATTACCTGCTTTAGCATATAAAGTAAAGTAACCTCTAGATAATGATTCATTAAAAACATTGTAACAAAGATCTAATGCTTCCTTTGTTTTGTTTTCTTTTTGTAATATTCTACCAAGCCATAGGTCAGTTTTTAGCGTTTCTTTCACAAAGCCATCTGACACATAAAATAGTTTCGCCTTGTTATAGTTTTCTTTTGCCTTTTCTAACTCATTCTTTGCATAATAAACAAACCCTAGTTCAAAAAAAGCATCATGCTTTAGCTTTTCGTTTGGAGCATTTTCAATACATTGTTCTAAAATTGCTTTTCCTTCCTCCTTTTTTCCTCTTACATATTTTACAGTTCCTAATCCTATTCTATTTTTAACAAATAACTCATCATTCGGGTTACTGTTTGAATGCTCTATTCCTTTAAAAAACCACTTTAAAGCTTCATCAAAAAGTCCCTTTTCTAATTTTCCTTCAGCAATTATACTAGAGACCTTAGATAAATGATTTTCTTTATTTATTAATTTATTCTTAGTTGTTTCTGTATACAGCTTATTTCCATAGTATATTATAGAGTCTAAGTTCCCTTTTTCTCTGTGAAACTCAATAAGATCAAAAGTGGCCTCGTATTTAGCCTTAAAATTTTTTGCTTTATTTATTTTTGAAAAAAGAGAATCATTAGGAATTGTAGGGTTTACTCCAAAAGCTTTAAATCCCTGCATTCCTCCCGACTGTGACATCGCTTTGAATGTAAAAAACACAAAAACTGTGATTATAACTTGTTTTACAAACAATAATCTTGTTTTTTTTCCTCTTAAGTAACCTATTCTCATCTCAATTATTAAATCTTTTCTCCAAACAATTAGAATCGCTAAAATTACACAACATTTTTATTTCATAATTAACTATTAGCAACTTTATTCTTTTTAAACACTGGCTCTTGAACTAAGAGTACTGAAACAGTTATTATTCTTTTATAAAATTTTATCTTTTAAATTTTTATTAGTTAGGAAACCTAACTATATTTGTATTGAAATTTAAAATCAATATAATTATGAGTAAATCTATTTTTTATCACGCAGGTTGTCCTGTTTGTGTTAGTGCAGAACAAGACATTATAAATCTAATTGGTTTAGACAATGTTGAAGTAGTTCACTTCGGTGAAGACAAAAATCGAATTTTAGAAGCAGAAAATGCAGGTGTAAAATCTGTCCCTGCTTTGGTAACTCCTACAGGTAATGTTCTCCATATTAATTTTGGAGCTTCAATGGAAGATGTTAAAGGATAATTTTTTTTGCTCTACAAAGTTAGGATTCCTAATCTTGTAGAGCTTTTAATATTTTAAATTATATAAAATGGAAGTAGCTGTTTGGGATACTTATGTAACTAAGAAAGATGGTAAAATAATGCATTTTGATATTATTGCACCTTCTAACATGAAAGACACTAGCATAATTTTTAATTATGGTAAAGAATATTTAAGAACTAAAGGTCTAGAAAACCTAGAACTATCTTCAAAAGAATGTGTATTTTGCCATATTGAAATACTCAAACCCGAATGGGAAGATTTTATACATAAAAAAGGGTGTTTTATATACGAAATGGAAAACTGTAAGTAATGAAATCTCCTTTTGACTTAAATCAGCAAAACACTAAAATTGAAAGTAAAATAGTTGTGGCTTTAGAACGAATTTCTGAGGCTTTCAGAGTACTTCTTTGGAGCGAAAGTAAGGAGAACTCTTTAAGCCCTATCCAAATTCAAATTCTAATTTTTTTACTATTTCACTCTGAAGAAAAATGCAAAGTGAGTTATTTAGCTGAAGAATTTAATATGACTAAAGCTACCATTAGTGATAGTATTAGAGTTTTATTAAAAAAAGAATTAGTTCAAAAGTTTAATACCCCTAGCGATACTAGAAGTTATATTATTGGTTTAACCAATCAAGGAAAACAAATAGCAGAGAAATCAGCTAATTTTACACTTAATATAGAGCAACCGTTAAGTTCATTACCTGAAGATCAAAAGAAAGATATACTAGCAGGGCTCTTAAAAGTAATATACCAACTAAATCAAGCAGGAGTTATAACTATACAACGAATGTGCTTTACTTGCTCTTATTATCAAAATGAAAACAACGAACATTTTTGTAAACTGTTACAATCTAAATTAGCTTCTAAAGAGTTGAGAATTGATTGTCCTGAACATGAATTTAAAAGTTAATATTTTAAAGCATCAATCCTACTTCTTAACGGTATGTTAAAAGGTTTAATTTATTACGTACAACCTTTTTTTTTGATAAAAAATTATAAAATGGCTATACATAACTTGATTCTTCAATCGAAAGAAACAACTATAGAACTAGATGAAGTTCATCTTAGTAATGAAAACAAAAATACGCTACAGCAACTACTAAAAGAGTTTAAATACGTAGGTGTTTTGAATCAATACAAACTCCCCGTTGATAATAAGATTTTATTATTCGGACATACTGGTTGTGGTAAAACTACCACCGCTAAAGCTATTGCCAAAAAGCTTGATAAAAAAATTATCATACTTAATTTGGGTAGCATTGTTTCTTCAAAACTAGGAGAAACAGCTAAAAATATTTCCGAAGTTTTTAAAAAAGCTACAAGAGAAAGTGCTGTGCTATTTTTAGATGAATTTGATTACATCGGTAAAGCTCGTGATTATGACAGCAAAGACTCTAGCGAGATGAAACGATTGGTAAATACTGTAATTCAATTAATAGATCAATTACCTAACGATGTTTTATTAATTGCTGCTACCAATCACTCTAGTGTTATAGATACCGTACTTTTAAGACGTTTTCAGTTAAAACTTAAATTCGAAGCACCTAGTGAATCAGATTTAGACAGCTATTACGAAACGTTACTGCAACAATTCCCAGAAGAGTTTAGAAAAGTAAATCGTGTGTACGATATATCGTATGCAGAAGCAAAAGACATTACTCTTCGAGCTGTAAAAAATAAAATTATTGAAAAAGAAGAACTGAACAATCAATTCGTAAATGGATAATATTCAAAACAACCTTAGCATTATTCATCAAAGAATACAATTTGCTTGTAAGAAAACTAACAAAAACCCAAAAGATGTTCGATTGTTACTAGCTACAAAAACAGTAAATACTGATAAAATAAATTTTGCTTTAGAACAAGGTGAAACTCTTGTGGGTGAAAATAAAGTACAAGAATTAAAGCAAAAGTGTAATGCAATAAAGCACTTACAACCTGAAGTACATTTTATTGGTCACTTACAAAGTAACAAGATTAAAGAAGTTATAAAATGGGCTAGCTGTATTGAATCTATCGATCGTTTGTCAGTAGCTCAAAAATTACATCAACGGTTGATTTTTGAAGAAAAAGAAATTGATGTCTACATACAAGTAAACACTTCTTTTGAAGAAAGCAAATTCGGAGCCAATCCAGAGGAAACTATTGAGCTTGTAAAAGAAATATCTAAGCTTAAAAACATTCATATAAAGGGATTAATGACCATTGGTTTACTAAGCTCAGAATCCGACGAAGTTCGAAAATGTTTTCGCCTTTTAAAACAGCTTCAAGAAAAAATCAAGGCACTACAAATTCCTAATGTAGCTATGAAAGAACTCTCCATGGGAATGAGTGGTGATTTAGAAATCGCTATTGAAGAAGGTGCTACTATTGTGCGTGTTGGAACAGCTATTTTTGGAGAGCGTATCTACCCTGATAGCTATTACTGGAACGAAACAAAAAGTAACGCTTAATTTTTCTGTACTCTTTTTAAATTCAATAAATCAATAGGATTAATTCCTAAACCTTTAACATTTTTCTGTGTAAAACGAATTACCTCATCATAATATAATGGTACAATTGGAGCCTCAGCAATAATAATACTATCCATTTTTTGATATAGTTTATAACGTCTTTTTACATCTACTTCTTTGATAGATTGCCCATACAACCTATCAAAAAAGTCATTTTTAAAGTGCGTGTAGTTAGGTCCATTAGGAGTAAAATTTTTGCTATAAAATAGCGACACGTAGTTTTCCGCATCAGGGTAATCAGCAATCCAACTTGCTCTAAAAATAGGCAACTTACCATTTGCTTTTCCTTGGCGCAATGTTGAAGGTGGAATCACATCTACTTTAGTCACTATTCCTATTTTTTGTAATTCACGTTGAATAAACTCACACAAATCTAAATAGTTACTATTGGTTGTAATGGCTATTTGTGGATTCTCATTCCCTGTTTCTTGTTTGTATTGCGCGACTAACTTCTTAGCTTCTTCGGGTTTATATGAATATCCTTGTTGGTTATTGAATGAAGGCAATCCTTTCGGAATGAATCCACTTGTAGCAGGACTACCGATTCCGTTTCTCAAAAATTTTATCATCTTCTCCCTATCAAACCCAAAATTTATAGCTTGTCGTATCAATTTCGATTTTGTTGGGTGTTCTTCTTCTCCATCTAAATAAATTCCTAAATATTCTGTGTTTAAATACGCTCCTGTTTGCATATTTATTTTAGAAGCATATTTTTCTTTTAATGTTCCATCAGTGTTTAGAATATCATCTTTATACGAAGCGTCCAAACTCTTCATAAAATCTATATTTCCTTGAATAAACTGTAAAAACTCACTTTGTTTATCTGGTAAAAAAGTAACTGCTACTGCTTCTAAATACGGGAGTTGTTTTCCATTTTTATCTTTTTCAAAATAGAGTGGGTTTTTTCGTAGTACCAACTTGGTATTTTCTACCCAAAGTTTAAAATGGAAAGGTCCTGTTCCTATCGGATTTGCTCTAAACTCATTCCCAAAATAATCAACTGCTTCTTTTGGTACAACAGAACAATATTTCATAGCCAACAAACCTAAAAAAGGTGGAAAAGGTTGCTTTAAATTGATGGTAAAAACAGAATCACTCTCTGCTTTGAAGTTTTCCACATTTTGTAATACCCAACCTCCTGGAGACGCCACATCCTTATCAAGTAATCGATTAAAAGAATATTCAAAATCTTCGGCTATCACATTTCTTGTAGAGTCTTTTCCAAACAGTTTGTGTTTGTGAAATAATACATCATTTCTTAAATGAAACTGGTAAGTTCTTCCATCTTCAGAAATTGTCCAATTCTTAGCTATTGAGGGTTGCACTTGCAAACTATCATCCAGCTCTACTAACCCATTGTACAGCTGATTTACAGCCCAAATATTTCGTTGATCTTTTGCAAAAGCAGGATCTAATGAGGTAATATTTGAATGCTCGTTATAGCGAAAAACTTGTGAATCGTTAAACTGCGACGCTCTCTTTTTGCAAGAAATCATTAGCAAAACAAAAAAAACAAGAACATAGAAAGTAAAAGTTCTCGGCTGCTCTCGAACTAACATCATCTCTTGTCTCTTCTCTCTGTTCTCTTTTCTTATTTCTCTTTTCTTATTTCTCAAACCCATACTCTCTTTCTACTTTGCTTATTCGAAGTTGATATTTTTTATACCATCTCTCTCTTCCTATATTTCTAGCTTCAGTATGCTCTATATTATTTTTCCATTTTGTAATAGCTTCCAAACTTTCCCAATACGAAACCGTAATTCCAACATCACTTCTAGCTGATTCAATTCCAAGATAACCTTCTTGTTTTTTAGCTAGATTCTCCATTTTTTCAGCCATTTCATAATATCCTTCTGTATCATCTGAAAGAGTTGTGCTAAAAATTACTGCGTAATATGGAGGTTTTAAGTTATCTACTATCATAAAATTAGTTCATATTTTGTTTCTGGTAAGCCAATATCGTCACTTATAAATTTCTCTATCACAACAAAGTTAAATCGCTCTAATATTTTAGCTGAAGCTACATTTTCATCTACCACACACCCAATAAGTTTTTTCATTCCTACCGATTTACAATAGTGTATCAATCCTTCACAAAGTTCCGTTGCAAAGCCATTTCCCCAGTATCGTTCTATAAACCGATATCCTATTTCATCATTTCCTTCTTCATCTTTTACCAAAGCAACCGTACCTACAAATTCATTGTCTAACTTACGTTCTATGGCATATATCCAAAAATCATTTTCCTTATTAGTGTATCGTGCTATAAGCTGTTTTAAATCCTCTTTACTTTCTTCTAAATTTTTAGGCTCCCCTGTTGCATATTGCAATACTTTAGGGTTACTTTCTAACTCATAAAAAGGTTCTATATCAACAACTTGAAGCTTTCGAATAAGTAATCTTTTCGTTTCAAAAATCATGAATATTATCGTACTTTTGCAAACCCAAAACTGCTTTAAGCAGTAGTAGATTAAATAAACTATACGAACTTCTAAAAAATTAAAGACTTGTACAAGGCTTTTGTTTTTTATTTAGGACAGAGAAAAGATGAATGTAGATAAGAAAGTGGCTTTTTACACACTAGGTTGTAAATTAAATTTTTCAGAAACCTCAACCATTTCCAGAAACTTTGTTAATGAAGGGTTTGAGCGTGTTGAGTTTGAAGAGAAAGCAGATATATATGTAATTAATACTTGTTCTGTAACAGACAATGCTGACAAACGTTTTAAAAGCATTGTAAAATCTGCCCTAAAGAAAAATGAAGAAGCTTTTGTTATTGGTGTAGGATGTTATGCGCAATTAAAGCCTGAAGAATTAGCTGCTGTTGATGGTGTAGATTTAGTATTAGGAGCTACTGAAAAGTTTAATGTAACTAGCTACATTAACGACTTAACCAAAAATGATATTGGTGAAGTACATTCTTGCGAGATTGAAGATGCCGACTTCTATGTAGGTTCTTATTCTATTGGAGATCGTACTCGTGCCTTCTTAAAAGTACAAGATGGATGTGATTATAAGTGTACTTATTGTACCATTCCGTTAGCACGTGGAATTTCACGAAGTGATACGTTAGAAAACGTATTAAAAAATGCTAAAGAAATTTCTGAAAAAGGAATTAAAGAAATCGTTTTAACAGGAGTAAATATTGGTGACTACGGAAAAGGAGAATTCGGTAATAAAAAACACGAACATACATTTTTAGAGTTAGTACAAGCACTTGATAAAGTGGAAGGGATTAATCGTTTACGAATCTCTTCAATTGAGCCTAATTTATTAAAAGATGAAACGATTGATTTTGTTTCAAACTCAAACACATTTGTTCCGCATTTTCACATTCCACTACAATCTGGTAGTGATGAACTGTTAAAGAAAATGAAGCGTCGTTACTTACGAAAAGTATATACTGATAGAGTTACAAAGATTAAAGAAGTAATGCCAAATGCTTGTATTGGTGTAGATGTTATTGTTGGTTTTCCTGGTGAAACAGATGAGTTATTCTTAGAAACCTACAATTACTTAACTGACTTAGACATTTCTTACTTACATGTTTTCACATATTCTGAAAGACCAAATACAGAAGCTGTAGAAATGGATGGCGTTGTTCCTAAGAAGACACGTGCAAAACGTAGTAAAATGCTACGCGGATTATCTGTTAAAAAACGTAGAGCTTTTTATGAAAGTCAGTTAGGGAATACCTTAACAGTTTTATTTGAAAGTGAAAACAAAGAGGGATATATTTACGGTTTTACAGAAAACTATGTAAAAGTTAAGGCTCCTTGGAATCCAGAATTGGTAAATACATTACACACTGTTACCTTAACAAAAATAGATGAAGACGGTTTAGTTCGTTTTGATTTTGTGGATGCAGAAGTTATTGCTTAACTTGTCAACTAGTTCACATAATCAAAAAAACTACCTATGAGGTACTTATTATACTCTTTTTTAGCCTTGGGAATTTCTTGTGGTATTCCTAAAAAAAATTCTGAAACCAAAGTAACAGAACCCACAGTAAAAGAAACAATCATTGAAGAGGAAGAAGAAGTTGCAAAACCTGTAGCTCCTCAAAATGAGTTAATTGTTGTTCTTAAAAATGCTAAAAGTATCGATGATGTAAAATCACTTATAAAAAATAGCGGCTTAACTTGGAGTAAAATGGCTTATGAAACTGATGCTTCAAAAATAGCTATTGTTGAAGTCCCAGAAGGAAAACGCGAGTTTTGGATTAATAAATTACAAGAAAGCGGAGAGTTTAGATCAGTTAATAGTAACTCAGAAGAGAATTTGACTGACATTATTTCCGAAGAAAAAAATAATCTTTTAAGGATTATCAAAACACAATGTTTTGGCGATTGCCCAGTGTATACAGTTTCTATTGATAAAGAAGGAAATGTAGTTTATAACGGAGTTAAATATGTGCTTGTAGAAGGTATTCAAAAATTCACTCTTTCAGAAAAACAACTACAAGAATTAAACGAAAAACTTGATAAAAAAAAATTTAAAAGCTTTAAAGACGTATATAACAACCCTAAAATCCCAGATTTATCTAGCACTTATATTGTTCATGACGGAAAACAAATCTTAATTCGTTTATGGAAAGACATTCCTGATGAACTTATTGATGTACATGAATATATAGATGGTATTTTGTTAGACAAAAAGTTTATTGAATAATGCCTAAAACTCACTTGTATTTTGTTCCTGGTTTAGCTGCCAATATCAAAATATTTGAGCATATATCTTTACCAGAGGAACATTTTAAACTCCACTTTTTAGATTGGATGCTACCAACATCTATCGATGAAAGTATTCAAGATTATGCACAAAGATTATGTGCTAAAATCCAACATAAAAACCCTATATTAATTGGAGTTTCTTTTGGCGGTATTGTGGTACAAGAAATGAGCAAAATTATTAATTGTGAAAAAATAATTATAATATCAAGCGTTAAAAGCAATAAAGAATTTCCTAAACGTTTTAAACTTGTACAAATAACAAAGGCCTATAAACTTTTCCCTTCAAAAGTTATTTCAAATATTGAAAGTTATGAGCGTTATTTTTTTAATGATTATTTAAAAAAACGAGCTGAGTTATATAAAATATATCTATCAGTAAGAGACAAAGAGTATTTGCAATGGGCTATATACAACGTATTACACTGGAAACAAGAAGAATCTATTCCCGGTATAATTCACATTCACGGAAAAAAAGATGAAGTTTTTCCTATAAAATATATTAAAAATTCAATTGAAATTGAAAATGGTACGCATGTAATGATACTTAACAAAGCAAAAACTATTTCTAAAATATTAAAAAAGGAATGTTTTTTGATGGATTAGAACCATTACACAACTTTAACAAAACTAAAAGAAAAATGAACAAGTCAATCCGCTTCTTATCTATCTTAACTATAGTATTTATTGGAATTTTATTTACCAATACTATAAGTAAATCAAACGAACCAACCATTAAAAATGTAGCTGAAAGCTATGAGGTTAAAGCTTTAAAGTTACCTAACGATTTAAACTTGGCGGGTGAACGAGTTCCTATTGAAAAACCTGACATTAGAGAACGAATGGATCGTGAGCTGTTGGTAAATACTTATTGGCAGTCTAACGGATTATTACTTATAAAGCGTGCTAATAAATACTTTCCTATTTTAGAACCTTTGTTAGAAAAATACGGATTACCTGATGATTTTAAATTTTTGGCATTGGCTGAAAGTGGATTTATTGATGAAACATCACATGTAGGAGCAGCTGGTATGTGGCACTTTATGAAGCAAACAGGTAGAGAGTATGGGTTAGAAATTAACAGCAACGTTGATGAGCGTTACCATATAGAAAAATCTACCAAAGTAGCTGCTGAATACTTAAAAAAATCAAAAGAGCGTTTTGGTTCTTGGACACTTGCAGCGGCAGCTTATAACGCTGGTAACTATGGGGTTTCTAAAAGATTAGATGCTCAAGGAGTAACTAGCTACTATGATGCCTTATTACCTGATGAGACTGAACGTTATGTTTTTAGAGTCTTAGCTTTAAAAGAAATTATTTCTAATCCTAAAGAGTATGGTTTTGTTTTCGACCAAGAAGATTTGTATACACTACCTGAAACATATACTGTAAAAGTAGACACTGCTATTAGTAACATTGCTTTATTTGCTAAAAAGTTCGGAATTACCTACAAAGAGCTTAAGCTACATAACTCTTGGTTACGAGAAAACAAGTTAAATAATCGTAGTAGAAAATTATACGAAATTAAAATTCCTGTACAATAACAGGAGCAAACACTTTTAGTTTACATTTTATTTTCCGCTAATAATTTATCCTTATTAAAAATAACGTAATAGCTATTTATAAAACTTTTTTTACTCTGCCTACAATCCCAGAGTCTAATTGTACTTTAATTCCGTGAGGATGGGTTGCTGATTTGGTTAAAATTTTACTTACTACACCATTTGTTAATTCACCGGTTCTTTGATGGTGTTTCTGTACAACTTCAACTTTTGCTCCTATGGTAATATCTTTTTTATGGTTACCGTTTTTCATTTTATTAAATTATTTTTAAATACAAAAAATAAGAAAGCCTATCAAGATTGATAGGCTTTACTCATTAAAAAACTAACTAGTAATAACTATATATATTATAATACTCGTACGTTTACTGCGTTTAATCCTTTTTTTCCTTCTTGTAAATCGAATTCAACCTCGTCGTTTTCACGAACTTCGTCGATTAATCCTGAAACATGTACAAAATGTTCTTTGTTTGATCCTTCTTCTGTAATAAATCCAAATCCTTTTGATTCGTTGAAGAATTTTACTATACCTTTATTCATTATAAAAAATTAATATGTTACTTACTTAAGTGTCTGTAACATTTATTGTAATACAAATGTAGTGCCAAATTATTTAACAACAGATAAAACACTCATTTTCTTTTACTTAACAACTTTCTTCTAATGAAAATCAGTATTTAATTTAATGTAATCTAAAAATTCACGTTTGGTTTCTTTGTTTTTAAACGCTCCACCAAATTCAGCAGTTACCGTACTACTTTCTATATCTTTAATTCCTCGTGAATTAACACATAGGTGTTTTGCATCTATAACACATGCAACATCTTGAGTTCCTAAAGCTTCTTGCATTGCCTGTACAACTTGCATTGTTAAACGCTCTTGTACTTGCGGACGCTTAGCATAATACTCAACAATACGATTCATCTTAGATAAACCGATTACTTTACCATTTGAAATATACGCCACATGTGCTCTACCAATGATTGGTAATAAGTGATGCTCACATGTTGAATATACAATAATGTTTTTTTCAACTAACATTTCACCATACTTATATGTATTGTCAAATGTTGACGCTTCTGGTTTATTTTGTGGGTTTAACCCCATAAACAACTCGTTTACGAAAGCTTTTGCTACTCTTTTTGGAGTACCTTGCATGCTATCGTCAGTTAAATCCATTCCTAATGTTTCAAGAATTTCTTTAACGCTCTCTTGAATTTTATCAATTTTTTCGTTGTCAGAAATATCGAAAGCATCCGCACGTAAAGGCGTCTTCGCCGACGTACCAATGTGGTTCTCTCCTATTTCATCTATGCTATCGTCATTCATTTTGTTGTTGTTCACTTCAAACATTTCTATCTAAAATTAGTAGGGCGCAAATTTACAACATTGTTCGTAATTTACTGCACTTTATTTATCAATTCATCTAAAGAACAAGTGGTTTGCTCTCCTGTCGACATACTTTTAACAACAAGCGTACCATTTTCAACGGTAGTTACTACAAACTCTATTTCTCTACTTGTAGCATACTTCCATTGCTTTTTTTGCTGGTTGTTACTGCTTGCCACATCTGGATACATTTCTGACTTTATGTTGTTTTGTCTTAATGTTTTAATGGCTTTTATTTTATCTAAACTTTCGTTTTCTTCAAAGTTTAAGAACAATACTTTTGGTTTTGGTAATGCTACTGCCTCAAACAGTCCTAATTCTTCCATTACCAAGTAAATTCTGTCCAATCCAAAAGAAATTCCTACTCCAGAAACATCTTTTAAACCAAAAATTCCTGTCAAGTCGTCATAACGACCTCCACCTCCTATAGATCCCATCTTTACACTTTCTGGTGCTCCTACTTCATAAATAGCTCCTGTGTAATAATTCAATCCACGAGCTAGTGTTACATCTAACTCTAAGCTTGCTGAATCTAGTCCTAAACTTTCTACATTATTAACTACGGTTCTTAAATCAGCCACTCCTTGCAATCCTTCTTCCGAACCCTGTAGCATTGCCTCTAAAGAAGCTAACTTATCTTGATTACTTCCAAAAAAATTAAATAACGGATCAACTTTTTCAATGGCTTCAGCAGAAATTCCTTTCTCCAACATCTCCTTAACCACACCGTCTTTCCCTACTTTATCTAACTTATCTAAAGCAACTGTAAAATCAATTAATTTGTCTGATGCTCCAATTACCTCAGCAATTCCAGATAATATCTTTCGGTTGTTAATTTTGATAGTCGTACCTTTTAATCCTAACTTACTAAAAACAGTATCATATAATTGTACAAACTCAACTTCTTGCCATAATGAAGTACTTCCAACCACATCAGCATCACATTGATAAAACTCACGGAAACGTCCTTTTTGTGGTCTATCTGCTCTCCAAACTGGTTGAATTTGGTAACGTTTAAATGGAAATGTAATTTCGTTTTGGTGTTGTACTACGTAACGTGCAAACGGAACTGTTAAATCGTAACGCAATGCTTTTTCAGAAATTTTTGAAGTAACTTTTTGACTGTCTTTATCTGCCAATAAGTTTTCATCTACTTTCTTTAAATAATCACCAGAATTCAAGATTTTAAAAATCAATCTATCCCCTTCTTCACCATATTTTCCCATCAATGTAGAAGAGTTTTCAAAACTTGGCGTTTCAATAGGTTGAAATCCAAAATTTTCAAACGACTGTTTAATCGTATTAAAAATATAGTTTCTTTTTGCTACTTCTGTTGATGAAAAATCTCTTGTTCCTTTTGGGATTCCTGGTTTCATATTCTTTTAATTATCATTTATCAATTACCAGTAATCAGTTTATGATTATTGTTTATTGATAATTGTTTATTGTTCTATTTAGCCTGCAAATATCCGAAAAAATATGAAGAAAAATGTTATTTAGCTCTCGCTTTATTTTTGCGTTTTAAACGGTAAATTGTAGCGTTTAGCTCGAATCCTAAGAGTAAAATAATTGCATTTAGCCAAACGAATAGCATTAAAACCAGTAAAGTACCTATTGATCCGTATAATTGGTTGTATTGTGCAAATTTTACTACGTAGATCCCAAATAAATAAAAAGTAAACATAGATACTACCGTAGTTAGAATTGCTCCTGGAGAAAAGAATTTTACATCTTTACCTTGTTTAGTTCCGTATCTAAAGAGTAAGGATACAATGGTAAAAATCATCACTAAAAACAAGAAACCTCTTCCGTAGTAAAACAAGTCTAAGTCTCCTGTGTTTAACCATCCAATTTTGTGAATTCTTGTTAAGGCTATTTGATAAAAAATAATGAGTGTTACCGTTACGATTAAGAAAAAAGACATTAGCAACGATACTGCTAACGAAATAAAATAGGCTCTTAAAACATTTCTTACTTCGGTTACATGATAAGAATATTCAAATCCGCCAAATATCGCATTCACACCATTGGTCATTAAAAAGATAGACGCTAAAAAACCGAAAGATAATAATCCACCGTATTGATTGTTAATAATATCTTTTATAACAAAATCTACCGCTTCAAAGGTTTTTGGTGGTAGTGCTTCTTGCATTAACGATAATAAACCATCTTGAAACCCTTCGATTGGAATGTATGGAATCAGCGTTAAAATGAATAATAAGAATGGAAAAATTGCCATAAAAAAACTAAAAGCAATACCTCCTGCTCTTGTTGTTAGTGCTCCTTTTACAATACCAATAAAGTACATTTCGAGTACATCATATAAAGACATTCCTTCTAACCCTGGAATTTTTATTTTCTTCCCAAAGGCTACGAGCCAGTTAATTACTGGAATTTTCTCAAGGCTTTCTTCTATGTGTTTAGTCATTTTCGTTAGCTGTTGGCTTTTAGCTCTATGCTATTAGCTTTTAATTTTTCGTTTTTCACTTTCAACTTTGTTACTTTAATAACCTCAACTACATTACTCCACCACAATACCATATTTATACAATAGTCCTGCAATATTTTCATTAGAAAATTTTGCTTTTTTAACCCTATTATTTTCAGGATCGATTGCAAAATTAGTAGCAGTTGTAAAATCTGCTTTTTTCAAATTCGTCTGATCAAAAATTGCTCCTTTTAAATCACAATCTTTAAAGACACCTCTACTTAAGTCAGCTTCAACAAAATCTACTTCTTGCAAATTACAACTTATAAATTTTGTAGTAGGAATTTTTAATTGGTAAAAAGAAGATAAGTTTAGCTGGCAGTTATGAAAGCTCATTTCTAGCAAAAAGTTGTTGCATTCATTAAACTTTACCCCAAGCATTTTACAATTTTCAAAAGTGCAATCTTTAAAAAAAGTGTGGTTTACCACTGTATTACTAAAATTACAGTTGATAAACTCACACTCTAAAAATTCAATATTTGAAGCATGTACGTTCTCGAAATTGCAATTCTCAAACGTACAGCTGTCATATTCTCCTTTGTTGATTTTTGTTACTGTAAAATCAACTTTTGTAAATGTTTCGTTGTCAAAGAAATCATTCATTTATTGTAACCCTCTTGCTTTTAGCATTGGTTCTGCCTGTGGATCTCTTCCTGCAAAAACACGATACATTTCTGCATAATCCATCGTGTTTCCTTTCGATAAGATTTGTTCTCTAAACTTCTGACCGTTTTCTCTAGTTAACAATCCGTTGTTTTTAAACCAATCGTACGCATCGTGACTTAACATTTCTGTCCATAAATACGAGTAATATCCTGCACCATATCCTCCACTAAAAATATGTGCAAAATACGTTGAACGATATCTTGGTGGTACCTCATTAATCTTTAACTTCATTTTAGCCAATGCCTCTTCTTCAAATTTAGCTACATCATCAATAGTAGTATCTGCTGAAATAGTGTGCCATTGCATATCTAAATTAGAAGATGCTAAGTTTTCAATAATTGAATATCCTTGATTGAACGTTCCTGCATCTTTAATTTTTTGTAATAATGCATCAGGAATTACTTCTCCTGTTTTATAATGCAATGCATAGTTGTTTAACACCTCTGGATGTGTTGCCCAGTTTTCGTTAAACTGCGACGGGAACTCTACAAAATCTCTTGCAGTACTTGTTCCTGAAATTGATGCATATTTTTGATTCCCGAATAAACCGTGTAACGCATGTCCGAACTCATGAAAGGTAGTTTCTACATTATCAAAACTAATTAGTGCTGGTTCTCCTTCTCCTGGTTTTGGATAGTTACAAACATTGTAGATTACTGGCTTTTGTCCTCTTAATTTAGATTGTTTTACAAAAGCACTCATCCACGCTCCTCCTCTTTTACTATCTCTTGCAAAGAAGTCTCCGTAGAACAATCCTAACTTACTACCATCTTCTTCAAAAATTTCATACACTACCACATCTGGGTGATAGGTAGGAATGTCGGTACGCTTTTTAAAGGTAATTCCGTATAATTTTGTTGCCGCATAAAACACTCCTTTTTCTAACACATTGGTTAACTCAAAGTATGGTTTTACCTCATCTTCATTTAAGTTGTACTTAGACTTACGAACTTTTTCAGCAAAATGATTCCAATCGTATGGTGCTAAAGTAAAGTCGTTTCCTTCTTTGTTAATTTCTGCTTGAATTTCTTTCGTTTCAGTAGCTACTTTTTCTAATGAACCAGGAATTAATCCGTTGAACATTTCAAAAACTTTATCTGGTGTAGAAGCCATTGTTCCTTGTAAGCTCCAACTAGCAAAGTTGTCAAAACCTAAAATTTGTGCTTTCTTAGCACGTAACGAAGCCATTTTCTTTACTAAATCGCTTGTATCGTATTCACCCGCATCTGTTCTGTGAATAGATTTTTCGAACAATTGTTTACGAACTTCTCTATTTTCTAAAGTTTGTAATAAAGGTTGTTGCGTGGTATTGATTAATTGGATTTCGTACTTTCCGTCTTTCTCTAACCCTTTAATTGTTTCTTCTGAAAGTCCTTTTAACTGTTCTTTATCTGCAACCGTTAAACCTCCTTTTTTGCTAGCATCTAATAACTTTTTTCCGAAGTCGTTAGATAAACTTGCTAATTCTGCATTGATTTCTTTTAACTCGTTTTTCTTTTCTTCAGATAAGTTAGCACCTGCTTTTACAAACTTTTTATATTGTTCTTTTACCAAGTGTTCATCTTCTGCATCTAAACCTAAAGATTCTAAATTAAAATATATAAATTTTATTTTTTCAAACAACTTGGTGTTTAATAAAATTTCATCGTTGTGTTTAGAAAACTTTGGAGCTAATTCTTTTTGATTGTCTTTAATCGTATCGTTCGTATGTGCTCCTGCTAAAGCATAAAAAACTGCCTCAACATTATCTAACGTTTTGCTACTTTCTTCAAAAGCTATAATTGTATTTTCAAATGTTGGAGCTTCTGTATTTGCTATAATTTTAGCAATTTCTTCATTTTGAACTTCCATACCTTTTAAAATTGCAGGCATAAAGTGTTCGTTTTTTATTTTGGTAAAATCAGGTGCACCATAAGGTAAACTGCTTTTTACTAATAATGGGTTTTCTACCATGTTTGAAGTGGTTTCTTTTTTAGTTTGCTCTGTTTTACACGACATAGCTACTACTAGCGTTGCTATGAGTAATAGTTGTTTTTTCATGATGTAGTAAGTTATATTAATCGACTGCTTTTAAGCTTAAATCCATATTATATACTGAATGTGTTAAGGCACCAGACGAAATAAAATCAACACCACACTCTGCATACTCTCTAATAGTCTTTTCGTTAATTCCTCCAGAAGATTCTGTTAAACAAGTATCTCCTATCATTGCTACCGCCTTTCGGGTATCTTCATAGTTAAAATTATCTATCAAAATTCTATACACCCCTTCGTTTTGTAAAATTTCTTCAATTTCTTCTAAACTGCGTGCTTCCACAATAATTTTAATATCTAGTCCTTTTTCCGCTAGGTATTTCTTAGTCTTGGTTATTGCTTGTGTAATTCCACCTGCAAAATCGATATGATTGTCTTTAATCATTACCATATCGTATAAGGCAAATCGATGATTTTCTCCACCTCCTATTTTTACTGCCCATTTTTCTAAAGCACGGATTCCTGGTGTTGTTTTACGAGTGTCTAACACCTTTGTTTTGGTTCCTTCTAACAGGTCTGCAAAAAACTTAGTTTTGGTTGCTATTGCACTCATACGTTGCATAGCATTTAACACCAAACGTTCTGCCATTAATATGGATTGTGATTTTCCTGATACGTAAAAAACAATATCTCCATACTTTACTGTTTCTCCATCATTTATTAAGGTTTCTACTTCTAATTCTGGGTCAACATAATTAAACACCATTTTAGCAAACGCTACCCCTGCAATTACTCCTTCGTCTTTTACTAATAGCTTTGCTTTACCTTTTGCATCGGCAGGAATGCATGATAATGATGTGTGATCTCCATCTCCTATATCTTCTCTAATAGCGTTGGTTATAATTAAATCTAACTCTTTATTAAATTGTTCTTTTGAAATCATAGTTTTGAATTATTGACGTAAAAATACAACTATTTTTAGTTCTCTGTTTTGAGTTTTCTACTTATTGTTTTAGTAATTTTTACTGTTTCTTTACTAACAAAATTCTAAACCTGTTACAGGTTCATTTTCATTTTCTACTACTTTGTGTGTATTGTATGGGTTTGGTTTGGTTTATTTTCCCTTACCATGATTTATTCGTTTTCTTTGCTTGTTCAAAGAAAAGAATCAAAAGAAAAGACACTTTTTCTTAGGAATTTTTCAGTTTTCACTGAAAACCATTTATCAAACTTTGCGTTGTTCTTTTTTACATACCACACTGACAACCAATATTTTATTTCTAAATTTTAAAATTTATAAAAATAAACTAAAAAGTAATGTCTGTAAGTTGAGTTTCTTCTCCTAAAAACACACTAAAAAACTAACAATCAGACAATAAATACAAAAACACAAGGAAAAACCTTACTTTTTTTACGGTTTTTTTAGCAAAAAATTTATTATTAAAAGATATTTTTGAAAAGAAAGAAAAATTGTTCTTTAATAAATCCTACTCTTAAAAAAAAATTACTGATTCTAAACAAAATTGTTAATCTAAATGGAGTTACAATCCTTAACAGGAAAGAACTTCACAGTATTGCTGGATCAACTTGTAGAATTGCAGTAAGAAACGGAGATGGTTCTTTTAGACATTGGTCTGCAAAAGTTTATTCGGTAGAAGATGCTCAATCTGCGTATCAACTTCAGCAAGAATATAACGATGGTAGCTATGCTTCAGGGTACTGTTGTGCCTCTTGTTAAAAGCACAGTTTAAACTAACTTAAAGGAAAGGTTTAAAAACCTTTCCTTTAATAAATAAAAAATTAAAAATGACTTTTAAAAAATCTATTTCACTTACATTTTTAGCATTCTTATTTTTTTCGTGTAAAAGTAAAGAAGACAATGAAGTTCCTAAACTTAAAAATGAATTAATTGTTTGTATAGAAAACTATACTGATAATATAATTGCTTTAAGAAAAGAGAACAGTTATCAAAACATTGAAAAAGATCTATATACATCAAAAAAGAAAATAGACACTATTAATATAAAATTAAATAAAAGTGAATTTATTTATTTGAGTCATAAAAAAATTGTTCCCGATACTCTTTTTTTAGGTAAAGGTGATAGCATTAAGATTAAAGCTTATGAAAACAGAATAGAATATTCTGTTAACTCCTACAAACATAATAACAAAAAGTTCAAAGAAGCTTCTCAAAAATTGAAGCAAGATAGTACATATCAAAACTTCAAAAAACAAATAGACTCACTAACTAACACCTTTTATTCTATAAATTACAATAAAAGACCAATGATAGGTAATAATGATTACCAAAAATTTATTAACTATCCTGTAAAAGTAAACAGAGACATTTACCCTTCTAAACATAAAGAAGAAAAACTTCTTTTTAAACTATTAAACAAACTTTACGTGTACAAAATTGATTTTTTAAAAAAAGAAGAGTTACCTAATAATTTAAAAGAACATTTAAAATATAAATCTTTGATAGAGTATAATAATAAACTATCTATATTTCATAGTTTTTTTAAGTCAAAAGCTGCTAAAAACAAACTAAATTCAACCATTTTTATAAATGACAGCCTTCTTTTAAACCCTTATTCCAAAACAATAATGCTTTCTTTCTTAAGAAAGAATGTTATTAAATCTAAACCTACATATTCACGTTCAAAGGAATATGTTAATTATGTTGAAGCTTTTGATAACGCTCCTGTATATTTAAATGATTCTCTTACAAAGTATGCTCGGTTTTTAAGTATTGAAGCTATGATTAACTTTGGCGAATCTTTTAATGTTACTAAATCAAAATTTAATGAGTTTAAAAGCAAATACCAAGATGATAGACTAAATACTATTCTAGAAGATAAGTATTTACTTAATATTGATATATTTGATAATATTAAGAATGATGTAAAACTTATAAATCATAATCAAGAAATAAGTTCTTTGAATGATTTAATAAAGAACAACAACGGTAATTACATATTTATCGACTTTTGGGCAAGTTGGTGTTTCCCTTGTAGAGAAGCCATGCCAGACTATCAAAAGGTGATCAATAAGTTTTCAAAAGAAAAAATCACTTTCCTTTATCTTTCTATTGACAAAAACAAAGACAGCTGGTTGAACGCTGTAAAAGCTGAAAATATGGAAAGTTATCAGCATAGTTATATGGTACTAAATCAAGAGAGTGCAAACTTTTTAAAATCAATTAAATTAGTTAATATTCCAAGATACATACTTCTTGATAAACAAGGAAAAATCCTTCATGAAAATGCTCCTGGTCCTAAAGGTGATGAATTGACTGTTTTTTTGAATAAATACTTAAGCAAGTAACATTAAACATAAAAACCGAACATTTTAGTTCGGTTTTTTAAAATAACTAAATATTAAAACCTTGCATGCATTATTCTTAAAAAAAAGGAGTTATTGCGTTTAAATTAGTTCTCGATAGTTCTACTGAGCGAAGTCGATGTACGATTTTCGTACCTCAAAATCACTCGAGCTGACAGTTTTCTATATTCTTGCCTCAAAAGGCATCAACTGGTTTGACACTCTTGGTTAATTTTCTTGCTTTTACGACTGTTTTTTACTCCTTCTTGTTTGTTTTTTATATTTTGCTTTCTAAATACTAACCGAATTTTAAAACTTACGTGTTGTAAAGAATAAGAAATTTTCTTTCAACTTATAACTACTCTTATATCATGGCTATAAACTACCCTTTTGGTCTTCCGTTGAAACATAATTTTGCTGAATTTGTGCATTATAACGGATTGTTTCTTCCGCATGAAACGGAACGAATTCTTAATTTATGGGATGATAATGAAAAAATTAAAGCTACGCTGAGCGGAGCAGATAGTTATGATGATGAGCTTCGAAAAAGTGATGTGATGTTTATTGATAATACTCCTGAAAACGAATGGATTTACAACCGATTGGCTGGTTTGGCTATTAAATGTAATAACGAACGGTATTGGTTTGATTTATTGGGGTTTCATAATTGTTTGCAATTGGCTAGCTATACTGAGGGTGATTTTTTTGATTGGCATTTGGATTTTGGTGCAGGTGAAATTTCTGATAGAAAGTTGAGTATTTCTATGCAGTTATCTGACCCCGATGAGTATGAAGGTGGTGACTTGCAGTTTATGCTAAATCAGAAAATTGTAAGTGCTCCTAGAGAGAAAGGTACCATCATTGTTTTTCCTTCTTTTATGATGCATCGTGTTACTCCTATTACCAAAGGGGTTCGTAAATCTATTGTTGGTTGGGTTGCGGGTCCTCCGTATAGGTAGTGGTTAGTCTTTAGTTCTTAGTTCTTAGTTTTTAGTGCTTAGTTCTTGGGAGTTAGCGGTTTATTTCTTTAAGAAATTCTTACGATGTTACGGCAATTGCTTTTGATAAAAAGGTCTGTGCTGTAGTGTTAACGGAGCATGCCGTGATATTAGCGACCCGTGCCGCGGTGTCTGCGGAGCATGCCGTGATATCAGCGACCTTTACGGCTATATCAAAAGTCGTTAATAAAACCTAAAACTACTTTTATTATTTAAATATCTGAGCTTATGGAATTCCGTAAGAAAATTAAATTGTTATTAATAAGTTCGTAAGAATATAAACAAACATAAACCTACCAAAATGGTTGTATAACGATGTATAATACATCTATATAAACAAGTTGTGCTTAATGCAAAAAAAACTATGGAAAAAGAAAGATATTATACCGAAAATGAAGGTCCAATTACTGAAATAGAAATGCTGGCTCTTCAGAAAGCGGTTGAATTAAGTAAAGAAATTGAGGATATACAACAAATCACTATTTTAATTCATACAAAAGGAAATACTGGTTATATCGAAAGAACTATTGGTGAAAAATATTTGAAAGGTTTATTCAACGGAACTGTATCTGCTTACTCAAATGGACCGAAAATAAAAATTGAAACTTTACGAACTTACGACAAAGTATATGGTTGGCAGAAAAAGAATAGCATTCTTCTTGCCTTTGGTCTTGACTCGAAAGACTTGTTTAAATATGATGATGACCCAAGTGTTAAAGCAATTGTTGCTCATCAATGGATGAAAACTGGAGTTGCTGAATGGGCAAAAGTTTGGAATGCAACTGAATTAATTTCTAATCAAAAAGCTGAACCAACAGATTTACCTGATGTAATTGTTCAAGAAGCTTTTAACGAACTAAGTAAAGTTATAAACCCAAGTACTGGAATTACACATCATATGGATAACGCAAGATGTAAAACGTACTTAAGAGCACTTAATAAATACAATTACGAATTAAATTCAATTAAGGTCAAGTCTTATTTAGTTACTAACCTAAAATGGGATAATAGACACGCAGAAGATGTTATAAAGTTAATTGAAAAATTAAATTCTGGAAGTTACTTCAAAGGTGGAGAAAAAACAGGACTTCAAAATCACATTAAAAGATGGAAATCTAGAATATAAACACTAAGCACAACACCGGCTAAAATTAATACGGATTTTGGTTCTTGCTCAAAGTTTTGTGTATATTTACTAGGTCGCCAAATCCTTTTTGATTTGGCTTTGTAATAAGAAAATTAAAACCAAAAAAATGATTTCATTCTTTATTACTTTTTATCGTTTTGTTAAAACTCTAATTAATGGAATAAAAAAGGATTCTGAATTTAGATTTCTGTTATTCTTTATTCTCATACTACTAATTGGTTCTACTATTTTCTACACTAATATTGAAAACTGGTCTATTATAGATTCTTTATACTTTTCGGTTATGACAATGGCAACAATTGGATATGGTGATTTTGTACCTACAACCGATTTTAGTAAAATATATACTATAATCTATACTTTTTTATCTATTGGTACTTTCGTTGCTTTTACAGCCAAGAGCATATCTTTAACCTACGATAATCATACTTCTCTTAAAAAGAGATTAAAAAAATAAAATCATGAAAAATTCAACAAATAAACTATTTGCTATATTTTGTATCGTTTTAGTTATACTTACATCTTGTAATAATCAAGAAAAAAATAAAGCAGCTAAAGCCGAACCATACAAACTTCAACAAACAATCTTTTATAATGGAGATATCATTACAATGGAAGGAGAAAAGCCTCAATATGTTGAAACTGTAGTGCAGCGAGAAGGAAAAATAGTATTTGTAGGAAGTAAAGATGAAGCCTTTAAAAAATATAAAGGAAAAGCTGAGGAGGTAGATTTAAAAGGAAAAACAATGCTTCCTGGTTTTTTAGATGGGCATAGTCATATGTACAACGTAGGTTTTACAGCTTTATGTGCAAATATTTTGCCGCCTCCAGATGGACCTGGAGCCAACTTCAATAGTATTATTAAAACTGTTAACGAATGGAAAGAATCAGAAAACGGAAAGTTCATTATTAATAAAATGGGATGGATTGTTGCCAATGGATATGACGATTCTCAATTGGAAGAAAAAACACACCCAACAAAAGAAATCTTAGACCAAATTTCTACCAAAATTCCAGTTATCATAATGCATCAATCAGGTCATCTTGCTTGCGTAAATTCAAAGGCACTTGAAATTTCTGGATATAACAAAGGCTCTAAAGTTAAAGGCGGAGCTATTAGAATGGATAAAAATGGAAATCCTTCTGGGGTATTAGAAGAAGCTGCATTTTTTAATGTTTTCTTACCTGTAATAGGTAAAAAAACAGATGCCGAATTACAAGCACTTAATATACAAAAAGGGCAAGAAGAATATGCTAAAAATGGATATACTACAGCTCAAGAAGGTAGAAGTACAGTAGAAACAACAGATGCATTGGAACAAGCTGCAAGAGACAATAAACTATTTATTGATGTAGTGAGCTATCCTGATATTATTTGGAATAAAGAAGCCGTTATTCCAGAGTTCTATAATCAGGAGCATACTTATAATAATCACTATCGAATTGGAGGTGTAAAGCTTACTTTAGATGGTTCGCCACAAGGAAAAACTGCTTGGCTAAAAAAATGCTATCATGTAAATCCAGAAGGGCAAGATGGTTGTTATAAAGGTTACCCAATTATGTCAGACGAAAAAGCTATTGAACACGTAAAGACTGCTTTTAAAAACAAATGGCAAATATTATGTCATACAAATGGAGATGCAGCTATAGGACAGTATCTAACAGCAGTAGATTCTGCAATAAAAGAATTTGGTTACCCAGACCATAGATCAGTTATGATTCATGGACAAACGTTAAGAAAAAATCAAATTCCAGAATTAGTCCGCTTACAAATTTATCCTTCTTTATTCCCTATGCATACGTACTATTGGGGAGATTGGCATAGAGAATCGGTACTAGGTAAAGAACGTGCAGTATATATTTCTCCATGTCGAGATGTAATAGATGCTGGACTAACGATTACTTCACACCATGATGCTCCTGTTACTTTCCCAAACTCAATGAGAGTATTAGACGCTACGATAAATAGAATAACTAGAAGCGGTTATATACTAGGATCCGACCAAAGAATAACTCCATATGAAGGTCTTAAAACTTTAACAGAATGGTCTGCTAAACAATATTTTGAAGAAGACACGAAAGGAACTTTAACAGAAGGAAAAATTGCAGATTTTGTCATTCTTGATAAGAATCCTTTAAAAATAGCCCCTTTAAATGTCAATAAAATTCAAGTTTTAGAAACTATTAAAGAAGGGAAATCAGTTTATAAAAAAGAATAAAACTGTTGCCAACAAAGAACTGAGGTAAAAAACAAGTAAATTTCCCAAAACTTTATACCAAAGTACTTTTATAATCAGTATCATAAGGCAAACCACTTTTTACTATTGCAAAAGCTTGTTTTAGCAGCTTATTACACATCGCTATTAAAGCATTTTTTTACTCTTGCCTTTAGCTAATAAAGTTCTAGCCTACTTACGAAAATCTTCACGGATTTTCTATTCGATTTGTATTTGCTAAATTAGTTACTTAAAACACGCAAAAAAACATATACAAACACGTTGTGCGTGATTAAAAATCACCTAGAGTTTTAAATTTAAAAAAATGAAAAAACCATTTTCTTTAATTCAATTGTGCCTTTTTTTACTGTTGGCGTGTAATGAGAAACAAACCAAATCGTCAGATTCTAATAAATCAGACCAAACAAACTTCTCAGAAGGTAAAATTATAGATTTATCTCATGCATATTCCAATGAGACTGTATATTGGGTTACAGCAAAGGAATTTAAATTAGATACAGTTTTTAAAGGACAAACAGATAAAGGATTTTATTATTCCGCAAATAATTTTAGTACTGCAGAGCATGGCGGAACTCATATAGATGCACCTATCCATTTTGCTGAAAAAGGCCAAACTGTAGATGAAATCCCTCTCGAAAAATTAATCGGGTCTGCAATTAAAATTGATGTTTCTTCAAAAACACTTAACAATCCTGACTACTTAATAAAAATTGATGATTTTTTAGCTTGGGAAAACAAAGAGAATATCAAAATTCCGAATGGAAGTATTATTTTATTAGAAACAGGGTTTTCTAAATACTATCCTAATAAAGTTAAATATATGGGAACGGCTGAACGAGGTGAAGATGCGGTTGAAAAATTACACTTCCCCGGATTGTCTAAAGAAGCAGCAAAATGGTTAGTTGAAGAACGAAACATCAATGCAATTGGAATTGATACACCAAGTATCGATTATGGCCAATCTAAATATTTTGAAAGTCATGTTATATTACTCTCTCAAAACATACCTGCTTTTGAAAATCTAACCAATCTAGATAAACTACCTAGTATTGGATTTAAAATAATTGCATTACCAATGAAAATTAAAAATGGTAGTGGTGCGCCATTGAGAATTGTAGCAATAATTAATTAGAATAATAACCACGTACAGCAACATGTATAATTTATTGCTAGCTCTTGCTTACTTCCAAAAACCTTCTCAGGTTTTCTATTTGGTTTGTATTTGCTAAATTGGTTGCTTAAAAAACGTAACAAATCATATACAAACACATTGTGTGTCATTAAGAAAATAAAAACTATGAAGAAACTTTTTATTATAATAATTATTTCTGTTTTCTATTCTTGTAATAATAGAACGAATCCGGATTCGATAAATAATATTGAATTGAATGAATCCCAAAAACAAGCAGATATTGATTCAGTTAAAGGATTAATATCAAAATCATTTCAAGATATTTGGTCTGATTTAGATTCAACAAAAATAAAAAATCATCATACAAATGATTTCTTACTACTTGAAAATGGTGTTGTATGGAATAATGATTCTATTTCTAATTATATGATAAAAGCACGAATAAGGGCAGATAAACAACAGTTCCATAGAATCAATAGATTTAACTTCTTAAAAACTGTACATAACAAAAGTACGATATGGGTTGCGTATGATAATTTTGGAACCTGGATAAAAGAAAACGATACCCTACAAACAGCCCATTGGCTTGAAAGTGCAGTCGCAATAAAAGAAGATGGTAAATGGAAAATTCAACAATTACATTCTACTTATGTAGGAAAATGATAAAAAAGAACTTGCTTACAGGTTGTATAATTTATTGCTAGTTTCTAGCTTGCTTACGAAAGTCCTCACTCTACTTTCTATTCGGTTTGTATTTGCTAAACATGTAACTAATTTTATACAATCACGTTAGGTCTCATTAAGTTGAAATGACAGACAAAGAGAAACATATAAAAACAAATCTTGAAATTCTAAAAAATGAACTCGAGCAGCTTTTTGACTTTTTCGAGAAAGGCCTTGACTATTATAAAATGGTTTATGAATTCTGGAATGCAAAGGACATTCTTGGGCATCTAACATTTTGGCACGAGAGTTTTGCAAGGAATATATCAGATTTAGGCAAGGGCATTAAACCAAAACCGTTAAAAGGGAAACTGTCAGAAGTTAACAAACAAAGTGTTGAAACAACAAAAAACGAATCAATAGAAAACCTAATCAAACGACTGAAAGACGCTCAAGACACAATTGAAGAATTCGTATTTATTGACCAAATAAACCTAATACCCTATAAGAAGGGTTCACGGGATTATTCAAGGAGCGAGCATTTAGAAGTAGTTTCAAACCACATTCATAAACATCTAAAAGACATTTCTAAAATATATGGCACGACCAAAGAACTTTTATAATTAGCATCATACGGTAAACCACTTTTTACAATAGCAAAAGCTTGTTTTAGTAACTTATTACACACCGCTATTAAAGCAAGTTTTTTTAATCTGAAACCATCCTTTTAAGAGTTTATAAAACATTCGTAATTTTGCCGTATGAAAATAAAACTACTCGCAATAGGCAAGACTGATAATAAACAGTTACTGCAATTAATTGACGAATATCAAAACCGATTAAAACATTACGTAAAGTTTGAGTTGGAAATTATTCCAGATATTAAAAACGTTAAAAACCTAAGCGAGGCGCAACAAAAAGAAAAAGAAGGTGATTTAATCTTAGCAAAACTACAACCTACAGATCAGTTAATTCTATTAGATGATAAAGGAAAACAACATACTTCTGTAGAGTTTTCAAAATATTTACAAAAGAAAATGAACTCTGGTATTAAACAACTGGTGTTGGTTATTGGAGGTCCGTATGGTTTTTCTGATGCTGTATACAATAAAGCACAAGGAAAGTTATCACTCTCAAAAATGACATTTTCTCACCAAATGATTCGTTTATTTATTGTTGAGCAAATTTATCGTGGCTTTACTATTCTTAGAAACGAGCCTTATCATCACGAGTAAAAACCCTAAAACTTTTATTTACATCAAATTTTATGTTACTCAAAGCATTATGTTTTTAATTTCCTGAAAAGCATGGTAAAAAACATGTTAAAAAGTTATTTTCTTTTTGCATTTAGCCATACTTTTGCGCCCCGAAAAATAAAAACTTTATAACATAAAATAAATATGAAATCACTAAGACTCTTAGCTACTTTAACTTTTTTTATAACCTTTACTTGCTTACAACAAGTAACTGCTCAAAACGACATTAAAACTTTAAAGATTCAAGTAAAAAATAAGAAAGATCAAATTAGCGCTAATGAAGAAATCTTAATTAGTGGAGTTGATGCTTTAAAGCGTGTAAAAGGAAACTTAGAGCGTTTTAAGAAAAGTAAAAAGGCTACAAAACAAGAAGTAGAGAGAAAAGAGAAAATTGCTGCAAACATGCAACAAAGACTTAGCAAGCTTAATAATCAAATTGATTTGCACAAAAAAGATTTAGCTTCTTTAGAAAGAAAGTTAGATAGAAAATTAAAGAAAGAAGAATCTTCAAAAAAAGAAAAATCTTCGAAAAAAGATGAAAATACTGAGGTTGTATATGAAGACAGTATCAGTGCTGAACAAAAAGAAATTCTTTTACAAAAACAAAAACTTGAAGAGGCTCGTAAAAAATTAGATGATGAAAGAAAAGCTAGAGAGCTTGCTTATTTAAAAGAACAAGAGACTTTACGTTTAGAAGAAGAAAAATTGAAGCAATTAAGTAATCAAATTAAAGTTAAAGAGAAAAACATTAGCAAAGAGAAGAATACTTTAATAAGTGACCTTGAAGATGATATTAGCATTAACGAAGAGATCTTAATTAGCGGAAAAGAAGGATTAGAAAAAATGAAATCTAAGTTAGAAGAGGCTAAAAAAGATGCTTCTACTTCTAAAGAAAGTATTGAAAGAAAAGAGGCAATTATCGGTAAAATTGAAAACCGCCTATTAAAAATTCAAAATGAAATTGATGCTAAAAAGCAAGAATTAACAAAAATAAGAGGTTAAAAACTTCCTATCTTAATAAAATAAAAACTCCAAGCAAAAGCTTGGAGTTTTTTTATTTCTAAATAGCTACTTTTAAACAAAGAATTACTTAGAAAACTTATTGTATTTTAGTAATTCTTAAAGTTTGTGATAAGCTATGAATTTTACTAATCTATCTTTTTATTAAATGAAGCACCCCCAAAATAAGCAAATTAGGTTACTAATTGTCCTCTTGTTTTTAATCATTTTAATTACCTCTTGTTCAAATAAGAAAAAGAAGGTTACACATGATAACAATAATCAACCATCATTCAAACACGAAAAAACAGCTAGAATTTCTGACAGCAGTGAATTCATAAGCCAACGTCATTTGCATGAGCAAAAATATAGTAACCTCAATTTTTCTACCGAACGTCAATGGGATAGCTTAAATAACATTTCTCACAAACCCATAGCCCATAAAAAAGGAACCGTGCATCCAAAATATCGCACATTTGGATGGCATGTGTATTCCAATGGTTCTTCCTATAAAAATTATAATTTTTCCATGCTTTGGGGAGTTTCATACTTTTCATACACTGTTGACCCCAAAACAGGTAATTACAAAAGTATACATCAATGGAAAACTACTTCGTTAATTGACAGTGCTAAGGTAAAAGGTTGTAAAGTATTTTTGTCTGTTACCAACTTTGGAAGCGAAAACAACACTATATTTTTGAATAACTCAAAAGCTCAAGCAAAACTTGTAGAGAACTTAGCCGAATTACTTGCTTTAAGAAATGCTAATGGCATTAATATAGATTTTGAAGGTGTTGCTAAAGAAGATAGAAATCGTTTTACACAATTTATCATTCAGGTTTCAATAAAGCTAAAAGAGAAGAACCCTAATTATATGGTTTCTTTGTGTTTGTATGCTATTGATTGGAACGATGTTTTTGATATTCCTGCTATCAATCCACATATTGACTTTTACACGCTAATGGGTTACGATTACTACGGAAGCTTTAGCAAAACTACTGGACCTGTAACTCCTTTTAAGTACAGTAAAAAATTTGGAAATGGTTTAGAAGCTTCTGTCAATTATTATAAAGATAAAGGTGTCCCTTTAAATAAACTAATTGCGGGACTCCCCTATTACGGTGCTGAATGGTATACAAAAAATTCTAAGATGGGTGCTAAAGTAACCAAATTCAAATCGCATCCTCGTTACAATACCATACGAGATATTTACATTGATTCTTTACAAATCCCTATTAAATTTGATCCTAAAAGTGCTTCTAGCTATATAATTATTAAAGATAGTAACCAAGAGTATAGACAGTTGTTTTTTGAAGATGTACAATCGCTTTCAATGAAATATGACTGGATAAAACACAATAAGATAGGCGGTGTAGGCATTTGGGCTCTGGGCTATGATAATGGTTATTCTCAGCTGTGGGATTTGTTGGCTGATAAGTTTTCTAAAGAATAAAGCCCCTACTGTTGAGTAAAAAAAACTCCAAGTGAATACTTGGAGTTTTTTATTGTTTTTATGCGGTTGCTTTGGGTTTTCTAAACATTAACCAAAAACCTATTAACACTAACGGAATACTTAATACTTGTCCCGTATTTAGCGTATTAAACACCCAGTCTTCTCGCCCATCTACTTGTGCTTCTTTTAAGAATTCTATTACAAAACGTAATGACCATAGCACTACCATAAACAGCCCAAATAAGAAACCTGTTTGGTTTTTCTTGTCTGTTTTCCAATAGAAATGCCATAATGCAAAAAATAAAACTAAATAACTTAACGCTTCATATAACTGAGTTGGATGACGTGGTACGGTTTCTCCTGCTCTTTTAAAAATTACTCCAAAGCTACTTCCTGTTGGCTTTCCGTATATTTCTGAGTTAAAAAAGTTTCCGAAACGAATGAAAAATCCTGCTAAGGCTACCATAATCCCTAATCTATCTAAGATAAATAACCATGGTTTATTTAAGTGTTTTTTAGCGTAGAAATACATAGCGATTGGAATTGCAATCGCCGCTCCATGACTTGCAAATCCTGTAAATCCTGTGAACTTCCATCCATCTAACAACCCGAATAAAGCCGATGCTCCTTCTTGTTTTTTAAACGGTAATATGATTTCCAATAAATGGTTTTGGTAATAATCCCAACTGTAAAAGAAAACATCTCCTAAACGCATTCCTACCAACATAGAAACGAATACGTACATAAATAACGGATCTAGTTTTTCAACAGGAATATTATCGTTGGTGTAAATCTTTTTCATTAATTGAAGTCCTAAAATAAACGCTGCTACAAACATTAAGCTATACCAACGAATACCAAAACCTCCTAAATTTATTATTTCTGGGTTCCAATCCCATACTATGGATAAAAAATTCATCTACTTTATTTAGTTTTTATGTCAATTCAAAACGCTATCGAGCTCTTTTTATTTTTAAAATTACTCAACAGTATAAAATGACTGTTATTTTTCTTTTTTTTCTGGAACAGGATCATAACCACTTCCTCCCCATGGGTGGCAACTGAAAATTCTTTTCAATGCCAACCATCCACCATAAAACAATCCGTGTTTTTGCAACGCTTCTATCGTATAACTTGAACAAGTTGGTGAATATCTACACGTGGCTGGCGTATATGGTGAAATAGCGGTTTGATAAAACCGAACTAACAATATAAACGGATATGTTAGGATTTTTTTCAATTAATTAACTGTAAACGTTGTTCCTTCTCTACCGTCTTTTAATTGAATACCTAGCTCCAATAATCTATCACGAATTTCATCAGATAACGCCCAGTCTTTATTTTCACGTGCTTCTTTACGCATGCTAATCAACATATCAACTACTCCGCTTAATTTATCAGAACTGTTTCCTTCAGAAGTTTCGTTCATTAACCCTAATACATCAAAAACAAAAGCGTTGATTGTATTTTTAAATACCACTAAATCGTCGGCAGTTAAACTTGTTTTTTCTTCTTTGAGTTGATTGATAACTTTTACAGCCTCAAATAAATGTGATATTAAAATTGGCGTATTAAAATCATCATTCATTGCATCGTAACAATCTTGTTTCCATTTTTGAACATCAAATGAAGAAGAAGTCCCTGCTTCTATTTTATCTAAGAAATCTACAGCTTCCATTAACTTCGCATGTCCTTTTTCAGCAGCTTCTAAAGCTTCACCAGAAAAGTCTAAAATGCTTCTGTAGTTGGCTTGCATATTGAAAAAACGAACTACACTTGCCGAAAATGCTTTTCCTAAAACATCGTTTTCACCAGTTAAAATTTCGTTTGGTAAAATAAAATTTCCTGTTGATTTTGCCATTTTTTGACTGTTCAACAATAGCATATTAGTATGCATCCAGTAGTTTACTGGCTTTACACCACTACATGTTTGCGATTGCGCAATTTCACACTCATGATGCGGGAATTTTAAATCCATTCCTCCACCGTGAATATCAAATTGTTCACCTAAGTACTTTGTACTCATTACTGAACATTCTAAATGCCACCCAGGAAACCCATCACTCCAAGGTGAAGGCCAACGCATAATATGACGCTCATCAGCTTTTTTCCAAAGTGCAAAATCTTGTGGGTTTCTCTTATCTGATTGTCCGTCTAACGCTCTAGTATTATGAATAGCATCTTCTATTTTTCTTCCAGAAAGTATTCCGTAGTTACCAGTTTCGTTATATTTTAATACATCAAAATATACAGAACCGTTTACTTCGTAAGCAAAACCTTTATCCATGATTTCTTTAATCATTTCAATCTGCTCTACAATATGACCCGTTGCAGTAGGTTCTATACTTGGTGGTAAAAAGTTGTAATTATTTAATACATTGTGGAAATCAACTGTATAACGTTGCACTACTTCCATCGGTTCAATTTCCTCTAGTCGTGCTTTTTTTGCAATTCTGTCTTCACCTTCATCAGCATCGTTTTCTAAGTGACCAGCATCTGTAATATTACGTACATAACGCACTTTATACCCTAAGTGTAATAAATAACGATACACCACATCAAAAAACATAAAAGTTCTTACGTTTCCTAAATGGGCATTGCTATATACTGTAGGACCACATACGTACATACCTATGCGTCCTTCAATTACTGGTTTAAAAAGCTCTTTTGATTTGGTTAAAGAGTTATATATTTTTAGTTGATTTTCTTTGTATAATTCCATAGTAAAAGTGACTATTTGCAATCGCTAATATAGGCACTTTATAAAGAATATAGAAAAAGAATTTGGTAGCAATTTTATAGAAATAGAAAGTAATTTTGTTTGTATTTCTTATTAATTTTTAATTTTTAATTGACTGTATTTACCGTCTATTTCAATTTCTTTATCGTTAGAAATTAAAATGAACTCTCCGTTATACTCTATACTTCCATCTTTTAATTCCTTAACCTTATCGCTTTGAATATCAAACTTCTTATTTACACCTGTTAAATCAACTCCAGCATCTGAATAACTTAAAAATACTTTTAAATTATTATGACTTGGGTGTACTTTAGTAATGGTTAAGTTTCCAAACTTATTGTTTACTTCAACATTACTATATACATTACTTACCACCAAGCCTGAAGAGTTCGAATTTACTGTTGTGTTGGTAACCGATGCTAATTGAGCATCGGTTACATTATTTAAGAACAAGGTACAAGCGTTTAATGAGCTTATGTTTACTGGCGAATATGAAATATTTAACTTTCCTCCGTCAAGTGCATCTGCTTTAAAAGTTCCGTAACTAACTTTTCCTGAAGCTTTTGTTTTTGGTAGTTTTACTTTACAATGACGGGTGTTTAAGTCAAACGTTGCTGATTTTGGAACTTTTATCGTAATCTTCTTGGTAATTTTCACTTTTTTTCCATTAATCATAAGGTTATTACTATCAGAAGAGAAAGAATAATTCATATGAGTTTTTTTCATTTCCTCTCTTACCTTATGCATTTCTTCTCTTGCTTTTGCTAATTGTTTTCTAATTTTTTCTCTATCAACTTTTTTAAGTTCACTTTTAACTCTTTTAAGTTCTTCTTTTAATTTTTTCTCATTAAGAACTTGATGTTTTTTTGAGAAAAACATCTTTGTCTTAGAATTCTTATTCTTCTTAAGGTATTCTTTATATGCCTCCGTATTTTTAAACTCCTCCCATTCTTCTTTTGATGTAATATTTACATTATGCTTACCATCTTTCCATTTAAACCTAACAAGCTCTTCGCTTTCAAACATTTTTTCTACATCAAAATCTACATCTTGAAATAAATCTTCAAAATTAATTTCCGGAATTTTTATTTCTGGAAGTTCAGGTATTTCAGGCATCTCCGGAATTCTTACTTCTGGAATTACTACAACTTCATCATCACCATCAAATTGAAACACCTTTGGATGATTATTATCTGACGAGTTAAAAAACACAATATTGTCTCCTCCTATTCTAAAGCTATTTCTATTGGCATTAATTTGTACCTTACTTTTATTTCCTAAAGCTTCAAACTTCCAATTGTCTAAATACTTTTGAGCTTCTTTTTTGTTAAGCCCTTCCACTTCGACAACTGCCTCTACCGAAACTTCATTTCTGTTCCATGTAGTCACATCAACATCCGCATTAGATGCATTGATCTTAACTACTACGTCTTTATTTGTCTTAAAATTTTCACTGAACTTCTTGTTGTATTTCTGTGCAGATACAACACCTGTCACTAACAGTAAAAAAACACTGATTTTAAATTGTTTGAATGTCATTTTGAGTTGGATTTTTAAATTCTTGTAATTGTTTTTGCATACGTTTTAACAGCTGTAAACGCAGTTGCAGGTTTCCAATCAATGCATTGATAGTATTGTCGTTAATTCCTTTTGTATTGAGCTCTTCGGTTAACGATTTATATTCTTTGGTTAATTCCCCTATCTTGGTCAAGTAACCGTCAAAAAGTTCTTTATTATCTTCTGTTAATTCTAATTGACTTAACTCGTAATTAATAGTATTTACATAGTAGTCTTCCACCGTTTTTAACTCAGGTGAAATGGCTCCTAAACTAATTTGATTTTTCAACTCTTTAGGTACTTCTTTTATATCAGTTCCTATATTATTATTAGTTGGATAAAACTTTATTCCCAAACTCACCAACAACACTATTGATGCTGCTATATACAGCCATTGATATGATTTTCTTGTTGATGGCTTTTCGTGCAATTCATCTAGCAACTTTTGTTGAAAACGTTGTCTGTGATTTGTTGATAACTCTGTTGTGTTTTCAACATCTCTTTTTAATATTTCTCTAATATCTTTAGACATGATGTACTGCTTTTAATTGTTCTTGCACTTGTCTTTTTCCTCTTAATAAATGTGTTCTTGAACTCACTTCAGAAATTCCTAGTATTTGTGAGATTTCTCCGTGGTCATACCCTTCTAACAAAAACAGGGTTAACACAACTCTATACTTTTCTTTTAATTGCTGAATGCTATTTACTATATCTTGATACGATATAGTAGATGCTACATTCCAATTATCATCATCTGCTACTGTGGTGATTTCTTCATTGATCGAAACCAGTTCTAGTTTTTTCTTCTTTAAATAATCAATACTTTGATTGATTACGATTCTTTTTAACCAAGCACCAAACGCTACTCCTTCTTTATATGAATCAATATTTTTAAATGCTTTTATGAATGCTTCTTGCATTACATCTTCCGCAGTAAATGAATCTTTTACGTAGCGTAACGCTACTGTATGCATAGCATCACAATACAAATCATACAATTGCATTTGTGCTTTTGCATCATTGCTTTTACAGGCATCTATTACCGATTGATGTAACTGTTTAGTTGATTTCATTCTTGATTTCTTACCCTAAATACGAGACTTTTTCCGTCGCGTTGCATTTTCCTGCATTTTTATTTCTAAATTTACGTTATTATTTTGTTTTACCTACATAATGACCGACAAAGCCACATCTGCACTCTCTGAAAAAGACGGAGTTTCTCAACCTGAAACCACCAGTAAATCATCTGCAGAAAAAATAAAACGTAATAGAAGAAAAACTACATCTACCCAAGATTTTGTTACTCAAATAGTAGCAGGAAGTATTCCTTTTTTAAGTAGAGCTATTACTTTGGTAGAAAGTACCAACCCAAAACACCAACAACAAGCTAATGAAATTTTAGAAGCTTGTTTACCACACGCTAATAAATCGGTAAGAATTGGAATTACAGGTGTTCCTGGCGTAGGAAAAAGCACCTTTATTGAAGCTTTTGGTAAGCATTTAACTTCATTGGGTAAAAAAGTAGCTGTTTTGGCAGTGGACCCAAGTAGCTCTGTAAACAAAGGAAGTATTCTAGGCGATAAAACTCGTATGGAAGAGTTGGTGACTGATAAAAATGCCTTTATCCGTCCTTCTCCTTCTGGAACTTCGTTGGGTGGTGTTGCTCAAAAAACACGTGAAAGTATTATTTTATGTGAAGCTGCTGATTTTGATACTATTATTATTGAAACCGTGGGTGTTGGACAATCGGAAACTGCGGTACATTCAATGACCGACTTCTTCTTATTACTAAAACTAGCTGGTGCAGGTGATGAATTACAAGGAATCAAACGTGGAATTATTGAAATGGCAGATGCTATTGTGATTAACAAAGCAGACAGCGGTAACGAGAAAAATGCTAAACTTGCGAAAGTAGAATTTAACAGAGCCTTACACTTGTATCCTGCTAAAGAAAGTGGCTGGCAACCTAAAGTTTTATTAGCCAGTGCACTCCATCATCAAGGAGTTGATGCTATTCACGAAATGATTGATGAATACATGAGTTTGGTAAAAAAATCAGGATATTTTCAACAAAAAAGAAACGAACAAAATAATTATTGGTTGTTAGAAACCATTAATCAACAACTAAAAAGTAACTTTTATAATAACCCCAAAATTAAAGATCGCTTACAGCAGGAAATTACTAAACTAGAAAAAGGAAAAACCACGCCATTTACTGCTGCAAAACGATTGCTAGAAAATAATTAAGCTATGGAGAATAATAACAATTTAACTTGGACAGATTTTACAAAAGTAGAAATGCGTATTGGTACTATCATTTCTGCTGAAATATTTAAAGAAGTGAAAAATCCTGCCTATAAAATGCAAGTTGATTTTGGTGACCACGGAATTAAAAAAACCTCAGCACAAATTACTGAACTCTATCAACCAGAAGATTTAATAGGAAAACAAGTAGTTGCTGTAGTTAACTTTCCTAAAAAACAAATTGCAAACATGATGAGTGAATGCTTAGTTCTAGGTGGTTTAGGTAATGATAAAGAGGTAACTTTATTAACCGCTGAACGCACTGTTAAAAACGGGACGAAGATTGCGTAGAAGCTTATTTAGATTATATTTTTTTTACGTTTTATTATCTACCGCCAATGATTAACATTCAAAAAATTGAAAACATTTCCAATCATGAACCACAGAGAATAAAGAAATACCTCTTTGTTTGGTGCAGTAAAGGACAGATGAGTATTCTTGTTGATCAGAAACTTCTAGAATTAACCGAAAACCAAGCACTTACTATCACATCTGGGCAATATCATTGTTTTAAAGATGTAAAAAATACTAAAGGTTATGTTCTTGATTTTACATTAGATTATATATGTAAAACAAAGAAAGATATTGAGCTAATTTTTCAGAATAGTTTATTTTGCCATTTCGATTACAACGAAATTATCACAATAAATAATCCAAAAGATATAGAACGTGAGTTACATAAAATTGAAGATGAGCTTGTAAAAAAGCCTTTTCAATATTTAGAATCTATTCACTCTCGAATTGAATTATTACTCTTTGAAACCAATCGTTCTAAAATTTCTAATGGTGGTGAAGTATGGAAACCAGAGGCTTTATTTTTAGGTTTTTTGGAGTTTGTACGAAATAATTTTGAACATAATTATCCCTTAAAAAGTATAGCTGAACACCTTAAAACTTCTGAGTTAAAACTAAATGAACTTGCCAAAAAACATGTAGGTAAAACAGCTCAAAATGTTATATATGGCCTAGTCATTTCTGAAGCACAACGAATTCTTCATTATGAAAATAAGAGTATAAAAGAAGTAGCCTTTAAACTAGGTTTTAAAGACCCTTATTATTTTTCAAAATTCTTTAAAAACCATGTAGGTATATCACCATCTGAATTCCAAAATAGGCTAAGACATTAAATTTTACATCAAAAACTCAGTATTTTCCATTTTAAGAACTCTGGTTAAGTCTCAACTTTGCGATAACAAAATTTTATAAGTAATCGTAAAACTTAACCTATTATGAGTATTAAAAATTATATCGCTAAAAGTGAACAAATCACATGGAACCCACTTGTTGAAAATGATGTCCATTATCAAGGTGTATATGTTAAATCATTACATTTTGACAAAGCTACACAACGATCTAAAGCAATTTTATTAAAGTTTGAGAAAGGGGCTTCCTATCCTTACCATTCTCATCCAGCTGGAGAAGAAGTTTTTGTTTTAAATGGAAGTTGTGAAATTTTTGGAGAAACCTTAGAGCAAGGAGATTATTTATATACACCTCCAAACGGAAAACATAGCGTGAAAACTCAACATGGATGTGTTTTATTTTTATCTGTTCCTGAAGAAGTTGTTCTTATCTCAGAAGAAAACGACTAAAAAACGTATCTATATAAATATGAATGGGCAGTTTTACTGCCCTATTCTTTTAATAAAATTTAAAATTGGTGAAGTTCACTACAAAATTTATGACTCAAAAAAATTACTCTTGCGATTTCTTAATACTCTTTTTATGATAGAATTTAGCGAATTCTAAAGCTAAAAAGTTTTCAATTTCTTCTTCTGTTTTCTTTTCTTCTATCATTTTAAAAATAGTTGATATATGATTATTTTTAAACTCATTGAGGATTCCATTATTAGTCACAACATCCTGATATGTTAACTTTTGCAATTCTGATTGCATCCATTGATGCCCTTCCATTTTTATTTTTCTAGTCTGTAAATCTTTTTTATCACTTTTAGATATAAAGTTTCCTCTTTTCGCTTCTTGTTTCATCAAGTGTAGTAAACGATTATAACTAGCTTTTACTTCTTCATCTAGTAAAACTGATTGATCATACAGTTTCTTTAAACTTTTAAACGCTAACCTATGATAGGTGTCTATAAAATCTTTATGTTTATATAAGTAGTCTAAATAATTTACTGCTGCTTTTTTATAATGTTTATTACTTACATTTTCATTATTTACAACATCTGTTTCTAATAAACTTAAATCATTTCTTACTTTTTCTATACTTTTTATACTTGCAAAAACAGGATCATTTAATAACTGTTTAACCTCTGAGGTAATTTTAGGGTGTTCTCCACTAAAAGTATGCTCTTTATACGAGAATGAAAATTCTTTTACTTTTTTGTTTCTTTCTCTTTTTTCAAATCTGAATTTCGGTTTTTTCAATCCGAAGCTATAACTATAACCAAAAGTTACTGTTAATTCACTTAGTTTTTCTTGCTGTGTAGATTCTCTGAATAACTGTATTGCATTTAAATTTAAATTATGGCTTTGTGCAATAGTTGTAGAAGCACTTGCTCTAAAATTTAAAACATTACTTGTAATTTCTTTGTTTACATTACTATTATATGAAGCTCCTAGAGTGGTATTTAATATGTTTTTAAAAAACAGTTTATTCATATTTAAAGACGCTCCGTATGCTTTGCTATCATCTCTACCAATATCGCTATAGTTGTAGTTAAGTGAAGGTGAAATTGTTAGCGCTTTTTCAGGAAATCCTAATGTATAAACTACATTTCCGTTGTGAAAATTATTGGCTTGACCAATTCTAATAATACCATTTTCTTTATTTGCTGAAGATGCTAAAGAGTAGTTTAAATTAACATTCTGCGTAACGTTTTTCTTTTTAGCCAACATCCAATTCAAGTTTATATTGGCATTTTGTGATAGTTGCTTAAAATTTAATGCTTCTTGTTCTTCATCAGTTAAATCATTGTCGTTAATATCATCAAACTGATTTAACCTTTTGTTCGTAAACGTGGTAAAATTAGAATACATTCCTGATAAAGTAATGGCATCTGTCATTTGATACGTTGCATTAACGCTCCCTATATTTCTCCCTGTAGACTGCGCTTTTTGATTATTTAAATTATCTCTTTGGTACCCTATATTAAATGATAAGTTCAACTTGTTTTTAAATAATGATCGAGCCATATTTAGTGTGATGTTCTCAAAGTCGTTATTAAAATAATAAGCTCCTAAGGTTTCATAATTAGGATCAATACGTTCATAGCCCAAACCAACTTTCATTTGTCCTAATTTTACATCTAAATCTGCTTTAATCGCATTATAATATTCTGTTGATGTACGGTTATTAAATAAAAAACCTGCTAAATTGTTAGAGGTATTACTACTTTTATCTGCTCTTAAATCTTGTGTAATGGCAGTTGATGCGTATTCTGCTCTTATGGTATATTTTTTAGCGATGGTAGTTTCTCCTGTAAGGCTTATCACTAAATTTTCTTTAGGTTTGATATTTCTTTCTTCTGGTATTGCTGCAATAGAGTTTTCAGCATCCTTTGCATAAAAACCTATTAGTCCTAGCTTATAATTTGGTTTTTCCCAAGCTACTCTTGCTCCATATCCTGTACGTTTAAAAGCTGGCAAGGTTTGCGGATTCCCATCATCTTCTGTTGCTTTTAATAAACGTCCATACATGGCACTGAACTTTATGGGCTTATTAGGAGTTAATTCAATACCTCCACCTGTAAATTGATGTCCGTTTAAGGTATAAGGTGAAAAATTCATCGTAACATCCCCTATATGCGCTTGTACCCATTTGTATTTTGGGTGTAAGCTCAACCTATTAAATTTAAAAGGTAATTGATAGTCAAAATTATCTCCTTGATTAGAAAAACTATAGGTAAAAGGGATGTTAAAACTCAACCAACTTACATTCACTGTTCCTTGTAAAAAATACGTGAACGGAATACGTGCATTACGGGTATTTGCATTGTAATACACCATATTGGCATTGACATTACCATTTACTTTAACCTTGGTAGATTTTGTAATGGACTCTATATCTAAATTTTGTGCTAAACTTATGCTACTTACTAAACATAGCAAGCTTACTAATATGTACTGTTTCCCCCTTTTCAATACTCTTTTTTCTTCTTTTACAGTATTCTTTAACTGTTACTTTTTTCTGACTTATAAAATATAACTGTACAGTCCCCTTGCACAGTCCCTTAACCTACAAAGTAGATCTACATTTTTTAGAGTTGCTATATAGACAATCTAATTATTCTCATTTTTTATTCTTTTCAAATATTCTTCTTTACTCCAATCTGCACCAGTACCCCAATATTTAGAAAATACTTCATCCATAATCTTATCAAAATTAGTTTCAAATTTCTTTGTCGATTGATACCACTCTGGAGTATAAATAGAATACGGGTCTAAACCACTCTCTACCTGCCAGCGCATTTGTTGATGTAATCGTCCTGACCAAAAACTTACTTTTTCTTGAAAAGAATAATTAGGGTAAATTTCATCTCTTAATTTTATTTGTTTTTGATATTCTTTTTCTGCCTCTAAATCAAATAATCTAGTCTTTTCTTCTAGTGATAATTTAGAAAACTCATCATCTGTATAATCTTTCATTTTTTTTTCACTCAACAGTTATTTTAATTATATATCTTATATACTGTTTCCTTTCATTTTTTTATGTTTATTTTTTAAAATCCTCTCAATCTTTAAAGTATCCCACGTTCCACTCCAAATACTGAAAATACCCGAAAGCAACTCAAAAAAATCTGGCTCTGATTTTAAAACATCTTTTAACCAATTCGTATTATATATAGAATATGCGCTAAAACCAGATTCTTCTTGAAATCTCATACTTCTATTTAAACTACTTGCCCAAAACTTGATTTTATCTTTTTTATTCATTTTAGGATATGTTTCTTTCCAAAATATATCCTCAGATTTTTTAGCTTGCTCTACTTCAAACTCTAACTTTTTTAAAATTTCTTTATTCCTTTTATTTGACATATCAGTTCAATTGATTTAAATATATTTCCCATTTATTGCCTCCTATATTTTTAACTTCTAGAACTTCAAAATAACTACCTCTGCGTAGTAGTAACTCTTTAGGGTCATAGCCTCTGAATCTTATGCCATCAGCATAATTAGAAATATCTGGAGCTCTTTTAACATTCATTATTAATTTAACATTTTTTTCTCCTTTATCAAAAAATGCGGCTCCTTTAGTACTACCTGCTGATATAAATTCTTTATATGTTACTTTACTCCCTTTTTTATGTAAATCTAAAAAGGTATTTAATATTTCTCCATTTAATTCTAAGGCTCTGAAAGCTGTCCCTTCATAGTTTGGTAGTTTTCTAAGACCATCTTTCATGATTTTTGCTAGTTCATATGTTTTTGAACTATTAATACCTTCTCTTATCCATGTATTTAAATCTCTGTAAAAAAAGTTTGTTGTATATCCCCAAATAGCATAAGTTTCATCTCTAGTTAAGTTATAATTGTTTCCGTTTCGTAAAACTTCTTCAATAATTTCAAAAAAATCTCCTTTAGTGTGAATATTATGGTAATTTTTAAAATAGCTAACTATTTCACCTTCTGTTTTACCGAATTTTTTTAATGCAGAAACAAATGAATTAGGTAATAAGTCTCTTACAAAATCTGTATTAACAGCCTTTCTAAATATTTTAAGCAAATCTCCATCAGTAAAATGACCTTTTCCAATTTCATTTGAGATTTCAACAATTAGTTCTGAATTCTCTTCTAGATATTTTAAATTATCGGATTGTTTAAGAACTCTTTCTACTTGAATCCTATCTATTCCTTTAGATTTAAGGATTACAGAAACTTCATCTAAGGCTTTTCTTACTTTAGGGTATTTGGCCAATCCAACCGTAACTTCAGCAACCTTAGTTAATTCATCAATAATTAAGTCATCAACTGTATTATCAGCTTTTTCCAGAGCTTCCTTAGCTGTTTTCTTAATCATTTTTTGGGTAAAAACATCTAGTCCTAAAGACCCCATTTCTAACCAAAATAAGTGCACTCTTAACTTCTCACAAAATTCCGATTCACAATCTGAAATTGTAAGCATTGCATTTAATGCCCCTGATGTTATCTCTGCTCCTGCAATAGTATATTTTAACCCTTTTTGTAATTTAGTTAAATGCCTTAAGTGCCTCAGCTTTGCTATATTACCAACCCCTGTAAAAGTAGTAACTACATCTAAAGTTAAGCTAAATCCTGTTTCTAAATTAGTTGTAGAATTAATATCTTTAAATGCTTTTAAATAAAATACTGGTATTTCTTCTGCTGGTATCTTTACTCTTTCTCCCTCTTGGTTACTGTTTAAAAGATTAACTTTCTTATAAAAATCAAAATGTCCTAAATACTCATAATGACGATTTGGATTATTATACCTCGAAGTAATATGAATTTCATTATTCTTAGTATGAAAAAATGTTGCAAAATCATCTGTATAAAAACCTAAAACTTTTTTTGAGTTGTAAGGAATATATAATTCTACATCTTGTTTAGCATAATCTGTTTGTAACCAATATTTATATAAAGTTTTAATATATTTAGTAAAATTATCTTCTCCTCCATAATTATCTATTTTATCATAAATAATTCTAAATAATGTTTTATCATCTAGCTTATTAGTCAATAGTCCGTCTAATAAATCTTTGGCATTATTTTTACCAATGCCATTTACAAGCTTTATTACAGCTTTTTCTTCATCTGTACCCCACTCGTTCAATGAGCATGAAGTTAATATTTTTAAGTCTTTCCAATAAAAATCTTTTCTTTTATCAATGATAAAACTTGGAGCATGCTCATATAAAAAATCTAATTTGTCACAGTCATTTCCTGCTATTTCAAACTCCTTATTGTATTTTTCTAAAACGTACTTTTTATTGAAACTGATTCCCGTAAAAGCAGAATATTCTTCGTAATCTTTAACATCTTCTATTGTTATACGAATTGCATCTTCTTCTTTATGATTTTCATTTGTTACATATTTTATTTTATCAGTATAACTATGCTTTTTGTTTATCTCTAATTCTAAAAGCATATATATTTTTGATAAGTTTACATTTCCCTTTTCCCTTGACAAACTCCCTTTCAATTCTAATTTTCTTCCATTATATTCAAAAGGAACAGAATAAGCCAGCTGCTTAACTTTATCAAGTTTCCAAAAATACTCTAGTTTACTAGGAACTATAAAATTTTGAACATCATATGGAACAGATGATTTGCCATAATTATCTTTTATCCAATTAACCAAAACATCGTAGTTAATTAAATCTTCATGTCTATCATCACCATTTGATTCTCCCTCTTCATCCTTATCAAAAACTCCTATACGTAATTTAGGGTTGTGTATGGTTTGCCAGTGTACAAAAGGAAGTTTTGTTCCGTCTTTATAATCAAGTAACCAATTGGTAGCTTTTTGCGCATATTGATAACTCTGTGAAGAGAAGGGGTGCTTTAACTGGAAGGCTCCGTGCCCTAACTCGTGAGCAGCAGTCAGTGACACGCATTCAGCAGTTGAACAGTTGGTCGTATACACATACCCAAACTGCCTACCTAAAGGCATTAACCCTTTTTCGCTAGCAGAAGAAGGTGTTTTATCTGTTACAATCAAATAGTAAGCATCTTGCTGGTATTGTGAGTGTTGTTTTAGTTTACTATTTATTTGACGTTGTTGTTCGGTATATTGTGCTGCAAAACCACTCTCTCCACTTTGTATGATTCCGTTTGGAGTTAAGGTTTCTAAATCGTTTTTAAAATCGTTAATTTCAGTAATGGTAAGGTTTACCATTGCTTGTTGATATATGTTTTGTAACGATTCTTTTATGTTCCCTGTATTACTATTACTTGTATTGACTAAAACTACTTTTACGTTTTTAGAAGTTGCTTGGTATTGTATAAAAGCTCCCGCAACTTCATATTTAGTTCCTTGTTTTACTAAAGCTTGTGTTTCTATTTCGGCATCATCAAAAACACCTTTTAATTGTAAGGTATAAGAAGTAGCTGTGCTATCTATTTTTGTAATCGCTACTCCGTCTTTTGTTTTAAAAACAATATCTTGAGGTTTAATTTTACTGTCGGTAATAGCTAAATTCGCTACAATAGTTTCTGTATCGTTTTTTGCAACAGCTTTATAAGGAACATAATAATTGTTCCCTAATTTTTTGTATAAATCTTTCGTAGCACTATAGTTACTTTCGTAGCTATCAAACCCATATTTACTATTGGATGCCTTTTTAAAGGTTACTGTTACTCCTTTGGCTGATATGGCAGTAGCTTGACCATTGTTATTAACACCATTGGTGTTTTCAGGGTTGCTAGCACCTCCTTCCGCTTGTGTTCCTTGTGGAGTTACATTACCTTCTTCATCAACCGCCCAAACTTGTCCGTTACTATCTGTTATTACAATATCTTCACCTCCCGGTAGCTCTACTACTTCTCCGTTTTCTCCTATAACTAATATATCTCCATTCGGATCTATCTGTACATCTGAAACTGGGAAATCTACCTTAGTTGATTCTGAGTTTCCAGTTCCTCCTTGAGTCCAATCGTTGGTGTCTTCCATGTCTCCCCAAGTTGGGTCGTAGGTTGTTTTTACCACACCTTCTATCAATTGATAATCGGTATTGATACTTATAGCATCAAAGGTTACCGCTATTTTAGTGTCAGCTAAATAAGGAACTACGATGTACCCTACTCCTGTAAAGGTTCCGTTTCCTCCTTGTACTTGTTTAACTGTTACAGGGAAATCACCTGCGGTGAAGGTTTCGTTAATTCCTATATTTTTTAGCGGATCGTTATTATCTATTTGTATTTCTGGAATAATTCCGCAGTTATAACTACTCCCCATTTCGTCTTTTGCAGGCATGGTAAACTGACTCATATGACTGTACGAATAGTTTTGGTCAAAATCTGTCAGTTCATTACAAGTACCTCCAACTCGAAACATATACGTTTTTCCTGCTCGTAAATTACTTATTTGCGCTTGTGTGTTATATGTATATACTTCAAACCACTCAGCATCGGGTATATCTGCTCTTTTATATTGTACATGGTATTTTTTATGGTCTGGGTGTCCTTGCCAAGTAAGTTTAACACGATCTTTAGCTACTACCTCTGACAATACAAAAGTTGGTGGATAACAGGCATTGGTATAGGTAAAGTAATAAATTTCGCTATAACCATCATTTTTAAAAATTGAGTTTTCACTAACTCCTGTAGTAGATTTGGCTTTTACGCGCCAACCATATCTTCTATTAGGTAATAAGGTAGGTTTCCCTATATTATATAATAATGTTGTTGTATACGTAGTTTCTGAGTAATAGTTAGGCGATGCTAAAAAAGCTGCTTGCGGATTTATTTGCGTATCCCACAACTCTCGCAACTCAAATTCGTACGATACATTGGTAGCATTGGTGTGTCTTGGCGTCCATTGAAAAATAATATTCATCGGATCTTGCGCCACAATTTGATCTCCTTTATAAGGTAAATTTAAAAACGGTGGATCGTTTAGTAATAAATACACATTAGAACAGCCAGCTGTTGGGTGATTTAATTGTTGATTTGTATAAGCATCGTATACTTCCCAACAAAAGGAGTACATACCTTCTGGCAAAGGTTTATTATATTGTTGAGGCGAAATACCTATTAAATTATTAGGCTGAAAATAAGCAGCTAAATCGATATTTGTAAACTGCTGTAGTACTCCCCCATTCAAAGTCACTTGTGAAGCTCCCGCAACAAAATCTGTTGACTGAATGTTTAAACCATTCCCTTTGATATGTAGCTTTAATCGTACTTGCTTGTTATTAGCTACCACATCGGTTAACAATAGGTTTAAACGAAACTTAACATCGCTTGCCGTTGCATAGTCACTTAATTTTGTTGAATATGGTGGAATAATGGTTTGCGTTACTTGTACTGGATAACGTTGCGCATATACTCCTACAACTAGAAGTAAGCAATAAAAAAACAATGCTTGTTTTAATCTATATTTTAATTTCGATAAATTCATTCTAAGGCAATTTTTGAACTTTAATATCACAAAGGATGTATGAATTACTTCCGTTATCTACAAACTCCTTTATTTTTATAGCTCCTTTTCTTCCATCAGCAGTTTGAAACAGTACAATTCTTGGTTTCATAGTACTATCAAAATGTAATAATCCGTTTGGAGTTTCCGTAATTGTTATAGTTTGTAAAGGAGTGTCATTGTTCATTGCATCAAATTGAGCAACACTAAAACTTACCCCACAGCTACAGGTTTCTTGAGAATTAATTAATTTCGTGTGTTGTGCATTAGGGATTGCTACAAAACCATTGGAACCTGCTTCGGTTGGTGACAGAAATTTATTATAAGTAAAACCATTACTAAGTCCCAGAAAAACGAGATCTATTTTAGATCCGTTTTCTGCAGTTACTTCATTTGCAGTAACTGTTTTTCTTAATTCTGTTGAAAAAAAGGCTCCTACATTATTGTTACTATGAGCAGAGTTAATTCCTAACTTAACATCTGTAAATGTTCTTAAATTAGTATTTGGTTTAACCTGTATAGTTTTTGTTATTGTTTTTTCTGCCTTCCCATTAGAAGCAATCAACTTAATTGTATATGTTCCTACATTTTGAAAAATAACCTTTGGATTCTCTTCTATACTGTTACTAGGTGTTCCACCTTCAAAAGCCCATTGATAACTTAAAGCATCGGTTGTTTTATTTTGTAAGGTAATAGTTACTGGAGCTTGATAATCATCATCAAAAAAATCAACTTCCCATCCAAAATCTATATCAATATCTGGTAAAACTGTTATGGTTTCTTCTTTAGTGATTGTTTCAAAACCATTTGACACCTCAACTTGTATACGGTGATCTCCTGGGGTTTCAAATACTACATCAGTCGGATTTTTATCAGATGAATTTGCTGGTTTTCCTCCTTCAAAGGTCCATTGATACGTTAAATCTTCTCCAATTGTATTATTTGTTAGTTTTACCTCTACTGGAGGATAATTACTTTTAATTATTTCTGTTAAAAACTGTATATCTATTCCTTCTACAACAGTAATCTCTTTTGTTAACGTTTCTTCCAAACCGTCAACATTAGAGGCTTTTAAGGTTATTGTGTAAGTTCCTGCTTTTGTGTATTCAATACTTCCTGGGTTTTTATCCGTTGAAGAAGTAACTGTGGCTCCTTCAAAAGCCCACTCATAGGTATCTGCTCCTTCTGTTTTGTTTCGAATACTTATTTGTACAGGTACTGACTCATCATTATTAACAAATGAAGTTTCAAAATCCGCTTTTATAAAAATAGGAGTCTCTTTATAACATGCTGTTATCACAAAAATTATTGCGAGCAAGATATATGTATAGTTATAACCTTTCTTCATTCTTTTTAATCTACAATCATTCTTTTTACCTGTGTTTGCTTCGCTGTTTCTAACACTACGATATACGTTCCTGATGCTAAATACATATTGAAAGGAATACTATATTCCTCTTTTGCTTCACTAGGAATATATTTAGTTACAAATTGCCCCTGAGTACTGAAAATACGTAGAGAAACAGGTGTTGCTTCTACTAAATCTACACTAACCTTAAAACTTCCTTTATTTGGATTTGGAGAAATACTAAACGCTTCAATAAATGGGGTTTCTGTATCTCCTGGGTTAGCTAAACCGCTCTCTTCTTCAACTACTACCTTTTTGTATAGTTCTTGTACACAGTCACCTACTTTTGTTAATAATCCAACTTCATAAGTTCCTGCTTTTGAAAAACTAAGCACTACTGTATTTTCCTTCTCTTCTACTACATTTGCTTCGGTTGGTAATGCCCACTCAAAAGATTCAGGAGTAGGGTTACTAGTATGAAATATAACTACTTCTTCATTAATGTATGCTTGAGACGACACTAAAAACTCAGCGTTTATTTCTTTGTTATTATGGTTAATCTTTATCGTATCTTTAGCTATACAACCTAAAGAAGATGTTGCTGTAACTGTATATGTACCCTCTTCTGTTATTGTTATTGATGCTTCATTTGAGCTAAACCCATTATCTGATGTCCAACTATATGTTGCATTTTTATCATCAATACTTCCATCTAAAGCATAGGTTTGATCTATACATATGGTTTTATCTTTTCCTAGGTCTATAATTAATTTTTCAGGATTTTCTAGCTTTACTTCTGTAAAAGCTTTACACCCGTTAGCATCTATTAATGAAAACTTATATGTACCTTCTTCTAAATTCAACAAACTTGTAGCCTTTTCTCCTGTTTCCCAGGTATAAGTATATGGTGCTTCTCCTCCTGAAATATCTAAAGAAATAGTTCCATCATTTGCTCCATAACAAGTAGGATTCTTTTTGTTCACTTCAATTTTTAATCCTCCCGGTTGTCCTATCGTGATACTTCCTGTTACTTCACACCCTCTAGCATCAGTAACAAATACCAAATGATTTCCTGCAATTAAATTTTCTGCAGTAGTTGTTGTTGCCCCATTAGACCACTGAATGTTGTATGGTGGGATTCCTCCTGAAATTCCTACAGTTGCAGTTCCATCGTTTCCTGTATCACAAGAAATTTCAGTTGATGATAACGATAGTGTCAGTAATTCTGGCTCTTCAAAATTAAACAATACATCTGTTGGATTGATTAACTGTAAACTTTCATAAACACCTATTACAACACCCCTACTATCTTCTACATTTAAAGCATATTCTCCTGTCGATAAATCAGTGGCTACTGGATTATTTTGATTCAAGTCTTCATATACTCCACTACTATTTTTCTTTTTCCAATAATATATGTATGATTGTCCTGTACTAAAAGGTAAACCTCCAGTTACACTTGCCTTCAAAGCCCCATCGGAATAAGGATTGTTAAATTTATTGTTCTGATTACACGAAATTGATGTTTCAACACTAATAGTAGCTTCTATGGGATCGTATAAAATAAACTCTTCTTCTATATGGGTACACCCTTCTTTTGTAGCAGCTGAAACATAATTTGCATCTTCAATCGTTAAATGATAAATCCCCTTCGGTAAGTTATTCATTTTTATTTGAAATTTACCGTTTACAATACTTGTTTCAGTTTGTCCATTCAATATTTTTCCTTTTTCATCTTGCCAATAGTAAGTATAACTGCCATCTGTAAAAGAGGTTCCTCCTTCTATCTCGGCTTGTATCCAACCGTCTGATGCTCCTCCTGTAGAAGGTGTAGCAAAAGCTGTAAAATTTATACTTATAGGGTTTTCTGGTTGGTTTATTAAAATACTCCCTGTTACCTGACAACCTCTAGTGTCTGTAACCGTTACACTATATTCTCCTTTTGTTAAGGAATTTATTTGTGCTACTTTGTTTCCTCTTTCCCACTCGATGTTATATGGAGGTATTCCTCCTTTAATAATTGCTTTTGCCCAACCATCACTACCTTCGTAACAATACACATCTTGCTTTTCAAAAGTTAATTCCAGCAATGGTGGTTCTTCAAAATTATACGTTACATCTGTTGGGGTTTCTAATACATTATTTTTATATACACCTAAAATAATACCATTTGCATCTTCAATATTTACGGCATAATTTCCTGCGTCTAATCCGCTTGCTATATTTGAGGTTTGTGTAGTCAATATTGTCCACACTCCTGGACTTGTTTCTTTTTTCCAAGTATAATAATAGGATAAACCATTATTTTCATTGGGTTGTAGTTTTATACCTCCTTCGGCTATTACTTCTAAAACACCATCCGAAAAAGGATCTCCATAAATATTACTAGCATTACATGAAATTGGTTTTCTTAATTCAATACTTGCTTTTAATGGTTCGGGATCATCAATATAATATTCACTTTCAATTACAGTACATCCTTTTTTATCATCTGCCAATGGATAGTTTTTATCTTGAACTGTTAACTTATACGTTCCTTCACCAATGCCATTTAAAGTTAATTCATAACTCCCCGTATTAGAATTTGAAGTTACCTTAGTATTTAAATTGTTTCCATTCGCATCTTGCCATATATAAGTATAAGAGCCATCGTTTAGAGGAGTACCGCCTGTTATTGTTGCTTTAATCCACCCGTTTGTAGCTCCAGCAAATGTTGGTTCAAAAAAAGTATAGCTTATTTTAATAGGATTCTGAGGTTCTTTTATAGTAATTGTTTCTTGAGCTTGACAACCTCTTTCATCGGTTACCTCAATTGTATAATTTCCTGCTACTAATTCTGATATATCTTCTGTAGTTTCTCCTGTATTCCAAGAGATGGTATAGCTCCCCGTTCCTCCTGTTATTGTTGCATTAATGGCTCCGTCTATTCCTTGATGACAAAATACATCTTGTTTAGTGTATGTTATTTTTAATAATTCTGGTTGCTTTAGCTCGTATTCTATATCTGTTGGATTGACTAATGTATTATTGTTATAGCTTCCTATAATAATTCCATTAGCATCTTCAATATTAACTGCATATTCTCCTGCTCCTCTATTTTCAAGTACGTTTCCTGTTTCTCCAGGTATGATTTGATAAACGCCTAATGTATTTTTCTTTTTCCAAGTGTATTTATACTTGTACTTGCCTTGTATAAGTGGACTAAAAGGAACTCCTCCAGAAGCTATAGCTGTAAGTTCCCCATCACTAGATGGATCTCCATAAGTATTGCTACTATTACAAGAAATGGAATTAGTTTCTTCTATTTTTAACTTTAATTTTGGTGGCTGCTGTAAGATATATTCTGCATTAACTATCGTACATCCTTCTTTATTTGTAGCACTATTGTAATTTGCATCTCTTATAGTTAGTCTATATTTTCCTGCAATTGCATTTGTTAACGTTAAATACCAACCATCTGCATTTACTATATTGCTAAAAGTATTCCATGTGGTACCATTTTCGTGTTTCCACGTATAATTGTACTTTCCGTTAGGTAATGGAGTTCCTCCTGTAATTTCAGCACGAATTCTTCCATCTGAAAACCCAAAAGCTGTTGGTTGTTCTTCATGTACAAAATTTATTTTTACAGGTGAATCGGGTTCATTAACTATTACAGGGGCTTTTTTTTCTTCTCCTAAGTCTATAATGTTTCCCGCTCCATCTCTTACAGGTATTTTAGCGATACAATTATTAGCATCTTTTATTTGAATAATATAATCTCCAGCTGGTTTTCCAGTAATTACTTCTGTAGCTTCAAAAGTAACATTTGGAAATGTTCCTGTAAATGTTGCCAAATTTGTAAATTCAACCCAATCACTTTCTACTACAGGACTTGTATCTCCTGTTTCTCTCAGTAAGTATTTGTATTTTGCTCTATCTTGCCCTCCTTTAGCTTTTATAATTATAGTACCATCACTGCCTCCTTTACACCATACATTGGTAGGTGTTATTGAAAATTCAATAGGTTTGGGTTCTTGTATAGTAAAATTAATTTTATGAGTTGGTGCTTCAGTATAGGTATTCCATACATCACCTCCATAAGCTGGAATTCCAAAACCTATTACTTCTGCAATATAATTTCCTGGTGGCAGATTATTTTTGATATACTCTTTATTTATAATATCATTTTCAACATTATCCGCATTATGTACTGAGTTTTCAGTTATATTTTTGATATCAATACTAAGTTTTTCACCTACGCTAGGGTTTCTATCAAAATAAAAAGTTACACTTCCTCCTTCACCTTTAAAACAAGTTAAATGTTTTTCTCTCTTGTTTGTAAAATGGGGGGCTGATTTTGTTAATTTATAGAAAATTTCATCTGAAGTTAGAGGACAATCTTCAAACCTAAAAGGAAAAATAGATACTAAACACCTTTTTTCATATTTCTGTACTCTAAAATAAATTCTTTTTCCAATATCGCTTGAATCTAAGAAACTAGAAGGTTTAATAGAAAAAGATGTTTCCCCAAAAACATTTGTGCTTATTGGCATATCAAGCCAACTATCGGTATTAGGAGTACCGCTAGCAACTACTTGATATTGCCAATTATAAACAGAAGAATCAAACCCAACAGAGTTAGAAGTTACACTAACATTAAAATTATCTTCAAAACCTATTAAGTCATTAGTGGGTTGATTAATTGAAATATTAGGGTGAATTACATAATCAAAATCAATCTCATTTTCTGCTTCAAAATCCCCTCCATTTCTTCCGTAATGGTTATAATGTCCTAATTTACATTTAGCATCAATATCATTTATATCTCCTTCTGGGTAAATTTCGGTTCCTCCACATTTATCACTCAATGGCCACCTGTCTCTCTTTTCATTGGTATACGTCTGTACATAAATACTTTTTATTATTCCTGAAACTTGAATTGTTTTATCTGGCATGGTTTTAATCCCTTTTCCTCCACCAAAATCATAATATAAAAATTCACGTGAGCTACCATCCATGAAGTAGGCTTTCATTTTAACCCAAGATTGACATACACCTTCATCTCCTTTTACTCTAAGCTGTAAATTTCTAATTTCAACAGTATAACTTTGAGAAAATAAATAAGCGCCTTTGATAAAAAGACAAAAAATTAATATAAACTTTTTCATCCCTTAAAATTTTATTTCAATAGTTTTTACTTTAGCATAGCCTCCTTTTTTTAGTGTAGCACGTATATGATATATATACGTTTCATTAGGGCTTACTTCTTTATCAATTACATTTTTAATCCCAGCAGGTAAAATACGCCAAGTACTTGGTTGCTTTTCTTTTAATTGTTTGTAAATAGTATACTCTGCTATTTCATCATTATTTGCTCTCCAAAAAAGCTCTATGTGATTTGTTTCTCTATTCACCACATAATCTAGTCCCTTTATATATTCTTTTGGAGTTAAGTTGACCATTTCAATAGTTAAAGGTGATGAGGGAAGCGAAGTCAACCCACTTTTATCAATAGCTTTCATATGATATCGATATCTATTATTAGATTTTAATTTTGCATCAATATATTGACGAACTGTATCATTAGTAGTAAATATAGTTTCTAATTCCTTCTTTTCAGAAAGGTTTTCTCTTAGTAAAACATGTGTTGCATTATCTTCTGAAGAAGGTATCCATTCTATTATTACTTTTCCTTCTTTTATTTTATAACCTGAAAAAACTGGTGCTGTAGGAGGAATTACATCTGGTTTTTCTAACATTAGCACTTCTGATTTTTCAGAATGATTATGACGCTTATCAACAGCTACTATACTATAAAACACCTCTGCATTTAAGTTTTTTACTGTTACTGTATCAATAAAACTATTTTGATTTATAGGGGATACTGTTATTTGTGAAGGTTCTTCATCTTTTAAAAAACCTCTAAATACTCTATATCCTAAGAAATCAGGTTCTATATTTTGTTTCCAAGTTATGTGAACTACACCTAAACTATCTATTTTCCCACTTAATTCTGTAGGTATCGCTGGCGGGGTTCTATCTAAAGGTTGTATCAGTGTTGAAAACGATGTTTTTTCTTGTTTTGGATCTTTCCCTATTGCCTTAATCTTAACATAATTTGATGCTTGTAGTTTGGAATACGTAAGCTTACGTTGTTGCGGAGAAATGTTATCTACAGCCACAACATATGGGCCTTTATCAACTGGAGCTATGAGTAGTTGAAATTTTTCTAACAGTGTTTCTCCTTTTTTTGGAAACTCCCAAGTAATTATTGCTTCATTGGTATTTTTGGTAAGTTGTACATCAAAAACTCTAGGCGTGTAAGGCAAAATAGGCTTTCCTTGTCCTGAAATTATTTTAGAATACAATCCTTTTTCTCCGAACGGGGAAATTCCGTTAACTCTATAATAATACGTCTTTGTATTATTTGCTAAGGAATCAATATAAAACATACGTTTAGCTGGGGCTTCTGGTTTATCATTTAAGTTCACCAAAGGTTCTTTGCTTAAAGGTGTAAAGTTTACACCATCTTCTGAACGTTCTAAATTATAAGAGGTATATATTGTTTTAAACAGTTGATACTCCCATGTTAGGATTACGTTTTTATCTCCAAAAATTCCTTGAAAATCTATAGGGGCTGGTAATGGTTCGTACTCTTTAATACTAGCTATGGCAGCAGTTCCTTTTATTTTAACAGTTTTTGAAGCGCTTTCTATAATTGCTGGTTTTATCTTGTACACATATTTCTCATGAAGTTTTACATCCGTGTCTTCAAAACCCCAACCTGCTTTTTTAGCTGCTTCAAAACTCATATCTGCTGCTAATAAAGAGAATGAAAAACGTTGTTCATTTTCATTCACTAAATTGTAAATATCTGCCAACTGCCCTTCACTTCCTCCTTCTACAAAAAAACTTTCACCGAATAATGCTTGTGCAATAATGGCTGCATTGTTGTCTTTTTCTACAATTTCTTGCCAAGTTTCAACGGGAGCTGCTTGTATATTCTTTTCCCATACTTTTTCTAAACTAGGTAACCGCTTACCATTACGAGAAAGCACATATTTTTTTAATGTAAAACCATTTTTGTTTGTCTTTTTCCAAGCATTTGCTGTAGTTGCCGCCCAACGTAATAAAATTTTATCTTTTTGTACTCTAGCAAGTATTTGTACACTAGACTCATTTTTGGATTCTTTTACTTGCGAAAAAACTCCTTGGGTAACTAAGAAATTCACAACTAGTAAATACGATACAGCAAATAACCTCTTCATGCTTTTTTAAGCTTTTTTTTATTGATTAAAAGGGTAGGTGTTAGTTAACATAGCCTACCCCTTATTTTAATTATATTTTTTGGTAAATAGAGTATTCTTGTTCTACTCCATTTTCATCAACTACAACCAATTTCAAATTTCCATTTACAAAGTAATACTTTCCGTTTCTTGTTACTCCGTCTCTGGTTATTGCCAAAACGTTATCTCCTTTGTCTTCCCATGTTCCATCTCCTATATTTGAAATACATTCTTCATTAAAAAATTCATACGAAATACTTTTAAAAGTAGCGTCTGAGTTTAGTTGCAATACTGATTTTTTTTCACATTCATTGGCTTCTATATCTTTTTCTTCATCTGTTGCTCCATACCTTACTAACTGCCACTTTCCTGTTAAAGTATCTTGTGGTGTATCATCATCACTACACGATGTAAAAAGTACATTAACACATACTACTAAGGTTAAAATCATTGCATTTTTAATTGTTCTCATTTTTAAAATTTATTTGGGTTTATAATTAAGTTACTTATTTACCTAAACTTATTAGGGTTTTTAAATTTATATACGGCACTAGTTCCTTTTATTCCACTTGGTAATGTATAGAACAGTTTTATTTTATAATCTCCATATCTCATAAATAGATAATTCTTATCTAAGAATTTCAATACTGAACTTCCGTCGTTTATAATTCCGTCACTATAGTCATTTACTATTTGTGATTCTATATCTATCCAATCTTGTTTGTATACATACCCTAAATTATACCTGAAAGGAAATGTCGTTTCTAACATGTTTTTATTTACCTCATATTCTGCATTGTTTACATAGGTATTTAATAATGGAAGTGCGTATTTTGGAGGTGCTCCTAATTCGTTTTCATCACGTCTTTTTACTCGGTAACCTCCTAATGGATATTTTGCATATAATGGCGGATTTATATCTTTTTCAAAATAATCATCTTGTAAAGTTGCTTCTATAGTTACTAAAGGAACATTATTTGTGTAACTTGTTCCTAACAGCTCAATAACATCAAACGGCTCATGATTCTCAATTCTATTCGTTAAATAAATAACATCTGAATAAAGTTTTCCCCAGTTATATTCCTTTGTATTTATTGAATTTATTTTATCTCTAAATGTTTTATATTTTGAAGTACTAAAATCGTAAGCTAATCTTTCTATCTCTCCGTCCTTTGAAATATTTTCTGCTTTACTTTGTCTAACTTCTACTTCAGTACTTTCTACATTGTTATTATAAGAGCTTTCATTTTCAGAAGTATTATTTTCTTTTGACGAAATATTGGTACTAGATACATTACCTTTTAGCTCACTTACAATACTTAAATGATATTTAGATGATTGTACTACATTAGGTAAGTCATATGTAAGTACATTATCTGATGTATTGTAATTAAAATCATATTTTACTGGTAACTCTCCTTCTTTTTCATATGCTATATGACTCTTCCATTGCGTATCATCAAATAAGTAATCTTGTCCTCTTTTTAACTGGATATACCCTTTATCATATTCTTTTTCTAAAAAATACTTTTGATCCAAAACAGGGTATGTATAGGTAATATTATGTAATGGAATTACTGTTGGTGCTCCTCCTGTAACAAAAGTTCTTTCTTCTATTTCAATAGCTTTTTTACCATCAATCATTATTGTTTTAAAGATTCCTTTTACTTTTTCTTTAAAGCTTACTTCAACTTCAACTGTTAATTCTTCATTAGGTGGTAAAATATCTGTAGAAATAAAATTGGCTCTATCTTTATAATTAGACCATTCTATTACACCTGGTATTTCTTTACCTTTATGTAGTACTCTATATTTTTCAAGAATGATTTTATACGTTTTATCTCCTTCATCTTCTGGTATTATAATAGGTTCACCTACCTTCATACTAAAAGTAGCCTGAGGTATAGCAAACACATCAACGTCTTTACCGCCATCATCAGGTGTAACATCTGTTATTATTTTCAGTCCTCCAAGTGGTGACGCGTTTTCAAACACACATTCTTCTCCTAATGTTAATTTGAATCTAAACCTTCCCTTCACTAAACCTCCTAGTACACTGAAATGCCCACCAACATACCCTCTCATCCATACTGGATTTGGAGCTTTTGCTTGTAACAATACAGCTGCCCCTGCTTTTATAATGGGGATTTTTTTACTTATAAAAAATAATTTAACATGAATACCTAATTCACCTTGTAAATACACATAAGCTTGTCCATTCGCATACCACCCATTAATTCCAACCTGATCACCTGTATTAGAACATCGAGCCTCTTTATAATCTTTTAACATAATATCAAAACCTGCTCCTGCTTGAAAACGAGCATAAAAGATTAAAAAGCGTAAATCTCCTGTATCTATCGATATATCTGCTCCAAAAGCAAAACCTCCCCCATTACTTAAACTATTTTCATCTCGCATGTAATCAAGTTCTTTAGCGTCAACTCCTAAAATTTCAGCAACTATAGGTGGAGGTGGCGGAGAACCTGGTAATTTAGATCCTACCATAAAATACCCTCCTGACTCTACACTTACAGGACCAACACCTATACGTAATCCTAAACGATCTTCTGGTGTACCTACATATATATACCAATCTTCTGGTGAAAAGTGTAATACCGCCCAACCTGCTCTACCTCCTGTTCCTCTACCTTCAACAAAACCACCAGCTACATTTACATAAGCATCCAATTCACCGTGAAGTACGTCATTTTGAAAATCATAGGTAATACCTACTTTAGCACTAATAGACATTTTATCCGTTGGCATTTGTGGAAAATCACTTGATGCTTTATTTAAAAGGTTTCTACCCGTCCATGAATTATCTATATTCTCTTCAGTAACACCTAAAAACTTTTTTCGTACAACTGTGTTCTCTTTAAGTTTCCCCATTAGTTCTGAAATACTATTCATCCCTGGAATTTCAACATTCATAAAAGTTCCCTGCCCGTAAAATCCTAAAAAGTCTAGTCCTCCTGTATTATTAAAGGCTATCTCAAATCCAGCTCGTCCCTCAAAAACGTCCTCTTTAATTGCATTAAACATTACCATAGCTTTTAAGCCTAAACCTAATTTAGCATCTGGCGTATACCCTATTCCTGTAGGAGAAAAACTTGATGAAAAATCGGTTCGCTTCATTCTATATGATGCTCCACCTGCAAAACCACTCAAATTAAACACTCCAGTCCCTATTGAGAGTCCTTCTACCATTGCTTCAAACTGCCAATACCTAAAGGTTGTTTTACCAAAAACTCCTTTGGCAGAAGCTTTTAAACCTAGACTTTTAAAATCTGCTGTTAGTTTTGCTGAAAACCCATCTCCATACTCTGGATCATCATTCATTAATGTTAAGTTTCCTTCTATAGAGAAACCTCCTAAGTCAGCTTTTAAGGCTATGGCATTAAGCTCAATTTCCTTAAACCTCCATTTTTGCCTGTAGTTTTCTTCCTCATAAACTCCTATAATACCTAAGCTAGTTTTTGCTGCAAAGCCATTATTTTCCCCCATTAGGTTAATCCCTAGGTCAAAATATAAATTAGCATTCGTTTTATTTGCTGTAATCCCTATATTTTCTATAGAAACTGGAAATCCTGCTAAAGTTACCTTATCTCGGTATCCCATATAATCAACTGAAAAAACTGGGCTTTCAGTCTGCAATACTAAGTTTTGAAAAACTATTCCTTTAAACTCAACTAATTTCTTTTTACCTGAACTATCAGCTAACGAATCTCCTTCTTTCTCTAAACTTTTTACTTGATTAGCACTAATAGCTAAACGACCATGAAGTATTGCTTTTGGCTTAAACTCTCCATCTTGTATTTTTAATTCTATAGCACTATTGGGTAATAATTCTCCTTTAGCTTTCCATATATTAAAATCAATAATAGAGTCGTTACGTACATTCAACAAGTATTCTTCTTCTGAAATAATTCCTGTATATTTCAACCCAAGTATTTTATTTTTTCCTTTTGATTTTGAAACAGGTAATCGAATACGGCCATCAAAAGATGCCCCTACTAATTTATTTGCAGCTAATGACACTTCTATTTTATCTAAAGAATATGCCCAAGCTTTTTCTTTATTTGTTCTTCCTTTATTTAAGGGAAAAATGTTTTCTGCATAAAAAGAGCCAGAAACTCCATGACCATCAATTAATAAATTATGTGCTCCAAAAGCTATTCTCTTATCTCCTTGTGATATAGTTTCTGAAGTTTTAAACTCTTTAGGTAGTTTTACATCTAAAGTGTTTACATAAACTCCTCTCCAAATATTTTGATTTGGTAGTAATAATCCGTTTTTATAATAATGTTCGGGAAATTTAACGTTAGGAGAGTTTCGTAAATCACTAAAATCTAAGACAGCTTCATTCAAATAAAATTGAAAATTTCCATCATAGTCTTTTTTATTTCTTTTTTTTGCTAACACAAACGGTTGTAAGCTTATCCCAACCAATAAGTCATTCCAATCTGAAGCAATCGCTTTAAAAGCCCCTTTTACACGATAAGGTACCTGAAGAGTTTGTGTTCCGTTTTCTGTTTCAATTTTATAAGGTACTTTTGTTTTTCCTTCATTTACCTCTCCATTTTCTTCTAAAGGTAATATCAATTCTCTTGAAAACTCAACCTCTCCTTCTATCCCCAGTTCTTTAACACCATCACAATTAATGGTTACATATGTTTTGTTTTGGGTAACACCAGTCCTATAATCAAAACCTCCTTTTAAAGTTAACATCCATTTACCTCCATTAAAAGGTATATGCATATCTCCTAACAATACTAAGTTAACATCTCCAACAATACCTCCATCGTGGGATAACTTTACATTATCAGCTCCAAAAAACAATTCTATAGGATAACCGTTTTCATTAGTTTGTGGTAAACGAACTCTAGCGAAAACCGTTAGTTCTGTATAATCTTTATATATGTTAGCTTTTGTTATTCCTATGGCATATTGAATATTCTCTCTAGTATGCTTAACACCAACCGGAAGTTCTTTTATATCTTCATTTGAAAAATTGTCTACCCAAGACTTATGTTTTTCAATTTGTTTAAATGATGCTAGAGCCTTATCCCTATCATTAGTTACAAGTGAAGAAGTTGGATACCATTTTTTTATATTAGTCCAAGAAAATTCTTTTGCTTTTTGCAAAGTCTCAATTTCATATGATTCTTCTTCTGAAGATTCTATAAAAGAGTTTATAGCTTTAACACTTAAGCTATCTTTTATTATTTCTTTAACAAAACTTTTGTTATTTACTGAAGCTGTGGTTAACTGAATAGCAAACAACCACAAAGTAAAGAATGTAGCACCCCCTCTTAACATAGATTTTTTTAATATAGTAGACTTTATCTTTTATTTCCCCTTAACAGCCCGCAAAGTAAACGAAAAATGTAATCACTACAAAAGTTTTATTCTTTTATAATCTTTTTTTTAAATAAAACTTATATCTCTCAACTTAAAATACTGTTAATTTTCATCAACATAATAAGTAAATATATAATTTGAATCATTATTAAAAAGCTACTTTATTAACCTTTAGATATAAAGTTAGGAATACTTAAAATTTATCTATTTTTTTAATTAACTTCTAGTAGGTTCTCCTTATTTTTTTGTCCTAAGCACAATACTATTTATTAAATGAATGAAAAGATCTTTTGAGTAATAAGTTTTACCCTGTCCTTATCTAGTCTTTTTTAGCGCAAAAAAAATTAAATCAACTATCTGATAATCCCTTTTTTAAATTTATAAACGTAGTATTTTCAAACTCCTGTTCAAGAAAATCAATCGCTCGTTGACTACGCATTCCAGATTTACAATAAACCACAAGGGGGGTGTCTGTTTGTATTTCTTGGTATCGTTGCTGTAATTCGCCTAGCGGGATGTGCTGTCCACCAATATGATGTTGTTCACGTTCCCAATCTTCACGAACATCTAACAAATTATAGATTGACAGATTGTTTTGCAATTCTTCTAAGGTTATTTCGTGAGTGGCTGTTTTAATTCCACAGAAAAACTCATAATCTTTTTCTAAGTCAGTAACCTCAGCTTTGTCAGTCTTTTCATACTTTAAGATCATTTGACGCATACTTAACGTATCATACATCAATAATTTATTGGCCAACACTTCTCCTATTCCACAAATAATTTTAATAGTTTCATTGGCTTGTAAACTTCCTATTATTCCTGGTAAAACACCTAGTACACCAATTTCTGAGCAATTCGGAGATTCTTCTGGTTTGGGAGGTGTTGGATACAAACATCGGTACGTAGCACTTCCTTGGTAGTTAAACACACTTACCTGTCCTTCAAACTTAAAAATAGCACCATATACCAATGGCTTTTGAGTGAGTACCGCTGCATCATTTGTTAGGTAGCGTGTCGCAAAATTATCGCTTCCATCAACAATTACATCGTACTGCTGAAATAAAGAAATTGCATTTTGATTGGTTAGTTTTTCTCTGTATACATTGAACTGAACAAACGGATTCAATTTTGATAAGCGACTTGCTGCTGTTGCTGCTTTAGATTTTCCTATATCATCTACCGTATATAAAATCTGACGTTGTAAATTACTTTGATCTACCACATCATCGTCTATAATTCCAATTGTACCCACACCTGCTGCTGCTAAATATTGCAGTACAGGACATCCCAATCCACCAGCTCCAATTACTAAGACCTTTGCTTGTTTTAGTTTGAGTTGTCCCTTCTCTCCTATTTTATCGAGTATAAGGTGACGGTTGTATTGTTTTTGTTCTTCCTTACTTAAGCTCATAATTGTATTAGATTCTGAAACAAGTTCAGAATAACGTTAATTTTGTTTACAAGATGAATTTACCTTAACAACTCATAAAATCTATATTCTTAATTCTAACAGCGTAGCGGTCTAATTTCTAAACTCCTCCCAATCTTTCCAAACTACTTCTAAGCCTTGACCTTTTAGCATCTCTACAATTTCTTCGGTACTTCGTTCATCTGAAATTTCAAACTGCTCTAACGATTGTGGTTCAACGCTATATCCCCCTGGATTTGTTTTCGATTCTGCACTGATAGAAGTAGCTCCTAAATTAACAATATTATTTCTAAAAACTTCACTTTCTCGAGTCGACATAGATAATTCCACATCCTCGTCTAACAATCGAAAAGCACATATTAATTGTACCAAATCAGCATCCGTCATTTCAACCTTGGGTTCTAAACCTCCTGAATGTGGTCTAAGTCTTGGAAAGGAAATTGAATACTTTGTTTTCCAATAGGTTTTTTGCAAATATTTTAAATGCAATGCTGTAAAAAAACTATCAGCACGCCAGTCTTCCAATCCAAATAAAGCTCCCAAACCAATTTTATGAATTCCTGCTTTTCCTAATCTGTCAGGAGTTTCTAAACGATATTCAAAATTAGATTTTTTCCCCTTTGGATGGTGCTTTTTGTATTCTTCTTGGTGATACGTTTCTTGATATACCAATACGGCATACAATCCGTTTTCAATCAACAACTCATATTCATCTTGATCTAAAGGTTGTACTTCAATAGTAATGTTTGAAAACTGAGAACGAATGAGTTTAATGGCTTTTTTTATATAATCAACACCAACCGTTTTATTGGCTTCCCCAGTAACTAACAAAATATGATCGTAGCCTTTTCCTTTTAAAAAAGCTACTTCTTTTAAAATCTCATCATCGGTTAGCGTTCGTCTAGGTATTTTGTTTGTAAAACTGAATCCACAATAGGTACATATATTTTGACATTCGTTACTTAAATACATAGGTGCATACATCTGAATCGTATTTCCAAATCGTTTTTTGGTAAGCATTCGACTCTTTTGTGCCATTTGCTCTAAAAAAGGCTTAGCTGCTGGTGATATCAACGCTTTAAAATCTTCTAAATCAATTTTATCTTTTGACAAAGCATGCTCAACATCAGTAGTCGTTTTATTAAAAATGCTTTGTAACGTATTATCCCAATTGTATTGATTGAATATTGTTTTAAAGCTATTAGTCTTTAGCTCTTGGCTATTGGTTGTCAGCTTTTGAGTATTACTCTTTGTTTTATTTAGTAACATAGTATCAATTTAAAAAAGCTACTGGCTAAAAGCCAAAAGCTCTAACCTAAAAAACTCGTTAACGGGCTACTAGCTTCGGCTTGTTGTCTTACTGGAGCTAACTTTGCTTCGTATGCCATTCTTCCTGCTTCTACAGCCATTTTAAAAGCTTTTGCCATGGCTACTGGGTTTTGTGACACAGCTATGGCGGTATTTACCAACACTGCATCTGCACCTAGTTCCATCGCATGTGCTGCGTGCGATGGAGAGCCTATTCCTGCATCTACTACTACTGGCACATTAGATTGCTCTATAATAATTTCTAAAAACTCTAAAGTTTTTAGTCCTTTGTTACTTCCAATAGGAGCTCCTAACGGCATCACACATTGAGTTCCTACTTCTTCTAATCGTTTACATAATACAGGATCAGCATGGATATAAGGCATCACTACAAAGCCTTTTTTCACCAATTCTTCTGCTGCTTTTAACGTCTCTATAGGATCTGGCAATAAGTACCTTGGATCTGGATGTATTTCTAATTTTACCCAATTTGTTTCTAACGCTTCTCTAGATAACTCAGCAGCAAAAACTGCTTCTTTTGCTGTTCTAACTCCTGATGTATTAGGTAATAAATTAATTCGAGAATGATTTAAATGAGTTAAAATATCATCCTCTTCATTCTGCACATCTACTCTTTTTAACGCCACCGTTATTAATTCACTTTCACTTTCTAATAAAGCATTTCTCATTAATTCTGATGAACTAAATTTTCCTGTTCCTGTGAATAATCGAGAGGTGAATATTTTATCTGCTATCGTTAATTTTGCATTCATTTTTACTATTTGTTATCACCTAATTTATACACTTGCTCGTTGGTACTCGGTGCGTTTAAAATTTTATGAAAAGCCGGTATCAAATTAAAATTTTGAGTAATGGCTCCTGAAACTGCAACACCATATACCCCGGTATTTATAATATCAGAAACATCTTCTAAGGTAATTCCACCAACAGCTATTATAGGGGTTTCGGTTTGCAATTTTTCAAGTAGTGCTTTATAACCTTTAATTCCCAAAACAGGACTCAAATTCTTTTTTGTTTCTGTAAATTGAAAAGGCCCTAAACCGATATAATCTACTTTTTTTTCTAATAGAATTTTACAATCCTCTAAAGTATTAGCTGTACCTCCAATAGAATACCATTTGCCTAAATACTCACGAGCTTTTAACGGACATATATCCTTTTTTCCTAAATGAACTCCATCTGCATTTACTTCTTTGGCTACTTTGTAATAGTCGTTTATAATTAACCTAGTCTGAAAATGACTTGTAATTTCTCTAGCTTTTTTTGCTGTTTCTAATAGCGTTTTTGGGTCAATATTTTTTAACCTAAGTTGTACCCATTCCGCTCCTGAAGCACAAGCTCTTTGAATATTTTCTAAATGTTCTTCAGGAGTTTTTCCTTGAGTTATATAGTGTAATTTACTTATCATTTTATTTGTAATTATGGGTTCCTAATAAGGAATCATTAGAATTCAAAAATTGTTCTGTATACCATTTTGCATTTTTACACGCATCTTCTAAGCTAATTTCTTTAGCTAAATTAGCTCCTAACGCAGAAGAAAGTACACAACCGCTTCCGTGTTTTTCAAAAACCGAATCTATAATAGGTGGAATATTAATTTTTACAATTTTACTATGGTATATTTCATCCCATCCTTTTTTTTCTTCTCTATGACCTCCTTTTAAATAGATATTGGTTCTTTCTGAGATAAACTCAATGGTTTCTTCGATTGTTTTTTCAGGAAATAAAGCTTTTATTTCATCATAATTTGGAGTTATAAAGTCACAATGCAGCAATACCTTTTCAAATATTTTTAAGTTTTCTTTGGAATGAAAATCAAATCCTGCACTCGCTTTTAATATTGGATCTAGCACAATTTTTATTGTAGGGTTACAACTTTTCAACACTTGAACAACCTCTAATAATACTTCCCAAGATTTAATAATCCCTATTTTGACTACAGCAATATCAAAACGTTCAAAAAGTATTGTTATTTGATTGATAATTGTTTCTCTATCAATCCAAGTACATTCCTTAAAATCAACATCATTTTGAACCGTAACCGCAGTACATACCGATAGTCCGTATAAACCGTGCGCCTCAAACGTTTTAATGTCTGAGGTGATTCCTGCTCCACTTGACGGGTCAAGACCTGCAATAGTCAGTATGTAAGGTTTTTGTTTCATGTTTTTTAGTATGCTTTTTTTTCTTTGATGAAAAGATTACTTCGTCGTACACTCCTCGTAATGATGTTTAATATTTTTAAAACTCTCTACTGGATTTTCTGCATTCCAAACACCTCCTAAAACACCGATTCCTTGAAAACCTAACTCAATTGTCTTTTTAATAGTATCTGTATTGATTCCTCCCATACCAACAATGGTTTTATCTATATGATTTACATCAAAACCTCTTCCTTCATATCCCTTCTTTGAAATGGATGAAAAAACTGGACTCAACAAGTGATAATCAAACTCAATATCGCAATTTGCTAATTCTTCTGGTTCGTGAAAAGAACTACTCATTGTTTTTCCTAACATATTCAACCCAATAAAATATTCACTTCCGTTTTCTAAAGCATCTCTTCTTTTTTGTTCTTGAAAGTGAATACCTTTTAAATTGAATTCATTAATCAATTCATGAAAATAATGCGTGATTATTCTATCATGGTGTTTTTTATCTATCTGATTCAAATAAGCTACATGCTCTTCGTAATTCTTATCAGGTTTTCTAAAATGATAATATTCCAATCCTTCTTCAAATAATTGATTCAGCATTTCAATTTCATTCGGAACATCTTTTTCTGGTGCGATTACAACAATCATGGTATTAGGGATTAGGATAAAGGAGTTAGAGTAAAAAACTCTAACTCCTGCTCACTTATTATAAATATACTTCTGAACCTTTGTCTTTAAATTCTTTAGATTTTTCCTCCATTCCTTTTGCAAAGACTTCATCTCCTTCTACTCTATTCTCTGCTGCAAAATCACGCACTTCTTGAGAAATTTTCATAGAACAGAATTTTGGTCCACACATAGAGCAAAAATGTGCAATTTTAGCCCCTTCAGCAGGTAAGGTTTCATCATGATACTCTCTTGCTAATTCTGGGTCTAATCCTAAATTAAATTGGTCTTCCCAACGAAATTCAAAACGTGCTTTACTTAAAGCGTCATCCCTGTGTTGTGCTCCTGGGTGTCCTTTTGCTAAATCGGCAGCATGTGCTGCTAATTTATACGTTACAACTCCAGTACGCACATCTTCTTTATTTGGTAAACCTAAATGTTCTTTAGGGGTTACATAACACAACATGGCACATCCAAACCACCCAATCATTGCTGCTCCAATTCCTGAAGTAATATGATCGTACCCTGGAGCGATGTCAGTTGTTAAAGGCCCTAAGGTATAAAAAGGAGCTTCATCACAAGCTTCTAATTGTTTATCCATATTCGCCTTAATCATGTGCATTGGCACGTGACCTGGTCCTTCAATAAAACATTGTACTTCATGTTTACGCGCTATTTTGGTTAACTCTCCCAAGGTTTCTAGTTCAGCAAACTGTGCCTCGTCATTTGCATCTGCAATTGAACCAGGACGTAAACCATCTCCCAATGAAAAAGCTACATCGTAAGCTTTCATAATTTCACAAATTTCTTCAAAATGCGTGTATAAAAAACTTTCTTTATGATGTGCTAAACACCACTTTGCCATAATAGACCCTCCTCTAGACACAATTCCAGTAATCCGTTTTGCCGTCATAGGCACATAACGTAAACGAACTCCTGCATGAATGGTAAAATAATCTACCCCTTGTTCAGCTTGCTCAATTAAAGTGTCTCTAAAAATTTCCCATGTTAAATCTTCAGCAACTCCGTTTACTTTTTCTAAGGCTTGGTAAATAGGTACGGTTCCTACGGGTACTGGTGAATTACGGATAATCCATTCACGGGTTTCATGAATATTTTTCCCTGTAGATAAATCCATTATATTATCTGCTCCCCAACGACATGCCCATACTGCTTTTTCAACCTCTTCTTCTATTGAAGACGTCGTTGCAGAATTACCAATATTAGCGTTGATTTTCACTAAGAAATTACGCCCTAAAATCATAGGTTCTGCTTCTGGGTGGTTTATGTTAGACGGAATTACTGCACGACCTCTAGCTACTTCTTCCCTTACAAACTCTGGAGTAATTTTTGCTGGAATACTCGCTCCAAAATCTTGTCCTGGATGTTGTTCTGACAAACGCGTCATTTCATCTATTCGCTGATTTTCACGAATAGCAATGTATTCCATTTCTGGAGTAATAATTCCTTTTTTAGCATAATGTAGCTGTGTTACATTATGTCCTTTTTTAGCCCTCTTTGGTTTACTTTTTAAATTGAATCGTAAATGGTCTAAGCTTTTATCATTTAATCGTTCGTTACAATATTCAGAAGTAAATTCTGCTAACTCCTCTACATCTCCTCTTTCTAAAATCCATTGTTCACGAATACGCTCTAATCCGTTATGAATATTGATTTCCTTATTAGGATCTGTATAAGGCCCTGATGTGTCATACACCGTTACTGGTTCATTAGGTATTCTTTTTTTTGTCATCGAATCCACCGTGTCACTCAATTCGATTTCACGCATCGCTACTTGTAATTGTGGATGCAATTTTCCTTGAACGTAGATTTTTTTTGAATTCGGAAATGGATGTCTTGTGATACCACTTTTTTTAGGTGCTGTGTCCTTTTTTTTCATTTTTTTAAGGCTATTAGTTTGTATACTGTTGTTTGTTAATTATTCAAATTATCCTCCTTGTGTAGATTTAATAATTAACACATTATCATTATCTCTAAGTTTATGTGAAGTCCAATTTTCTTTTTTTATTACGTTCTCGTTAACAGCAACAGCAATACCGTTCGTTTGAACCCGTAGCCCATTTATTAGTTCTTGTAACGTTAATGTATTTGAAAATTTTCTTAAAGATTCGTTTACTTTTATTGTCATTGTGTTAACATTTTTAAAGTAAACTATAGAAGAAGAAGTATAGCATGGTTATAATTAACCCCATATACTAGCATAAAGTACTATAACTTTTCCCTACGCTGGTGTTAACCAAATCAGGTTCAAAGGATGTTTCTCAAACTAGTGAACTAGCTACTCCTAAAGTTTACTGAAGCAAATATAACAGTTTATTTTTCTAAACTATACCTATAAAAACAAAAAAAGCGGGTCTTTAAAGACTCGCTTTTTTAAATGTTTTTTTATTTTTATAAACTCTTTACTTTTTTAGTTACTTCTTCAAGCACCTCAAAAGCAATTTCAGCCATTTTATTTCCTTTTAAATCCAGTAAAGGATTTACTTCTACAAACTCTACACAAGCCACTTTTTCGCTTGCCAATAATCCGTTTATAATATTTATGATTTCGTATTGATCAAACCCTTTAGGTACTGGAGTACCTGTTCCATAGGAAATCATATCGCAATCCATTGAATCTACATCAAACGATACATAAATCACATCACAGTTAGAAAGCTTCTCCAAAGCTTCAGTAACACATGCTTCTAATCCGCGGTAACGAACTTCAGCAACCATATAGTTTTTAATACCATACTTCTTCATTTGTTTGTCCTCTGGTTCTTCTGTGTCACGAACCCCAAAGAATACTATATCTTCTGGTAAAACTTTTTGCCCTGGAGTTCCTATATTTTTCATTCGCTCCCACAACTCTGATGTTTCTCTATCTACATCATTAATTTGACAATCTAGATTATCATCTGAAATAGCAGCTGACAAAGGCATTCCATGAATATTCCCGGATGGTGATGTATAAGGTGAATGTAAGTCTCCATGAGCATCAATCCAGACTACTCCAACTCTTTTGGTTGGGTTAGCTGCTTTTACTCCACTAATGGTTCCTAACGCTGAAGAATGGTCTCCTGACAATACAATTGGAAACTTTCCTTCTTGTAAATTTACTTTTACATGATTACTTAAACGCTTACATTGATTAAAAACACTATCAATTCGTTTAGCAAATGAATTATTTACTTTATTGTAAATAGATTCGTTTTCTGTAATTACATCTTCAAAATCATACGAATCAAAGTAGTTACTTTTTTGATTTATAGCTGCAATTTCAATTGCATCTACCCCCATATCAGAACCACGAGTTCCTGCCCCAATATCTGATCTATTCTTGATAATTTTAATTTCTTTCATCATCAGTTATTTTAAATAAAAAAAATGTCATTTAATTATTTTAAATGACACTTTTTAAATATTTTATCTCTTGTCTAATTCTACGAAATCCCTTAAGTTCTCTCCAACGTAAACTTGACGTGGACGACCTATTGGTTCTTTATTTAAACGCATTTCTCTCCATTGTGCTATCCATCCTGGTAAACGTCCTAATGCAAACATAACTGTAAACATTTCTACAGGAATCCCCATAGCTCTATAAATAATTCCTGAGTAGAAATCTACATTTGGATATAATTTTCTTTCTACAAAATATGGATCGTTCAATGCTTCTTGCTCTAATCCTTTAGCGATATCTAATATCGGATCATTCACCCCTAAATCTGCCAATACTTCATCAGCTGCTTTTTTAATGATTCTTGCTCTAGGATCGAAGTTTTTATACACACGATGTCCGAATCCCATTAAACGGAATGGATCATTTTTATCTTTAGCTTTCGCCATGTATTTCTTAGTATCTCCTCCATCTTCTTTAATCGCTTCTAGCATTTCTAATACTGCTTGGTTAGCACCACCATGCAATGGCCCCCATAAAGCAGAAATTCCTGCTGATAACGATGCGAATAATCCTGCATGTGATGACCCTACGATACGTACTGTAGACGTAGAACAGTTTTGTTCATGATCAGCATGTAAAATTAATAGTTTATCTAATGCATTAATCATAATAGGATTTAACTCGTACTCATCATTTGGTTTTTGAAACATCATTGTTAAGATATTTTCAACATACCCCAATTTACGAGATCCGTAATGTAGTGGCAATCCTTGTTTTTTACGTAAAGTCCAAGCTACTAACACAGGGAATTTACCCATGATTTTCACGATAGCTTTATACATATCTTCATCTGAATCAACGTTTACAGAAGATGGATTAAAAGCTGTTAATGCAGATGTTAATGATGATAACACTCCCATTGGATGCGCATTCTTAGGAAAAGCATCAATAATTTTTTTAATATCATCATCCACAATAGCTTCATCTAAGATATCTCCATAAAACTTATCTAATTGCTCTTTAGTCGGCAACTCTCCAAAAATTAAAGCATAAGCTACTTCTAAGAAATCTGCTTTTTCAGCTAGTTCTTCAATTGAATATCCACGGTATCTTAAAACACCTTCTTCACCATTTAAAAATGTTATAGCACTTTGGCATGAGCCTGTATTCTTGTATCCTGGATCAATGGTTATAACTCCATCTGTGACCCCTCTTAAGGCTTTAATATCAATTGCAGTTTCATTTTCTGTCCCTTTTACTAAAGGAAACTCGTACGTATTTTCGCCAATTTGTAATTTTGCTATATCTGACATTTTTTAACTATAATTTTTTATGATTGAAGTGAATTGCGAAGATACCATTTTTTGGATTATTTTAAAAGAGCTAATAGATAGATTTTTAATATAAAAAAATCAGTTTATCTTATGTAAAATAAACTAAAACCTCGCTTATCTATAATACAAGGTTTATGTGTAAGTTGTCTTTATCTGATTTCTTTTATTTTCCTTAAATTCTTTCAAACTTGTTGAGTTTGTTACTTCCTTACTCCTTCCTTTCAAAAAAAACATTTTTTATTTTTGGTTATATGTTTTTTTTGAAATAAATATTAATATTCTTTAAAATATTTAACTCACAAAAACAACAATACAAAATAAAATGTTAAATTTTTGTTGTTATTTTATTAATGTTTGAAAATTATATATTTTTCGTAAAAATAAATTCAATTCATAAAACCCTTTCACAATGAAAAAATTTAAATTTATTATTGCATTATTATGCATACCCTTTCTTGCTGTACAATGTACCCAAGAAGAAAATAATCTTACAAATGAAAATGGACCTACAGGTATTAGCTCACCAAGTATGTTAGAAATTAACAACGCTGAGCACTACACTGTTGATGGTTTTGGTCCAAATTCTTACTGGGCAGAATATATAGTTAACCAGTCTACTACCAATTTTTTAAAAACTCAACATAACAGTGCCGCTAGTTTTTTTGGCATGGGTAATGTGCCTTTATATTTAGCAGGTGGAGATGGAACATTCAATGCTTTATCTTACTCTAATGGTTATATAGTTTGGGGAGAAGAATTATTAGCAAGTGCTTTAAACTATGGTAATGCTGCCATTGCATACGTTGCTGCACACGAAATGGGACATCAAGTACAGTTTAGAGACGGTACCATACCTAGTGGTAATCATGTTAGCGCTACTGAATTAGAAGCTGATGGATTTGGAGGATATTTTATCCGAAGAACTTATACTAGTAACTGGAATACTGCTGCTAGTGCTTATAACTTTTCACAAACATTGGCTGGACCTAACGGAAGCTCTCACGGTACTGCTTCTCAAAGAAGATCTGCTTTTAGATTAGGATATTTATTAGGAGATAACGGAACTTACTCTAACAGAAATTTTGATAGTAATTTCTTTTACTACTATGACTATTATGTTGTAGGTGGTAGACTAAAATTAGAATTAAAAAAGCCAGCTTCTATAGAACAAAGTCAACATGAGAATATTGTTGCTCACCTAGAAGAGTTACAGAAAATTGCTTCAGGAGAAATTTCTGAAGAAGAATTCTTAAACTTAAATTAAAATATAATCAACTAAAATAAACGAATTGAATTTGATTTCAAAGGCTGTCTTATATGTTAAGACAGCCTTTGTTTATTGTATACTACTTAGCCTTAATTTGATTTTTCTTGATCTTCTTCATAATTCTTTTCAAAGCACTATGAATAATCAGGTTTGAATTTTTAGAAAGTGCATAATCATTATCTCTTTCAGAAACAACTAATTTACCAACTACTGTTTGACTGTATAATATTTTAAACATGTTTAAATCGTAGATACTAAGTGTTACCTCACCAATGTTTTTTGAAGGATCAGTTTGAGAACTGCCTGCTCCTAAAATATCAACTTCATTGGCTATATTTTTAGTTCTAATATCAATAAAGTAATCATAACCTGTGCCGTTTTTTATATCTTTAAAAATAGATTTATCAAGACTAGCTGAGATATTACTGGGAATTAATATTCCTTTCATGTTGCTAACTACCAAAAGTCTATTACCTATAAGCTCAGAAAATCGTTCATTTGCCATTTCAGTTAAACCATCTTTTCTAGTGTTTTTAAAAGAGGTAACATCATTTAACAACCACTTTCCTTTTCTGAAATCTAATCGTGAATTTACATCTCCAGAATGAGTATATTTTACCGAATTGCAAGATGTAATTACAATAGCAACAAGTAATATGTATAAATATCCCATATTTCTATAAATCAAACCCTAAATTCAATTGTACCATTAATGGAAAATAATAACCGTTACCATTAACATCAAAATAATAAATAGGTCCCATATCAAATAATAAATGGAAATTTTTACCATATTTACGTTGAATTCCCCAGGTTGGTCCTACAGCAAAATCTAAACCATCGGTACCGTTGGAATTTCCAAACAATGATTCTCCTCTTGTTAAAAATCGTGCAGACACAAAATTCCCTGAATTATTGGTAGTATTCAACCCTTTGGTTTTACGCTTATCAAAATTATAAAACCACTTGTGTTGTACATCTAAAAAAGGGTTAAATGACGTTATAAAACCTGAGCTCACTGTTAAATCAGTGTGAGGGTAACTAATACTATACCCAATACCTGTTCCTATAGACAGAGTAGATGCATTTCCTGTTGACATTTCGTATTCTACTCCTGGATTTAAAAAATTAATTCTCCAAATATTTTCAGTTTGTTTTTCTTGAGAAAATAATGTCAAAGTTATTAAGCTACTGATAAATAGCATTGTTCTTTTCATAGTTAATTTTTATAATTAAATAACAGAATAAAAAGACATTACCCTACTTTTAAAAAAAATAGTAATAACTAAAAAAGCTCGCACATATATATGTACGAGCTTTAAAGACTACATTAAAATAAATTATTTTATTTTAAACGCTTTTTCTTGCGGATAATAAGCTACATCAGCTAACTCTTCTTCAATACGTAATAATTGATTGTATTTAGCCATACGATCTGAACGAGAAGCCGAACCTGTTTTGATTTGGCCTGTGTTTAATGCTACAGCTAAATCTGCAATTGTATTATCTTCGGTTTCTCCTGAACGGTGACTCATTACAGAAGTATACCCTGCATTATGTGCCATATTAACAGCTGAAATTGTTTCTGTTAGCGTACCAATTTGGTTTACCTTTATTAAAATTGAATTGGCAATACCGTTTTCAATACCTTTCGATAAACGCTCTACATTTGTTACAAATAAATCGTCACCTACTAATTGAACTTTATCTCCTACTTTTTCAGTTAAGTATTTCCATCCATCCCAATCATTTTCGTCCATTCCGTCTTCGATAGAAATGATAGGGTATTTTTCGCATAACTCAGCTAAGTAATCTGCTTGCTCTTGGCTAGTACGAACTTTACCTTTTGCTCCTTCAAACTTAGTATAATCATATTTTCCATCTACATAAAATTCAGCTGAAGCACAATCTAGCGCAATCATTACTTCTTCTCCTAATTTATATCCAGCATTTTTAGTTGCTAAAGCAATTGTTTCGATAGCATCTTCTGTTCCTTCTAATGTTGGGGCAAAACCTCCTTCATCACCTACAGCCGTTGATAAATTACGGTCGTGTAATACTTTCTTTAAATTATGAAAGATTTCAGAACCTACTTGCATCGCTTCTGTAAAGTTTTGAGCTTTAATAGGCATAACCATAAACTCTTGAAATGCTATTGGTGCATCTGAATGTGAACCTCCATTTATGATATTCATCATTGGTACTGGTAACGTGTTTGCTGATACCCCACCTACATAACGATATAACGGTAAACCTAACTCATTTGCTGCTGCTTTCGCTGCTGCTAAAGAAACTCCCAAAATAGCATTGGCTCCTAAGTTTGATTTGTTTGGCGTTCCATCTAAATCAATCATTAGTTGATCAATCATGTTTTGTTCAAAAACTGATACTCCTAATAATTCTTGGGCTATGGATGTGTTTACATTTTTAACTGCTTTTAACACGCCTTTACCCATATAATCATTTCCTCCATCGCGTAACTCAACAGCTTCGTGTTCTCCTGTAGAAGCTCCTGATGGTACTGCTGCTCTACCTACAATTCCGTTTTCAGTAGTTACATCTACTTCTACTGTTGGGTTTCCTCTTGAATCAAAAATTTGACGTGCGTGAATGTTGATTATAATACTCATAGTGTTTATTTTTTACTCTTGAACAAAGCTAAGAGTGACCTGTGATTTATTTTAATTATAGATTCCCGTGAATTTTAGTCCACGGGAATCTCTATTTTTTATTCTTTTAAGCTTTTACTTTTTTGATGTTTTCGATAAACTCATCAAATAAGTATTCGGCATCATGTGGTCCAGGACTTGCTTCTGGGTGATACTGAACAGAAAATACATTTTTAGATTTCATTCTGATACCTGCAACTGTATTATCATTTAAGTGTACATGAGTTATTTCTACATCAGGATGTGCTTCCGCTTCTTCACGATTGATAGCAAAACCATGGTTTTGTGATGTGATCTCTCCTTTTCCTGTCAGTAAGTTTTTTACAGGATGATTAATACCTCTGTGACCATTATGCATTTTGTAAGTAGAAATTCCGTTTGCTAACGCAATTACTTGATGTCCTAAACAAATTCCAAATAATGGTAAATCTCTTTTTATGATTTCCTTTGCTGTATTTTGAGCTTCTTCTAAAGGCTCTGGATCTCCGGGTCCGTTAGAAATAAAGTATCCATCTGGGTTAAAATCGCTCATTTGTTCAAAACTAGCATTGTATGGATATACTTTAATGTACGCTCCTCGTTTAGCTAAGTTTCTTAAAATGTTTTTCTTGATACCGATATCTAAAGCAGATATTTTTATCGGAGCATTTTCCTCTCCTACAAAATAAGGCTCTTTAGTAGATACTTTTGATGCAAGCTCTAAGCCTTCCATGTTAGGTGTATTAGCTAACTGTTTCTTTAACTCATCAATTTTGTCAACTTCAGTAGAAATAACAGCATTCATCGCTCCATTTTCTCTTATATAAGAAACTAAAGCGCGTGTATCTACATCGGAAATAGCAACTAAATTGTGCTCTTGAAACCAATCAAATAAGTTTCCGTCAGAATCTACACGAGAGTGTGTAAAACTAAAGTTACGACAAATTAATCCTGAAATTTTAATCCCATCAGATTCTACTTCTTCATTATTAATCCCATAGTTACCAATATGTGCATTGGTAGCAACCATTAATTGCCCAAAATAAGAAGGATCGGTAAAAATCTCTTGATAACCTGTCATACCTGTATTAAAACAGATTTCTCCAGTTGAAGTTCCCTCAATTCCAACAGATTTTCCGTAGAAAATAGTTCCGTCAGCTAATAGAACTAATGCTTTTTTACGTGTTTGATATTTCATTTAGTGTGTTGTGTAATTTGTTTGCAAAAATATATAAAAAAAGGGACAAACATTAAATGTTTATCCCTTTGATATAATTTATAAAAATTTTCATTTTTATTCTTCTTCTTGTGAAGTTTGAGTTTCAACAGCAGCTCCTTCAGTCTTCTTCGCTCCACCACGACGGCTACGACGAGTAGTCTTTTTAGCTTTGTTTCCTTTTGGATCGTATAACTCGTTATAATCAACTAATTCTACCATTGCCATAGAAGCGTTATCTCCTTGACGGTTTCCTAATTTGATGATACGTACGTATCCTCCTGGTCTGTCTGCTACTTTTACAGAAATTTCTTTGAATAATTCTGTTACAGCTTCCTTACTACGTAAGTAACTAAATACTGTACGACGGTTGTGAGTTGTATCATCTTTAGATTTTGTAATTAAAGGCTCTACAAACTTACGTAAAGCTTTCGCTTTAGCTTCAGTAGTATTGATACGCTTGTGCTCTATTAAAGAACAAGCCATGTTAGATAACATCGCTTTTCTGTGCGCTGTTTTTCTTCCTAAATGATTAAATTTCTTTCCGTGTCTCATGACATTTGGTTTTAGCTTTCATCTTGCTACTAACCCTAGTTTAGGGGAGCAAAATATGAAAGGTTAATCTTTATCTAATTTGTATTTGCTTAAATCCATTCCGAAATTTAAACCTTTGTTAGCCACTAACTCATCTAATTCAGTTAATGATTTTTTACCAAAGTTTCTGAACTTCATTAAATCGCTTTTGTTAAATGATACTAAGTCTCCTAAAGTATCTACTTCTGCAGCTTTTAAACAGTTTAAAGCACGAACTGATAAATCCATATCAACTAATTTCGTCTTTAATAACTGACGCATATGCAATGACTCTTCATCATATGTTTCAGTTTGTGCGATTTCATCTGCCTCTAAAGTGATACGCTCATCAGAGAATAACATAAAGTGGTGGATTAAAATCTTAGCTGCTTCAGTTAAGGCATCTTTAGGATTGATAGAACCATCAGTATCGATATCGAAAACTAATTTTTCGTAATCGGTCTTTTGTTCTACACGGAAATTTTCAACAGCATACTTTACATTCTTTATTGGAGTGTAAATAGAATCTGTAAAAATAGTTCCTAAAGGAGCACCAGCTCTTTTATTTTCTTCTGCTGGCACAAAACCTCTACCTTTTTCAATGGTAATTTCAGCATTTAACGTTACTGATTTATCCATGTTACAAATTACTAAATCTGGATTTAGTACTTGGAAACCTGAGATAAATTTTTGTAAATCACCAGCTGTTAATTGCTCTTGTCCTGATATTGCTATAGAAACTGTTTCTCTATCAGATTCTTCAATCTGCTTCTTAAAACGTACTTGTTTTAAATTTAAGATAATTTCAGTTAGATCTTCTACAACACCTTGAATTGTTGAAAATTCATGATCAACTCCGTCAACACGTAATGATGTAATGGCAAACCCTTCAAGAGAAGATAATAATACTCTTCTTAAAGCGTTACCTACTGTTAATCCAAAACCTGGTTCAAGAGGTCTGAATTCGAATCTTCCTGAAAAATCAGTAGATTCAATCATTATTACTTTATCAGGCTTTTGAAAATTTAAAATTGCCATATATTTTTCTTCGTTTTAATTGTTATTCAGTTGCGCGGTTTATAAGTGTGAAGAAATACAAACAAACCCTTTGGCTGAACACCAATATGATTAATTTATTACTTAGAGTATAATTCTACGATTAACTGCTCTTTGATATTCTCAGGAATTTGTAATCTTTCTGGTACTTTTACAAATGTTCCAGATTTTTGATCAGCATTCCAAGATAACCACTCATAAACATTGCTGTTAGATGCTAATGAATTTTCAATAGCTTCTAAAGATTTAGATTTCTCTCTAACCGCAATAACATCTCCTTCTCTTAAACTGTAAGATGGAATGTTTACAATCTCACCATTTACTGTAATGTGACGGTGAGAAACTAATTGACGAGCTCCACTACGAGATGGTGAAATACCTAAACGGTAAACAACATTATCTAAACGAGACTCACATAATTGTAATAAAATTTCACCTGTTACTCCTTGAGAAGATGATGCCTTTTTAAATAAATTACGGAACTGACGCTCTAATATACCATACATATATTTAGCTTTCTGCTTTTCCATTAACTGGACAGCATATTCAGATTTTTTTCCTCTACGTTTACCTACACCATGTTGTCCTGGAGGGTAATTTCTTTTTTCGAAGTTTTTATCGTCTCCGAAAATTGCTTCGCCAAACTTACGAGCAATTTTAGTTTTTGGTCCTGTATATCTTGCCATTTCTAATTAATTTAGTAGGGATTATGAATTAAGGCTTACTCCTTCGATAATCTTTATATCCTACTTTTGTTAAAATATTTAATTTTTGTGCACTATGGTACACTTAAATAAAATATAAGTTGAAAATTAATTCAACTTATACTCTACGTCTTTTTGGTGGACGACATCCATTGTGAGGAATTGGAGTAACATCAATAATTTCTGTTACCTCTATACCTGTATTGTGGATAGATCTGATTGCAGATTCTCTACCATTACCTGGTCCTTTAACATACACCTTTACTTTACGTAAACCTGCTTCTTTGGCTACGTTAGCACAATCTTCTGCTGCTAATTGAGCTGCATAAGGAGTGTTCTTTTTAGAACCTCTGAAACCCATTTTACCTGCAGATGACCAAGAAATAACGTCACCTTTTTTGTTTGTTAAAGAAATAATAATATTGTTGAATGATGCAGTTACGTGAGCTTCACCAACTGATTCTATTACAACTTTACGTTTTTTTGTTACTTTCGACTTTGCCATGATTCTTTACTATTAGTAAAAAATAATCAGTGATTATTTTTTCTTGTTAGCTACAGTTTTTCTCTTACCTTTTCTAGTACGAGAGTTATTCTTCGTTCTTTGACCTCTTAATGGTAAACCAAGTCTGTGACGAATACCTCTTTGACATCCGATGTCCATTAAACGTTTAATGCTTAATTGAACTTCAGAACGTAACTCACCTTCAATAGTGAAAGTTCCTACTTGCTCACGAATTGCTGCAATTTGATCATCAGTCCAATCTTGAACTTTGATACTCTCATCTATATTAGCAGCAGCTAAAACTTCTTTAGCTCTACTTTTTCCTATACCAAAGATGTAAGTTAAAGCGATAACACCTCTTTTATTCTTTGGAATATCTATACCTGCGATTCTTGCCATAACTACCCTTGTCTTTGTTTAAATCTAGGATTCTTTTTGTTAATTACATATAATCTGCCTTTTCTGCGTACAATTTTGCAGTCGGCACTTCTTTTCTTTAATGATGCTCTTACTTTCATCAGTGTGTGTTTTTAATATCTGTAAGTAATTCTTGCCTTTGATAAATCATACGGACTCATTTCTAACTTTACCTTATCTCCTGGTAATAGTTTGATATAATGCATACGCATTTTTCCTGAAATGTGAGCCGTAACAATATGTCCGTTCTCTAATTCTACTCGAAACATCGCATTTGATAATGCTTCTGTAATAGTTCCGTCTTGTTGAATTGCTGGTTGTTTAGCCATATTATTTTAATGATTTTCTGTTACTGTTACCTGTTTTCATTAAACCATCATAACGACTGTTTAATAAATACGAGTTTATTTGCTGTATTGTGTCGATTGCAACTCCTACCATAATGATTAATGATGTTCCACCATAAAACATTGCCCAGTTTTGAGTAACCCCAAATTTTACAATGATTGCTGGTAAAATAGATAAAGCTGCTAAAAATATAGATCCTGGTAATGTGATTTTCGACAACACTGAATCTAAAAAGCTAGCTGTTTCTTCACCTGGTTTATACCCTGGAACAAAACCATTACTTCTCTTTAAGTCTTCTGCCATTTTATTCGTTGGAATAGTAATAGCTGTGTAGAAGTAGCTAAAGACAATAATTAATAAAGCAAATATAACGTTATACCATAAACCGTTAATATCAGTTAAACTGTTTAATGCTGGGTACTTTTGCCCTAATGCTATTGGTAAAAACATAATAGCTTGTGCAAAAATAATTGGCATTACTCCAGCTGCATTCAATTTTAATGGAATGTACTGTCTTGCGCCATCAACATCTTTAATGTTTGTAACTGCTGTACGACGTGCGTATTGAACGGCTACTTTACGTACAGCTGTAACTAATAATACGGTTAACAAGATTACTACAAACCAAACTATTAATTCGATTAAAATCATCATAATTCCTCCAGCACCTGCAGTTTGCTTAGAAACTAATTCTTGTATAAATGCTGCTGGGAAGTTTGCGATAATACCAACCGTAATTAATAATGATATTCCATTACCAACTCCTTTATCAGTAATACGCTCTCCTAACCACATTGCAAAAATTGTTCCTGCACTTAAAAGAATGATAGATGATATCCAAAATGTTGCTCCTGTTACTAAAAATGCTTCTTGCGGTAAACCCATTTGATTTTGAATTACTCCAATATAGGTTGGCGCTTGAAACAATGTAATAGCAATAGTAAGCCATCTTGTTATTTGCGTAATCTTCTTACGTCCACTTTCTCCATCTTTTTGTAGTTTTTGTAAATATGGTACCGCAATACCCATTAACTGAACTACAATCGATGCAGAAATATAAGGCATTATACCAAGTGCCATTACTGACGCTCGAGCAAATGCCCCTCCTGTAAATGCGTTTAATAAACCTAAAAGTCCACTGTCAGTACTGTCTTTTAATGCTGATAACTGAGTAGGATCAATTCCAGGTAATGGAACTGCTGCCATAAAACGGTAAACAGCGATTAAACCTAAGGTTAAAAGTAATTTCTCTTTTAACTCTTCAATCTTCCAAATGTCTTTTAAAGTATTTATAAAATTCATCATTTACAATTCTTATAATGTTACTGCTTCACCTCCTGCTGCTTCAATAGCCGCTTTAGCTGATGCTGTAAATTTATGTACAGTTATATTTAATTTAGCTTTTAACTCTCCACCACCTAATATTTTTACTAAGTCGTTTTTACGAGCTAATCTGTTTTCTACTAAAACATCTAAACTAACTGTATCTGTTATCTTTCCGTTATCTACTAATGATTGTAACTTGTCTAAATTCACACCAACATACTCTTTACGATTAATGTTAGTGAAACCAAATTTAGGCACACGTCTTTGAAGTGGCATTTGCCCTCCTTCAAATCCTATTTTACGAGAATAACCAGAACGAGATTTAGCTCCTTTATGTCCTCTTGTAGAGGTACCTCCGTGACCAGAACCTTCTCCACGAGCGATTCTTTTACCGCTTTTTGTAGATCCTGCTGCTGGTTTTAAGTTATGTAAACTCATCTTTATATTGTCTTATTTAATTTCTTCAACAGAAACTAAGTGTGAAACTTTACTTACCATACCCAAAATTGTAGCTGATGCATCATGTTCTACAGTTTGGTTCATTTTACGTAAACCTAACGCCTCTAACGTTCTTTTTTGATTTTTAAGGCGACCGATTTTACTTTTTACTTGTGTAACTCTAATTTTACTCATCGTCTTAAATTTTAACCGTTAAAAACTTTCTCTAAAGATATACCTCTTTGCTTAGCAATAGTTGCCGCGCTACGTAACTGTAATAAAGCATCAAAAGTTGCTTTTACTACGTTATGAGGGTTTGATGATCCTTGAGATTTTGATAATACATCTTTAATACCAACAGCTTCTAATACTAAACGTACAGCACCACCGGCAATAACCCCGGTACCGTGTGAAGCAGGCTTAACGAATACTTTCGCTCCACCAAATTTACCTTTTTGCTCGTGTGGTAATGTTCCTTCTAAAATAGGGATACGTACTAAATTTTTCTTTGCATCTTCTACTGCTTTTGCAATTGCAGAAGAAACATCTTTAGACTTTCCTAATCCATGACCTACAACTCCGTTACCGTCTCCTACTACTACGATTGCAGAGAAACCAAATGCTCTACCTCCTTTAGTTACTTTGGTAACACGTTGTACACCTACTAATTTATCTACAAGCTCTAATCCGCTTGGTTTTACTCTTTCTACGTTTTTATATCCTAACATAATATAATTTCTTAAAATTTTAAACCAGCTTCTCTTGCAGCGTCTGCTAATACTTTAACTCTACCGTGATATAAATATCCGTTACGGTCAAAAGCAACAGTACCTACACCAGCTTTAACAGCTTTTTCAGCAATTGCTTTTCCTACAGCTGTAGCCGCTTCTGCTTTAGAACTAGATGTAATTTCTTTATCTCTTGATGATGCAGATGCTAATGTTACACCAGCAACGTCATCGATTAACTGAGCATAGATTTCTTTGTTACTTCTAAAAACTGATAACCTTGGTTTTTCAGCTGTTCCTGTAACGATCTTTCTAATTCTATACTTAATTCGTTGTCTTCTTTCAAGCTTTGATAATGCCATAATAATTTCTCTTATTTATTATGCAGATTTACCTGCTTTTCTTCTTAATACTTCTCCTACAAACTTAACTCCTTTTCCTTTGTATGGCTCTGGCCTACGGAATGAACGAATTTTTGCTGCAACTTGACCAACTAATTGTTTGTCATGTGAAGTTAATTTTACGATTGGATTCTTACCTTTTTCAGATATAGTTTCAACCTTAACCTCTGGAGCTAAATTTAAAACAATGTTGTGAGAGAAACCTAAGGCTAAATCTAATTTTTGCCCTTGGTTAGATGCTCTATAACCAACACCTACTAACTCTAATTCTTTAGTAAAACCTTTACTTACACCTTCAACCATGTTATTGATTAAAGCACGGTATAAACCATGTGCAGCTCTATGATCTTTACTTTCTGATGGTCTTTCTAAAGTGACTGTACCATCTTCAACTTTTACAGTAATTCCAGACTTAATTTCTTGAGTTAACTCTCCTAATTTTCCTTTTACTGTAACCACATTTCCGTCTACTTTTACTTCAACACCTTGTGGCAATGCGATTGGATTTTTTCCTATTCTACTCATCTTACAAAATGTTTTTTTAGTAAACGTAACATAATACTTCTCCACCAACGTTTTCTAGTCTTGCTTTTTTGTTTGTCATTACACCTCTTGATGTAGAAACAATTGCAATACCTAATCCGTTTAATACTCTTGGCATTTCTTTAGCGCCAACGTATCTACGTAAACCTGGTGTAGAAATTCTTTGAATCTTTCTGATTACTGATTCTTTCGTATCACGATCGTATTTTAAAGCTATCTTAATAGTTCCTTGAACTTTATCTTCATTGAACTGATAACTTAAAATGTAACCTTGATCGAACAAAATTTTCGTCATTTCCTTCTTCAACTTTGAAGCAGGAATTTCAACTACTCTGTGATTTGCTGCGATAGCATTTCTCACTCGAGTAAGAAAATCCGCGATTGGATCTGTATACATAGTTAATTAAATTGCGGTTTTGGTTTTTAGCTACCTTATTTCACTTGACAAATTACAGTTACTAAACCTGAAACCAGTTAATATTTATTTTTCGTTTTTTAAGGTAAAATCTCGTAGGCATTATACTATTACAAGTATTTACTTACAAGGCGCAATTTACCTCACAAAAACAGTGTGCAAATATACATAAACTTTTTGAAAATCAAACCTTTTTGGTAATTATCATTTTTAGTATCAAAATATTACGTTTTCACAAGTATGTTTAATCTAAAATGAAACTCAAAAAAACTGCTTATCACAACTTCATATTAAGCACAAAAAGGTGTACAACTTTGTTTTGTTGTACACCTTGTTTTTTGTATCTAAAGAGCTATTTTACCAGCTTGCTTTCTTTACTCCTGGAATTAATCCTTGGTTAGCCATTTCACGGAAAGTAACACGTGAAATTCCGAACTGACGCATATATCCTTTTGGACGTCCAGTTAGTTTACAACGGTTGTGCATTCTAATTGGTGATGCGTTTTTTGGTAACTTTTGTAACGCTTCATAATCTCCAGCTTCTTTTAAAGCTTTTCTCTTTTCAGCATACTTTGCAACCATTTTAGCTCTTTTGCGCTCACGCGCTTTCATTGATTCTTTAGCCATCTTATTAATTCTTTTTAAATGGTAAACCTAATTCTCCTAATAGTGATTTAGCTTCTTTATCAGTGTTTGCAGATGTTACAAAAGTAATATCCATACCACTAATTTTTTTCACTTGATCAATATTAATCTCAGGGTAGATGATTTGTTCAGTAATTCCTAAGTTGTAATTACCTCTACCATCAAAACCGTTTGCTTTGATTCCGTTAAAATCTCTTACACGTGGTATAGAAGCTGTAACTAATCTATCTAAAAATTCGTACATTTTATCTCCTCTTAACGTAACCTTTGCACCAATTGGCATTCCTTTACGTAATTTGAAGTTTGCAACGTCTTTTTTAGAAATTGTAGATACTGCTTTTTGACCTGTAATAGTTGTTAACTCATCAATTGCATATTCTATTAATTTCTTATCTGCTATAGCTGCACCAACACCTTTACTTACAACGATTTTTTGTAATTTAGGTACTTGCATTACATTGCTATAACCAAATTCATCAGTAAGAGCTTTGATAACTCTGCTCTTGTACTCTTCTTTTAATCTTGGTACGTAACTCATTGTTATATTGCTTTATCTGATTTTCTTGAAACTCTAACTTTCTTTCCACTTTCCTTATCAAAGTCATACCCTACTCTTACTGTTTCACCATTTTCGATTAAGGCAACGTTTGATATATGTAATGGAGCTTCTTTCTTTACAATTCCTCCTTGTGGATTTGCAGCACTTGGTTTAGTGTGTTTAGACACCATATTTACACCTTCTACTACTACTCTATCCTTATCTTTAAGAATTTGTAAAACTTTCCCTTCAGATCCTTTGTGATCTCCTGCTATAACTTTAACAGTATCTCCTGATTTAATTTTAAATTTTTTCATTTTAAAATCTGATTTTATAACACCTCAGGTGCTAATGATACTATTTTCATAAATTGTTTCTCACGTAATTCACGAGCCACAGGTCCGAATACACGTGTTCCTCTCATTTCCTCAGTAGGATTTAAAAGTACACAAGCATTATCATCAAATCTGATATATGATCCGTCTTTACGTCTAACTTCTTTCTTAGTACGAACAACAACTGCACGAGATACTTGACCTTTCTTAACAGTTCCGTTTGGAGTTGCAGATTTTACCGATACAACGATTTTATCTCCAACGCTAGCGTAACGCTTTTTTGTTCCTCCTAAAACTCTAATCACTAAAACTTCTTTTGCTCCAGTGTTATCTGCGACTTTTAATCTTGATTCTGTCTGTAACATATTATTTAGCTCTTTCTAGGATTTCTACTAATCTCCAACGTTTAGATTTACTCATAGGACGTGTTTCCATGATCCTTACAGTATCACCTTCGTTGCAATCGTTATTCTCGTCATGTGCAACGTACTTCTTAGTCTTTAATACGAACTTTCCGTACATTGGGTGCTTTACTCTTTTTACCTCGTTTACAACGATAGATTTCTCCATCTTGTTACTAGATACTACACCGATTCTCTCTTTTCTAAGATTTCTTTTTTCCATCTTTAAAACTGACTAGAATTATTGTAATTCTCTTTTAGTTAACTCTGTAGCAATTCTTGCTACAGTTTTTCTTAAGCTGCGTAACTCTAATGGATTTTCCAATGGAGTTATGGCGTGAGCCATCTTAAGATCAGTATAATTTTTCTTCAACGCCCCTAGCTTTTCTTGTAAGTCAGCTGTTGATAATTCTTTAATTTCTGATTGTTTCATGATCTAATAGAATTAAGCGTTATAATCAAAATCTCTTGCTATTACAAACTTCGTTTTTACAGGAAGTTTTTGCGCTGCTAAACGTAAAGCTTCTTTTGCTACTTCCATTGGTACTCCACCAATTTCAAACAAAATTCTACCTGGTTTTACAACTGCTACAAAATGGTCAGGTGCACCTTTACCTTTACCCATACGTACCTCTAATGGTTTCTTAGTGATAGGTTTATCTGGGAAAATTTTAATCCAAAGTTGCCCCTCTCTTTTCATATAACGAGTTGCCGCAATACGAGCTGCCTCAATTTGACGAGAGGTAAGTAAGTTCTGGTCTAATGATTTGATACCAAACATTCCGTTAGAAAGTTCAGTACCTCTACCAGAGTTACCTTTCATATTTCCTTTCGCCTTCTGTACCTTACGGTATTTTACTCTTTTTGGCTGTAACATTGTTAATTTCTTTTAAAAATTATTTTCTTCTGCGAGGTTGACGTTTACCACCACCTTTGTTTCCACTACCTTTTTGCTTAGATAGTCCAACTAATGGAGATAATTCACGTTTTCCATAAACCTCACCTTTCATAATCCATACTTTCACACCGATTCTTCCGTATGTAGTATGTGCTTCAACAAGTGCATAATCGATATCTGCTCTAAAGGTAGAAAGAGGAATTCTTCCTTCTTTGTAATGCTCAGAACGTGCCATTTCAGCTCCGTTTAAACGACCTGATAATTGCACTTTAATTCCTTCTGCATTCATTCTCATTGCAGCTGCGATTGCCATTTTAGTAGCTCGCTTGTAAGAAATTCTGTTTTCGATTTGACGAGCAACACTAGCTGCAACTAATTTTGCATCTAATTCTGGGCGTTTAATTTCGAAAATGTTGATTTGAACTTCTTTACCAGTAATTTTCTTAAGCTCTTCTTTTAACTTGTCTACCTCTTGACCTCCTTTACCAATAATGATACCTGGACGTGCAGTAGTGATAGTAACGGTTACAAGTTTTAAAGTACGCTCAATAATAACTCTTGATACACTTGCTTTAGATAATCTAGCATATAAATACTTTCTTATCTTATCATCTTCAGCAATCTTATCTCCGTAGTCATTTCCACCATACCAGTTAGATTCCCATCCTCTGATAATTCCTAAACGATTTCCTATTGGATTTGTCTTTTGTCCCATTTCTACTTTGATTAATTACTGTTATTTTTAGTTCCTAACTCTAAAGTTACGTGGTTAGAACGCTTACGAATTCTATGTGCACGACCTTGTGGAGCTGGTCTTAACCTTTTTAACATACCTGCGCTATCAACACAAATTGATTTTACGTATAATCCAGCATCTTCGATACTTGCATCTTCATTTTTAGCTTGCCAGTTAGCAATAGCTGATAATAATAACTTTTCTAAGTTACGTGATGCTTCTTTTGAACTGAATTTTAAGATTTGTAAAGCTTTTTCAACTTCTACTCCTCTTACTAAATCTGCTACCAAGCGCATTTTTCTTGGTGATGTAGGACAATTAGTTAATTTAGCAAAAGCTCTAGACTTTCTAGCTTCTTTTAACTGTGTTGCCATGTTATGTTTACGACTTCCCATAATTTCCTACTATTTTTTACCTTTATTTTTTGCACCAGCGTGTCCTCTAAATGAGCGTGTTGGTGAAAATTCGCCTAATTTATGACCTACCATGTTTTCAGTAACGTAAACTGGTACAAACTGACGTCCGTTGTGAACTGCAATTGTTTGTCCTACGAAATCAGGGGTAATCATACTTGCTCTAGACCAAGTTTTGATAACTGACTTACTACCTGCTTCTACGTTAGCTAACACTTTTTTCTCTAACTTATAGTGAACGTAAGGTCCTTTTTTTAATGATCTTGCCATGGTTTATTATTTCTTTCTACGTTCTACGATATACTTATTACTAGCTTTGGTCTTTGATCTAGTCTTATATCCTTTAGCAGGAATACCGTTTCTAGATCTTGGATGCCCTCCAGAAGAACGTCCTTCACCACCTCCCATTGGGTGATCAACTGGGTTCATTCTTACTGCGTTAGTTCTTGGTCTTCTTCCTAACCATCTACTTCTACCTGCTTTACCTGAAACTAATAATTGGTGGTCTGAATTAGACACTACTCCAATTGTAGCCATACAAGTTAATAAGATAAATCTTGTTTCTCCAGAAGGCAACTTAACTGTTGCGTATTTACCTTCTTTTGCAACTAATTGAGCAAAAGCTCCAGCAGAACGAGCCATAACAGCTCCTTGACCTGGATGTAACTCTATACAAGAAATTGTAGTACCTAAAGGAATCTCACTTAAGTACATAGCATTACCAACTTCTGGTGCTACTTCTTTTCCTGAAATGATTGTTTGACCTACTTTTAATCCGTTTTGTGCAATTACATAACGTTTTTCACCATCAGCATAACTAACTAATGCAATAAATGCAGTACGGTTTGGATCGTACTCGATAGTTTTTACTGTTGCAGGAATACCTTGCTTATCTCTTTTAAAATCGATAATACGGTATTTTTGTTTATGACCTCCACCGATGTTACGTGTAGTCATTCTACCCTGATTGTTTCGACCTCCAGATCGTTTTTTCGGAGCTAATAAAGATTTCTCCGGCTTATCAGTAGTAATGGTGTCGAACCCATTTACAACTCTAAAACGCTGACCTGGTGTTATTGGTTTTAATTTTCTAACTGACATTCTGTCTTTTCTTAAAGATTGTTATAAAAATCAATAGTTTCTCCTTCAGCTAACTGAACGATTGCTTTCTTGTACCCACTTGTTATCCCTGTAACTAAACCTTTTTTAGTGTATTTAGTTTTTCTTTGAATAGGATAGTTCATTGTTTTTACAGATTCAATCGCTACACCATAAGTAGCCTCAACAGCTCCTTTGATTTCTAATTTGTTAGCTTTTTTATTTACAACAAATGTATAACGGTTATTTAACTCGCTATCATTTGTAGCTTTTTCTGTAATAATAGGTTTAATTAAAATACTCATCTTGTTCCCTATTTACTTAAATTAGACTCAATTCCTTCTAAAGAGCTTTCAGAAATAACTACTTTACTAGCATTTAAAACGCTATATGTGTTAATACCTGAAGCATCTACTACTTTAGAACCTTTTAAGTTACGAGATGATAAGTAAACATTCTTACTTTCTTCACCTAATACGAATAAAGACTTTTTAGAGTCTAATTCTAAAGCTTTTAATACATTGATAAACTCTTTAGTTCTTGGAGCTTCAAAATTGAAATCTTCTACAACTACTAAATTGTTTTCTTTTGCTTGAATACTTAAAGCTGATTTACGTGCTAAACGCTTTAAGTTTTTATTTAACTTAAAAGAATAGTTTCTTGGTCTTGGACCAAACATACGTCCACCACCTCTAAAAACACCAGACTTGATACTACCCGCACGAGCTGTACCAGTTCCTTTTTGTTTTTTAATCTTTCTTGTACTACCAGCAATCTCAGCTCTTTCTTTCGATTTATGAGTACCTTGTCTTTGATTAGCCAAATACTGCTTTACATCTAAATAAATTGCGTGATCATTTGGCTCAATTCCGAATACCTCGCTAGAAAGTTCAACTTTTCTACCAGTATCTTTTCCTGTAATATCTAATACTGCTACTTTCATTATTTCTCGATAGTTACATAAGCGTTTTTGTGACCAGGAATAGCTCCTTTTACTACGATAAGATTCTTATCTGCAACCACTTTTAAAACTCTTAAATTTTGAACTTTTACTTTGTCTCCACCCATACGACCTGCCATGCGCATTCCTTTGAATACTCTTGCAGGGTAAGATGCTGCACCAATTGAACCTGGAGCTCTTAAACGGTTATGCTGACCGTGAGTTGCTTGTCCAACTCCGGCAAAACCATGACGTTTAACAACACCTTGAAAACCTTTACCTTTAGAAACTCCTGATACATCAACGAATTCCCCTTCAGCAAAGTGTTCAACAGTAATTGAGTCACCTAATTTGTACTCACCTTCGAATCCTTGAAATTCAATGACTTTTCTTTTAGCAGATGTACCAGCTTTTTTAAAGTGACCATCTAAAGCTTTATTAGAGCTTTTTGCTTTTTTGTCATCGAAACCAAGTTGTAACGCGTTATAGCCGTCAACCTCTTCGGTTCTGACTTGGGTAACAACGCAAGGACCTGCTTCGATTACAGTACAAGGAATATTCTTCCCGTTCTCATCGAATAAGCTGGTCATTCCTACTTTTCTTCCTATTAACCCAGACATATTTGTTAATTTTCAGACGATTAGATATTTTTTATCCAGCGCGTCTATTAATAAAATAAATATTTGAAACAAATGTTTCTTATTTTTCCTTTAAATTTCTCAAAAAAAAAGAGCGAAAACATCTTCACTCTCTGAATTTGTTTTTTACCGTTTTTCCTTCGCGAAACCCTCAGGACATGTAATTTCTGAATACTTTCCAGAAATTTTCACACTCCGAAACCAAAATTTCGGTGTGCAAAAATAAAAAAAACTTTCGGCTTAACAAAATTAAACCGAAAGTTATTGATTTACTTATACTTTGATCTCAACTTCAACTCCACTTGGTAACTCAAGTTTCATTAACGCATCAATAGTTTTTGAAGAAGAACTATAAATGTCTAATAATCTCTTGTAAGCAGATAATTGAAATTGCTCTCTTGATTTTTTGTTTACGTGTGGTGAACGTAATACTGTAAAAATCTTTTTATTTGTTGGTAAAGGAATTGGACCGTTTACAACAGCTCCAGTACTCTTTACTGTCTTTACGATTTTTTCAGCAGACTTGTCTACTAAATTATAATCGTAAGATTTTAACTTTATTCTAATTTTTTGACTCATCTTAATTAACCTTTAGCGTTTGCGATTACTTCTTCTGAAATGTTACTTGGAGTTTCTGCATAGTGAGAGAATTCCATAGTAGAAGTTGCTCTACCAGAAGATAATGTTCTTAATGATGTTACATAACCGAACATTTCTGATAATGGTACCGTAGCTTTTACAACTTTTGACCCTGCTCTATCTGACATATCAGATACTTGACCACGACGTCTGTTTAAATCCCCAACGATATCACCCATGTTTTCTTCAGGTGTTAACACTTCTAATTTCATGATTGGCTCCATGATTACAGCTCTTGCAGCTTTTGCAGCAGCTTTATAACCCATTTTAGCAGCTAATTCAAATGATAATTGATCAGAATCTACAGGGTGGAAAGATCCATCCTTTAAAGTGATTTTCATCGAATCCATTTCATAACCAGCTAAAGGACCATTTTTCATTGCTTCTTTGAATCCTTTTTCTACAGATGGAACAAATTCTTTAGGAATGTTACCACCTTTAATAGTAGATTCAAACTGTAATCCTGTTACACCTTCATCTGCAGGCTCCATAGTAAATACAATATCAGCAAACTTACCACGTCCACCAGATTGCTTTTTATAAACTTCTCTGTGATCTGCGACAGCTGTTAAAGCTTCTTTGTACTCTACTTGTGGTTGTCCTTGATTTACTTCAACCTTAAACTCACGTTTTAAACGGTCAACAATAATATCTAAGTGTAACTCACCCATACCTGAAATTACAGTTTGCCCTGAAGCTTCATCTGTTTTCACAGTAAATGTTGGGTCTTCTTCTGCTAACTTAGCTAAAGACATTCCTAATTTATCAACGTCAGCTTTAGTTTTAGGCTCAACAGCGATACCAATTACAGGATCTGGAAAATCCATAGATTCCAAAACAATAGGATGTTTTTCATCAGACATAGTATCTCCAGTCTTGATATCTTTAAATCCTACCGCCGCTCCAATATCACCTGCTTCGATATAATCGATTGCATTTTGCTTGTTAGAGTGCATTTGATAGATACGAGAAATACGCTCCTTTTTACCTGAACGGTTATTTAAGATGTAAGAACCAGCATCTAAACGACCTGAATACGCACGGAAGAATGCTAAACGACCAACAAAAGGATCGGTAGCAATTTTAAATGCTAAAGCTGAAAATGGTGCTTTTGCATCTGGCTTACGAATTTCTTCTTCGCCTGTATCAGGGTTAGTACCTATAATATTCTCTCTATCTACAGGAGAAGGTAAATAACGACATACAGCATCTAATAAAAACTGTACCCCTTTATTTTTAAATGAAGATCCACAAACCATAGGAATTATAGACATATCCATTACAGCAGCTCTAAGTGCAGCATGCACTTCTTCTTCTGTAATAGAATCTTCATCTTCCATGTATTTTTCTAATAAGTTTTCGTCATAAGCAGCAACCTCTTCGATTAACTTACCACGTAACTCACGAGCTTCTTCTTTTAATTCTTCTGGAATATCTACAACATCAAAAGTTGATCCGTAGTTATCATCATGCCATACAATAGCACGGTTCTTAACTAAATCAACAATACCTCTAAAATCTGCTTCATCACCAATATTTAATACGATTGGCACTGCATTAGATTTTAACATATCTTTTACCTGTTGACATACTGCTAAAAAGTTAGCACCTTGACGGTCCATCTTATTAACAAATCCAATACGAGGTACTTTATAGTTATCAGCTAAACGCCAGTTAGTTTCAGACTGTGGCTCAACTCCATCAACTGCAGAGAATAAGAACACTAATCCATCTAATACACGTAACGAACGGTTCACCTCTACAGTAAAATCAACGTGACCTGGAGTATCAATTATATTAAAGTGATAATCTTTAGTCTCAGGCAATGGCTTTGCATTCTCTAAAGGAAACTGCCAAGTACAAGTAGTAGCTGCAGAAGTAATTGTAATACCTCTTTCAGCTTCTTGCTCCATCCAGTCCATTGTAGAAGCACCATCATGCACCTCTCCGATTTTATGAGAAACTCCTGTATAGAAAAGAACACGTTCAGTTGTTGTAGTTTTTCCTGCATCAATATGCGCAGCAATACCTATGTTTCTTGTAAATTTTAAATCTCTACTCATTTCTATTAAAATCTAAAGTGTGAGAATGCCTTGTTAGCTTCAGCCATTTTGTGAGTATCTACTCTTTTCTTAACAGCAGCACCTTCTTCTTTAGCAGCAGCTAATACTTCTGCAGCTAAACGTTGTGCCATTGTTTTTTCATTACGCTTACGCGCATACGAAATCATCCATTTGATTGCCATAGAAACCTTACGGTCTGGACGAATTTGCATTGGAATTTGAAATGTTGCTCCACCTACTCTACGAGAACGAACTTCTACGTGAGGCATCACATTGGACAAACCATCTTTCCAAATTTCTAAAGCTGACTTCTCTTCGTCAGTTTTCTTTTCATTTACGATATCCATTGCATCGTAAAACACTTTGAATGCTACAGATTTCTTACCGTCCCACATTAAGTTATTCACAAAACGTGTAACTAATTGATCATTGAATCTAGGATCCGGTAACAAAACTCTTTTTTTAGCTCTTCTTTTCCTCATGTCTTTACATTAAAAAAGTTACTAATTAATTTTTACTTTTTGTCTTTAGGGCGTTTTGCACCGTACTTAGATCTACGTTGGGTTCTACCCTCAACTCCTGCAGTATCTAATGCTCCACGTACCACGTGATATTTAACACCTGGTAAATCTTTTACCCTTCCACCTCTAACTAATACTATCGAGTGCTCTTGCAAGTTATGTCCTTCACCTGGGATATACGCGTTGATTTCGTTACCGTTTGTTAATCTTACCCTTGCTACCTTACGCATTGCTGAGTTAGGTTTCTTAGGTGTAGTGGTATACACACGCGTACAAACTCCACGTCTTTGAGGACATGATTGTAATGCAGCCGATTTACTCTTCTTAGTTATTTTGGTTCTTCCTTTACGAACTAATTGTTGAATAGTTGGCATACTAAATTATTACTTGTTTTTAATTTGTACTTAAATTACTCTAATTTTAAGAGTGTGCAAATGTACGATAATTTTCTAATTATTCAAATATCAAGAAGTTATTTTTCAAAAACAACACACAACTCTATCATTAATTATACCACCTTTCTCTAAATTCTTTTATCAATATTATCAAAACATAAAAAAAAGACAACAAACCTTTATTAAATCAAGTGTTAATAAACTAAATAATTCTCAAAAAAAACAACAAAGACTAACCTTAACACAAAAACAATATCTTATTTTTAGAATAATTTAACAAATACCTTGTTTTTTTAAGTTTTATTTATGATTTTTGACTCAATTAATTCAAATAATTACATAATGAAAACAAAGTTTAATGGAATTTTAACGCTACTATTTGCGTTGATTGTGCAAATATCCTTTGCTCAAGAAAAAATGATTTCAGGTACAGTTTCTGACGAAACAGGCCCACTACCTGGAGTTACAATATTAAAAAAAGGAAGTACAATAGGTACTGAAACTGATTTTGACGGAAAATTTTCTATCAAAGCCTTTACTGGAGATATTCTTATTTTCAGTTTTGTTGGAATGAAAACTACAGAAAAAACAGTTGGAAACTCTAACACCATAAACGTATCAATGACTAACGACAATGTACTTGATGAAGTTGTTGTTACTGCTTTAGGCCAATCAAGAAGTGAAAGAGCCTTAGCTTTTGCCGCTCCTAAAGTAAAGTCAGACGAACTAAACGCTGCACAAAATGATAATGCCGTTAGTGCTTTATCAGGTAAAGTTGCTGGATTAAAGATCAACTCTCCTTCTGGAAACCTAGGTGGATCTCAAAGAATTTTAATTAGAGGAACAAACTCTGTTACAGGAGAAAACCAACCTCTTTTTGTTATTGATGGTATCCCTATGGACAATTCTAATTTCAATACTGAAGACGCTCAAAGAGGAGCTGGTGGTATTGATTTTGGTAGTACAATTAACGATATAGACCCCAACAACATAGAAACTGTAACCGTATTGAAAGGTGCAGCAGCAGCTTTGTATGGATCTAGAGCATCTAACGGTGTTATTTTGATAACAACAAAAACTGGTAAAAATTCAAAGAAATTAGGAGTGAACATTAATTCATCTATTACTTTTTCGGAAGTTGCTATATTACCTAAATTACAAAGAGAATATGGTGGTGGTTCTATAATTTCTGATGCAGATGGTGGTAGAAATGGCTTTGCCACACAAACAATCAATGGCACTGAGTATATGCTAGTTGCTTATGACACAGATGAGAGCTGGGGGCCTAAATACGACCCAAATTTAAAGGTTTTACACTGGGACGCTTTCGATCAAGCTAGCTTTCCTAATGATTATTTAAAACCACGAGCATGGGTTGCTCCTGAAAATGATGTAGACTCTTTCTTCAAAACCGGTATTGCAACAAACAACAACATAACTTTAACTTCTGCTACTGATAAAGGAAACGTATTATTCTCAGCAGGATTACAAGAGAGCACAGGTATTGTTCCAAACACTGAGGTTAATCGTCACTTTGCTAAATTCAGCATAAACCAAAAATTATCAGACAAATTAACAGCTGTAAGCACTATTAACTATGTACAAACATCTGGAACAAGACCTGTTATAGGTTATGACGATAATAGCGTGACTCAAAAATTCTTTCAATGGGGACAAAGACAATTGGACTACAAAAGACTACAGAAGTATAAAAATGATGATGGTACTCAAAGAACTTGGAATAGAATTGCTTGGAATGACGCTAGACCAAACTATTCTGACAACCCATATTGGACTGCAAACGAAAACCTTCCAACCGACAATAGAACTCGTGTTTACGGAAACGCTAGTTTAAGCTATCAAATCACTGATGACTTAAGTGTTAAGGGGAGTATTTATGCAGATACATATAATTTTAGAAACTCAGAGAGAGTTGCTATAGGTTCTCAAGCTCAATCTCAATACCTAGAGAGAACTTATGATTTTAAAGAATATAACTACGAATTTACAGCAAATTATAAAAAAGATATTTCTAACAACTTCAAACTCTCAGCTTTATTTGGAGCAAATAAAAGAAATAATACTTTGAATTACAGAATGAACCAAACCACTGGAGGATTATCTGTTCCTAACATATACAATATGAATAATAGTTTAGGATTATTAGTAAAAGACTCAGATAATTCTCAAAAAGTTGTAAACAGCCTATTCGGAAGTGTTAGCTTAGCTTTTGCTAATCAATTATTTATCGATTTGACTGCAAGGAATGATTGGTCTTCTACTTTACCAGAAGATAACAATTCTTATTTTTATCCTTCAGCTTCCTTAGCTTGGGTTTTTAATGATGTTCTTCTACCTAATGTTGATTGGTTTAACTACGGTAAATTAAGATTAGGATGGGCTCAAGTAGGTAACGACACCAACCCTTATCGAATTATTAGAACCTTATCTTTAGATGATTCTTTCAAAGGAGACGGTAGAGTTACAGTACCTTCAAGATTATTAAACCCTAATTTAAAAAATGAAACTACTACTACTTGGGAAGTAGGTGCTGAATTAAACTTCTTAAATAGACGTGTAAATCTTGACGTTACTTATTATAACAATGAAACAACAGATCAAATCATACCTGTAGACCTTTCTTTTGGTTCTGGCTATGGTTCTCAATGGATTAATGCTGGTAAAATGACTAACAAAGGTATAGAGGTTCAATTAGGCTTAAAACCTATTGTTAGTGAAAATTTTAAATGGGATATTGATTTAAATTTTGCTAAAAACGAAAACTTATTAGTTGAATTACAAGATGGTTTAAGCTCAATACTTTTATCAAACGCTCCGTTTCAAGCTCAATTAGCTGCTACCGTGGGAAATCCCTATGCTACCATTATGGGAACCGACTTCATTTATGATGATCAAGGTAATAAAGTTATTAACAGCAATGGAGCTTATGCAGCTACGAGAGATCTTGTCCCATTAGGAAACACTAATCCTGACTTCACAGCTGGTTTACGTAACTCTTTTAAATACAAAAATTTTGATTTAGGGGTCTTAATAGAAATGAGTAAAGGTGGTAAATATTTCTCTACAACACATCAATGGGGTATGTACTCTGGTATGTTACAAGGAACTGTTGATAATAACATTAGAGAGGATGGTATAGTATTACCTGGGGTAACTGGAACTATTACTTATAACGATAACGGCAACAGCTACACTGTTACAAACACAGCTCCTAATACTACAAGAATTTCAGCAGCAGATTACGGTGCTTATCATTATGGTGGTAACGGTACTCCTGATGCTCAAAATGTTTTTGACGCTGACTTCTATAAATTAAGAGAGATCTCTCTTGGTTACACTTTTAAAGGAGAGTTTTTAAAAGTTTTTGATAAAGCTAGACTTAGTTTCTTTGGTAGAAATTTATATACATGGGGGCTTGATTATGACGGTATTGATCCAGAAACAGTATCGACTGGCTCAGGCAATATTCAAGGTTTAGAAGGTGGTTTACAACCTTCTGTAAGATCTTTTGGTATGAACTTAAACTTATCTTTCTAAATAATAAAATAAGATGAAAAAAATAAAATATATATTCGCTTCACTTTTGCTAAGTTCATTTTTAGCATGTGATACAGATTACATTATCGATCCTGATAATCCAGAGGTAGCCCCTTCAACACATTTAGTAACTAGTGCTCAATTCGATTTAGCCTATGAATTAAATGATCAATGGACAGGAGCTAGAGGAACCCTAGGATTTGCTCAATATTGGGCTGAAACATTCTATACTGACGAAAATAGATACGCACTTAGAACATCCCAAATAGATGATTTATGGGAGTGGCCTTATCGTATTTTAACTGACTTAAAAAAAGCTATAGAATTAGTAGAAGACCCTCAAACTTCTGACTTAATGGCTACTTATGGCGATAATAACAATCAAATACAAGCTTCAAGAATAATGATGGCTTTTACATTTTCTAAATTAGTTGATACTTTTGGTGACGCCCCTTATTGGAGTTATGGACAAAGAGATAATGCTGCTTTTGAAGGATTACGACTAGAAGAAGGAGTAACAAGCCCTGCTTATACTGACGCTCAAACTATTTATGAAGATCTTTTAGCAGAATTACTAGATGCTGCCAATAAAATGGACGATTCTAAAACAGTATTTAATAACGGGGATCATTTATATGATGGGAATCCTGATAAATGGATTTCTTTTGCTCATTCAATACGACTTAGATTAGCTGCCCATATTAGTGGTATAAACAATGCTTTAGCTATGCAAGTTTTTAATGAATCTGATTCAAAAGCTTTTAATTCTAGTGCTGATGAAGCAAATTTCACTTATGGTTTAGATGATATCACTGGAGGTCCTTGGCATCAAGCATTTACAGTAGAAGCAAGAAGAGATTTTGGGCCTGCACTATCTTTTACAGAGTTATTATATAATCGAGTAGGTCCTTTTACTTCAATTACTGAAGAAGACCCTCGAACAACTCAATATTTTGACACTCGCTTAGGAACTACTGAAATAGTAGGTTTACCATATGGCTTTGGAAATGCTACAGCTAGAGCTGTGAGTGACGAAGGAATTCCTAGTTCAGATATAATCAAGCAAAACTACAAGCAACCTATGCTTACTTATTCTGAGATAGAATTTATTAGATCTGAATTCAATGGATGGAATCAAGCTAATTACGAGAACGGAGTAAAAGCTTCAATGGTGTTCTGGGGTGTATCAAATACTGATGCTGATTCTTATATAGCTAATTTACCTGCAGCTAATCAAGAAACTGTTTTAACCCAAAAATACATAGCTCTCTATATGGACGGTTTAGAAGCATGGACAGAATACAGAAGAACTGGCTACCCTAATACATTAACTGTTCCAGGTGACACTTATGGTTCTGCTACATTTACCACTCTTGTACCTGATTTGAATACAATACCTAATAGAGTTACTTATCCTCAAAAGGAGCAGTTATTAAATAATTCTAATTGGGATACTGCTAGACAAGGGCTCTCTGATGGAGATACTATGATGTCTAAATTATTTTGGGATGTAAATTAATATATTATAATCTAAAACAAACACATTTATTAAAACGCCCTGATGTCAGGGCGTTTTTTTATGTTAAAAAATTGTTTATTTAAGATATATTTATGACTTTAGCACCTAATTAATTCAAATAATTACATAATGAGAACAAAGTTTAATGGAATTTTAACGCTATTCCTAGCGTTAATTGTGCAAATATCCTTTGCACAAGAGAAGACAATTTCAGGTACTGTTTCTGATGAAACTGGCCCGCTACCTGGAGTTACAATCTTAAAAAAAGGTACTACACAAGGTACTGAAACCGATTTTGATGGAAACTATGCTATTCAAGCTAAAACTGGCGATGTTTTAGTTTTTAGTTTTGTAGGTATGAAAACTACCGAAAAAACTATTGGAGCATCTAACCAAGTTAATGTTTTAATGGCTAGTGATAACGTATTAGATGAAATCATAGTTATGGGTTATGGTACTGCTTCTAAATCTGATGTAACAGGTTCTACTGTACAACTTAGTAAAGAAGCTATTGAACAGACACCTGTGGCTACCGTAGACCAAGCTTTACAAGGTCGTGTGGCTGGTTTAACCTTAAGTGGTGATTCAGGAACTCCTGGTTCTACTACTGATATTAGAATTAGAGGTATTAGTTCTATTACTGCTGGTAATGAACCTTTATACGTGATTGATGGAGTACCAATGAATAATCCTGATATTAGTGGTACAACTACTGGTTCTTCATTATCAGCACTAGCTAGTATCAATAGCGATAACGTAGAAAGCATTACAGTGTTAAAAGATGCTTCTGCAACTGCAGCTTATGGAGCTAGAGGAGCCAATGGAGTAATCGTAATAACAACAAAGTCTGGAAAGGAAGGAAAAACAAGTTTTAATTTTAATACTTATTATGGTTTTTCTAACGATGCAATTGATGGCCCAACCCCTTTAACAGGAGCTCAAAGAGAACGATTATTTTATGAAGCAGTTTACAATACATTTGGAGCTTCTTATGGTTTAAATACTGTTGAAGAAGCTGGTGCTTTTGCTAGAGCTAACACTCCATATGGTGCTGCTTATCAAGCATGGAGAGATGCTGGTAGTCCTGAGACAAATTGGGCTAATTTAATTACTAATAAAGATGCAGCCATAAGAGAATATAACTTCTCAGCTAGCGGAGGTAATGAAAATTCTACATTCTATGCTTCTTTAGGTTATTTTGATCAAGAAGCTACAGTTATTGGATCAGATTTTAACAGAATTAGTGGATCTTTAAATGTATCTAAAAAATTAACAGATAAAATAAAGTTTAGTTCTAATAATACTGCCTCTTATAGTAACCAAGATGGTTTATTAGAAACAAGTGCTTATTTTTCTTCTCCTAGAACAGCTAAATATTTTATGCCTTCTATTGATCAAGCCTATAATGCTGATGGTAGCATTAACTTGAACACTTCTTTACCAAATCCTTTATGGGTTGCTCAGGAAGACATTATCCAAAACAAGTTAACTAGAATTATTTCTAATAATACAGCTACATGGGAAACTCCTATTGAAAACTTAACTTTTACAAGTAGTGCCAATATAGATTATCTAACAAACAATTATAAAAGTTATCAAAACCCTATAAGTGGTGATGGTGATTCAACAAACGGTGCTGCTGCACAATCTGTATACAATTATGTTACATATGTTTTTCAAAACTCATTAGACTATACTTTAAACTTTAATGACGATCATAAGGTTGACATGAAGTTACTTCAAGAATGGCAAAAAAATAGAAACTACTATTTATATGCTGGTGCTAACAATTTTACTGATAGAGGCTTGACAAACTTAGCTTCAGCAGGAAACCCTACTGACGCAACTTCTGAGTTTTTTGATTGGGCAGTTGCATCATACTTAGGAATGTTTAGCTATAATGCATTTAACAGTAGATATGTACTTAACGCAACCTACAGAAGAGAAGCTAATTCTAGATTTTCTGCTAAAAACAGGTGGGGTAACTTCTGGTCGGTAGGAGCTGGATGGAATTTACACAAAGAGTCTTTTATGCAAAATGTTAACTTCGTTAATAATTTAAAGCTTAGAGCTTCTTATGGTGTAACAGGAAACTCTAACATTAATTTAAATTCTTATCAAGCATTAATAGATTATGATGCTGATTATGCAGGTGAAGGTGCTTCATATCCAACTAGCTTTGGTAATCCAGATTTATCTTGGGAAACATCTCATACATTAGATTTAGGTATGGATTTTGGTCTTGCAAATAATAGAATTACTGGTTCGTTAGGTTACTACAGAAGAGAGTCTAAAGACTTATTATTAAACGTACCTATTTCTAACACTATCGGTCTTACCTCACAAACAAGAAACATTGGTAGGATGGAAAATAAAGGTATTGAATTAGAATTAAATTTTGATATCATAAAATCAGATGATTTTAATGTCTCTTTAGGTGGTAACTTAGCTTCTAATGAAAATGAAGTATTAGAATTAGCTAAAGACTTAAATGGAGAAGATCTTAACATAGAAAGTTCTACTAGAAAAGTACAAGTTGGCCATACTGTTTACGAGTTTTTTATGCCAACATGGGCAGGTGTTAACCCTGACAATGGTAACGAAGAGTGGTACATAAATGGTGTTGATGGGGCAAGAACTGCTAACTACAATGAAGCAGAAAACGTATTCCAAGGAGCTAGTATTTTACCTACTTTAACTGCAGGAATGAATATTCACATCGATTATAAAGGGTTTTTCTTAAATGCTAACGGATATTATGCTGGTGGTCATAAGATGTATGAAAACTGGGCTAGGTACACTCAAGGTACTGATTTATATTCTTCTGCTTTATACCAAGGGTATAATACATTATTAGATAGATGGCAACAACCTGGGGATCAAACAAGATTTGGAAAATTTGAATACACTGGTAGAGACTTTCAAACTAGTTCTAAATTTTTACACGATGGTGATTACTTTAGGTTAAAAAATGTTACACTTGGTTACGACTTCAATCCTGAAATTACAAAATTAATCAATGTAGACGGCTTAAGAATTTACGCTAGAGGTACAAACCTATATACTTGGGTAAAAGATGAACACTTAAAGTATGATCCTGAAAACATAGATGCAGATACAGGAAATACAACACTTACTACCCCTCCTGTTAAAACAATATCTTTTGGTATTAATCTTAAATTTTAATATAATGAAAAAAACATATATATTCGTAGGTCTTGTACTATCACTTACTTTTTTTAGTTGTGGTACAGATGATTTGGATCCTACTTTAGATCAACAAAAAGAAGCCTCAGAAGCTATTAAAAATGTTGATAACCTATACGCTTTAGTTAAAGGGGCTTATAATCGTTTAACTTTAAGCACTTATTACGGTCGAGATTACATTATTCTTAACGAAGTAAGAACAGATAATACTTTTCCTAACGGTAGTTCTGGTAGATTTATTACACAAGGAGGTTTTTCTTACGCTTCTAATTCTGGCCATTTTTGGAATGCTGCTTACGCTTCAATTTCTAGTGCCAATTTAATTATAAGCACAGACTTAAGCTCACTTACAGGAGATATGGATAGAGGTAAAGATATTCAAGGACAAGCTTATGCCTTAAGAGCCTTGGCTCATTTTGATCTATTAAAGCAGTATGGTCAAGCTCATGTTACTGGAGGTACTACTCCAGGAGGTATACCTTATATTACTAAATATACTTCTAGTGAAACAAACCCAGGGGTTGAAGATTTGCTTCCTAATAGAAATACTATTCAAGAGGTTAAGGATAAAATTTATGACGACTTAGAAACAGCATATAATATGATGGTTCCTAGCTCTGATTCACACTTCTTTTCTAAGTACGCTGCCAGAGCATTAGAGGCTAGAGTTGCTGTTTACTTTGAAGACTGGGATAGAGCTGTTACCGCTGCTGAAGATGTAATTAATAATGGAGGCTACTCTATAATACCTAAAGATAATTTTGTAGGTTCTTATGAAACTGATAACACACAAAATATGATTCTTTCACTAGCTTTTAGTTCTACTGACAATAGAGATAGTGATGGGTTAGGTTATATTTACAGAGGTAATTCATATGGAGATATTGAAGTACTTGATAATGTTGCTACTATTTTTGAGCCTACTGATGTACGTGGTCTTTTTGATGGAGAAAAAGGTATCTTAGGTTATGAAGGTAGTAAACTTAGAAACTTAGGTAAATTTCCTGACCTTAACGGTTCTGACGATATACCTCTTTTAAGATATGAAGAATTAATTTTAAATTATGCTGAAGCTTTATTAGAATCTCCGACTGGCGGAGCTTCTGACGCCTTAACAGAACTTAATAAAATACCTGCAGAAAGAGGGGCAACCCCTTATGCTGCTGCTACTAAAGAAAATATTTTATTAGAGAGAAGAAAAGAGTTAATGTTTGAAGGATTTCGTTTTGAAGATTTAATGAGAACTGGAAGTGATATTGAAAAAATAGACGCTAATCAAGCTTTTTCAGCTACTATTCCTTATGGAGATAGCAGGTTAGCTTTACCAATTCCGTTAAGTCAAATTAATTCTAACTCTAACATTAAGCAAAATAAAGGGTATTAAGATTAATAACTTATAAAACTTTAAACCACCTCGTGCGAGGTGGTTTTTTTATACCATAAAATCAACTACATTTGCAGCATGGAACAAAACACAAACATTTTTGGTATTAGAGCCATTATTGAAGCTATTGAAAGTGGAGCTTCAATTAATAAAGTATATCTTCAGAAAGGCTTAAGAGGAGACTTGTTTTTTCAATTAGATAAGCTCTTGAAAAAAAATAAGATTTCAACTAGTGTAGTTCCTACAGAAAAGCTAGATCGTTTATCGAAACACAATAACCACCAAGGTGCTGTAGCTAAAATTTCTCCTATTGATTTTCAAGATTTAGAGACTTTAATAGAAGCTACGTTAGAATCAGACAATACTCCCCTATTTTTATTATTAGATCAAGTTTCTGATGTTAGAAATTTTGGAGCTATTATTAGAACTGCAGAATGTACTGGTGTAAACGGAATTATCATTCAAAAAAGTGGTAGTGCTCCTGTAAATGCTGAAACCATTAAAACTTCAGCTGGTGCTGCTTTTAAAATCCCAATTTGTAAAGTAGATCATATCAAAGATGCTATTTTTCAATTAAAATCGGCAGACATTAAGCTAGCTGCTGCAACTGAAAAAACTGAAGATTCAGTTTTTGATGTTGATTTTAATCAACCTATTGCTATTATTATGGGTTCTGAACACAAAGGTGTAAGTAACTCTGTATTAAAAATGGCTGACTATAAGGCTAAACTACCGTTGCTAGGAGAAATAGAATCACTAAATGTATCAGTTGCTTGTGGTGCCTTTTTATATGAAGCCGTAAGACAACGTTTATAATATTAAAAATCCTGCTGAAAGCAGGATTTTTTATTCTTCTTCTTTATAAATATACTTGTATTTAATTTCTTCTAACTCGACATCTTCTTCAATTACTGGTGGAACATAATTTCCATTTTCATCAAACATAGAATCAAATTCTGTTTTAGTAAATTCAAATTTTTCTTTTACAATTCCTCTTTTTCTGTATAACAGTGCTAAAACGATCCCAGTTATTAGCCCTGATAAATGTCCTTCCCATGACATCCCTTCTTTAATTGGTAATACATACCAAACCATGCTTCCATATAAAAATATAGTAATGAAAGAAACAGCAACTAATCTGTAATTTTCCTTTATTATTCCACTAAAAAGAACAAAACTGAAAAGTAGATACACAATTCCACTTGCACCAATATGATATGATTCACGAGCAATTACCCAAGTTAATAGTCCTGTTATAATTCCACCAAACACCAAAACTTTCACTGCTACTTCCTTATAAAAATAAAAAAGACAAGCAGAGAGCACAAATAAAGGGACTGAATTATTAAAAAGATGTTTGGCATCACTGTGAATAAAAGGCGAGCATATAACCCCTTTTAAGCCACTAAAACTTCTTGGGAAAACGCCAAATTTGTTGAAATTCCATCCGAGTCTAATTTCTATCCAGTACACAAACCATATTATTAAAACAAATAAAAAAGGTATTGTGAAAATAGAAGGAGAAAATTTTAGCTGTTGTTCTGTGTTCATGACCTTGAAAATAACAAAAATAAATCCAAAGTAGTATTTCTGAACTTCTGTCATAAATCTTTGCTATTTTTACATTATGAATCAACCTTTGGCAGAAAGAATCCGTCCTCAAAGTTTAGGCGACTATATTAGTCAACAACATTTAGTAGGCGAAAATGGAATATTAACCAATCATATTAAACAAGGAATTATTCCTTCTTTAATTTTATGGGGACCTCCAGGAATTGGTAAAACTACTTTAGCTAATATTATTGCAAATGAATCTGGGCGTCCTTTTTATACTTTGAGTGCTATTAGCTCCGGAGTAAAAGATGTGCGTGAAGTTATTGAAAAAGCTAAACAAAGTGGCGGATTGTTCACACAGAAAAACCCCATTTTGTTTATTGATGAAATTCATCGCTTTAGTAAATCACAACAAGATTCTTTATTAGGTGCTGTTGAAAAAGGTTGGGTAACTTTGGTTGGAGCAACTACAGAAAACCCTAGTTTTGAAGTCATACCTGCCCTACTCTCTCGTTGCCAAGTTTATATTTTAAATTCTTTTGACAAAAATGATTTGATTGCTCTACTTCATCGTGCAATGGAAAAAGATGAAATTATTTCTCAAAAAAAAATCAACTTAAAAGAAACCGATGCACTACTTCAAGTTTCTGGTGGTGATGCCAGAAAACTTCTGAATATTTTTGAATTATTAGTCGCTGCTAATGATGAAATTGAGGTTACCAATGAGTTAGTGTTATCTAAGATTCAAAAAAACACGGTTCGTTATGATAAAACTGGTGAGCAACATTACGATATTGTTTCTGCCTTTATAAAATCTATTAGAGGTAGTGACCCTAACGCTGCTGTATATTGGTTAGCTCGTATGATTGAAGGGGGCGAAGATGTAAAGTTTATTGCTCGTAGAATGTTAATTGCTGCTTCCGAAGATATAGGTAACGCGAACCCTACTGCGTTAATTTTAGCAAATAATACTTTTCAAGCTGTTTCAGTAATTGGGTATCCGGAGTCTAGGATTATTTTAAGTCAGTGTGCTGTATATTTAGCTAATTCTGCCAAAAGTAATGCCTCTTACATGGCTATTGGTGAAGCACAGAACCTTGTTAAAACTACGGGAGACCTGTCAGTTCCTTTACACTTAAGAAATGCTCCTACTAAACTAATGAAAGATTTAGACTACGGAAAGGAATATCAATACTCTCACAATTACGCAGGTAATTTTATAAACCAGGAGTTTTTACCTGATGAAATTAAAAACACTAAATTGTATGAACCTGGAAATAATACTCGTGAAAATCAATTTAGAGAGTTGTTAAAGCAACGTTGGAGAGATAAGTACAATTATTAGTTAAAGTACATAAAAGGCTATGAATTATAAACTAAAAACTTTTATCAAAGTTGCTCAGTATTCAAGTTTTACACTTGCTTCTAAAGAGTTGAATATTTCACAACCTGCTGTTTCTAAAACTATTTCTAAATTAGAGGAAGAATACAACACGTCTTTTTTTAACCGCTCTAGAAATTCTATTTCATTAACAAATGAAGGGAAAATTTTTCTTGATTACGCTTATAAAATTACCGAGTTGTTTGAAGAGTTAGAGAACTCTTTTCTTTTAAATGAAGAGAACACTTCTCTTGAATTTAATTTAGGATTAAGTACTACAATTGCTACGTATGTAATACCAAAAGTACTTGCTAAAATACAGCAAAACTCAAGCCATATAAAATTCAATATAATTAGTGGTAACACTAAAGATATTGAACGTAAAATCTTAAACCAAGAATTAGAATTTGGTATTGTAGAAGGAAAATCCTCTAATCAATTATTACGATACTCTAAATTTATTAAAGATGAGATTGTGCTGGTAACAAGCACTAACAATATTAACAGTAAAAGTTCTATATCAAAAAAAGAATTAAGTGAAATACCTTATATAGGCCGTGAAATCGGTTCTGGTACACGTGAAATAATTGAAGAAACTTTAAAGAAAAACAACATTACTAAACTAAACAGAGTAATTACATTAAATAACACAGAGGCTATTGAGCAATATTTACACTACTCTAATTCTTATGCTCTTTTATCTATTCATGCTGTAACAGAAAAACTCATCCAAAACAAACTAAAGATTGTTGATATAAAAGGTATCTCTTTTCAACGAGAATTTGACTTTGTTTGTAGAACAAGCTATCAGTCAAAAAAAATGAACTTGCTTTATAAATTAATCAGAACTAATTATAACTTTTAGTTATTTCATATAACATTTTAATTTGCTTTAGAGTTATCTTTCAATTGTAGTTTTGTTTCATATAATTTTAAAAAACATGAAACAGTTCTATCAAATTAGCTTGCTTACTCTCTTTATAATACTAACATTAACCGGCTATATTTCTAGCTCTTTTGCCTTAATATCTGGTTTTATTATAACATTTATTTTTAAAAATCCTTTTCCTGAAGAAACAAGAAAAGCAACTCAAATACTTTTAAAAGCATCAGTAATTGGTTTAGGTTTTGGTATGTCTTTAACTGAAACTTTACAAACAAGTAAAGACGGTCTTACTTTAACTACTTTATCAATTATTTTAACTGTTATTCTAGGCCTAGTTTTTATTAAGCTATTTACAATTGATAAAAAATTAGGTTTTTTAATTACTTCAGGAACTTCTATCTGCGGAGGTAGTGCTATTGCTGCTATTTCCCCTGTAATTAAAGCTAATCATAAAACTATTAGCATTGCTATTGGAGTCGTTTTCTTTTTTAATGCTATAGCCTTGTTTATATTTCCTCCTTTAGGTCATATTTTGGGGTTAACTCAAAAGCAATTTGGTGTTTGGTGTGCAATAGCTATTCACGATACAAGCTCTGTAGTAGGGGCTGCTTTAGAATACGGTGACGAGGCTTTACAAATAGCTACTACCGTGAAACTTGCACGCACTTTATGGATTATACCTTTGTCGTTTTTTGCTATGTTTCTTTTTAAATCTGGTGATAGAAAAATTAAAATCCCTTATTTTATAATAGGCTTCATTATAGCAATGTTGCTCAATAGCTATCAAATTGTTCCAGAAAGTGTTTCTATAAACATTGTAGAATTGTCTAAAAGACTCCTTATAACAACTTTATTTTTAGTAGGAATGAACTTAACTATTAAAGATTTAAAAGAAAACGGTATTAAGCCTATTATTTTTGCTGTTGTTTTATGGATATTTATAAGTATTTTTTCACTACTCTTTATTATAAATTTTTAAAGAGTAGTGATATATATATTAGAACTTAATCTGATATTGTTTTGTTACTTTAGTTCCATTTTTATAATATTCTGCAAACCAAAAATCACCATTTTTATATAAAATTCCATTTTTATCTTTAATTACAAAGACATCCTTTACATTCGTTTTTAATACTTGAAAAACAACTTCAGGCTTTGTATTTACTAACTGAAATCCATTAGTTATTGATTGAGCGTATAATGCATTTTTTGTAGTACTTTCTTCTTTAACTTCAATAGTTTTATTTTTTACTGTTTCAATAGCTGAAACTACTGGAGTTGTTATTTCCTCTTTTACAACTGCTACTTCTTTTGATGGAATATACTTATACTTTAATACTTTTACAGAATTAAATGCATCTCGGATAGCTTCGTGATAAGCCTTTTTATAATCTTTTTCTTTACTTTTACCTACTTGTGAAGTAAACACTACCTTATTATAACAATCTCTTAATTCTACAATACTCTTTGTTGTAAATAAACCTGAATCGTCTTTAACAGTACCTGTTAAAACTAAGCATCTGTTATTTAATACTTCTTCAGGTAACTTCTCATCATCTAAAAAGGCTGTGAAACCATATTTATTGAATAAGAATTTTGTTAGTGAACTTGTTTGATACTTATCTTTTCCTTTCACAAAATCAAACTTAGTTGGTACTATAACATATTTATAGTTATTAATTGTTTTTTGTGCAAAACTTGCTGTTGTTATAAATAACGCTATAAAAAGTATTTTTTTCATTTTTAGTTTTTTATTGTGTTTATTAAGTATAGTTGTTTTTATAAACTTATAAATATTTTTTTAACTCTACCAAGTTAGTTACTCGTTGTACTTCATTATTCTTATCTTCTTGAGAAAAATGAATTGCTCTCATTCCTGAATTTATTGCTCCCATAACATCTGCTTCATAACTATCTCCAATCATAACCGACTGATGTGCTTTTGCTCCTGCTTTACCTAAAGCAAATTCGAAAACCTTTGGATTTGGTTTTTTTACTCCAACACATTCAGATGTTATTATTTCTCTAAAAAAAGTATGTATCCCAGATTTTTCTAATTTTAAGTTTTGTACTTCTTCAAAACCATTCGTTATTATATGCAATTGATACTTACTTTCTAAATACTGTAAAACCTCAATAGCATTATCAAATAAATAATTAAAATTAGGTAGATAACGAATGTAGTCTTCTGAAATTTGATTTATTAAATCATCAGAAATAACATACTCTAAGCTATCAAAAGTTTCTTTTAAGCGATAATATCTTAATACTGTTTTTTCTACCTTATCTTCTCTATATAGCCTCCAATATTTTAAATTTACAGGTATATACACTTCTAAAAAGCTATGTATTGGGATGGTTATTTTTTGTTCTTCAAAAATTTGTTGGAAAGTAAGTTTGGAATTTCTATCAAAATCCCACAGCGTATGATCTAAATCAAAAAATAAATGTTTTATTTCCATCTCTTCTCTAAACATTTCCTACTATTTTAAGCATTGAATTATACAACCTACTCCATCCTCTCCATCTCAAATAGTTACTCAAGCTTTCATTATGGAATACCGTTATAAAAGTACCATTTACTGCCTTTACTTCATTTTTTAAATCTCTAATTTTTCCTAACGACTGTTTTGGTGTTAACTTCATATAATCATTTAATGTCGTATCCATCAATGCAAACGGAAATATTTTTAAAGGTGTTTGAATTTCAAAATCTAAATCGTAAAAATAAAATGGAGTACAAGTACTTGCTCGAAACCCTACGTGTGTTGCATATCCCATTGAGTAATCTTCATCTATCTCTAAATCTATTAACTGTTGATACGTTTCTGGTAAAGATACTCGTAAATAGTGTTGTCTTGAGCGTTTAACAGGTATGTTAGTTATCGCTTCTAAACGTTCTTTTTCTTTTTTTAACATTACAGAATCATTCATCGTGTAATATGACGGATGTAACCCTACACGAGCATAATCAACCATGTCTTTTATTAGTAATTTGAATTTTCTTTTTGAGGCAGACACATTCGTGTCAAATGTAGTATAATCACCTATTAAAAAGAAAAATATGGTTCTTACATTGTAAGTTTTCTTTAACTCTGTAATTTTTTGAAATGTATCAAAAGGGTCTTTTTTAAGATTGAAAAATACTGCAAATCGATCCCAAATTGTAAAAACCTTAAATTGAGAAGCGTCTTTTAAAAATCCTCCAATAGTTCTTATAAAACTCTTATACTTATAAGCATAAGCATTATCGACGTCTATTGTAGAAATATATTGATACTCCCTTGTTGTATGTTCAAAGTCTGGAAATTTTTGTTTTAAGGTCTCCAAAAATTTATATGCCCAAATATCAACCAGAGGTTTTTCTAAAAATCCATTTTGATAGGCTATACTTTCACCAGCTGTAAATCGCCCATGCTTATCTTTTATATGTGGTAAATATTCTTCGTACCTTGAAATTAAGAAAAAGCTAGCTGCAAAAATATCAAACGGAATTTCAGAAGCTTCAACAGTTGGAAAGAAACAAGGAACTTCATCCCATTTTTGAATCACTATTTCTACATCCTTTATACCTTGCTGAAAAAGCAGCTCATTACTTTGAACGAAAAATTCTTTTCCTAAAGGCACATTTGTATATGAAAACTTAGGTCCATTGTAAGCTACAAACTCTTCTACTTTACCTGTAAAATCAATTTGAACTTGTAAAATACGAGTAAAAATATGTTTGAAAATATAACGTACTCTAGGAGTAACTTTATGGGTATAAATAAGTATCATAAATAGTAACTAGTAATCGTGTAAAACGACTATAAAATTCCTTCATCTGCAAAGCTAAAATAAGCTTTTTCAGTAACTATTAGGTGATCTAGCAATTTAATATCTAAAGTAACACCTGCTTGTTTAATTTTCTCTGTTATTTCAATATCTGATTTACTTGGTGATAATTTTTCTGAAGGATGGTTATGACAAACAATTACACCTATTGCAGAAAGTTCTAACGCTCTTTTATAAAGCAGTCGTACATCTACCAAAGTAGCTGTAAAACCTCCTTTACTTAACTGATGTTTCGCTAATACTTTATTTGAATTATTAAGGTACAATACCCAAAACTCTTCATAATGCAAGTCACCTATGAGTGGTTGCATAATTTTTGCTACATCAGTAGAGCTGTTTATTTTAGAGATACTTGCTCTTTCTTCAAATTGTCTTCTTTTACCAAACTCTAAAGCAGTTACTATAGATATTGCCTTCGCCTCCCCTATTCCTTTAAACTTCATCAACTCCTCTACCGACAGTTTTGCTAATGTATTTAAGTCATTGTTTACCGATAATAATATTCTTTTAGCCAAAGCTACAGCGCTTTCCTCTCTGTTTCCTGAGCCTATCAAAATAGCGATCAACTCTGCATCAGACAATACTGTTTTTCCTTTTGACATTAGTTTTTCTCTTGGTCTATCATCTAATGCCCAAGATTTAATAGAAATCTTATTCATATTTTTCCTTTTTTCACAGCATTACAATTCAATATATTAATCCAGTTGTTAACCATGAATATTTAATTACTTTTTCTTACAGGTTTATAAATATAATTCATTTTTTGCACAACCAAAAGAAGCACAGTATCTTTGCTTTCTATCTCTTTTAATTTTTAATATGAAGATTATCATAGCCGGGGCTGGAGACGTAGGTTTTCATTTGGCTAAACTCCTTTCTTACGAAGCACAAGACACATACGTAGTCGATTTTGATGGTGAAAAATTAGAATATCTAAACAATCATTTAGATGTTATTACCAAAAAAGGGGATGCTACCTCTATAAAACTATTGAAAGAAATAGGTATTAACTCTGCAGACTTACTGTTAGCAGTAACTGAAAGTCCTAATACAAACTTTACCATTTCTGTAATAGGTAAAGCATTGGGAGTAAAAAAAACAATTGCTAGAATTAGTAATCCTGAATTTTTAAACAACCCTTGTATCAATTTTAAAGATTACGGAGTAGATTTTATGATTTCCCCAGAAGAATTAGCTGCTGAAGAAATTAAATCTCTACTTAATCAATCTTCTTTTAACGATACAGTAGCCTTTGAAAATGGAGTTTTCAATATCATGGGTACAACACTTGGGTATAAATCTCCTATTCTTGATCTTACAGTTAAAGAAACTAAAGAAAAATATTGCTTAGTAGATTTTATTACTATAGCTATAAAACGTGAAGGAACTTCCCAAACAATTATTCCTCGTGGAGATACTGAGTACAAAATAAACGATCAAGTATATTTCTCTGTACCTAAATATAGTATTGACAAACTGTATCCTATTATCGGAAAGGAATATATCGACATTACAAACGTGATGATTTTAGGAGGAAGCCGCGTTGGAAGAAAAACAGCTAGAAAACTTTGCAAAGACAACTTTAAAGTGAAGTTGATTGAAAAAGATAAAGACAAAGCCTTACAACTTGCCGAAGACCTTCGTAATACATTGGTAATTTATGGTGATGGTAGAGATTTAGAATTATTAGAAGAAGAAAGTATTAGAGAAATGGATGCTTTTGTGGCTGTTACTGGAGATTCTGAAACAAACATCATGTCTTGTTTAGTAGCAAAATCTAAAGGTGTAAAAAAAACAGTTGCCTTAGTAGAAAACATGGATTACATCAATATTTCACAAACTATTGGTATCGACACTCTAATTAATAAAAAGTTAATAGCTGCAAGTAACATTTTCCGTCATATTAGAAAAGGAGAAATTGTAGCTTTAGCTAACCTACATAATGTTGATGCTGAAGTTTTTGAGTTTGAAGTACATCCTGGTGCTAAAGTAACCCAAAAAATAATTAGAGAATTGCGTTTTCCTAGAGAAGCTATTATTGGTGGCGTAATTAGAAATGGAGAAGCATTAATGTCTTTTGGTGATTTTCAAATGCAAAGTGGTGACAAAGCCATTGTTTTTTGTTTACCTGAAGCCATAAATATTGTAGAAGATTTATTCAAATAATGGAGAATCTTAATCTTAAATTAGTTTATCGCTTTTTAGGAGTTACAGCCATCCTTAACGGATTATTTATGTGGCTTACTCTACCCATAAGTTTTTATTACCATGAATCTTCTACATTGGGAATTCTAAATGCAGGAATCATAACAATAGCTATAGGTTCTTTATTGTTTTTTTTTAATAAACCTGACAATAAAAATATTCATAAAAAAGAAGGCTACCTTATTGTTACCTTAGGTTGGCTTACCTTATCATTTACAGGAATGCTCCCCTATTTACTTACAGAAAGTATTCCAAATATTACCAATGCTTTTTTTGAAACAATTTCAGGATATTCAACCACAGGATCATCTATTTTAACCGATATCGAATCCATGCCAAAAGGTATTCTGTTTTGGCGTAGCTGTACTCACTGGATTGGTGGTATGGGAATCATTGTACTTACTATTGCTATTTTACCTTTATTAGGTATTGGAGGAATGCAGCTTTTTATGGCTGAAGCTCCAGGACCTTCAGCAGATAAGCTACACCCAAGAATTACTGATACAGCAAAACGCTTATGGTTAATTTATGTATTATTGACTGCTCTTGAATTTTTACTACTAAAAGTAGCTGGAATGACTTGGTTTGATGCCATTAATCACGCCATGGCAACCGTAAGTACTGGTGGTTTTTCTACTAAAAATGCAAGTGTAGCTCACTGGAACGGAACTCCTTCAATTCAATATACAATCATTTTTTTCATGTTTATTGCAGGAACCAATTTTGTACTTACCTACTTCGCTTTAAAAGGAAAAGTTAGAAAAGTGATACAAAGTGAAGAGTTTAAATACTATTTCTTCGGAATTATTGGAATATCAACTATTGTTGCCTTAATGATTATATTCTTTCAGGATCCAAATCTACAAACCAGTATAGAGCATCCAAAAGCATGGGGGGAAGTAGAAAGTGCCATAAGACATTCTTTATTTTCTGTAATTTCTGTAGTAACCACAACAGGTTTTGTTACTGCCGATTTTACAATGTGGAGCTTTTTTGTTACCGCTATATTTTTCTCTTTATTTTTCTTAGGAGGATCAGCTGGGTCTACAGCCGGGGGTGTAAAAGTTGTTCGTCATATTATTATGCTAAAAAACAGCTTCTTAGAGTTTAAAAAATCACTACATCCAAATGCTATAATACCTGTTCGTTATGATGGTAAAGCAGTAAAACAAACTATTATATTTAATATACTCTCGTTTTTTGTGTTATACATGTTAATTTTTATAATAGGTACCGTTGTTTTGGCTCTTTTAGGTTTGGATATAAAGTCTGCTTTAGGAGCATGTGCTTCTTCATTAGGAAATATTGGACCTGCTATAGGTAGCGTAAGCCCTGTAGACAATTTTAATCATTTATCAGCTGGGGCTAAATGGTTTTGTTCCTTTTTAATGTTAATTGGCCGTCTAGAGCTATTTACTGTGTTAATTTTATTAACTCCTTTCTTCTGGAGAAAAAACTAATTTTTTACAACACTAATACCTATTAATACCTTTTCTCACTTAAACGTATATACCTTAAAAATATACGTTCGCATATCAATCAAAAACGCTTAAACAATAGAATTAAAGTTTAGTTCAGTTTGTCTTTAAATTTGATTTTAGAAAACAAACATTCAACATTTAGCAATTTTACAAACTTGCAACCAACACTGTAATCAGCAAATAATTAAACAGTTACACAAAGCATATTGTTTTTTTTACTAAATTGTTGTTCTAAACATTAACTACTAAACTTTATTATTTATGGATCCATTTATAGGAGAAATTGTTATGTTCGGAGGAAACTTCGCTCCAAGAGGTTGGGCATTTTGCGATGGCCAATTATTATCAATTGCACAAAACACTGCTTTATTTTCAATTTTAGGCACCACTTACGGAGGTGATGGAAGAACAACTTTTGCTTTACCTGATTTAAGAGGTAGAGCCCCAATAGGCCCAAGAAGAGGTCCTGGTTTAAGTGATTATAGATTAGGACAAAGAGGGGGGGTAGAAACGGTTACCTTAAACATTACTCAAATGCCAAGTCATAATCATTCAACTCAAAACAATACAGCTGCTGACCAACATATTCAATTAAGTGCTGATGCTGGTATTCGTAGCACTCCTCAAGCAGGAGATGTCCCTGCTGGCGCAAGTTTTGGGTCTGGTATAGGTGCAACACCTGTAAATGCTTATGGGCCAGCTAACAATACTGTTAATGGGCAAACTATTAGTGCTAATGCTGGTTTGAATATACTTAATACAGGTGGAAATTTACCACATACTAATGTACAGCCTTATTTAGCTGTTAATTATATTATTGCTTTGGTAGGTATTTTTCCTTCTAGAAATTAACTTATTTACTACAATTCACTTATAAAATAAAACTCTAGTGGAAATCATTAGAGTTTTATCTATAAAATAGCTTTAATATTTATTAACCAATCATATACTAAATAAAATGAGACATTATTACTTCAAACTCTTTTTGAATGCAATTGTTTATTCTGTGCTATTGTTCGCAAACAACCAATTAAGAGCTCAAACTCCTAGTACTATGGAATTTGGTTCATCTACTTTAGTTTTAGCGGATGATGCCAATCCTAGTGTAGATCAATCTGCTAATTCTCTTTTGAATAGTTTTGATATGTCTTGTACTCCAGGTGCTTCAAATAGCGAAAATATCATTCTTGCTTTTGCTACAAGTGGAAACGGAGTAGGTACTGATGCTATTGGCGGAGTCACTGATGCCGTATTATCGTGGGCTGGGAATGGTTCCGCCTCAATTATTTCTGGAACGCTATCAACGGATAGTGGAGGAGAAATTGGCATAACATCTATGCAATTTGCTTACCAGCAAGCTTTAGTCGCTAGTGATCTTGGTTTTACTTTTACTGGTAAAAAAAATGGTACAACAGTAGGTACACTTATCTTAGTAGCTCCTACTCATAATTCAGCTATTAGTATAAACCTTGCCTCACCAACAACTGGTTCATTTTCTGATATTGATGAATTAATTATCACACCTGATACACCTCTTTTTGGAGGTTTTTCTATAGATGATATGGTAGTTACATCGGCTGTCTCTAATACAGCTCCAATAATTGGAGGAACAACCGCTGGTCAAAGTGTAAATGATAATAGCACTATTTCTCCTTTTTCATCTATTACAACAACTGATGCTGATGGAGATAACTTATCTGCAACTATTACTTTAGATAATAATGCAAAAGGTGTTTTATCGGGTACAGGGCTTTCTGGTTCTGGTCCTTATACCATAGCGAGTACCACACCTGGTGATTTACAATCAAAACTAAGTGCATTATCTTTTAACCCTACAGATAACAGAACAGCAACCTCAGAAACCACAACTTTTACAGTAGTTATTAATGATGGTACTGTTGATGATACTGATAACACAACAACAGTTATTTCAAGTGCAGTTGCACCCACCGTAACAAGTGTTAACGTACCTACCAATGCTACTTATATAACAGGACAAAATTTAGATTTTACTGTGAATTTTGATGAAAATGTAACTGTAAATACTACAGGAGGAATTCCTCAAATAGCTATTACTATTGGCGCTACTACACGCCAAGCAACCTATATTAGCGGTAGCGGAACAAATGTTTTACTTTTTAGACATACTGTTCTTACAGGAGATCTTGATACTGACGGTATTGCTGTTGGTTCGTTAGCTGCAAATGGAAGCACTTTAAAAGATGCTGGAGGGAAAGATGCTAACCTAACTTTAAATAGTGTGGGAGCTACAGCAGCTGTATTAGTAGATGCTGTTCCTCCTACCGTAACGAATGTTAATGTGCCTACAAATGCTACTTATATTTCAGGTCAAAACTTAGATTTTACCGTTAACTTTAATGAAAATGTAACCGTAAATACTACAGGAGGAACTCCTCAAATAGCTGTTACTATTGGAGCTACTACACGTCAAGCAGTTTACCAAAACGGAAGCGGAACAAGTGCCTTAGTTTTCAGGTATACAGTACAATCAGGTGATTCAGATACTGACGGTATAGCTGTTGGTACTTTAGCAGCAAACGGAGGAACGTTAAAAGATGCCGCTTCTAACGATGCTGTTTTAACATTAAACAGTGTAGGTAGTACCACTGGTGTTTTAGTAGATGCTGTTGCTCCAACGATAACAAATGTTAGTGTACCCGCTAATGGCACCTATAGTGCAGGACAAAATTTAGATTTTACCGTTAACTTTAATGAAAATATTACTGTTAACACCACTGGAGGAACTCCCCAAATAGCTATTACTATTGGAGCAACTACGCGTCAAGCAACTTACCTAAGTGGAAGTGGAACAAGTGCCTTACTTTTTAGGTATACAATACAAGCAGGTGATTCAGATACTGACGGTATAACCGTTGGTACATTAGCTACAAATGGAGGTACTTTAAAAGACGCCGTTAATAATGATGCTGACCTGATATTAAACAGTGTAGGCGCTACAACTGCTGTTTTAGTAGATGCAGTTGCTCCTACTGTAACAAGTGTTAATGTACCTGCAAACGCTACTTATATAACTGGTCAAAACTTAGACTTCACCGTTAACTTTAACGAAAACATCTCCGTAAATACAGCTGGTGGAACTCCTCAAATAGCTATAATTATCGGGGCTACTACACGTCAAGCAGCTTACCAAAGTGGAAGTGGAACAAGTGCCTTATTTTTTAGATATACAGTACAATCTGGTGATTTAGATACTGACGGTATCACAGTTGGTACATTAGCTGCTAATGGTGGTACTTTAAAAGATAGTGCTTCTAATGATGCTAACCTAACATTAAACAGCGTAGGTGTAACAACCGGTGTTTTAGTAGGTATACAAACCTATACTTGGACAGGAACTACAAATAATGATTGGGATACAGCTTCAAACTGGGACTCTAATAGCCTTCCCTCAACAAATGCGGATATTATTATTCCTTCTGGCATAACAAACTACCCTACAATTACATCTCCAGTTACAGTGAATAGTATCACTATTAATTCTGGAGCCTCATTAATTGCAACTTCAAGTGTAACTGCAAGTGTTACTTATAAAAGAAACATAGCTGATACTAATTGGCACTTAGTTGCTCCTCCTCTTTCTGGAGAAACACAAGAAGATATTATTTCTAATCATACATTTGCTAGTGGATCTGGAAGTAATATAGGTATTGGTTCATATACTAACAATGGAGCTAGTCCTTGGACGTATGCTACCCCTATTTCAACTGGAAGTACAATACCTGGGTATGGTTTCTCTATAAAACTTGCTAACCCTGGTGATGTTTCGATTACAGGAAACTTGGTTACAACTAATTATGGAGTTCCAATAAGTACTGGTACCAGAACTAACTATAACTTATTAGGTAATCCATATACTAATTATATAAATTCAGCTACTTTGGCTGGAAGTAACCCTGTAATTAACAATGCTACTTTTTGGCTTTGGGATGGAACTAAGTATATAACACATAACAATGTAAATCCTATTGAAATTGCTCCTTCACAAGGTTTTTTCGTAGAAGCTAACTCAAATAGTAATGTTATATTTTTTACATCAAACCAGAGTCACCAAGGTTCTGATACTTTTATGAAACAAGAACCTAAAACTAACTTTGAGTTACAAGTTAGTAATGGAGAAAAGTCATATTCTACAAGTGTGTTTTACATTGAAAGTAAATCTACTGGTTTTGATTATGGTTATGATTCAAAAATGTTTAGTGGTGTAAATCATGATTTTTCAGTATTTACGCAGCTTATTACAGAAAACGAAGGTAAAAACTTAGCAATTCAAACTTTACCTACAGATAATACCTTAGCAATACCAGTGGGTGTCACTGCCAAAACAGGTAGTAAGTTAACCTTTTCTATAAAAAATCTACAGTTACCTGATGGTTTAAATATTTATTTAGAAGATAAAAATACTGGAGAATTCACTAATTTATCAGAAGAAAACTATACTGCTACTCTTAATAAAGATTCCAACGGTATTGGACAATTTTACTTGTATAAAGATTCAAAAAAACCAACATCTATTATTGAACCTTCTTTAGATAATATTAGCATTTACAATTCTTCTGATAATGAAATAACCATTGTTGGTTTACAAACAGAAGCGAATGTAGCTGTATATTCAATCTTAGGTAAAGAAATTATAAATCGAAATATTATTTCTAACGGAATTAGTAAAATAAGCATACCTAACGTAGCTACTGGAGTATACATTGTAAAACTAAATTCTAATTTAGGAAAAGTTTCTAAAAAAATAATCTTGAAATAAGTAAGCTATAAAATCGAGCAATTATGAAAAAAAACATAAAAAATTCTGATATAAATTCTAAAGATATTACCCGTAAAGAAGCCTTAAAAAAAATAGGTGGCTATAGCAAATATGCGGCTTTAACAGCTTTGGGAACTTATATGATTTTAAATCCTCAAAAAGCACAAGCACAAAGCCCTGAAGATCCAGGAGGGGGTTTCTAAAACAAATATTTATTTTTAAAACCTCGAGAAGTTCTCGGGGTTTTATTACTTTTATGAGCATATGATTACTAAAAAACTCGAAAATAAACAGATTGTTTGGTTTCAAGACAATAATGAATATCTTGTAGTAGAACCACTAATAGCTGAAACACTTTTCCTTTTAAATCAAAATATTAACAAACAAGAAATAGTTACTCAAATAACTAAACAAGTTAACATTCCTCACCAACAAGCATTAAACTTGATTGAAGACATTGAGGTTTTACTGAACACTTCGAAAGAAACTAACGGAAAAAACAAGCTTCTTTCTGTAATTAAACCAACTTCTTTTGCTTCAATAAAACATTATAAAATTAAGGATTTTATTTTTGAGGTAAAATATGCTTCTGACTTAGAGATCTCTTTAGTTCATCCAAAATTTGCTCATTTAGAAATTGAAAAAACCAACAATGTCAATCATAAATTTGAAGTTTTTAGCAAAAAAAATACTATTTCTTTTTCTGTAGATGGTATTATTATTGATACTTGGAGCTTAAAAGAAGTACATTATTTTCAAGGTAAATTTTCAATGGAATTGGTGCAAAAAATCCATAAGAAAAATGAAAATGAATGGATAGGAGTTTTTCATGCTTCCGCAGTTAGTAAGAACAATAATTCTATTTTATTTTTAGGTGATTCTGGAAATGGAAAGAGTACTTCCTTAGCATTATTACAAGCCAATGGCTTTACTTGTTTAGCCGATGATTTTGTACCTATTGATAACTCTTTAAATGTACACAGCTTTCCTTCTGCCATATCCATTAAAAAAAATAGTTTAGAAACGCTACTTCCAATTTATCCTGAATTAAAAACTTCTGCTGAATATCATTTTAAAAGACTAAATAAAGTTGTTCGCTACTTACCTACAAACAATCATGATTACTCTTTAAAACATCCTTGTAAAGCTCTAATTTTTATTAAATATCAAAAAGATAGTGATTTAATCATTAATAAAATTTCAAGCATTACAGCATTCGAGCAATTGGTCCCTGATTCTTGGTTATCTCCATTACCTCAAAATGCTGAACTCTTTTTAGATTGGTTTGAAAAGTTACCTTGCTACCAATTAACCTATTCTAATAATAAAAAAATGATTGAAACTGTAAAAAAAATATTTACAGATGAATTATAAAGAAACATTATTATTTATTGGTAAGTGTTTAACTATTACTCACGAAAAAAATAATAGAGATTTAGTTGAAGAAAAAATTAAATCAGGATTAGTTGATTGGGATGCTGTAGTTAAAGTAAGTACAGGTCAATATGTGTTTCCCGCTTCATATTGCAATTTAAAACGAGCTAACTTCTTACACTATTTACCTGCTGATTTAGTCGAGTACATGCAACATATTACTAACCTGAATAGAGAACGTAATGAACTAATTATTAAGCAGGCTAAAGAAATTAACGAACTTTTACTTTCAAACAACATTACTCCTATTTTCCTAAAAGGAACAGGAAATTTATTAGAAGGATTGTATGAAGATATTGCTGAACGTATGGTGGGCGACATTGATTTTTTGGTCAATCCAGAAAAGCTTAAGCTTACTGTTAATATTCTCAAAGAAAATGGATATCACGAAAAAACTCTCGACTATTTAGATAATACAATCTTAAATAGACACTATCCAAAAATAACTAAAGAAGGAGAAATTGCTGCAATTGAAGTTCACTACAAAATGATTTCTAATGAAAAAGCATTTGACTTTAATTTTATTAAAAAAAGTGTAACTAAACTGGTTAATAACGCCACGGTTCTTTCCTATAATAATCAAGTTCTCTTAACTTGCTTTAACAAACAAATTAGCGATAAAGGTCAATGGACCAAAACTATATCTCTAAGAAATTCATATGATCTTTATTTATTATCTAAACAAACTCCTGTTAAAACAGTTTTAAGTAATTTTGACCATTCAGAGTCCAATAGTTTAAAAAACTTTCTCTCAGTTACTAATTACATATTTAACTCTCCTCGATCTTTAGAAGATATAAGAACACATAAAACTAAAAAGTATATCAAAAAAGTACTTTTCTTTATGAATAACCCTAAAAAAAGTGCTGCTAACAAAAAAAAGTGGGAATTATACTTTTTATACAAACACCGCTTCTCAGTTATTCTAAAGTCTTTTTATGTAAAAGAATACAGGAAATATCTATTTGATAGATTTTTTAATCAACCAAAGCCTTAACCTCATCAAAATCTAACCCTCCGTAGTTACCAGAACTCATTAATAACAAAGTTGTATTTTCAAGATTCTCATTGAATAAAAACTCTTTAAACTTTTCTGGGTTTGTATAAATAATAAAATCGTCACGTTCAAACGCTTTAGCTATTTGTTCTTCTGAAACTTCTTCCAACTGTTTAATTTTTACAGCGTGTGGAGAATAAAAAACTACTGCTTTATCTGCTTTATCTAAAGCTCCTTTGTATTCTGATAAAAACTCAGCATTTAAGCTCGAATAAGTATGTAGCTCTAAACATGCTAACAAAGTTCTATTTGAATATTGATCTTTAACCGCAGCAGTAGTTGCTTTAACTTTAGATGGTGAATGTGCAAAATCTTTAAACACAACTGTTGAAGAATTTTCAGCAATCTTTTCTAATCGCTTACTTGCTCCTTTAAAACTCGCAATGGCTTCATAAAATTCATCCTCATCAATTCCCATATGCTGACAAATCCATTTGGCTCCTGCTAAGTTTTGCAAATTATGTTCTCCAAAAATTTCTAAAGGTAAATCACCTTCAGGTGTTTCTAAATAAGTGATTCCGTTATCAATAAAATAATCAGGAGTCTTGTATGGATATTTTTTTATTGGATGATTAGAGTTTTCAACAACCCTTTTTAACACCTCATCTTCCTCATTATATACCATAATTCCACCATTCGTCAACGAATCAGTAAAAATTAAAAACTGTTCTATATAATTTTCAAACGTTGGGAACACATTGATATGATCCCAAGCAATTCCACTTAATAAGGCAATGTTCGGTTTGTACAGATGAAACTTCGGGCGCATATCTATAGGGGAACTTAAATACTCATCTCCTTCCAAAAGAATAAATTCATTTTCTTCGGTTAAATGCACCATAGTATCAAAACCTTCTAACTGTGCACCTACCATATAATCCACTTCTCTATCATGATAATTCAACACATGTAAAATCATAGAAGTTATGGTCGTTTTTCCGTGAGAACCACCAATAACTACCCTTGTTTTATCTTTTGATTGTTCGTGCAAAAATTCTGGATATGAATAAATTTTAACTCCTAACTCTTGAGCTTTTAACAATTCAGGATTATCTTTTTTAGCGTGCATTCCTAAAATTACAGCATCTAAATCGGTAGTTATTTTCTCTGGAAACCAACCAAAAACATCTGGTAACAAACCTTTATTTGCTAAACGTGATTTAGATGGGTCGTGAATCGTATCGTCACTACCCGTTATTTTATATCCTTTTTGTTGTAATGCGATTGCTAAATTGTGCATTGCGCTACCGCCAATAGCTATAAAATGTACATTCATTTTTAACTTCATAAATTTTGGGTAAATATAACGAAGTATTATAGTTTGTATAGCACAAAACTATACGTTCTTAAAATTTTATATCTTTTTCTTAGAAGAATATTTCTTTTTTATGTTGCTTTGCATACTAAAAAATAATTATTGCTATCAATCATCTTACCATGCAAAAGACATTTACTCTATATTTAGTAGGTTTCTACCTTCTTTTGATGTACTCTAACGCCATCTTTTCTCAATGTGCAGGACAAGACAACACTATTACTTTATGCACAAAAGAATCAAATAGCAGTTATCAAAATTTTAATCTTTATAATCAATTAAGTGGCTCTCCAGAAACTGGCGGGACATGGTCTTCTAATAATCCTATTTTTAAAAACGCTCTTAATAGCAACACAGGTATTTTAAACCTATGGAAGATTAATCAATATGGTGAGCATAAATTTACCTATACGAATAATACCTGTGGTGAAAGTGCAGAAATAACTATTTTTTTAGGCGGGTATTCTGGTGAAGATAATATTAATGGAGGAGCCAATGCTTGTAGTGATGACGTAGATGTTGATTTATTTACTTTTTTAGACAACAATTCAGTTGACTTAAATGCTGACTTGAATGGAATATGGTCTGAAGATCCTTTAACACGCACAGGTTTCTTAAATGACAACTTATTTAATGCTAGTCTTGCTGGTGTGGGTACCTATACTTTTATATATACAGTTGAACAAGTAGACACGTGTCCTTCAAGGTCTACTACTGTAATTTTAGAAGTACATAGAGCTCCTGAATCTGGTGAAGCTACTGACATTGTTATTTGTGATACAGACGATCTTACTCCTTATACCAATATAGATTTATTTGATCAAATAATTAATGAAGATCTTAACGGGGTTTGGACTGATGATGATAATACGAACCAAATAACCTCTCCTTCCGATTCTACTATTGATATTCAAGATATCTACAATAATTTTGGTTCAGGAGAATATAGTTTTACATATACTGTACAACCTACTCATGGAGTTTGCTCTGCAGCTTCTACTACAGTTACAGTAAAACTACCTCAAATTTCAGGAAAGTTTGAAGTAAGTAATACATGTATCAGTAACACTATAAGCATTGGACTTATACATACTAACCCTGATGATGTAGATATGTCGTATGATTTAGGGTACGAAATTGTAAACACCAATACTAATCAAGTAGTTTATTCAGAAACAATTAATGATGTAAAAACATTAAAAATTGATAACACTACTAATAATCCTTCGTTTACATTACCTAAAAACTCATTGCCTCCAGGAAATTATACTATTAGAACTTCTTCTATTTCTAACTTGAGCGGCTTAATCTGTAGTTCTTATACTGTTACAGAAGCTTCTTTTAGTGTGCTTGATGCTAAAATTAACATCGAAGATCTATGTTATGACAATAATACTATAAACGCAACAATCTTTGATTTAATAGATAACACAGGTGCTCCTTCTAATGAAACTTTTACAGTTGATTTATTAATAACTGACACCTCTACTCCGGAAGTAATTACTGTTAAAAACCAACAAATTATATTTACTAATGGTAGATCTAGTTTTTCAATTAATCTTTCTTCATTCTCTGAAAATAATACTGATTATAACATTAAAGTAATTTCTGCTTCTAATCAAAACTTTGGGTGTATCGATCATAATTTTATAGTAAAAAGAGTCCCTGATGATATAAATCTTGACATTGCTATTGATAATATTTGTAATGCTGGAAATGTTTCTGTAGTTATTGATGCCCCAATACTTCCGGATGGTCAGTACATGATAAGCTACGAAATCACTAAACCAGAAAGCTCAGATGCTCTAACAAAAAACTCTATAACATTTAATGGAGGAAAAGCAAACTATCAAGTAGATATATCTAACCTAGAAAAAGGTGTGTACAATGTGGTATTAAAAAGTTCTCAGAATGACACCAATGTTTGTAGAACAAATTTTGATTTTGAAGTTTCTAAAAATTTCTCAATAGATGGTATACCTTCACCTCCAATACTAAATAACGAACAGACTTTTTGTTTACCTGATTTTTCTCCAAACCTAACAACTATATCAGATATAAAAGTAGACAGTGGTGAAAATTTAACTTGGTATGCGGACATGAACTCTACTGATCCTTTACCTCTCTCAACTATACTTGTTGATGGGGAAGATTACTTTGTTAGCTCAAAAGGCTTAAACAGCTGTGAAAGCTCTGAAAAATCTTCAGTTACCATAACTCTACTTTCCCCACAAACTGTTGCGTCTTTTAATACAACTCCTATATTTTGTGGTATTGATAATCCTTCAATTTCTAATTTAGACGCTCAAGCTGATACTGGTGAACTTCTTTGGTATGATGCCCCTATAAATGGAAACTTATTAGATAGTACAACTTTATTAACAAATGGTACTACCTATTACGCTACTGAAAATATACAAGGATGTGAAAGTGTTACAAGAGTAGCATATACTGTTACAATAATCACTCCCCCAACACCTGTATTAAATGGAACGACTCAACTATGCCAATTAGATGAATTAACTATACTTGATTTTGAAAACTCATCATTATCAATAGATCCAAACTTTGAAATACGTTGGTATGATTCTTCTGAAAATGGAGTAGAACTAAATACGTTAGACTTACTAGAAGCAAACATCACCTACTACGTAGCTAATGTAGATCCTAACTCTGGTTGTGAAAGTAAACGACTTCCTATAACTGTTACACTTGATAATTGTGATCCTGAAAAATATGATTTTTTCATTCCTGACGGTTTTTCACCTAACGGAGACGGTGTTAATGATTATTATTTCATACCGTACATAGAATATTTTTATCCTAATTATCAATTAGAGATTTTTAATAGATATGGACAATCTTTATTCAAAGGAAATACCACAAATCCTAAATGGGACGGAACAAACTCTTCCTCTAGAAACGAAGTAACTAGTGGAGTATACTTCTATATTTTAAATTATAATAAAGACAACTTAAAACCTAAACAAGGTAGAATTTATTTAAGTAAATAAAAATTCATGAAAAAAGTAATTTTAGCGTTTTTATACTTTAGTTCTTTATCTGTCATCTTTTCACAACAAGATCCTCAGTATACGCAATACATGTACAATCAAAGCATTGTAAACCCAGCATATGTTACTAATGAGTTAGGGGTCATAAATTTTGGTTTTATGCATCGAACACAATGGGCAAACGCTACTGGTTCTCCAAAAACATATACTCTTTTTGCTCATACTCCAATTACAGAAAAATTTGAAATGGGGTTGTCTTTTATTGGAGATAATATTGGAGATGGAGCCTTAAAAGAAAATAATGTTTATGCAGATTTCGCATATATTTTGCAGTTCAACGAAGTACATAAACTCTCTTTAGGTTTAAAAGCAGGTTTCACTAGTTTTAAAACTAATTTTACAAATTTTCGTTTTCCTGATGATGATATTATTACTGGTGTCAACTCTAATGATGTTGCTTTTGATAATCAGGATGAAATATTTCCTAATTTCGGAGTCGGTGCTTTCTATTTCACTGATAAATATTATGTTGGAGTATCTGTTCCTAACCTAATAAACTCTAAACACATTGATAAGAATAACTTGAGAAACATTGGTGGAGAAGAAATTCATCTATTTGCAAATGCTGGATATGTTTTTACACTAAATGACCATTTTAAATTAAAACCTTCTTTCCTATTAAAAGCAGTAAAAGGGTCTCCAGTAGTCCTAGACACCTCTATCAATGCCTTAATTAATGAACGATTTGAAGGAGGTTTATCATACAGAATTAACGATTCTTTTAGTGCTATGTTTAACGTTAGAGCTACTAACTTTTTAAGAATTGGTTACGCTTATGATTATACTACAAGTAAACTTAGCAACTTTAACTCGGGTACACATGAAATATTTGTACTATTAGATTTTGACACTTTACAATTAAAAAAAGGGTACGACAAATCACCTAGATTCTTTTAAAAAATAATATGAAAAATTTAATCTCTATACTACTTATTCTGCTTCCTCTCTTAAGCAATGCTCAAATGAACAGAGATCTTAAAAGAGCCAATCAATACTTCAATACAACATCTTACAGTAAAGCTATTCCTTTGTATGAAAAAGCTTTAAAAGAAAATAAAAGTTTTAAAGCTGTAAAAAATTTAGCTGATTCGTATTATTTCACTTATAATATGAGTAAAGCTTCCACACACTACAAATACCTTATTAAAAACTACAATAAATTACTTAATGAAACTGATTTTATAAGATATTCTGATATATTAAAAGCTAATGGTAAGTACAAACAAGCTTATAATATACTTTTCTCTTTTTATCAAAAAAATGATTCCGTAAAATTTAAAAAACTAAAAAAAGATGAAAAATACTTAGAAAACGTAAAAGCCATCGGACAACGTTTTTTAATTAAAAACTTACCTTTTAATACAAGTTCCTCTGAATTTGGAGCCATACAAAAAAAACAAAAAATTGTTTTTGCTGCTCCTAAAAAAGAGTCTACAAACTATAAACGTTTTGGTTGGACAGGGAATCATTATTTAGATTTATATGAAGTAGATAGTAACGATACACTTTCTAATAAAACAATTCTACAGCCATTCTCTTCATCTATAAACACTAAACTACACGAATCAAACATTATTTTTACTAAAGATGGAAAAACTGCTTATTTTAACAGAAACAACCTAGTTAAAGGAAAGCAAAAAAAAGATAGTAAAAAGGTTACACATGTACAGCTATACAAAGCTCAATTAGTTAATGGAAAATGGACTAACATTACTTCATTACCTTTTAACAATGATACCTATTCTACCGAACACCCAGCATTAAGTAAAGATGAAAAAACATTATATTTTGCTTCCGATATGCCTAACGGTTATGGTTCTTTTGATATCTATTCTGTAAAAATAAATAATGACGGAAGTTATGAGGTCCCTAAAAATTTAGGTCCAACAATAAATACCGACAAAAAAGAGCAATTTCCATTTATTAGTAAAGACAATAAGTTATACTTTTCTTCTAATGGACACCCTAACTTTGGAGCTCTCGATGTTTTTGTTAGTTCAATTAAAAACAATGAATACTCAAAGCCTGATAATGTTGGATTGCCAGTAAATTCAGGATATGATGACTTTGCTTTTAATATTAATTCTGACACAAACAAAGGCTTCTTCGCTTCTAACAGACCAGAAGGAAAAGGAAGTGATGATATTTATAAACTTACAGAACAAAAGCCTTTAATTATTGAAGACTGCTATCAATTCATTTCTGGAGTAATTACAGACATTGATACAGGTGAAACTTTAGATAATGTAAACATTACACTAAAAAACAACGAAACCGTTTCGTATGCAGCAACAGATGTCTCAGGAAAATTTACTTTTCGTGCAAATTGTGAAACAATCTATAATATTGAAGCTACAAAGGCTGGTTATAAGAGCAAACAAAGAACTCTTACTCTAAAAAATGAACGAAAAAAAGTTTATGATGCCTCAATGGCTTTAAAATCATTAATTCAAATAGAAAAAGAAGAGAAAGAAGCTTTGGCTTTGCAAGCAAAAAAAGAAAAAGAACTTAAAGCAAGTTTAGCCTTACAACTAAAATTAGATAAACAAAAAAAAGCTGATGATATCATTAAAAAAGAAAAAGATATTGTTAAGACTAATGACCAAATAATTATCAAAACTGAAGATATCAATTTTGATTATAAACTCTGGTATTTAAGACGAGATACAAAAAAAGCTATAGATAAGGTTATAAACTTAATGAAGAAATACCCTGATATGATTGTAGAGGTTGGAACCCATTCTGATATTAGAGGTAATAGTAGATATAACCTTAATTTATCACAAAAAAGAGCTAATTCTGTAAGAATGTATTTTATGGAAAAAGGTATTGAACCAGATAGAATATCTGCAATAGGCTATGGTGAAACTAAACCTATTATAAAGTGTAAGACAGAAGAAGAATGCTCAGAAGAAGAGCATGAGTTAAATAGACGATGTGAGTTTATTGTAAAAAAAATTAACTAACATTTATACAAAACGAGCCAATTGGCTCGTTTTTTGTTTTTCTAATTTGCACAATTAATAGATTTAGTACCTTTAACAAACTCACTATAAAACTAGGTTCACTCATTAATAGTAGTATTTACCTAATTTTAATACCAATGGCTCAATATAAAGCACGTTCTTTATTGAGTATAAATAATTATAGTTATGAAAAAAACAACCTTTCTTTTACTAATGATTTTATTTTCAACCTTAGTACACGCCCAAGAAAACTATAACAACCTGTGGGAAAAAGTTCACAAGTTTGAAGCTGAAAACCTACCAAAATCTGCTTTAAAAATAGTAAACACTATTTACGATAAGGCTGAAAAAAGCAACAATGCTCCTCAAGTTATAAAATCATTGTTTTATAAAAGTAAGTACTCTTTAACTTTAGAAGAAAATGCTCAATTAAAAATTATTGATGAGTTTAAACAACAAATTAATAAAAGTGATTTTCCAACAAAAAATGTGCTAGAAAATGTATTAGCTAACTTATACTGGCAATATTTTAATCAGAACAGATGGAAGTTTTACAATCGCACACAAACACAACAAAAAGTTGATGAAAACGATTTTAGAACTTGGGATTTAGATACGCTCTTTGCTGAAATTCATTGTCATTATCAAAACTCTTTAGAAAATGAATCTCAATTACAAACCACCGATGTTCATTCTTTCAAAGATATTATTCATACTAAAAAAGGTTCTAAAAAATACCGTCCTACCCTATTTGATTTCTTAGCGCATAATGCCTTAGAGTTTTATAAAACTACAGAAACCAACATTACAAAACCTACTTATCAATTTAAAATTGATGACACTTTATACCTTAGTGATGCTAATAAATTTTCTAGATTAAACCTTACCACGAAAGATGATTTATCATTACAATTTAATGCCTTGAAAATTTATCAAAAATTAATAAACTTTCATTTAAAAAATAACAATCTCGATGCCTTTGCTGATGTAGATATTCAACGATTACAATTTGTTAACCAACACGCAACTTTAAATAACAAACAAGAATTACTATTACAAACGCTAAAAGCATCAATTAGTAATTATAAAAACAATGAAGTTTCTGGATTATACAGCTATGAAATAGCTAGAATTTATAATCAACAAGCTGGATCTTATAAAGCTGGAAAAAATGAAGAGTTTCGTTTTAAAAACAGAGAGGCACTTGCTATTTGTAAAAAGGTTATTGAACAATTTCCTAAAAGCTTAGCTGCTGAAAAATCTGAGTACTTACAACAACAAATCACAACTACATCGCTAGATATTCTTTCTGAAAAGTTTGTTCCAATTCAAACTCATTCAAGATTATTAATTACTTATAACAACATTGATAAACTGTACTTCTCTGCTTATAAAACTGATCATAAACAATTAGAAGAGCTTCAAAAAATTTACAAAGAAAAAGAACGTTTTAACTTTATAAAAAAGCTTACAAAAACTACTTCATGGAATAGTAACTTACGAAATGAAAAAGATTTTTTATTACATACGACTGAAGTAGTAGTTCCCGAACTAACTCAAGGAAATTATTTAATTGTAGCTCACCAAAATGCTACTTTTAGCTCTAAAGACTTATATGCTACTGCTCATTTACCAGCAACCAATTTAGTTTTAGTAGAAAATAATAATGATGGTGTAAAAACGTACCAAGTTGTTGATAGAAATACTGGAAGACCAATTAAAAATGCTGAATTATTATTACAAAATGAGCAACGTAGATACAGAAAAACGATTCATAAAAAACTAACAACTGACAAAAACGGGTTTGCTTCTTTTAAAAGTGATGCTAATTATGGTAATGTATATGTTACAGTTACATCTAAAAACGATGCTGCTGTTTTTGGTAATTACTACCTAAATAAACATCAAGAACAAGCTACTACAAATGATGATTATACGAGCATAAGACCTTTTATTTTTACCGATAGAAGTATTTATCGCCCAGGACAAACCGTACATTTCAAAGCTATCTTCATTCAAGAAAGAGAAGACAAATCAACACCTTTTACTAATGAGTTTGTACAAATAACGTTGAATAACGTTAATGGAGAAGCAGTAAAAACACTTGATGTAAAACTGAACGAATACGGTTCAGCTTCAGGAGAAATTATACTACCTAGCACAGGGCTAACAGGCGAGTATTGGTTTTCAATTGATAAGAGTGAAAAACAAAAAAGTACCTTTTATGATACTATAGATTTTGATTTTGAACATGAAGACTATATTACTCGTATTTCAGTTGAGGAATATAAGCGTCCTAAGTTTGAAACTGAATTTAAACCTGTAACAAAAACCTATAAGTTACATGATAGCATTACCGTAAACGGATTTGCAAAAGCTTTTGCTGGCTCAAATATTACGGATGCTAAAGTTGTATATCGTGTCCATCGCAAAGTACAATACCCTATTTGGTGGTACTGGCGTAAACCTCAGTTTACTTCAGAAGCACAAGAAATTACACACGGTGAATTGATAACTGATTCGCAAGGTAACTTTTCTATTACATTTAAAGCTTTACCTGATGAAAGTGTAAACAAAGAAAATTTACCTGTTTTTGAATATGAAATCACTGCTGATGTAACCGATGTTAATGGAGAAACTCGCTCAGCAATCTCTATGGTAAAAGTTGGGTATCATGCACTACTTGCTAATATACAAGTTCCTTCTACAATACATAAATCAGACAAGAAAGCAACCATTGGAATTTCAAGTAAAAACTTAAATGGAGAGTTTATTCCTGCGGAAGGAAGTATAAAAGTTTATAAACTTCAGGCTCCTGAAAATCCGTTACGTAAAAGACCTTGGAATACTCCAGATTATCAAGACATTTCAGAAAGTGAGTTTAGAAACTTATTTCCTCATGATGCTTATACTTCGGAAGAACAAAATTCTCAAAATTGGAAAAAAGGGAAACTAGTATTTGAGCAAGCTTTCAACACACAAAACTCTAAAGAAGTTACGCTTACAAACTATAAAAAATGGATTTCAGGAAAGTATATTGTTATTCTAGACACCGAAGATAAGTTTGGACAAAAAGTTACCGACAAAGCTCGTTTTACTATAATTGATCACAAAGAAAAAAGTATAGTAGACAATCAATTATTCACGTACAACACAAACAAAACAATATACAAACCAAATGATATAATAGTATTACAAATTGGTTCTGCCTCAAAAGATGTAACGGTTATAGTTCAAACAGAAAAAAACCACGCTATTATAGACACCAAACTTATTCATTTAAATAACAAAATCAAAACAATTGAAATTCCTGTTACTAAACAAGATGTTGGTGGGTTTGTTATCAAATATTACTTTGTGAATTACAATAGTTTCGTAAGTGGAATGATTCCTATTTCTGTTCCAAATGAACAAGATAGCATTACTATAGAAACCAATACATTTAGAGACAAATTACAACCTGGAACCCAAGAAACATGGAGTTTTACTATTAAAAACGATAAAAACAACAAAGTCGCTGCAGAGGTATTAGCTAGTATGTATGATGCTTCTTTAGATGAATTTAAGCCTCATAATTGGGAGTTTTCACCTATCTCAACTTCAACATATTACTCACAAAGTGGTTACGCTAACGCTTATCGAAGTTTTGGTAATGAACGTTTCAGAGTTTTTAATAATAACTACCCTTCATCTTTTAAAACTCAACGATACGACCAATTAAATTGGTTTGGTTTTTACTTCGGAATGAATAGAAATATTCGTTTAAGAGGCTTAGCCATGAGTTCCAAAATGCAACCTTCACCTGAAAGAGAGATTGTTGAAGAAGAAACTCTTTTAGATACTCAAGAAAACTTACTAGATCAAGTAGTAGCTACTACTTTAGGTATAAAAAAGACAGAGGAAGAAAAAGTTTCTTTAGACGGAGTACAAATTCGTAAAAACCTACAAGAAACTGCCTTTTTCTATCCGCATTTACAAACTGATAAAGAAGGTAATATTACGTTTAGTTTTACCACTCCAGAAGCTTTAACACGCTGGAAACTGCAGTTACTAGCACATACAAAAGAATTACAGTCGACTACCAAGACATTAACTACTGTAACTCAAAAAGAGTTGATGGTAATCCCTAACGCTCCAAGATTTTTAAGAGAAGGAGATCAAATTACATTAAATACCAAAATAGCTAACATCTCTGATAAAAACTTACAAGGAACAGCACTACTTGTATTAACTGATGCTATTACAGGAAAAGAAATCAACTTGTTAAGTAATTCTTCTAAAAATCAGTCTTTCAGTGTTGATTCTAATGGAAACACTAATGTAGCTTGGAACTTATCAATTCCTGACACCTATCAAGCAATTCAATATAAAGTAGTTGCAAAGGCTGGAGATTTTTCTGATGGAGAACAAAATGTATTGCCTGTTTTATCTAATAGAATGTTAGTTACTGAAACCTTACCTATGTGGGTTCGTTCAAATCAAACCAAAACATTCACATTAGATAAGCTAAAAAAGAGTACTTCAAGTACCTTGAAAAACCATAAACTAACTCTTGAAGTAACTTCTAACCCTGCATGGTATGCTGTACAGGCTTTGCCATATTTAATGGAATATCCATACGAATGTAGTGAACAAACCTTTGCACGTTATTATGCAAACACACTCGCTAGTCATATCGCAAATTCAAATCCAAGAATACAAGAGGTGTTCAATACTTGGAAATCTTCAGATGCTTTGTTGAGTAACTTAGAAAAGAATCAAGAATTAAAATCATTGATTATCCAAGAGACTCCTTGGTTACGTGATGCTCAATCTGAAACCGAACAAAAGAAGCGTATTGCTTTGTTATTCGACTTAAACAAAATGAAAAACGAACAACAAAACGCTATTAACAAACTATCGCAAATGCAATTAAATAATGGTGGATTCCCTTGGTTTAAAGGTGGCGATTACCCAAATGCTTATATCACCAATCATATTGCTACTGGTTTTGGACATTTACAAAAGTTAGGCATCACTAAGATAGATAATTCTACAAAAAAAATGCTTGTGGATGCTATCCACTTTTTAGATGCTGAAATTGAAGAGACTCATAAAAAATTATTAGAAAATGCTAAACGTATTAAAGCTGAAAAAGGACAAAAAGAATACACTAAGTATTTAGAACAAAACCATCTAAATTACTTTATCATTCAGTATTTATACATGCGTTCTTTTTATAAAGATATCGATATTAATAGTACAACTAAAACCGCTATTGAATACTATAAAAATCAAACAGTAACTTATTGGAAAGAATTTAGTTTATACGGAAAAGGACAAATTGCCTTACTACAATTTAGAAGTGGTAATACATCAATTGCTGATAAAATTTTAAAATCATTAAAAGAAAACAGTATTACTTCTGATGAATTAGGAATGTATTGGAAAGAGAATCAACCAAGTTGGTACTGGCATCAAGCACCTATTGAAACCCAATCTTTATTAATTGAAGCTTTTTCAGAAATTGAAGATGATACTAAGACTGTTGACAATTTAAAAATCTGGTTGCTAAAAAACAAACAAACCAATCGTTGGAAAACTACCAAAGCAACTACTGAAGCTGTATATGCATTATTATTACAAGGTAGTGATTGGATTTCGATAACCGATATGGTCGATGTAAAAATTGGAAATCAAACCATCAATCCTTCTAAGCTAGAAAACACAAAAATTGAAGCTGGTACAGGCTATTTTAAAACCTCTTGGAACGGTTCAGAAATAACTCCAGAAATGAGTACGGTGAGTATTACTAAAAAAGGAACTGGAATTTCTTGGGGCGGATTGTATTGGCAGTATTTTGAGGACCTAGATAAAATTACTTCTGCTAAAACTCCTTTACAGTTAAATAAAAAACTATTTAAAAAAGTTAATACTAATACTGGTAAACAACTTCAAGAAATTACAGATAACACACAGTTAAATGTTGGAGATTTAATTACTGTAAGAATTAAACTTCGTTCGGATAGAAATATGGAGTTTGTTCATATGAAAGATATGAGAGCAAGCGGAGTTGAACCGATTAATGTATTATCACAATACAAGTGGCAAGATGGACTAGGATATTATGAAAGTACAAAAGATGCTGCAACAAATTTCTTTTTTGAACGTTTACCTAAAGGGATATATGTGTTTGAATATGATGTTCGTGTGAATAATGCAGGGAATTTCAGTAATGGAATTACCACTATTCAAAGTATGTATGCCCCTGAGTTTACTAGTCATTCAAAAGGGAAAAGATTACTAATTAAATAAAATAACTATCTTAGCAACTCATAACACTAAATTAAAAATTATGAAAAAAATCTTTTTATTTATCGGGTTTTTAACCATTTCATTTTTCACAGCTAACGCTCAAGAAATTTCTGATAATGCTATTGGTCTTCGTTTAGGTGACAATGATGGTTTTGGTGCCGAAATATCTTACCAACGTAGATTAAGCGACAACAATCGTTTGGAAATTGACTTAGGTCTTAGAAACGGTAAAAATTATGATGGGTTTAAAGCTACAGGTTTATACCAATGGGTATGGCAAATAGAAAACCGTTTTAACTGGTACGCAGGTGCTGGTGGTGGTTTAGGTTTCTGGAGTATTGATAACCCAGCTGGAGATGATTTTTCTGAAACATTTGTTTTCGTATCTGGAGTTGTTGGTATCGAATATAACTTTGATATTCCTTTAATCTTATCTTTAGATTTTAGACCTGAAATTGGGTTTAACGATAGCTATGATGGGTTCAACTCTGATTTCGGTTTAGGTATCCGTTACCAATTCTAAAAAGACAATAATAAAATTTATTGAAAACCTCCAAAATATTTTGGAGGTTTTTCTTTTTATGCCCTTATAATCTAAACGCTAAGTGTTTTTATAAAGTAACTTTTTCATTAAATAAAAAACATCAAAACATCACGAAAACCTTAACCAATTAACATATAACCAACCTTATGAATAAGTTTTAATAATTTTTTACTAACAAATTTGAAATCTGCTTGCTAGTTATCATAAATAATTTCGCCAAGGATAATTCACTAAAGATTTCAAAATGAAAAAATTAATTTTAACTGCCCTTTGCTTTATAAGTGTTTTAGGATACTCACAAAGTAAATCAGGGTTAAAAGGAAGAGTGTTAGACGAAACAAATCAGCCTTTACCTGGAGCTACAATAAGTATTCCTTCTTTACAAGTTGGATTTTCTACCGACTTTAATGGAAACTACGAACTTTTAAATATTCCTGTAGGAAATTACGAGGTTCAAATATCTTTCTTAGGCTATCAAACCTTAACAGAAACCATTGTACTTACAAACAGTATTCAATCTAAGATTTTTTCTCTTACACCTAAAATAGATAGGTTGGATGAAGTTGTTATTAAAGGAAGTATTGGTAAAGGACAAGCAAAAGCCTTAAACCAACAAAAAAATAAAGAGAATATAACCAATATTATTTCTGCTGACCAAGTAGGAAAATTTCCAGACGCAAACATTGGTGATGCCTTAAAGCGTGTTCCTGGTATTTCTATGCAAAATGACCAAGGAGAAGCTAGAGATATTGTTATTCGAGGATTATCACCTCAATTAAACTCGGTAACATTAAATGGTGACAGAATTCCGTCTGCCGAAGGAGATAACCGTAGAGTTCAAATGGACTTAATTCCTTCTGACATGATTCAAACCATTGAAGTTAACAAAGCAGTAACTCCAGATATGGAAGGAGACGCTATTGGTGGCTCTGTTAATTTAGTTACACGCTCTGCTCCTACTACTTTTAGAGCTTTTGTTGCTGGTTCTTACGGACAAAATTCTATAAGAAACACGCCTAACTATAATGTTTCTACATTAGTTGCCAACAGAACTTTTAAAGACAAACTAGGGTATGTTATCAATGCTTCTTATAACTCTAACGATTATGGTTCAGATAATGTTGAATTTGAATGGGAAAAAGAAAATAGTAAAGTCTACATTGGTGAACACGATATTAGACGCTACGACGTAAAAAGAAATAGAATGAGCATTTCTGCTAACTTAGACTGGACACCAGACAACAACAATACATTCTTCTTTAAATCAATGTACAACCAACGAAACGATTATGAAAATCGTTATAGAGTTCGTTTTAGAAAAATAGATGAACCAGATGCTACAGGATTATCAAAAGCTGAAATACGTCGTCAAACTAAAGGAGGTATCAATAACGATACTAATGACAACACTCGTTTAGAGCGTCAAAGTACTTACAATATATCTGTAGGTGGAGAACATATTGTTTTTGGGAACATTAAGTTGAACTGGAAAACAGGAACTGCTAAAGCAAAAGAAGAGCGTCCAGACGAACGTTACATAAGTTTTGAAAACGATGACATTGAAGTTATGCAAGATTTTTCTCGCAAAAACTTTCCTGTTTTACGTCCAACAAATAACGATTTTAACGATCCTTCAACTTTTGAATACAAAGAAGTAACTCAACAGCAAGGATTTACACAAGAGCGTAAAATTAGTTCTAATTTTGATGTTTTAGTTCCTATCAACGCTACAGGAATCTATAAAAATTCATTGAAATTTGGATTTAAGCACAAATACAAAGAAAAAGTAAGAGACAATAGTTTTTATGAGTATGATTTAGAAAATCAATTTCCAACCATGAATACCACCACTACTAAAGACTATACTATTAATGGTTATTTAGCAGGCGATGATTATAAATCAGGGCTTTTTGTTTCAAAAGAATTTTTAGGAAGTTTAAACTTAACAGGAGGTGAACTTGTACTAGATGAATTTGTTCCTGAAAATTATGATGCTAACGAAAATATCTATGCCTTTTACGGAATGTTACAACAAAAATTAAATGATAAATTCTCTTTTATAGCAGGTGTAAGAGTTGAAAAAACTACTATTGATTATGATGGTTTTGCTATTGATGTTGAAACAGCTAATGATTTAAACGATGTAATTAAAACATCAGGAGCTCGAAACTATACCAATTGGCTACCTAACTTACAAGCAAAATACAACATTAACAAAAACACCATTATTAGAGCAGCTTGGACCAACACTATTGCACGACCAAACTATTTTGACTTGGTTCCTTATAGAAATATTAATAGTGATGATATGGAAGCTGAGTACGGAAATCCTAATTTAGATCCAACTGAAGCTATGAACTTTGATTTAATGTTTGAACACTACTTTAGCAATGTCGGAATTATATCAGCAGGAGTTTTTTATAAAGATTTAGATCAGTTTATTTACAATTCAGTTACTGAAGAACCGATTACCATTGGAGGTGTTACAGAAACTTATGATGTAACAAGACCTTTTAACGGGGGAACTGCTGAAATTTATGGTTTTGAAGTTGCTCTACAACGTAAATTAAACTTCTTACCAGGTTTCTTAAGAAACTTAACAGTATATGGTAACTATACCTACACAGATTCTAAAACAGATGGTATTGCTGGTAGAGAAGATGGATTACCTTTAGCAGGCGCAGTAAAAAACATGTTTAACGGATCGTTAGCCTACGAAAGCTCTAAACTATCTATTAGAGCCTCTTTAAACTTTGCTGATGATTATATTTTTGAATACGGAGACGATACCTTTACGGATGTATTTTATGACGAACAATTGTTTATAGATCTAAATGCTTCTTACCGTATTACTAACAACTTACAAGTCTTTGCTGAAGCAAAAAACTTAACCAATCAAGAATTACGCTTTTACCAAGGTACAAAACATCAAACAATGCAAGCTGAGTTTTATAACTACAATTGGAACGCCGGTTTAAAATACAATTTTTAAGAATGAATAATGTATACAAAATAACACTTACTTGCCTTATTTTAAGCGCTTGTAAAGTTGAAAAAATAGTCCATCAAAACCCACAAGCTAAACCAGTAGTGGCTTTAGTTGCTGATGCTGAAACAGCTCCTGTTACCTCTTTTGATGATGCTGCTGATGATCCGTGTATATGGATAAACCCTGTTGATATAACAAAATCAACCATAATTGGAACAAACAAAAAAGAAGGTTTAGAAGTTTATAATTTAGAAGGAGAACGTTTGTATTCCTATAAAATAGGACGTGTAAACAATGTTGATATTCGTGATGGATTCTTATTAAACGGAAAAGAGGTTTCGGTTGTTACTGCTAGTAATAGAACCTACAATACTATTTCTATATTGATTGTAAAACCTACAGGTGAACTAGAAGATGCTGCTGCAAGAAAAATAACTTCTAACTTAAAAGAAGTTTACGGATTAGGAATGTATAAAAGCCCTAAAACTAACAAATTTTATGTTTTTATGGTTGGTAAAAAAGGCGGTATTGAGCAATGGGAATTGTTTGAAAACAACACTCAAATTGATGCTAAGTTAATCCGTGAATTTTCATTAGGAAGTCAAGGTGAAGGTATTGTTGCTGATGATGTACATGCCAAGGTATATATTGGAGAAGAGAACAAAGCTTTGTGGAAATACGATGCAGAGCCTAATGCTTTAAACAACCGTGTAAAGGTTATCAGCACCAACGATTTGAATATGAAAGATGATTTTGAAGGCGTTACCTTATACGATGCTGGAAACGGAAAAGGGTATATTATTTTATCCTCACAAGGAAATAACAGTTATGCTGTTTTTGATAGAATTAGCAATCAATACTTAGGAAGTTTTTCATTAAAAGATGGTGCTATTGATGGTACCTATGATACGGACGGAATTGATGTAACCTCTGTTAATTTTGGCTCGAAATACCCTAAAGGATTCTTTATTGCGCAAGATGGTGCTAATACCCAAGGAAAAGATAGCTTACATCAAAATTTTAAACTGGTGGATTGGCAAAAAATTTCTAAAAATCTACATTTAGATTAGTATACATAGTGTGTTTGTTGTGTAATTTGAAAAGCCTTTTGGTAAAATCAAGAGGCTTTTTAAATTACCTTATTTCGGCGGATAATTATTGATCACCTTACCAATTACCTTTTGAAAATGTAATCTCTTTTGTTCTGGAGTGGCTTTTTGTCTTACTTCACTAGTAGCAATTCCTTGCCATATTAACTGATTGTCTTTACTTTCAACAAAATCAATGGTTAATTGCTGATTTATTTTTCTACTCTCAATAGGGATACCTCCTGAAATTCCAAACCCAACATTTCTTCCTCCACTTCCTAAGCCAACACCTATCGTATTTCTATTAACTAATTCTCGTTCCTCAGATAAAATATTGATATATATATCTGGTTTTTCAGCCAACTGCATCCCTTTGGCTTCCAAAGCCGTCGTTATTTCATAAGTAACCCTTTTTATATCCAACTCATTTAAACCTTTACCGGCATCTTCAAAAAAATTAAAAGTTTTATACTGGTTAAAATCTGTTTGACTATCGTAGTCATATACTACTTTAGAAGAGGAGCATCCAATAATAACTAGCAGAAAAAAATACTTGTAATACTTCATAAATAAATTCTTTACAATGTAATTAATCAAAAATTATACCTTATAAAAATACAAAAAGCCTCGCGTAAACGAGACTTTTTCTAAGGTTAGTTAATCGATTTTTATTGAACTGCCTTTAAAGCATCAATATTTCCATACCCAAACTCAGAATGTTTGTTCGGATAAAAATCAGCGGATTCTTTCATTTTCTGTAATACTTGACTTCTTGACCAACTTGGGTGCTTTGCCCATACCAATGCAGCAATACCAGCAGTAGTTGCTGTTGCTACAGATGAACCTCCTACATAATTTGCTTGTCCATCATAATAACTCAATACAGGAATTTTATTATCAGTTCCGTTAGTTCGTTGCATTTGTACCGTAAAATCAATTTGTGACCCAGTATGACATACATCACACTTACTATATTGTCCTTCTTTAACACCAGTTACCGCAACAGTTTCAGACATACTTGCTGGAAAAATTACTCCATACCAAGTAGTAAATGAGGTAGAAGTTCCTCCTGCAGCTAAAATCATCTTCCCTTTGCTGTGTGCATACTTAACCGCATCCGATACATTACCAATACTAAACGGAGAACCTAACGACATAGAAATAACTTTTACATCACTTCTATTTGCCAATGCTGTTAATGCTTCAACAACTCCTCTTTTTTCATGATAATCGTCAATTACTACATTTTCAACTGCTCTATACGTTACCAAGCTTGCATTGTAAGCTACACCTACAGGCAAATTATCATTATTTCTAGGAGCTGTTGCTACTGCTGCCATTTTAGTTCCATGACCACACTTGTCATTTACTCCATCATAGTTATCAGACCATGCCCACCAAGAATCAACAAAGGTTCCATATTTTTGAACAGTTCTACCTGAAGAATATCCATCATTAAAATATTGATTCATCCATTTTTGCTCAGGTGATAAACCAGAATCTATTATAGCTACTGTTACTCCTGATCCTGTACTGTAATTCCAAGCCTGTGAAATATTATGTGCATCAAAAGACCAAGGTAACCTAGCTCCTGGTGATACTGTACGATAATCACTCGTATTTAAAGTAGCCGTACCATAGCCACATCCTGAAGAACCCGATGAACTTGACTTAGCTTGTGTAGTAGGCTCTAAAAAACTATATCCTCCAGGTTCTATATAACGAACTCTACTGTCTTTTAATAAAACATTTATTGTTTCCTTGTTGGTAACTTTAATGTCTAATACATTAATATTTTCGTTTACATATAATTCCGTTTCTCCTTTTGCTGAAGTAGGTTCAAAGCTTCTTACTAAGGCTAGTAACTCATTTTTAATATTAGCGCTTTCTTCACTCTTCGCATAGTTATTTTTTGAAGTACCGTAGCCTATAGTCAAGATATTCTCTCCATGATTCACTGCACTCCATATTGTATGAGCATCTTGTGACATCCATTTAAAATCTCCTGTCTTTTGTAAAGATTCCTTGATTTTTGAATTGATTTCTTTTTTGGTAAGTAAATCTTGGTCTTGTTTTATATCTAATGTTTCATCATTATTAGAACATGAGATCATAGTTAAAACAACCATTAGGCTTAAAAGTGTTTTTTTCATTTTCGAAGGGGTTTAAATTAAAATCTTTCGAATATAGTAAAATTTTAATACAATTTTAACACTTTAGTTGATTTAACTAGCACAAAATTAACATTATATCAAAAACACAATACCTAATCCCAATAAAAAAGGAGCTCATAGCTCCTTCTTTACTTTAAGTTTTCAATATGTTTACTCCATATTAACTCTAGTAGGTGTATCTTTTCCTTCAATAATGCTTTGAGTTCCTCTAGCAACTGCTTTAACAGTTTCTGTCAATACAGTCATATTTAAGGTTTCAGCTTCATCTGTTACTTTATGATAATCAGCATCAATATCAATTGGAGTGGTTGAAAATGTATGAGATGGCACACCTAAACGTGCTAAAGAAGCATTATCTGATCGTAAGAACAATTGAAATTTAGGGTATGGATCTGGAAATAGCTTATATCCTGACCCTTCTAAATTCTTTTGAATTATTTTTCCAAAATCCGATTTATCAAAACCTGTTAACCATGCTGTTTTTGGTCCTGTTTTAGGTTGTTTTCCTATTAACTCTAAATTAATCCCTGCTACAAACTTACTAGCGTCAATTCCTTTACCAAAGTATTCAGAACCTACTAATCCCATTTCTTCAGCAGTAAAACATACAAACAAAATACTACGCTCATTATTTCCCTTTTTAGCATAATATTCAGCTAAAGATAATACGCCTGTAACTCCTGAAGCGTCATCATTTGCTCCGTTAAAAATTCTATCCCCTTCTCCATCTTTCTTTACACCTAAATGATCATGATGTGCAGATACTATAACAAACTCATCTTTTTTAGATTTTCCTTCTAACAAGCCTATAATATTGCTCATTTTGATTCCTTTATACTCAAAGTTTTGGCGATATGTAGTTAGTGTATCAAAAGTTTTTAAGCCTATTCTTTTATATTCATTTTCTATATACTGAGTTGCTTTTTCCATTCCCTCAGTCCCAGGTTTCCTACCTTCCATTTCATCTGAAGCAAGTGTATATAAGTGTTTTCTTACTAAAATAGAATCAATTAACTCTTCTTTATTTTGTTTTTTCTGAGTTACCTCTACAGCATTCATAGCAACTTCGTTACTAGTCTTTTTAGTCTGCTTACACGATAATAAAATTGATACACTTACAAGTGCTAATGGATATAAAAATCTTTTCATTCTTTATTTATTTAAAAGCCTAAATATAGCCAATTTAATTTCTTACATTAAATCACTATAAATTTATGGGCACAATTTTTGCTTTACAAAGTTTTTTAGTTTAAATATGAAACAATTTCTTTTTATATTATTTCTTCTTATTACTACCATTGCTAGCGCTCAAAACTTTTCTTTAGTTGAAAAAAAAGTTAATGGTTATCCTAAATTTAATAAAGTAGGAAATTTAGCTCAACAGATAGCAAGCGACTTTAAAACTGAAGAACAGCAAGTACAAGCTGCTTTTTATTGGCTAGCTCATAATATTAGATATGATTTAGACGGGTATTACAATCCAAAGCAAAAAAGAATTTCTTTTAGATACAGGAACGAGCAAGAAAGGTTAGAAAAGCTACAGGCCATAAAAGATAATATTGTTAACGAAACACTTATAACCAAGAAAGCTATTTGTGAGGGATATGCACAAACTTTTGCTAAAATTTGCTCAATACTTCAGATTGAGAATGAAGTTATAAAAGGATATATCAGAAATTCCTCAAACGATATAGCTAATCCTAAAACCAGCTCAAATCATGCTTGGAACGCTGTTAAGCTGAATGATAAATGGATTTATATTGATGCTACATGGGCAGCTGGTGTTGTGAATAATAACAGATGGCAACCTTCATTTAATGCTTACTACTTCAATTTTCCAAAAGAAAAATACTTTAAAACACATTTTCCTGAAAAGAAACTTTGGCAATTAAGAGTTGGTAGAATGGATAAAAAAGATTTTTATAACCAACCAATTTATGATGCTGCCTTTTTAAAATCAGATTTAGAATTAATAACTCCTTCTAAAGGGCTGTTAGAAAAAGATTCTATCATTGAATTAAAAATAAAAAATCTACGTCCTAATCAATCAGTTTCCTTTGGATATAGTGGATACCGATATGCAGTAAAACCACACAGCATATCTATCAAAAATAATGTTGCTACAATTACAACCTCTCCTCTTGAAAATAGCAAACGGCTATTTTTAATTATAGATAAAGAGGTAATATTGGAATTTCTAATAAGGTAATTACTTTCTCCAAAAACCTTTATGGTTGTGTTTTGCTACTTCTTCTATGACTTGTAGTAGTATTTCTTCGTTAATTTCTTCTACTGATGAATAACGAAGTGATTTTACAACTGCTCTTCCTTCTGAAACTAAAAAAACATCAAAATCTTGTAAAATACCTTTTGCCCAAAAACCAACATCAACAAAACCTTTTTTATGGGATGCATTCATGTAGCACAATTGCTTCCCGTTGATATAATATACTGGTATTTTCCACTTATATTTTAATTCTAAATCCTCAAAATTACTTTCTATCAATACTTGTAAGTGTAGTAAAATAGACTTGAATGGTTCTAGCTGTTTAAGTATGTATTCTTCGGCTGGTTTCATGCTTTCAAAAATACATTAATTTTTTATTTGGTTGTTTCTCAAAATTAGCTTTACTTTGTTTTTCAAAGTTCTTTAAAAATGAGTTCAGAAGATTATTTAAAAGACATATCAGAAATTAAAAACCTAATGAATAAATCCTCTCGATTTATATCATTAAGTGGTTTGTCTGGTGTTTTAGCAGGAATATATGCGCTAATTGGTGCAGCTTATGCATATTGGTTAGTTAACAGCAATTCTAATGGTTATTTGATGCTAGATGGAAAAAATTTCCAAATGGTCATCTTTGATTTATTGTTAGTTGGCTTTTTAAGTATTGCTACAGCTATCTTTTTAACCACAAGAAAAGCTAAAAAGAACGGAGAAAAAATTTGGGATGCCACCACAAGAAGGTTGCTATTAAATTTCCTTATCCCTCTGGTTTCTGGAGCGATTTATATCATTATCATTCTAGGGCATCAAAAATATGGACAAACAGGTGCATTAATGTTACTTTTTTATGGCTTAGCGCTGATTAATGCTTCAAAATATACTGTAGGAGACATTAAGTATTTAGGCTATACTGAAGTTGTTTTAGGACTTATTGCTGCGATGTTACCTGGTTATGGTTTTTGGTTTTGGGTTATAGGATTTGGAATCATGCATATTATTTATGGTACACTTATGTATTTTAAACACGATAGAAAATAAGAACTATTTTCGTACTTTAAAATTTATCTTTTTTGAAAAACATTATTCTAAATATAAATAAAGCTTTTGATCATAGAATTAGACTGGGTATTATGTCTGTTCTTATGGTAAATGAATATGCTGAATTTACTACCCTAAAAGAATTATTAGGTGCTACAGATGGTAATTTGGCAAGCCATACTAAAGCTTTAGAAAAAGTTGAATTTATTAGAATAGAAAAACAATTTATTGGTAGAAAACCCAATACCAGATACTACGCTACCGAGCTTGGTAAACAGGAATTTAAAAAACATATTGAAGCCTTAGAAAGGCTGATTAAAAATAAATAACAATAATTTTTTTACAATTAAACTTTGAATTTCAAAGTTCTTTTTAAACAGTAAACTATGGAAACACTAAACAAACAAAATGGAAGATTCGGAAAATGGGTAAAAACATCAATCACTGCTAGAATGCTCATGATTGGGTTTTTAATTCTCATCTTATTGATTCCTTTATCCTTTATTAAGAGCTTGATTGTTGAGCGAATGAACAGACAACAAGAAGTAGTTCAAGAAATCAATCAAAAATGGGGAAAAGAGGTATTGTTATACGGTCCTATTTTAAAAGTTCCATACAAAACTTATAAAGAAAAATTTGTTAGAAATCAAAAAACAAAGGAAACACGAACTGAGGTTGAGGAAAAAATTAAGTATGCTTACTTTTTTCCGAAGGAACTAAACATCAAATCAACCATAAATCCTGAAGAGAAAAAACGTGGTATTTATAAAACTGCTGTGTATAATAGTAAAATTGACATTGAAGGAAGCTTTACCAAACCTGATTTTAGCGAGAAAGATATTAAGGAAGAAGATATACTTTGGAATAAAGCTCGATTAATTATAAAAACTTCTAATTTAAAAGGGGTGAACAATTTAGTTGAAATTAAGTTTCATAAGAATACCTATGCTTTTACTTCTAAGTATGAAGGAAGCAATAGTAACGAAAAAGCCTACTATGATTATTTAAATCTTCACAAATTAGAAAGTAAATTCTTAAATGAAGAAGACCTTCCTAAAAAAACTGACACAAATTTTAACCTATCGTTAAGTATAAATGGTAGCAAACAAATTCGTTTTATTCCTATTGGAAAAGAAACAACCGTTCATATAAACTCTGATTGGAAAACAGCAAATTTTATTGGGGAATACCTTCCTTTTAATTCTGACAAAATTTCTGATAATGGTTTTAACGCCAAATGGAAAATATTGGATATTAATAGACCTTTTTCTCAACAATCTTTTAATGGAATTCCAAACTTAAAAGAATATGCTTTTGGTGTAAACTTTATGATTCCTGTAGACGAATATCAAAAAAGTGAACGATCGGCTAAATATGGATTCTTGGTGATTGGACTTACGTTCTTAATCTTCTTTTTAATTCAAACAATGAGTAAAATATCCATTCACCCATTTCAATATTTAATGATTGGTGTTGCCTTAACTATGTTCTATACATTACTAATATCAATTTCTGAACATAGTAGCTTTTTAAAGGCATATTTAATTGCTTCTATAGCCGTCGTATTGTTAATTGCATTGTATTCAAAATCAATTTTAAAAGGCATTAAGTTTCCATTATTTATCGGAGCATCTCTTACCACATTATATGCCTTTATTTTTGTAATTATTCAACTAGAAAACTATGCTTTATTAGTAGGTAGTGTAGGACTATTTATAATTCTAGCCTCAGTGATGTATGCTTCAAGAAAAATAGACTGGCAAAACGGTTAATTAACTATAAATTAATGAGCAAACTATCATACTGTATGGTAGTTTGCTTTTAAAAACACAAACATGAAATTTCAATCGAAATACTTTCTAGCTTTTATCTTTCTTTTAATACTAGAAATTCTAATAGCTCAAACTTCAGGATTTATAAGACACACTTTTGGTGACTTTTTAGTAGTTATCCTTCTTTTTTATTTCGTGAAGTCTTTTTGTATTTTCTCAAATAAAACTATCGGACTTTCAGTCTTACTTTTTGCTTATATAGTAGAGTTTTTACAATTAACTCCTCTTTTATCGCTTCTTAGTTTGGAGAACAATCGTATGGCTGTTATAATTTTTGGCGCTACTTTTAGTATTGGTGATTTAGTAGCTTATACATTGGGAGTTATTATCGTTCTGCTTATAGAAAGTAGCTTTAAATTAAGATATTCTACGTATTTTTCTAAGAATATCTTCTAACCCATTTAATTGTAATTCATGTACTAGTGACATCATAGTCCCTAGTTTTCCTTGAGGAAATCCTTTGTTTTTATACCATACAATATAATATTCAGGAATATCTATTAAATAGGTTCCTTTATATTTACCAAAGGGCATTTTCATATTAGCCGTGTCAATTAAAAACTGTTTGTCTGGTATCATTTTAAATAAAAAATCCCGCCGAAGCGGGAATTAATGTGCGTTATTCTTTTCCGTCTACGTAATTCTGCAAATATGCATAACGTTCGGTTAATTTACCAGTATTTGTTGTCATTTTTGCGCGCGCTAAAATTCCGTCTTTATCATCGTTGTAAAAAGCAGGAATTACATGCTCTAAAAACATATCTCCAAAACCTTCACTTGCATCTTTTGGTAACTCACAAGGCAAGTTATCAACCGCCATAACAGTAATTGCTTTTTCATCTTTAAAATCAATTTCCGATTCTGTTTCTGGATTATACCCATAAATAGGATCTGCTATTGTAGAAGCTCTTAATGTTGATGCCACAGGACCATCAATATCACATGAAATATCTGCTACATACTTTATTCTAAACTCAGGATGTTTTGCATCTTCACGTGTGTATAAATAAGGAGCTCCATCTCCATAAAAATGACCCGCTATAAAAAAGTCAGTTTGTTTTGCATAGGCCATAAAATTACTTTCATACCCGATTGGATCTTTATAAAACTCAAACTTGTCTCCTACTTTACCGTCTTTACGTTTCGCATACTCCATTACATCTGCTATACAATATACAGGCTCAGTAAACTCAGTTGTTAAATACAAAGCATCACTTACTTGTTTAATTTTTAGATGATCTAATATTTCTTGTGCTCCTTTGGCTACTTTTCCTGTTCCTGTTAACAATATTTTTATGTTAGGTAAGCTAATTTTATCTAATTCAGCCTTCACAGCATCTAAATCAGCTAAGGTCTCTACTTTAGGTAAATTGAACAATCCTTCTCTTATCCCTAAAGCTCTAAAGCCGTTATAAGCTCCTACCAAACCAGCATAACGTCCAAAACCAATTAAACGTGCTCCGTTTTCTTTTATGATGGTTTCATGATCATACATTTCAATATTTCTCTTAAGCATCGCTTTTAACAACTTACGATTATATGGCTGCTTTTTAATGGTATGACTAAAGAAAAAATATTTCTTATTAGGTATTAAGTCGTCTACTGGAACTTCTTTTACTCCTAATAAGACATCACAATCAGAAACATCATTAACTACCTCAAATCCAGCATTTTTATAGGCTTCATCTGAAAAAACTCGGATATCTGAACTTTCTACCACTATTTCTGCCTGAGGAAACTGTTTTTTAAACTCTTGCAATTTTTCTGGAGAAAATACAACTCTTCTATCAGGTGGGTTCTTACGTTCTTTGATGATTCCGAATTTCATAATTGATTTTGTATTAAAATTAAACAATTTAATATATAATGTTATATATTATAACAATTGCAGCGAAAATACTCGTTTTAAAATGATTGTACAAGTAGTATTTTTTTATATTTGCATTCTCTTGTTTAAGCAGTATGCATTTGCAGTACTGCCAAACAAAACTGCATAGGATTACAAAGATTATCTGGTATATTTTTTGCAAGGATACTTATAGCATCTTTGACATATTGGGGACGACTGGTTTTGACAGCAAGATTAGTAAAAATGTAAGCATACCGAGGAGTGAAATGATAACTCGTTAAACTTATTTCAACCATTTAAACGGCGAAGATAACTACGCTTTAGCTGCATAATCTGAATTAATAGTAAGATTAGCCTCGGCGCACTAGGTGCGCAAGCTTTATGTCCACGAAAAGCCTTGGTTTACGGCGTTTCATTTTTGGGCATCGTAAAAGTAAACATAGAAAACTTAGAGCTTCGATAGGTTTTCGAAACTAAAGAAGATAAGTTAAAATTGGGCTGTTTTTGGTCAGGTTTTAATCGAAAATTAAACAAAAACTAAGTATGTAGAAAGCCTTTGAGCTACTTGTTTGGACCCGAGTTCGATTCTCGGCGTCTCCACTTTATAAAAATCTCAACTAGTGTTTAACTAACTAGTTGAGATTTTTCATTTATCTCACAATAATTTTAATAGACAAAATAAAAGTATCTATTCAATGTTTCAGTTCAAATCTATATTTATATCATTAATAGCTTTTGCAGTTGCAGTCGTTTTAACTAAATTTTTAAAAAGAAAACGTGATAATTATTAACTTTATACAAACAAAAAGCGCAACCAATTTGGTTGCGCTTTTGTATTTTATATAGCTATACTACTATTCTTCTTTAAATAACTGCTCTTTATAAGCCGCTTTTTGAACTTGAGCTCTTCTAGTTACAGAAGGCTTAGTGTATTGCTTTCTTTCTCTTAACTCTTGTAAAACTTTTACATTTCTAAACTTACGCTTGTAACGTTTTAAGGCTCTATCGATATTTTCACCTTCTTTTACAACTATTCTTAACATACTATAAGGTTTTATTATTTGACATACTTTAAGTCATATAAATTACAGCGCAATACTACACATAGTACGAACTATGATTTACATGATATTAATTTTAGATTAAAAATTCTATTGAAAACGCTTGATAAAGCAACTGAAGACTATAGAATCTGGTGGTAACAGAAAAATAGTATAAAGACTTGTAGATTTTCTCCTAAAAGGACAGAACATTAATATGTTGCAAAGGTATGTTTTATTTATCGGCTCTACAAGGATTCTAGATAGTAAATTATCGTAAAGGCCTCAGAATAGTATATAGCAATGAAAATAGTACACACCAACAGTAAGTTTTCGCCCTGTTTAGTGAATAAAAAAGGCGTTACCATTAGGTAACGCCTTTTAATTAAATAGTTTCTCCTAATTCTTTTAACTTAGAAGTGTTTTCTGCGAGCATTAGCTCATCTATAATTTTTTGAATATCTCCGTTTACAATATTTGATAAATCGTATAAGGTTAATCCAATTCTGTGATCGGTTACACGTCCTTGCGGATAATTGTATGTTCTAATTTTTGCAGAACGGTCTCCTGAAGTTACCATCGAACCACGTTTAGCTGCATCAGCTTCTTGCTTCTTAGCTAACTCCATATCATACAAACGAGAACGCAATACTTTAAATGCCTTTTCTTTGTTTTTATGCTGTGATTTTTGATCTTGACATTGCGCTACCAATCCTGTAGGAATGTGTGTTAAACGTACTGCAGAATATGTTGTGTTTACCGACTGTCCTCCTGGTCCTGACGAACAGAAAAAATCGATACGAACATCTTTTGGATTGATTTCTACATCAAACTCTTCTGCTTCTGGAAACACCATACAGGTTGCTGCTGATGTATGTACACGTCCTTGTGTTTCTGTTTGTGGCACACGTTGTACACGGTGTACTCCTGCTTCAAACTTTAAAGTTCCATACACATCTTCACCAGAAACCTCGAACTGAATTTCTTTAAATCCACCATTGGTTCCTTCAGAAAAATCTACTGTAGATACTTTCCAACCTTTGCTCTCGCAATACTTGGTATACATTCTAAATAAATCACCTGCAAAAATACTTGCTTCATCTCCTCCTGTTCCTGCACGTAATTCAACTACTGCATTTTTAGCATCTTCAGGGTCTCTTGGAATTAACAAAAACTTAATTTCATCTTCCAATTCAGGAATACGGTTTTTTGCTTCATCCATCTCCATTTTCGCCATTTCAACCATTTCTGCATCTGATCCGTCGGCAATAATTTCTTTAGCTTCTTCTATAGTATTTAATAAAGTTTCGTATTCGTTTGCTTTTTTTACAACCTTTCCTAAATCTTTATATTCCTTATTTAATTGTACATAACGTTTTTGGTCTGAGATAACATCTGGTTGGATGATTAAGTCTGAAACCTCATCATAACGTTGTTTAACTATCTGTAATTTATCTAGCATAGTATCTTTTCTTGGGGTGCGAATTTACGATTTTTTATCGAATTTTATTCATATCTTTAGTTCATTAAGTCTTTTGTTATGCGAATTTTAATCTTATTTTTTACTTGTACACTACTTTTTTCTTGTCAGCAAGAAAAGAAAATTAAAGAGCCAACTTGGTTATTTGGCAAATGGGAACGCATTAATAACAAACCTGATAAAATAACTTATGAGTTTTGGAAAGATGATTTTTCTGGAATTGGTTTTTCCTTACAAAAAAACGATACTGTATTTAAAGAGATCTTACACATCATTACTAAAAACGATTCGTTGTTTTTACAAGTAACTGGTGTAAATGAAAATCCTACTTTATTTGCCTTTACACAAAAAACAGATACTTCCTTTACTGCGGAAAATAAACTGAATGAATTCCCTACTTCTATCCATTACTGGAAAGAGAACGGTCAACTAAAAGCTACCGTAGCTAACGATGAGTTTTCTATTGATTTTGTTTTTGATAAAATGAAATAAAAAAATCCTCAGATTTCTCTGAGGATTCTATAATACTTTTATCTTGTTGAATTAATATTCAAAAGTTCCATATTCACTTTTAATAGTTAATTGCTTTTTATCAGACACCTCTACTCTACCAACAACTTGTGCATTTACATTAAATGATTTTGAAATAGCTATGATATCTTCTGCTACTTCTGGAGACACATATAATTCCATTCTGTGACCACAATTAAAAACTTGATACATTTCTTTCCAATCGGTTTTTGATTGTTCTTGTATCAATTTAAATAATGGCGGAATCGGGAACATATTATCTTTTACAATGTGTAAACCTTCTACAAAATGTAAGATTTTTGTTTGTGCTCCTCCAGAACAATGAATCATTCCATGCACATCTTTTGAAGTATATTTTGATAAAATTTCTTTGATAATTGGTGCATAGGTTCTTGTTGGCGACAACACTAACTTACCAGCATCAATTGGAGAATCTGCTACCTCATCTGTTAATTTTGTATTTCCTGAATACACTAAATCAGACGGTACTGAAGCATCAAAACTTTCAGGATATTTTTCCGCTAAGTATTTATGAAATACATCGTGACGTGCAGAGGTTAATCCGTTACTTCCCATACCTCCATTGTACTCTTTTTCATATGTTGCTTGTCCGAATGACTCTAAACCAACAATCACATCGCCTGCTTTGATGTTTTCATTATCAATAACATCGCTACGCTTCATACGCGCAGTTACAGTAGAATCTACTATAATTGTACGCACTAAATCACCTACATCTGCAGTTTCACCTCCAGTAGAATGTATTGTTACTCCAAATTCTTTCAATTCAGCAATTAACTCTTCTATTCCGTTGATGATAGCCGACAAAACCTCACCTGGAATATTATTTTTATTACGTCCGATAGTAGACGACAACATAATGTTATCGGCAGCACCTACACATAATAAATCATCAATATTCATGATCAAAGCATCTTGAGCAATACCTTTCCATACAGAAATATCTCCTGTCTCTTTCCAGTACATGTAAGCTAAAGACGATTTTGTTCCTGCACCATCAGCATGCATGATTAAGCAATAATCATCATCATTTGTTAAATAATCTGGAACAATTTTACAGAAAGCTTTAGGAAATAACCCTTTATCTATGTTCTTGATAGCGTTGTGTACATCTTCTTTTGATGCAGAAACACCACGCTGTGCGTATCTTTTAGAAACTTCTTGACTCATCTAATGTGTTGTGTGTTGTTTTGTTAGTGCGAAATTACTTTAAAAACAGGAAACTATCAAAGTAAATATTGTTTTTTACTTCGTCTTTCATACAGTACGGTATCTCTCCACACCCCATCTAATTCTGCTATTTTTTCTCGATAACCTATCTTTCTAAAGCCATATTTAACATGTAGTTTAACACTTGCTTCGTTTTCGGGAAATAAACTTGAATATAACGTCCAAATACCATTATTTTCTGAAGATTTCACAACAGCATCCATCAATAAACTTCCTACACCTTTTCCTAATACTCCTAACTTCACATAAACACTTACTTCTGCTACTCCTCTATATTCAAATCTTGTTGATACTGGGGCTATAGCACACCAACCTAATATCTTATTATCCTCAATAGCTATAAACCGAGTATGTTGATGGTGTGAGGTATTCCATTCCTCCCAACTAGGAACTTTTATTCTAAACGTAGCATTTTTTGTAGCGATACCTTCTTTATAAACTTCAACTACTTCTTTCCAATGATTTTTAGTAAGTCTAACTACCTCTATCATATTATTTACCTTAAACTATTTAGTTCAATGTTTTTTTAAAGCATATACTTGATTCTACAGCTTTATAAGGGCCATAGTTCGGTATAACGTCATATTCATTTTTCTTATACAAATGTACCGCTGGCTGCATGGTTTTACTAGTTTCTAAAGCAACAGAGCTAAACTTCTCTTCTCTTGCCCACTCTTCCAGTTCTTTTAGAATCAAGGTTGCTATATTTTTTCCTCTGTATATTGGTTTAACGTACATGCGTTTAACCTCAACAGTTGTGTCATCAATTCGCTTAAAAGCACCACAACCTGCCGCCACCTTATTTATGTAACATACCACTACATACTGTAGTTTATCTATGGTGTTAAATTCCTTAAAAAAAGTATCTTGATCGCCGTTAATTCCTGAGAGGTATTCGTCTAGTTCTTTTACTAGACGAATAAAACTCTCGTGAGTAGAATTTAATCTTTCTAAACTTATTTTATCACTCATTACCTAGTAAACAATAACTCTCTATACTTAGTTAAAGGCCAAAGGTTATCATCAACCATTAACTCTAACTTATCACAGTGATAACGAATTTCATCAAAATAAGGTTTTACTTTATTACAATATGCATCTGCATTTTTCTGCCCTTCCAGCTTATTGGCTTTTTTACGTTCTTCAATCATATCTTCAACTTTTGAATTTATTTCAGCAATATGATTTGATATTTTTTGAATTAAATCAATTTGTTCGTTAGCATACTTCTCAAAATTATTTCCAAAAATTTCTTTCAGTCCTCTTACGTTTTCTATTAAGGTATTTTGGTATTGAATAGCGATTGGTATAATATGATTTCTGGCAATATCACCCAACACCCTACTTTCAATTTGTATTTTCTTTGAGTATTCTTCCAACTCAATTTCATGGCGCGCTTCTACCTCTACCTTATTCATTACGCCCATTTCTTCGAAAAGAGAAATTGCTTTTTTTGAAATCTTTGCTTTTAAAGCTTCTGGGGTTGTTTTGTTATTTGACAAGCCTCTTTTCTTTGCTTCTTTCTCCCAAGCTTCTCCATACCCATCACCCTCAAATCGAATACTTTTTGATGCCTTAATATATTCTCTTAACACATTAAATATCGCCTCGTCTTTTTTTAGCTTTTTGCTATCAATTAATTTATCTACTTCTTCTTTAAATTCATTTAATTGTCTAGCTATAATGGTATTCAATACTGTCATAGGGCCTGCACAGTTAGACCATGAACCTACAGCACGTAACTCAAACTTGTTTCCTGTAAAGGCAAAAGGTGAAGTTCTATTTCTATCTGTATTATCTAATAAGATTTCAGGAATTTTACCTACAATATTTAATTTTAGATCTGTTTTTTCTTCAGGTGATAACTTTCCCTTTGTTACATTTTCTAACTCATCTAATACCGATGATAATTGTGAACCTATGAAAACTGATATGATTGCTGGTGGCGCTTCATTTGCCCCTAAACGATGATCGTTACTTGCACTTGCTATAGACGCCCTTATTAATTCTTCATAATCATGAACCGCTTTAATGGTATTTACAAAAAAGGTTAAGAATTGTAAATTCTTCATTGGAGTTTTTCCTGGACTTAATAAATTAACTCCTGTATTGGTAGATAAACTCCAGTTGTTATGTTTTCCTGAACCATTAATTCCTGCGAATGGCTTTTCATGGAATAACACCTTAAATTTATGACGTTGCGATACTTTTTCCATCACATCCATTAATAATGAATTATGATCTACCGCTAAGTTAGCTTCTTCAAAGATTGGTGCTAATTCAAACTGATTCGGTGCTACTTCATTGTGACGTGTTTTAACTGGCACTCCCAACAGCATACATTCGTGCTCCAAATCACGCATAAAGTTCAATACTCTTGTAGGTATTGATCCAAAGTAATGATCATCTAATTGTTGTCCTTTTGCTGGAGCATGCCCTAACAATGCTCTTCCTGTCATCATAATATCAGGACGAGCAGCTGCTAATGCAGTATCAATCAAAAAATATTCTTGCTCCCAACCTAGGGTTGCGTTTACTTTACTTACATTTTTATCAAAATATTTACAAACCGCTGTAGCTGCAGTATCAACAGCTTGTAAAGCTCTTAGTAATGGAGCTTTATTATCTAACGCTTCACCTGTATATGCTACAAAAACTGTTGGAATACATAAGGTAGTACCATAAATAAACGCTGGTGATGTTGGATCCCAAGCAGTATAACCACGTGCTTCAAAAGTATTTCGAATTCCTCCGTTAGGGAAACTTGAAGCGTCTGGTTCTTGCTGTACTAATTGACCTCCATCAAACTTTTCCATTGCTCCTCCTCCTTCAACTGTTTCAAAAAAAGCATCGTGTTTTTCTGCTGTAGATCCTGTTAAAGGTTGAAACCAGTGTGTGTAATGTGTTGCTCCTTTAGACAATGCCCAGTCTTTCATACTTACCGCTATCTGATCGGCAGTTTTTCTGTCAATCTTAGTTCCAAATTCAATAGCATCCATTACACTTTGGTATGCTTCTTTGGTCATATATTGACGCATTGCTTGTTCATTAAATACATTTTTACCAAACAATTCTGAACGACGTTCGTTCTCTTCTACTACAACAGTATTTCTATTTAAAACCTCTTGTAAAGCATTGAATCTTAAAGTTGACATATAATAAAGTATTAAATTAAACACCCAAAAATACACTTTTAAAACAAAGACCCCCTAAAAAATAGGGGTTAAATTAATTTAAAGCTAATTTTAAGTAAAAACACCCTGAAAAATTTTGCCCTTTAACAAAAAATACTCAATTTTGCCCCATAATTAACTCGAAAACAACACAAAAATAAAAATCATGAGTAAATCAAAATTAGAATACATTTGGTTAGATGGTCATGAACCAACTCAAAACATGCGTAGTAAAACTAAAGTAGAAGATGACTTTAGTGGTAAATTAGAAGACTGCTCTATTTGGTCTTTTGACGGAAGTTCTACAGAACAAGCTTCTGGAGGTGCTTCTGATTGTTTACTAAAGCCTGTTGCTATTTACCCTGACCCTACTAGAAAAAATGGATTCTTAGTAATGTCTGAAGTTTTAAATGCTGACGGCACTCCGCATGCATCAAATGCACGTGCTAAAATTGATGATAACGATAATGATTTTTGGTTTGGTTTTGAGCAAGAGTATTTCTTAATGGATGCCAAAACTGATTTACCTTTAGGATTCCCACGTGGTGGATTCCCTGGACCTCAAGGAAAATATTATTGTTCTGTAGGTGGAAGATACACTTGGGGAAGAGATTTCGTTGAAGAGCATGCTGACTTATGTATTGAGGCTGGTTTAAACTTTGAAGGAATTAACCAAGAGGTAGCTCCTGGACAATGGGAATTCCAATTATTTGCTAAAGGTGCTAAAAAAGCTGGTGATGAAATTTGGGTTGCTCGTTATTTATTAGACCGTTTAACTGAAAAGTATGGTTACTATATTGAATACCACCCAAAACCAGTAAAAGGAGATTGGAATGGTTCTGGTATGCACGCAAACTTCTCTAACACTGTTTTAAGAACTTGTGGTTCTCAAGAGACTTATGAGAAAATTTGTGAAGCATTTAGACCTGTTACTGATGAGCACATGGATGTATACGGAGCTAACAACGATGAACGTTTAACTGGTTTACATGAAACTGCTCATGTATCTGACTTTAGTTATGGAATTTCTGATAGAGGTGCTTCAATCCGTATTCCTATTATTACCGTAGAAAAAGGATGGAAAGGTTGGTTAGAAGACAGAAGACCTGCTTCAAACGCTGATCCTTATAAAGTAGCTGGTAGAATTATAGAAACTGTAAAAGGTGCCAACATATAATTAACAAACACAACAACACAACTAAAAAAAGCCGCTAATAGCGGCTTTTTTTTAGTTTAAAACTAATAATTCGTTTTTACGAAATTGTCAGATATATAAAAGTTGCATACGTTGCTAATAAAATAATTCCATCTCTCCATCCTAAACGCATTCCTTTTGGAAAGAAAACTAAAGGTAGTATAGCAAATGAAACACCTAACATCCAATAAATATCGTTATCTATTAAACTATACGCATCTGGCTTTACTTCTACAGGAGTAATCATTGCAGTAATACCCAAAACAGCTAAAATATTAAATACGTTAGAACCTATTAAGTTCCCTAGCGAAATTGCTTTTTCTTTCTTTAATACTGCAATAATTGATGCTGCTAACTCAGGAACACTTGTTCCTACCGATACTACTGTCACACCAATTATAGCGTCACTAACTCCTAAATTCTCTGCTAAAGTTACCGAACCATTAATTAATAATTCTGAACCACCCCATAAACCAACTCCTCCAATTGCTAAAAACAGTGCTATTTTATATAACGGTAATTCTTCATCGTCTTCTGGCATTTCATCAACAACAGCTTGTTTTTGAAAACGTAGTAAATAAATTAAAAATACTATTAGCATTCCAAATAAAATAGCACCTTCATAAAATTGAATTATTTTATCGTTCGCTATAAAAAAGTACAGTATTACGGAAGCAATCATCATTACCGGCCAATCAGTTTTATAGAAACTTTTTTCTACATCAATTGATGATAGTATTACTGTTATACCCAATACCAAAGCTAAGTTTGCAATATTAGAACCAATAACATTCCCTACTGCCAAGCCTGTTGCTCCATCTAAAGCTGATTTTACACTTACTATTAATTCTGGTGCTGATGTAGCAAACGACACTACTGTCATACCTATTACTATTTTTGGTATATGTAGCTTAAGTGATAAACCTACCGCTGCTTTTAAAAGCCAATTTCCACCTAAAACTAACAATGCTAAACCAATAATAATGTACAGAATGCTCATAAAATATTTTTTGGGCGAAGATAAGGTTTTTACGAAGCAAAAATTAAAACAAATTCAAGTACTAGACTCTATATTTTTTAACAAGTTTACTTCTTTAACCTCTTACGTTTTGAACTATAGATTCTAAAACCTGTTATTAACAAAAGTAAAGGAACAAGTCCTGAAATAAACACCAAAACTCTACCAAACACTCCCACTATTTCTCCAATATGTATTGGATAAAACTGTGCTGAAATTCGATTACTATTTGTGTCTGTTTCAAATTGTGACAAGGTTCTTAACTGACCTTGTTGATTCATTTCCATTTCTTTTGTTTTTCTAAATCCTGCTTTAATAAATCGATCTTTTATGTATCTAAGTCTATAAACACCTGTACTGTCTTTTGGAAAGTAAACAGCTCTTAAAGCATATGAATTATCAGGCTCCAGCATTGCTTTTTTTAATGAAAAAACATCTTCAAACTCTTTATTCTCTTTATAAACTTCTGTTTTGTTAGAATCATCAAATACTGATAAAAATGATTTGTATGTTTTATAATAAGTGAAATAAGCCCCTGTAAATGCCATTACAAAAAGCGGAATTAAAAAGTAAATCCCAAACACTTTATGTAGGTTGAAGTTAAATCTTTTCTTCTTGGGCTTCCATTTCATTGTAAACCCTTTTGATAAGTTATTTTTATAAGCTTTCCACCAAATATAAAAACCTGTGGTTAATAAAAAGAAGCAAAACAACAAGGAGCTTGTTCCTATAATATATTTACCAATTTTAGGAATCCCTAAAGTGCGATGTAAACTCAGAAGTGAATCAAAGAAATATATGGATTTAGATTTTTCTCCTAAAAAAACTTTCGTTTTCGGGTGGTAGTAAAACGTTTTTCCATTAATATATTCTATTGCAGTAGTTTGCTGTTCTCGATATGGTAAATAAACTCTATGTATTTTTTCTTTGCTTTGCTCTATTAAAGAATAAGCTGAATTTAAAAGTTCTTCTTGAGGTATACTTGAAAAACCTTCAACCTCTAATAGCTCAGGATTAAATAATGTAGTTATTTCTGGCTGCCAAACATACAGCGCTCCTGTAAGCCCTGAAAAAGAAGCTATGATTCCACAACTGAGCCCTAACCATAGATGTATTTTCCAAACTATTTTATGTACTTGTTGCAATTGATGTATTAAATTTATGAAACCCAGAAATTATAAATAAGTTCTGGGTTTTAATTTTTGCAAATGTAAGTTGCTCTTTTATACTTTAAAAATTATAAAGCACACTTAATTTAGCATTTGTTCCTTCACCTGTTCCTGTAAAAGTTCTCAAAGGTGCTGCCCATTGTGATCTTGCAGGTAAATAGTATTCGTTTAACAAATTATTTACTGCTAATGAAACTGATATGTTTTCTTGTAATTTATAATTCATAGACCAGTTAAGTAAGGTATAGCCTTCTACTGGAAACTGCGTATGCCTAAAAGTATAATTATCGTTTGCATCTAAATATGGATTAAAACGATTTCTATCTCCTAAATTAGTCATTCGTAAAGAGGTACTAATTTTTTCTGTTGGAATCCAAGTTACATAGGCTGTTAATTTTGGTGCAGCAATTACATCACCCCCTAAATAAGTTAGGCTATTTTCATCTCCTACATCATGAGTTACACCTTCAACATAAGAATATGAGGTTCCTAATTTTAATTTATTTTCAAAAGCAGTATAATCTATTGCTATTTCTCCTCCATAAATATTCTGTGGTTTTTTAGAAGGCACAAAAGAATTAATATTTTCATCAAAAGTAACTCCTGTTCCTAAGTTAGAAACACTGTAATATCCCACAGCTTCTAATCTAAAGTTATTGAACTTAGATAAAAACCCAAATTCATAGTTTTTTGTTACTGCTGGTTCTAATTGAATATCTTCAACATTATCTGCTTTTGCTGAGCGTAAAACAGAACCTAAATCAGCAATTGAAAAACCTTGAGAGTAACTTACATAAGGAATAAACTCTTGGTGTTTTATATATCTTACACCTGCATTAAACGCTAAATTATCAAATCCTAGTTTACCACCTTCTACTGCTACTGAAGGATTAAAATTACCATCACCTAAAGGTGAATATGGTAACGTATTATAATCATCTATTGTAAGATTCATATCGTCATATCTTAACCCTGCTTTTAAAACCCATTCATCATTAAATTTCACTGTAGATTGTATGTATTGTGCCCAACTAAACATATCAATATTAGGTACCCATAATCTACCATCTAACAACCCTTGATTGGTTTTATCTTTTAATAAATCTAAACCATACGTTAATGAAATTTCTGTTGATTCATTAGGAGTTAGAGTTGTATTAAAGTTAGGTCTTACCCCATATTTTTCTGCATTAATAACTGACTGACCTCCGTTTTCAAATTTATCTGAATAAAAGAATACGTTTTTGGTTTTTTGATAATATACATCAGCAGTAAAGTCTGTTGTACCGTCAAAAATAGTATTTAAATCATATTTTAAGTTTCCATTATAAAGTTTAGCACCTGTAGGCTCTTGTCCTTCAATAGATCCTTCAACCCCATAACCAGGAATCAACGTATAATCTCCATTTTCGTTATATACTTCAAAAGATCCTGGAACTGGTATAAATGGTGTATCTTGTAAAGAGTTGTATAAATTCCCTCCAATACTTATTTTTTGTCTATCAGATATTTGATATTCTAATTTAGCTAAAGCAGTATAAATTCTTGTATTGTCTAATCCATAAGTAGGTAGTATAACTTTACCATCAGCATCATACTTGTTCCCTGTTTTTTCATAACTACCACTCACGTAATAGTTAAGCTTATCTATATTTCCACGTAGTGACTGATACGCTCCAAACCCAAAAGCATCTTTAGTTTTTGCCAAATTAGAAGTTCCCCAAATATTGGTAGTACCTTCAATATTTTTACTTGCATTTGGTTTTTTAGTAATATAATTAATGAAACCTCCATTTCCTCCATTTCCAAAAATAGAAGTTGCTCCTTTTATAACTTCTACTCGACTGATATCATTTGGACTTACAGATTTAATTCCTAATTGACCATTACGTAAAGGTGTAGATTGCGGAACACCATCAATCATTACCAAAAGAGAGCGCCCACGTAATGTTTGCCCCCAGTTAGAAAACGTTCCTGTAGTTACTGCTAAACCAGGTACCGTAAACTCTAATATTTCACTAATATTGGTGGTAGCATTAGATAACTCTGCTAATTGTTTTTGGTTAACAACAGTTATTGATGCTGGTATCTCTGAAAGATATTCTGAACGTCTACTAGCTGAAATAACTACTTCACTTAAATTTTCTGTATCTTCTTTTAATATTTGTAAAATCTCTACAGTACTATTTTGAGTAAATTTTATTTCTTTTGTTTCTGTCTGGAATCCTACCATGCTAAAAGTGACCTTTAAGGTTCCTTCTTTTATATCAGTTAGGATAAAACCTCCGTTTTCATCAGAAGTTGTGCCTTTTTGAAGTTCAGAAACAAGAACATTTACCCCATAAATTGGTTCTCCTTTTTCATCCTTTATTTTCCCTTTAAAACTAGACTGAGCTGATACTCCGAGGGTTAAAAATAAAGCTGCTACTATTGTATAAAATTTCATTATATTTATTTAGATTTACTTTAAATTGCAAATATATCTCCTATCAAAATAGCAGCAAACATTTATTAAGAAAAACTTATTTTTTTCTTTTAGAAGAAATGAAACGCCTTAAAAACATTTGTTTAAAGACATATTTTCCTTTGCTTTTACAATCCTGCAAAAAAAAGCCCTTTAAAACCTTACTAAAACAACCATAAAATACATTTTATGCTTTCATTTTAAAACGTAAACGTAGATTATTATATTAATATTTAAAACTAAAAGCATGTTTTTTTATTTAAATCAAAATTCAATCCAATTAAATCGTATTCAAAAATTTGGTTGTAATATTTCCTTTATCATATATTGAAAAAACAATTCCGGAATTCATTATTATTTACTAACTAAAAACACTTAAACCTAACATGATTGTACTTGCTTTAAAACTAATTCTTATAACTATTAAAATTGCTAACTTATTACTGGAATTTATCTTTTAAAAGATTAAACTAATTAAAACCTATACTTTTCATTTTAAGTCAAGTAAAGTTTGGATTTTCTCATCATAACAAATTATTTTTCGTTATTTTTGATAGTAGAATCAACTACTAATGAAAAAAAGTTTTTTTAAGTTTTTAGCCAAACTAAACAAAGTTCTACTACCTTCCTTTACAAAAAAGGAATTGGATATATCTAAAGCATCAAAATTTCAATTGGCTATTATTGGATGGCGTGCTTATGTTACAATAAATTCGTTGGATTAAAATTTACCATTATGAACATGCATATTAAAGTTTTCTCAGGATCTCAAATCTTTGCGAACAGGTTAAGTCAATTACTTGATGAAATTGAAATTCCGTATTTAGTTAAAGATAATAAAGAAGCTGGAAGAGTGGCTGGCTTTGGAACTTTAGGCAATTCTATTGACGTATACATCTATGAATCAGACCTTGAAAAAGCTCAAAGCACTATCGACGATTTTAAACAAGAAATAGAAGCTGACAAATAATTGAAAAAGCTTGAAAAAAAATTATTTTTTTGCTTTAGAATTTAAAAAACATTCTTATATTTGCACCCGCAAAAAGGCCTCGTAGCATAACTGAATAGTGCACTTGATTACGGCTCAAGAGGTTGCAGGTTTGAATCCTGCCGAGGTCACAAAAGCAAACAAAAACCCACTGATAATCAGTGGGTTTCTTTTTTAAGGGTAAGTATAGTGTTAAGTTTATTGCTTTTCTCTAAAATATAAGTCTTTAAAATAAAATTGTTGCTTTTTCTTCAACTACAACAATCTCTTACTTACTTTTTTAGAAACTAAATACAAAAGAAGTAAGGAACGAACTGCTTCTAGCCATTCAAAATACTTTTTTATATAAAAAAGTACTATAAATTAAGATTTTACATATATTAGCGTTAATAAGTATTATAATGATACTTAGAATTATCCCCCGAAATAAATCAGTTAAAATATGGCACACTTATCAATTTACTCTAAGAATTCCTTTTTCTTGATTTATTTCTAGTATGATTCTAGTATCTAATTTAATTTAACTATTAGTATTAGCTAGTTTAGGCTACAAATTATTGATTATTATATTTACTCTAGTATTAATTTTAAATAGAGTAATTATGAAAAAAGTAACTTTGATTTTAGCTGTAGTATTTTCTACATTTTTATTAACTAGTTGTACTGATGAGTCTAATGAACTAGAAGAATTAAACAATGAAAAATTGGAAGTTTTTGCAGTTGACAAAACTAAAATCAAAAGACCAGGCAGTCAAGGGTCATAATCCTGAAACAAAATTTATTCTTAGGATATTTGGAAGTCTTTTAGTTGCTTTGTCTGGTTTTATTTTATTTATTGATAAAGTAACTAAAGGTTTTCATCTTGAAAACAACTTTGGTTATGATGATACTGAGACTTTTATATGGGTAATATCACAAACCTTATCCCCCTTAATACTTATAACCGCTTCTGTATTTAAACCTTATAAAACATCATATTTAATTCCTATCTACATATATGCAATCCAATTATATTGGGTGTTTGAATCAAACGCATTACTTGATAATGGATACCTCCACATATATGCTACTGGCTTTTGTTTAAGTTTTTTACTCTTATCTTATGTAGTCTTTAAAATCAACTCTCTTAAGAACAAAAGAAAAATAGAAAATGAAAATTTTCAAAAAGACGTAACAGAAACAATTGAATTATTAAAGAAAGATATTTTAACAAATGTAGAATAAACAAATTGAAATGGATACTAAAACTGAAAGAGCAAAAGAAATTAGAACACTAATAGAGAACAACACAATTGATAAAATCGCAGCTTTAAACCTATTACAAGAGCTAATTAACACACAAGATATTTCTATTTCTGAAATAGATGTTTACCTACATGAAATAGACAATTTAAAAAAGATTAAGTTAATCAAAAACGATATTAATAATAATATAATTGAACTAGAAGATAATAACAATCAAATTATAGACTTCTTGAGCTTAAATAATGATGATTTTAAAAAGCTTAAACAATTTGGTTATAAATTACTATAACAAGAAAGTTAATCTAGATTATCCAATCTATTTTTAAGAACTTCTTTTAAAGTCTTATTTCGTTCATCAGTTCTTAGGGATTTAACCCATAAATAAAAATTCTCATACTTCATCAGTTCTTTTTCATGTAAGAGAATTTTTTCAATAACATCTAACGCCTCTTTTTCTGAAATACTTCTAAGCTCAGAATTAGAGTCAACATTATTCTCTTTAAATATTTTTTTGAAAATTGGGATTTTAGATTTGGGTACTACTCCACTATTTTCATAATTATAAATTGTATTCTTACTCAAACCTACTAGCTCTCCTAGTTCCTCTTGAGATAAACCTAACTTCTTTCTTAATACTTTTAAATCTGAACCGTTCATTAATTAGTAGCAAGTTAAAAACAACTTTTCTGGCTTTTAAAAAAAAATCATAAAATTGTGATTAAAATTTTTGTAAATCACAAAATTGTGATTATATTTACACAGTGATATATTTCAAATATAGGTAATTTATAAGGATTCCCTATAAAAATTAGTAGGCAATAATAGAAAATAAATATTTAAACCGTAAAAGATAAAAAACAGAAAAATAACTCTCTGAGACTAAATAACTCTATTTAAAACTAATACTACCTATGTTGTTAAGTCAAAGAATTTAAAAATTTGAAAGCGGGACTTTTCTTTTGTATTAAAAAGAAAATTTTCTAGTCGGGGGCGACTAGGTTTTTTGAAGTTTGTGAAGGGGCTTCTTTAAACCAAAAAATCGCTTTTTTCCCCTTAAGCGGTATCAACCCAAGTATTAAATACTTGGGTTGTTTTTTTTAGTTAAGTGACACTACATTTATGCTCTTAGTTTTTAAATAATCACAAAATATTTATCAAAATGTAAGTAGACGGATTTTCCACACTTTTTTCTTTTGATTATAGCTATGCAATGTTAAAAACACCTTTTCTTCCTTTCCATTTATTAATAGACCATTATTCTCTTTAAAGTTTTTCCCTAGAAAACTATAATAATCCTCTTGCGTTAACTCGTCTATAGGCTTTTTTAATTCAACTGAAAACATAGTACTATTAAACAAACTAGTCCCCATAAGCTCTTTGCTATAACAATATAGTTTATTACTATTTGAGTCTTCTATATATAAATAGTCATATATACTCATAAAAAAAGGCTTTGGCTTTTTTTCTAACCTTAACCCTTTTGCCGTATTTATAATTGTATTAACCCCATTATTTATCTTAATTCGTAATTCTTCATTAAAATATATATTTCCAACAGAATCTTTTATATGATAAGAAGGGTTCAAATCTTTATTATAGAGACTTTCCCATATACAAAGTAGTAGAGTACTAAAAAAATATAAATTATACTCAGGGTTTGATTTACTTAAACCATCTATTCTTAAAACTACGGATGGATTGATAAGTTTCTCTATTTGTTTATCTATATTCTTTTTCATCTATTGCAGTTTTTTTTTGGAGTATCAACATAATGAATAGTTAAGACTAAACACTAACTACAAATAACTACTCCAAGATTTTTGCCCTTTCTGTATTTCTTTTTCAGGGTATTGTTTGTTGTACTTTTTATATTGACTTCCAAAAAACACAGGCACATTTTCAGCAGGAGTTGTATCAAAATCGTTGATAATAGTTGTTCCTAAAGTATATAATTGTCTTAAGTTAGGCATATCTTTAACAAACTTAATAGATGCTAAATTTTTACAATCTAAAAATTTTAAAACCTCTAATCCTTTCAATTCACCAATTGGATTAAAACTTTGTAGTTTCCAACAAATATCAAATTCTAAATATTTTAACTTTTGTAAAGTTGTTATATCTGAAATGTCAGTTAAACTTCTAACCCCACCAAAAGACACACACTTTAAATTGGTTAAAGTTTCAATTCCTTTTAAAGACTTTATTTTTGCTGTTTTAAAACTTAAGGTTTTTAAACTTGTCAATGAACTTAATTTAGTTAAGTCTTTTTCATCGTAATCTGAAATAGTTAAGTGTTGTAAATTAGTTTTGTTTAATGCTTCAATATTTATGATTTTTTTCTTTGAATAGACTTGAAGATGCAATGAATAAAGTGATTTTGGTAATTTCTTACAATCTAAAATAAAATCAGTGTCTTTGTATAAGGAAATAACTAATCCTTCTAAACATGATAACTTATAAATAAATGAGTTGTCTTTATTTCCTCCATATTTATTTCCAATATCTAAATTTTTAACTGTTTTAAATTTTTCTATAAACTCTTTTAAAAACTTATTCTCAAATTTACCAGAAAGTCTGACAGTATATTTGTTTTTCAAAAAATCAGGATTTATATTTTCTAAATCCGAATCTGGTTTAACCATTAAATATGGAGAGTGTTTAAAGCCTGATAAATACATAGTTTAAAAAGTTATTGGGTCAAATTTTGTTGGTAAATTATATTTTTTTGCAATTTCTAATGCTTTTTCATTAAATAATTCTTTTCCAGCATCAGTGTTTAATTTAAATCTACCACCAACTGGATTTACTTTGTTTAAAAGTTTATGTAGTTCACTACTTCCTTTTTTAGTTATATCTCCACCATATTTTTCTAAAATTATAAATTGTTCGTACATCTCTCGTTCAAGCTTTGTAGAGCCTTTCATTTTATGAATTACAGAGCCGCTCTCTACAACGTTATGCAGTAATTTACCTCGTTTAGGATTAAAGTGCTGAATGAAACGCTGAAACACATTACCTGATTGTCCTACATACCCTTGTATATCGTCTCCATTTTTTACAATTAAATCGTACACTCCTTTTGCTTCATCTGCTTTTGTTATCTTTTTTAGAGTTTTTGCTTTTTTTACAATTTTTGTTGCAGTTGCAGCTGTTCCAAAAAAAGGAATCATAGCTGCAAAACTTAAGGCAGCATCAGCATAGTTTCCTCTAGCAAGTGATATAACTCCATTAATACAATCTGCTACTTCTCCAACAGCTGGAATCATACCAACAATATCTAAAGCAGTTTGCGTTGCATCCATCCATTTATCCCAAGTCGTCGGTCCTCCTTCTTTTTCTCCATCATATTCATTAATGGTTTCCCATTGTAGGGGCTGAGAACTTGGTATAATTGAATTATTCCTAAATTCGGGGTTATCTATATATTGTTTATCAGGTGGGTTTAATTCTCCAAAGTCTACGTCTGGAAAAGCTATTTTAGCTTCAGCTAAAGTCCCCTCAAAAGTTCCATTAGAGTTTTTATAATACCAAACCTCTTCACCTCTCGAAGTTACTTCTTGTTTAAACTGATTAACTACGATTGTACCTCTTTCAGTTACTGTTGCAGCTGTATTGTATTTAATCTGTGCAATACTTTCACCAACATTAACAAACTCATGTTTTACTTGCATTAATGAAGTTCCTTCTTCATTAACTTTAACAATGTTTGTTCCTTTTTTTTGGTCTTTTATTTCTCTGTCAATATCTTGAACAGGGATAGTAGTTTCTTTTTCTACTTTACCTTTATAAATAACTTGAAATTTATTTTCACTCATTTTATTCTATCTATAATGTTTTGAACTTGTTTATTTTATATTCTAAACACTTTATTTAAATAAATTGTTGAAGAATCGTTTCATTTTATTTTCATTTGTCTTTTTATATTTTCCTCTAGCAAGTAAAATAACATTGTCTATACATTCAGAAAACACATCTTCTCTTCTGTTTAAACTTAGTTCATCTAATGCTTTTTCCACAGCACTGCCCCACTCACTCCAAGAAATAGGTTTATTTGTAAATTCATTACTCTCATAGTTGTTGTTATTTTCCCATTTTAAAGGTTTTACAACATTAAAACTAGACTGAATTAATGAGAGATTTAATTTGTCAAAATCAACTTTTTCAAAAGCACTTTTTGCTTCTTTTATACCTCCTTCAAGAATTGCTGTATCATTGCTAAAATAGAATACTTCGTTTCCTCTTGAGGATATTTCTTGCTTAAATTGACTAACTATAAGAGTTCCTTTTTCCGAAACCTTTACCGAAGTATTATATTTTACCTGTGCTAATGTTTCCCCTATATTAATAAATTCATGTTTGATTTGATTTAAAACAGTTTTATTGTCATTAATGTGAATGATATTTGTTTCTTTTTTATTTTCTGATACTTTCATAGTCTTTTTTAATCTAATTCTTCGTTATCTTCAGATATTACAAATACAGGGATTTTATCTGTATCTGATTTTATTTTATACCCTTCTATCGTATTATTTTTAATTTTCTCGTTATTATAGGTGAAATCTATAACCTTATCATTTAATTTTAAATCTACGGTTTCTCCAACCATATTTTTACTTTCTAAAACTAAATAGGCTTTTTCTCCATAAGTTAGTTTTGTTCCTTTCTTGTTGTTTTCATCCGTATAATAGAAATCAACTATTTGAGGTTTCTTTATCGATTCATTATTCTCTTTCGCTTTATAAGGTGTTTCTTCTATAGGCGGTATAAAACTCTCTTGCCATGGTTTTATATAACGAGTTCTACTTTTTCTTCTCCAGTCAGTACTATTATTAAAAAAACGATAATCTTGCATTGCAGGCGATATGGTTAAGGTAACCTGCATACCTTTTTGGTTATCAAAAACCTCATGGTAGTTTATAAGTACTCCATCTTGAAAGTTGTACTGGAATATCTCTACTCCATCAAAATCATCTTCATAAAAAACTACTTTCCCATCTCTTAATAAATAAAGATTAAAAGGGTGACGTATTTTTTTATTGTCTTTTCTATCGGCTATAATCCATTCAATAAAGGTATCATCGTACATTTCTGGCTCAAAAGTAACGGTAAAAGCACCTCCCATTAGGGCTGATGTAGGTTTACCATTCCAATCGGTAAGACGAATGTAATTTAAACTAGTAGAGATTAATTCTCGTTGCTCTCCACACACAAAGAGTTTGGCTTTTATGTTCATAGATGTTTTTTAAGATGGTACAATTTTTTGACCCTAAATATATAAAAACATTTGGAAAAATAAGCAGGTAGTTTTCTGATTTTTAAGCTACTCCTGTACTTTAAGAATAATTCATTTTTTATGTACTAAGATTGTCCATTTATAAATATAGTCTTTATCAAATTGTATAAACAAACTAACTCCTAGCTTTTAACCCAACGTACAGAGTTAAGTACTGCATGAAAAAACAAAAAGAGCTTACCTTTTCCCTACGTTGCTTCTTATAATACAATTAATATTTTCATTATTTAACAATGAATTTTTGCTACCTTTCTGCCGAATTATAAAAAAAGGTTTAAAGTGAACCGAATTAAAGAAGTTTTAAAAGACAAAGGAATTAGTCAGATTTGGCTTGCTGAAAAAATGGACAAAAGTTATCCAACCATTAATGAATACGCAAGAAACAAAAGACAGCCGAGTTTAGAAGACTTATACAAAATTGCAAGAATATTAAAAATTGAAGTAGCTGAACTACTCGTTAAAAATGACGACATAAAGTGAGTGACGAACAAAAACGAATATTAGAAAATAGCCTTTGGGCAATTGCCAATTTACTTAGAGGAAAAATGAATCCTGATGATTACAGAGATTATATTCTAGGATTTATCTTCTTTAAATACCTTTCAGAAAAGCAAAATATCTATGTTACAGAATTACTACAAGGCGAAAATGAAACCAACTTTGCTAAAGTAACCGACAACGAAACTTTAGAAGCTTTACGTGAAGAATGTTTAATAAAATTAGGTTACTATTTAGAACCAAAAGAACTGTTTGATGCAATTGCAGAAAAGGGTAACAATAAAATTGAAGGTGAAAGCAATTTTATACTAGATGAGCTTCAAGCTGTATTGAACCACATTGAGCAAAGTACAATGGGTAACGATTCAGAAGAAGACTTTGCAGCCTTATTTGAAGATTTAGATTTAACATCTACTAAACTAGGTAGAACTGTAAATGCAAGAAATGAAGTGATTGTGAAAATCATAAACGAATTGCACAAAATTGACTTCAAATTGCAAGATTTAGATTCTGATGTTTTAGGAGATGCTTACGAATATTTAATTGGAAAATTTGCTGCTCTTGCTGGAAAATCTAAAGGTGAGTTTTATACACCAAAACAAGTTTCTAAAATACTAGCCAAAATTGTAACACACGGAAAAACAAAACTAAAATCGGTTTACGACCCAACTTGTGGTTCTGGCTCTCTTCTATTACGAGTAAAGAAAGAAGCAGAAATAAGTGAATACTATGGACAAGAATTAAATCGTACTACATACAACTTGGCTCGTATGAATATGATATTGCACGATATTCATTACCGAAAGTTTGATATTAAAAATGAAGACACATTAGAAAACCCTCAACATTTAGACAAACGTTTTGAAGCTGTGGTAGCAAATCCACCATTTTCTGCTCATTGGAAAGGAAACAAAAATCCACTGAACAGCACAGACGAGCGTTTTGCTCAATATGGAAAACTAGCACCAAATACCAAAGCCGATTATGCTTTTGTACAACATATGTACTATCAATTAGCAGATAACGGAACAATGGCAGTTGTTTTACCTCACGGAGTTTTGTACAGAGGTGCAGCCGAAAATCTAATTCGTAAATATTTAATTGAAGAAAAGAATGCTCTTGACGCGGTTATAGGTTTACCTGCCAATATTTTTTATGGTACAGGAATACCAACTTGTATTTTAGTGCTTAAAAAATGTAGAAAAGCAGATGACAATATTGTAATGATTGATGCAAGTGGTGAAGACCACTTTATCAAAAATGGTAATAAGAACGAACTCAGAGACCCAAAGGACGAGAATCAAATTAATGACATAAATAATATTGTAAATGCTTATATAAACAGAGAACCTATTGATAAGTATTGCTCTATAGTTACGCTTGACGAAATCAAAGAAAATGAGTACAACCTTAATATGCCAAGGTATGTAGATACTTTTCCCGAAGAAGTAATAATAGATTTACAAAAAGTTAGCGAAAAACTAATTGCAATCGATGAAAAATTAGAATTGGCTGATACCTCAATTGCTCAATTTTGTGAAGAATTAAACATCCCAAAACCTTTTTAAATGGAAAACACAAATTTAAAACCTGCTGTACGTTTTCCTGAGTTTACAGAGAATTGGAAACCTAATGTTTTAGGTAAATTAGAAAATATAAATTTCTTAAAAGGCAAAGGTATATCTAAAGCTGATATTGTTGATGATGGAAAAACTGAATGCATTAGATATGGTGAACTATACACTATCTATGACGAAGTAATTGATAAGGTTTATTCCAAGACTAATTTACCTACTTCTGAGCTTGTTCTTAGCAACGCAAATGATGTAATCATACCAGCTTCTGGAGAAACTCAAATTGATATCGCAACAGCTTCTTGTGTACTTAGAGATGATATTGCATTAAGTGGTGATTTAAACATTATACGTTCTGAAATTAACGGAGTTTTTCTCTCTTATTATTTAAATAATAAAAAGAAAAAGGCAATAGCTAGACTTGCACAAGGAAGTTCGGTAATTCATTTATACAATCCTCATTTAAAAACATTAAAGCTTAATCTACCAATACCTGATGAACAAAAAAGAATAGCAGATTTTTTAACTTCAATTGAAATAAGAATTTCTTCATTAAAAGAAAAGAAAGACACCATATTAGATTTCAAAAAAGGTGTAATGCAAAAAATCTTCAATCAAGACATTCGCTTTAAAGACGATAATGGAAATGATTTTCCTGATTGGGATGAAAAGGTTTTAGGTAAAGTTTTCTCTGGTCTAAAAGGCAAAGGAATTTCAAAAGACAAAATTGTAGAGAACGGTAAAAATGAATGTATTTTGTACGGAGAGCTTTATACTAAATATCCTGAAATAGTTACAGAAGTTATAAGTTATACCAATAGTAATGAAGGTGTAAAATCTAAAGAGGGAGATTTGTTAATACCTGCATCAACCACAACAACAGCAATAGATTTGGCTAATGTAACTGCAATATTAAAAGAGGACGTTCTTTTGGGTGGTGATATCAACATATTGCGTAAAAAAGAGAAACTTGATTCTGCCTTTTTCGCATATTATTTATCAAACCATTACAAAACTACTTTAGCTAAATATGCACAAGGAATAACAATTGTTCATTTATATTTTAGTCATTTGAAAAAAGTTAAAATACTTGTTCCAAAAATAAAAGAGCAAACTAAAATAGCTAATTATCTAATTGCTATTGACACATATATAGAAGAGCTACAAAAGAAAATAAATGTAATCGAAGATTTTAAAAAAGGTTTACTTCAAAAAATGTTTGTGTAGTATGGAAAAAGTAAAATTAATACTACACCAACATAAGAACACGTATTCAGACTTTGAATATTATCATTTACACATAGAGAAAATTGAAAATAATAAGTCTAAAAATCCTGACATTGCTATTGAATCGTGCAAATCATTAATTGAAGGTGTCTCAAAATCTGTACTAAACAGACTTGATATCACTTTTGACGAAAAAAAAGAAAGTTCTGGAAAAAACCCACGGTCTGTACAATGGTTTTTTAAAAAATCATTAGAGAAAATTGCAGAGAAATCTGAAGAATTTGAAGCAAGTTTTGTTGCTTCATCTGGTCAAATAATTAATATTATTTCTGAAATAAGAACCAAAAGAGGAGATATTTCTCACGGTAAATCCGTTCCTAAATTAGTGGAGAGTTCACCAGAGTTTGCAGAAATGGTTACTAATATGACTGATTTAATTGTTTCTTATACTTTAAAACACTTTTTTCAGATAGATACAACTGATAAAGACAAACTAGATTATTTTCCTAAAGATGAAGAGAATCCAACAGAAGATGAGGAAACTATAATTAAGTACAATACTTATTTAGATGAATCTCAACCTGATTTTCCAATTTCAACAACAAGTTATAGTCAGCTACTTTATGAAAATGACTATGACGAATATGAGACAAGGTTTTATGATGAGTTTCTAAAAACATTACAACCTGAAGAAGATAGTGATGAAACGGAAAAAGAAGAACCTAAAATAATTGTAGAAGTTAGTAATCCGAGAATAGAACATTTAGTAAAAGAGTTTTTTGCTGATGTTTTCTGGACGGATGAAAGAAATGCAGAATTAACAGTATTTGCTGAAAAAGAAAATTTAAAAGAAGCTGAATTAAAGCAAGTAATAAACTTCTATTTAGACGAAGAAAAAGAACCTTTCCCAGATAGCATAAAAGAAACAATGATTGACAGACCAAGTCTATTAGAATTTAGGAAAATCAAAAAAGAACTAACTCAAAAAATAATTGAATTTGCAAAATCTTTAAATAACGAGACTAAATAATGACTTCACAACCAGAACAATTATTAGAAAACAATTTGGTGAGCCAATTAGTAAAATTGGGTTATGAAAAAGTGGTTATAAAAGATGAAGCAGATTTATTAACCAATCTAAAATCGCAGTTAGAAAAACACAATAAAATTACGCTATCTGATAATGATTTTAAGCAAGTTTTAAATTTCATAAACAAAGGTTCAATATTTCAAAGAGCCAAAATACTACGTGATAGAGTTCCGTTTACCAACGATAAAGGAGAGAACAAAACCATAGAACTTATAAACCAAGTGCATTGGTGTAAAAACGAGTTTCAAGTTACGCAGCAAGTAACTATGGAAGGCAAATACAAAAACCGTTACGATGTTACTATTTTAATTAACGGATTGCCTTTAGTACAAATAGAATTAAAACGCAGAGGATTAGAACTTAAAGAAGCTTTTAATCAAATAAACAGATATGAGCGTCATAGTTTTGGTGCTGGAGCTGGATTATTTCAATTTGTCCAAATATTTGTAATAAGCAATGGTGTAAACACGAAATATTATGCCAACAGCCCAATAAAAGCTCGTAGTTTCAAACAAACATTTTATTGGAGCGATGTAAATAATAAACTAGTAACTCAGCTATCTAAGTTTACAGATATATTTTTAGAGCCTTGTCATATCTCTAAAATGATAACAAGGTATGTTGTACTCAATGAGTCAGTAAAAATTTTAATGGTTCTTCGTCCATATCAATATTTTGCAGTAGAAGCAATTATTGACAGAGTAAAAGAAACTAGAAAAAATGGATTTATTTGGCACACTACAGGTTCTGGTAAAACTTTAACCAGTTTTAAAGCAAGTCAAATATTAACCCATATGCCTAAAGTGCATAAGGTAATTTTTGTAGTAGATAGAAAAGATTTGGATTATCAAACTACTAAAGAGTTTAATAGTTTTAGCAAAGGAAGTATTGATGGTACAAATAATACCAAAACTTTGGTACAACAATTAGCTGGAGATAATAGATTAATTGTTACTACCATTCAAAAACTAAATACAGCGATAAGTAAAACAAAGTATTTAGATCAAATGTCTGTTCTAAAAGATAAAAGAGTTGTGTTTATTTTTGATGAGTGTCACAGAAGTCAGTTTGGAAAAACACATGAAACCATAAAAAAGTTCTTTTCTAAAAGTCAAATGTTTGGTTTTACTGGAACACCAATTTTTGAAGACAATGCAGGAACAAATGAATACGGAAAGCGAACTACTGCAATGCTGTTTGGTGGAGAAAAAGCGTTACACAAATATGTAATTACGGATGCCATTAGAGATGAGAATGTTCTGAAATTTTCTATTGAATACATCAATACTTTTAAAAAGAAAGAACACATTTTAGATATTGATGTTGAAGCCATAGATGAAAAAGAAGTAATGGAAGCACCAGAGCGTTTAAATGCCATTACAGAGTACATAATTGCCAACCATAACAGAAAAACACATAGTAAAGAATTTACTGCAATTATGTGTGTAAGTAATGTAGAAACGCTTATTAAATATTACCAATTATTTAAAGAGAAAGAACATAGTTTAAAAGTAGCCACTATCTTTTCTTATCAAGCAAATGAAGAAGATAAAGATGCTTTAGGTTTTACAACTTCTGAATTTGATGAAGTAGATTTAAATGTTGTAACAGAACCAAGTCCTAGATATAATTCTAAACATACAAGAGAACATTTAGATAATTTTATTGCCGACTACAACAAAACATTCGGCACAAACTATTCTACTAAAGACACACAAAGTTATTATAATTACTACAATGACATTGCAAAACGTGTAAAGCATAGACAAGTTGATATTTTATTAGTCGTAAATATGTTTTTAACTGGTTTTGACAGTAAAACATTAAATACCATTTATGTAGATAAAAACTTAAAGTATCACGGTTTAATTCAGGCATACTCTAGAACTAATAGAATTTTAAATGAAGTAAAGTCGCAAGGTAATGTTGTTTGCTTTAGAAACTTAAAACAAAGTACAGATGACGCAATTACTTTGTTTTCAAACATAGAGTCTAAGGATGAAATAATAATAAAGCCTTACGAGGATTATGTAAAAAAGATGAATGATGCTTTTATACAATTGCTTCAAATAACACCAACAGTTGATAGTGTTTCTAATTTGGAAAATGAAGAAGATGAATTAACTTTTGCTAAAGCGTTCAGAGAACTAATGAGAACTTTAAATGTTTTAAAGACTTTTACAGAGTTTACCTTTGATGATTTAAGTATAAATGAACAAACTTTTGAAGATTACAAAAGCAAGTATTTAGATTTAAGAGATAAGGTTAAAAGAGAAAACGCAAAAGAAAAAGTTTCAATTCTAAATGATATTGATTTTGAATTAGAATTAATTCATAGAGACGAAATAAATGTTACTTATATCTTAAAGCTTTTGGCTAAACTGAAAGACTCCGTTACAAGTGATGAACAAGAAAAGGTTCGTAAAAACATTATTGATACTATATCTAGTGATACTAAGCTAAGAAGCAAACGTGAATTAATAGAGAAATTTATTAACGAACATATACCAATAATTGAAGATTCTGAAGATATTCCAGATGAATTTGTTCAGTTTATGACAGCTGAAAAATTACAAGCTATAAAATCGTTAAGTGAAGAAGAAGGATTAGACTCTGAAAAACTAGAAAAAGTAATTGGAGATTATATGTTTACGGAGAAAATTCCATTGAGAGATGATATAATCGGAACAATGAATACCCGACCAAGCCTAAAGGAAAGAAAAACCAAAGCGGAAAGAATAACGAATAAAATATTAGAATTTGTGGAGACATTTATTAACGGAATTGTTACGGAATAACCAACGCAAGTGCAAGCACATTTAAAACTTGCTCCTGCTAAATGCGAAAAGTTACGTCTATTTGTACGCTACGTTTCATACACAAGATGGTTACCACACATTTAAAACAAATCGCTTTGAAATTAACAATATTTATTCTAACATTATCAAGTACTTTAATGCACTCATAACAGACAAAAATTAAAACTGAAAATATCCCGCCTTTCATGAAAGGAGGTATTTTAATAAAATCCCGCAAAACGATTATAAATCATCTTGCGGGATATACCCTAAAACTCCACCTCTTTTGGTATCACATTTTCTGTAACCACTTCTTCAGAGATAATCGGGTCGAGTTTCCCTGAATAAATATTGTATTTCAATTCATCGAGTGGCTTGTCTTGGTAACGGTTTTTATCCGTGTAAATAAAGTTAGTCTTGTAATGATTTGTTTTCTCGGTAAAGAAAATACAATCCCCATCAAAGCCACTTTTAGCACCGCCACGCATTTTACCGTCTGCCGTTTGTTGAAAGATGATAAAAAACAATTTTCCGTCATACTTCTTTCGTAAATCTTTGTCAATTTCAAACTTACTATCCAGTTCCTTTAACTTGGCAAAACTATCAATGACAATCACATCGTTTTCTCTAATCAATTTGTCTAATTGGTCTAGGTTTTCAATATCAGGATTGGACAAATTACGTTCTGCTACTTCGTTAAAATACATATCTGCTTTGTCCCAATACAACGCACTTTCGGGGTGTTCTTCCATAGAAGCATGACCGACCTTGTATTTTTGAGCTAGTACATTGATAAACTTAAACGCAAAGTGTGTTTTACTTGAACCTCGTTTCCCTGCTAGGGTAATCACCAAACTTTCTTTGGTTTTTATCTCTAGTTTCCCTAAAAAGCTCGCCAGTACGGTATCCTCTATTTGGTAATACTCAAAGGTTCTATGTCGTAGTTGCTTTCGTTTGTAAGCTACCGAGTTTGTATTGAGATTCCCTGGTATATTGTTTTTGGATTGAGGCTTTGATACTCTTTTGACGGGTCTGTTTAAAGCGGGTGTTTTCCTTGGTTTTGAGCTTGCTTTTTGGCTCTTTTTTACCAGTGCTTTGTAAAACTTTGGTTCTTTGTTCGTGTCTACTTGTAAGAGATAATCCACTGCTTTTTGTGCCTCACTAGCTGCACGCATCAGAAGCTTTGTATCTTCTTGCATAAATTGCAACGCCAATTGCCAGTTTTTAAGGTAGTCCGCATGGTTTGCTTGTGTCTTCCATAAAATCCCTGCTTGTGCGGATAAAAACACCGCTCCAAACTCTGCTATGAGTTCTTCCTTGGCATACACCACATCGCCAAAACGTTTTCCAAAAGGACGATTCAATCGGCTTGGGTGTCCTGTGCTGTGTATCATTTCATGGAATAGCGTACTGTAGTAATCTACACTCTGATAAAAGGCTTCGTACTTAGGCATTTTTATCGTGTCTTGAGTGAGGTTGTAACTCGCTCCTTTAAATCCGTGTACTATCTTCGCACTGTCTTTTGGAAAGTGCTGGATGATAAGTTCTGCTATCGGGTTCTTTTCTTCCGTATTGTGAGGCGTGCTTGGTGCAACAAAGCCCAAACGTGCTTTCTCTAAAGTGGTTAATTTGTCCAATCCAAAATCAATGCCCTCAATATCTGCTCCATTGAATACCGTATAGTATTTTAAAATAGGTATGGTCTGTACGAGAAAATCAAAATGACTTGTATCATAGCCTTTCGATTGTAAAAAGTCTTGCATTTTTTGTTTGTTATAAGTGGCGTGTTCGAGTCCTTTTTGAGCATCTGAAAACTTATACAGGCGGGTAAAGTAGATTACTTCCAATCCTTTAGCCCCTTTTTTGAGTTTTCCTTTTGCTTCCTGTATTTGCTTAAAGGTTAAGAAATAAGGGTTTTGATACGCTCCAAAAGGATTGCCTTTTTTTAGTAGTATGATATTAATGCCTCTATAGGCTTTTTTAGAGGCAAAGCTCACAGGCGATAGATACCCGCCTTTTTCTAAAAAGCTATCATCCCATCCCAATTTTGGTGTTCCTTTAGCGCTCTTGATAGCACTGATAAGCTTATCCGTAATCATCTGATAGATTTGGTCGGGACGTACAGGTGCATTCAGTCCTGTGGTGTTTGTGTCTTCTTCCTGAATGAAGTCTAAACCTGCTAAAAATTCTAAGGGGATATTTTCAGCAGGTTGTTTGGTTTTAGTGGCAGGAACTACAGCACTTTTTTTTTTGAGGTAGCTTTTACAACCCTACCTCCTTTTGCATATTTATAGCCTTTTTTCAAACGTCCGCTAGCGGTCAGCCCCTCTTTTCTTTTTGGGGCTGCCAATCCTTTTCGAGTGGGCTTTGGAACATTCGGTCTTGCTTTGACTACACGTCCTTTGATAAAGCGCCATCCTTTGCGCAAACGTCCGCAACTGGTTAAGGCTTCTTTATATGCTCCTGTATGTCTTGGTGCATTCAGTCCTGTGGCATATCGTTTGACTGAAATGTTAAACGTCGTGTATTTAGGGTGGTCGTTTAAAATTTTTGAGACTCTATAAATAACTTCAGTATTGTTTTCTTTTTTAGCCTGTGTTACTACTCTTTCTAAAGTACTTCGACTGACTTCCTTGCCGTCTAAGGCTTGAAATTTTTGTATGGTATTCATCTTATTTTTTCTTTTTCTTTTTAGCTTTTGTATATATCACATAGCTGATAAGAGCTATGCCTGCAATACTTCCTAGTAGCGGTGCTACCTTTTTTTTTTGAGGTCAACACCAAACTTATGGGCTAGTGCAAACACTCTTCCTGTCCAACTCGTTGCGAAGTATTGGTAGTCTTTTAAGCGTTTGTAATAGGCGAGACGTTCTTTTCCTATACGCTCAAAAAGCTGTTTGGCATCTACTGAGTTAATGGCTTTGATAGTGTTAGATCCTATGACATAATCTACTTGTAGGTTTTTGCCAAAGTATCGGTTTAATGAGCGTTGTACGATACCTGCGGTTACTCTTGGATTGGCGTTTATCGCATGGTCGACTATCATTTCTGCCACTGCTTGACTACGGATGCTATCGGCTCGCATTTTGTCCCAAAACTCATTTTTAAAAAGGATATGGGCTTCTACTTTGGTAAGGCTTTTCATATCGCTGATGCTTGGAGGTCTGCCTAGTATCTTTTCATAGAATTTAGCGGAAATTCCGTGATTGGTTCCGACTCGTTCTTTTTTTGAGTTGTAGTTTCCTTTGTCATTTTTTAGGTTTTGATACCCACCCTCTGCTTGTTCTAAAGAGGGTTTGAATAGTTCATAGCTTGCCATTTTCTTTTTTTCTTTTTCTTCTTTTTTAAAATTGTACGGTTCGTGTGTTTCCTAAAGTGGCTACGTCCAGTTCAAAACGCAACGCCTTTATAAAGTCCTGTTGTTTTTTTTGAAGCTCCTCAAACACCAACTGTCCTACGGTGAGTACTGGCAGGTTAATGTGCGTGGGTGGTAACTGGTACATACCGCCACTAGGAATGCTAATTTTGTGGGTGTTCAGCTTGGTAAAAGCGAGTTGCTTCCCTGTCTTCTTTTCATACACTCGTAGCTCTTTTGCACTTATAAACTCTGTATTGATGTTCAAATGTTCCTTTGTTGGGTTTCGTAGCTGTATGTCTAGTTCTAAGGCGATGTGTTGCCATGAGAGCTGCACATTTCTAATTCCTGAAACACGAAACTGTAATTGTTCTATAATACGGGTCAGTTGGGCTTTCTTTTGGCTGATAAAAGTAGTTAGGGTTACTAAGCCTATGCCTCCAACAACCCATAGCTTTCTTGTCTTCATTCTTAGGTTTAAGTTGTTTTGACGATTCCATAGACCATGCCTGCAAGCACTAAGAGCAGTACCCAAACCCACAAGGGCAATCGGTGTGTTGTTGTTTGCTCTTTTACCTCTTGTTTGTGCTTTTTGTGTTGGCTCGTTGATGTACTATCCCGCTGTTTGGTTACAATCTCCTTGGTAGTTCCTATGGTACTGCGTATCTCAAATCCTTGGGCTTGGGTATCGTAGCGAACGCTATAACTGTTTGTACCGCTTTGTTTGCTACTGGCAAAGTGTTGTAATTTTTGATTGACTAGGCTGTCTAGTAAGGTATCTCCAGTGGCAACTTTTATAAATATTTTATCTTGAATAGCGCTATTGATAGTGATGCTGTGTACGCTGTCTTTTTGCACATAGACACTATCCACTTGGGTTTCTAAACTATAGGTCTTACTATATTTGGTTGTCCCACACGCTGTAATCAGTAGTAGTAAAACAACACTGAGTATTTTAAATGTCTTTTCCATATTTTGTGATGTATTTGTCGAGTTCTTTTTGTTGCTTGGCTACGATGCTATGTAGCTTTGTGTTCATGTGTTCTAATTGTTCGATATACTGATGTAGTGAACCGATACGAGCCATAAAATCACTTTTAATGCTTTCTATCATTTCTGCATTGATGTCAAAGGCTCGTTTGTAATTCTCTAGCTTTTGTAAATCGGCTTTGTAACGTCTTTCTAGGGCTAGGTTTTTGGCTTCTTGGTGGCGTATTTTCCGCATTTTAAAGCCTGCGAAAAAGGAAAAAAACAGTCCTAAAATGCCTGTGATTTTTTCCCAGTGCATGAGTATAAATTCCATTAGGTCGTCGTTTTGTTCTTTTTCTTATCCTTGGCAATGGCATACATAAACAGTAAGCCTAACAGTCCCATACTGGCATAGATATAGTTGTTATCTCCTTTCTTATTAGCGGTTATCACTACTTCTGAGAGTAATTCCGAGCTTTCCTGCAACGTGATGGTGGCAGGTAGTTTTGAGGCTGCTATTTGTAGGGTATCATAGCCCACAAAGGAAATATGTATCACATCGGTAGGACTGGCATACAATTGAAATGCTCCGTTTGCATCGGGCGTTGTTCCTTTTTTGGTTTGGGTATTGTACACATTGACAAGCCCTGCTTCAAAGGGTTTTCCTGTACTACCATTGATAATGATTCCGCTGATTAATTGTTGTGCTGTTGTATTCATCGTACATCCGCAATTTTTTTTCGTGTCAAATTCTTCTTGGGCTTGTTGGGTGTCGGGACATGCCAACCCGTAAATTGGTAAACTTGCTTCCATTGTGCTTTTTCATTTTTTTTGTTTAAAAGGGCATGCCTGCGCTTTGTACTCGTTGTTTGATTTGGTGATATAATTGCCTGTCCCACGTCTCTGAAATCTCTGCTTTAAGCCAGTAGATTAAATCGTAATCGTCCGCAAACTTTTTATCGAGCCATACTGTTGGGGTTTTGCCTCCCATGCGTTTTCTTCTGCCAAAGGTTTTATACACGAGTCTAAAGTCATCGCCTGTTTGTAATTTGTCAAAGACTTGTTGTACTTTGGCTTCATCGGTGGCAGGAAGTCCAAAAGCGGTGTCGTTAAAAGCATCTAGTAAGGACTTGGCTAAAATCTTCGCTTGTTCTTTGTCTATGCTTAGCTTTCCTGTATTGATGTGTAAGTCTGCTTCGATATGGTCGTCTGCTACGTCTTGAAAGACTTCGGTTACTGCATCGGCTGATTGTTTGAGCCTTTTGTATAGGAAATACGCAACGACACTTCCGCCTGCTACTATCAGTAGCGGTTTGTTGGCTAGTAAAAAGGCACTGGCTTCATTGGCTTTGCTTACCGCTTTTTTTGTCTTGTTTCGGGTGGCAATTTTCGATACACTTGTTTTCTTTTTCATCGCTTTTTTTTCTCCTGTATCTTGTTCTTGCTTTCTACTTCAAAAAGCTCTTGACCGCTCCGTATTTTATCGGGCATGCAAAGTAGCTTTGTGCTTCTTTATGACTGGATAGTTCTGCTAGGCGTATCAATACTTTTTTTGGTAATTTTTCTAATTGGGCGATGGCTTCTTTTTTAGTTTGTATCTTCATGGTGTTCTTGTTGTTGTTCGATAATCTGTGCTACTTGTGTGATTAAATCTTCTTGCCAGTTGTCAAGCAAATAGTTAAAAAACATGACTTGCTCGTCAGTGGCAGTGGGAAGCTTTTGTACAAAGGCTTTTTGTATGGGCGAAACATTCGGGCTTGCTAACTGACTCGGGTGTCCTGCGGCATTGCCTCCTGAAGCTGCTAAGATTTTAGGGAGCATCCCGCCCAAGGTTTCCATCGTCTTTTCAAAGGCAGGGGTTTCTAAAAAGCTCTTTTTCTTCAGCAGTTCTCGCTCGACTCTGAGTTCTTCTCGTTCTTTTGCGGTCTCTAACTTAATCGTAAGTGAGCTGTTGGTTTCTTCTAATACTCGATTTCGAGAACGCAAGTCTTTGACGGTTTCTTTTAGCTCTTGTACTTGTTCTTTATAGTCTGCCGAACGTTCTGCTTGTACCATCTTTGCCATCAGCTCTGGCGCTCCTAAAAAGGCGGTAGTGGGGTCGGTAGCATTCATATCTTGGGTTAATTTTTCTGTGAGTGTTTGTAGCGTGTGATAGGTGGTTTTACCATCCTTGGTATAGGTTTTTTGTAAGGTAAAGACCACCGCTCCGCTAAATCCTTTTTCGGGTAAGGCTTGTAAAAATTGGGCTATCGAACCGTATTTGCTTTCTATGTCTTCTAAGGTAAAGGCGTACTTCTGTGCCGAAGTAGACTTGACAAGTTTTACGCCGTTACTCGATACCTTGATGACATGATTGCTTCCTCCTTGTAGGTGGTTTTCTACGATGTTCGATAATTGATTATTCACAATATAAATACCTTACTATGGCTTTTTTAAAGGGTGTTGTGTGTACGGCTTCGAGTGCTGGGTGTTCTGAAAATTCAAAGCGTATCAAGCCGTCTACAATTGGATGATTGGTGTTTACGACAAAGGGGGCTTGGGCTGTGATTCGCTGTCCTGAACCGTCTTTGATAAGCAAAGGAACACTTAGCTCGTGTGGGTGTATTTCAAGCTTTACAACACCTTTGCAATCGTTCTTCTCTGAAAAGTTTATCTCAAAATCATCGGTAAACTGTTCGCTGTGGTATATGGTTTTCATTCTTAGCACTGGTTAGGGGCTTCTATCTCAAAAATGAACTCGCCACAAATAGGTCTGCTTCCTAGGGTTTCCCAACTGATAGTCACTCGTTCGTTTTTGCTTTCAAAGTCGAGTTCTTTAAAGCCCTCGTTATAGCCTCCATTTTTGTGTTCATAGTCTTTGATGTCCGTGGTCTCAGTCAGCAAATGCCCTCTGCTGTCTTTCAGGGTAATGTCTGTTTGAGAAATTCCAAAAGGAACTAATCTCGACATGGTTTCTCCTGTGGGCATACCTGTGTCCATAGGGGGCATATAGGAGATAAAATACACTCCGATTACTTTTCCTGTGGGGATGGTGTCGCTGACCTCGTTTTGCAAGAGTTCTTCAGGGGGGAGATTGGTCTTTAAAAGGTCTTTGTTGATTTTTATGCGTTTGTATATCTTTTTCATCTTTGGTGCTTGTGGTAACACTTTGCGCTTGTCTTAGCGCAAAGTGTGGTTATAAAAATGAGCTTAGCGTTTTTGATAGGTGGCAAACCCTGATAAGCGTGCAGAAGCGAACAGGGCTTTTCCGTCTTCTAACGTGATTTTTGCACCTTCTGGGTATTGGATTTCGATTTCGGTAATGGTGTCGTCTTCCAACAGGGCAAATGAACCTAGTTTGAAATAGTGATTCCCGCTTTCGGTAGCGCCTAAAATGTCGCAAATCGGTAATTCTATTAGGATTTCGTTTTTTTGCTTGACTACGACCATCGATTGCATTAAGGTGTTTGGTACTTTGGCTATGCTATAGGCAATGTCTTGCTCTGGTTTGCTTGCATCGTCAATGGCACATTTAAACGTGATGCCATTGGCTACAAAGACACGTCCTTTGACTAAGGAGTTTCCGTCAAAATTGGTCACGCCTCTTTTGGCTACTGACGAACCTGTTAACAGGGATACCGTTCCGCCTACATCTACTTTTTTGTTGGCGTATAAAAAGCTAGGCATGGGCTTCATCGCACTGATGTTCCACTTTTCGTTTTCTTTGCGTTTGGAGTTCTTGTATTTTAAATACTCGGTTACTCGTAAATAGGCTTCTTCGTTTCTTAAAAAATTCATCTTTTTCTTTTCTTTTTTTCTCACTAAGTGAGCTTTAGCATTACTTTGATACGTTTGTATCTACTGGTTTTTGTTTTTTAACTATTAAAATCTTCTACGGTTTCGTAGGAAATGTCTTCGGAAATTCCATCGTAGTTAGGACTGGTGTAACTTGATAAAAAGTCGGTGCTATCTAGTGCAAAGGGTTCGTTCCAATTGTCATAAGGAGATCCTAAAGCGGAATGTAATAGCGGGGTGTTTTGTAACTTTTCATCCAACAGTTCTTTGACGAGTTCGCCTGTTTGGGTGACGGCGGTTCCCATTGCCATGTCTTGCGCAATGGCTTTGCCTGTGGTTTTCCTGTCCAAATAGGCTGCGCCTACGACACCTGCCAAGGCTAACATGCCTTTTTTGAGCTTGGTGTTTTGCATCGGTAGCTTTTTAGCGGTTACACGTGAAAGCATTGCGCCTGCACTCATACTTAGCAAACTGACTACCGAGTTTTCTATTGATTCTTTTCTCATCGTTTATTTTTTTTGTGTCATCACGTACATGCCTCCTAACAATACGAGTATGCCTGCTCCAACTCCTACATACAACAGTGTGTTGTCTTTTTTGGGGGCTTGTTGTTGTGTTTGTAATTGTAGCTGCATCATTTTTACCAAGTTGTCTACCGAGGTTTGCTGTGCTTGTGCTTGTTGTTCTAACTTGGCTATTAGCATCGGGGCAATGTCCTTGGTTTCTCCGTTGGCTTGTTGTACATAGACTGGTTTTCCGTTTCGGGCTTGTTCTATTTGCGACCATGTTCCGCCAACGGTATTGATTATTCCCATCAGATTCGCTCCGTCCCAAAATCCATGAAGTCCGCTTGCTTGTGGTTTAGAAAGTGCCTGACTTTCTAAGGCTTCTTCTTGTTCGGCAAGCAATAGGTGTGTTTGTAACAAATTCATCGTTCTTAGTTTTATACACTTACGGACTTCACCGTTTTGTGGGTTGGACTTTTCTTATTGAGATATACCACTGCGCCTAACAGTGCAATACCTCCTAATATCAGCGGTGCGTTTTCTTTGGCGATTCCTGCAATGCGTTTCTTGTTGGCATTGCTGACCTCGGCGGGTGTGGCATTAGCTGCTTGGGCTTTTTCATGGTCTCTTTCTGCTTTGTACTTTACAATTTTTTGTTTGACTTGGACAATGCTTTGTTTAATGGCATTGAGCTTTTGTTGGTTTGCTTTAATGACTGCATTGGCTTCTTTGATACCTTGGGTTTGTTGACGTTCCAAGGTTTGAAAAGCGCCTTTGATATGTCCTAGGGACTTTTCTGCATTGCGCAAACTTTCTTCGGCTTTTTTTCTTTTGGAGACTGCACCGTTACACCAAGCGCCTAAGCCTAACGCATCGGCGATGCCTTCTTCTTGGGCTAATTGTTGTTGTTCGGCTTTTATGGCTTGTTCTAAGCGCCGTACTTCTTTTTTAAGGCTTTCCCATTCGGCAGCTTGTCGTCCGTTTTGGAGTGCCTTGTACTTGTTGTCCCATTCGGCTTTTTGCGCCCATACGCCTTTGGCTTGGTTGTTCAATCGACTGGCAATTCCATTGGAGGGACAAAAGCCATCGAACCAACCATACAGCCCATACGGAACATGCGTGCCTATGGTGTCAAATTCTTCATTCATAACTTTTTATTTTTTTTGTAAAAACAATACGAGCAAGGCGGAGGCTGCTGCGCCAATACCTACTTGGATTTTTAATCGCTTGCGCTTTTTGGCTTGCTTATCTTCTGCCACGTTTTTTTTAAAGCGTTCTTGATAGTCTCGTAGGGCTAATTCATTAGCGGTACGTGTGTTTTGAGCTTCTTCTTTTAGGTATTGGGTGTAGTTTGCATCGTATCGCAACCATACTTTGTAGAGTTCTCGTTGTAAGGGTTGTTCGAAATAATACAGCATTTCTCCGCCTAAATGTGCTTTGGCTCGTAAGGCTTTTACATTGTCTAACAGTGGGGTTATTTCTTTTTCATAGCTTTTTTCCCGTCCGTCGTTATAGGTTTTTTGTAAATGGGCTAGGTTGTTCATTAGCCATTTTTCTGCATTGGCTTCAAATGGAAATATCGGGTCTAGTCCATAGGTGGATATTTCTTTTCGTATCACAATAAAGCGGTAGTCGGCTACGATGGGGTTGGTTTCATTCTCCACCACAAAATAGAGCGTTCTACTGTTTACATTGGCTGACTTGGTAAATGCTTCTATCTTGAAATAGGGGGCATGCTTTTTAAATTCTTCGAAAAAATTATCGATAAATGTTTTTAATTTTTCCGCAAAGGCTAACGCATGGGCTAGGGTTTCTCCGTCGCAATGTTCGTAAGAACTATAGGCGGTTTCGTTGCGCAAATGGGCAATACCTAAATCTACTTCTTTGAATATTTCGTTGAACAGGTGTTGTGTCCTTGCACGGTTTCTAAAAGTGATGGCTTCGCCTAATTGGGTAATTTTTTGTTGTAGCTTGTCTCGTAAATCACGTCTGATTTTAAGTTCTACTACTGAGGCATCGTAATACGAACCACTACAGGAGTTCATTTCTTGTATGAATTCACTCACGGCATAGTTCACTAGTTTTCCAACGCCTTTTACCAGTTCTCCGCCAATGGCTCCTGATAAGCCTTGGGTTTTGGGGGTCATTAATACATCGTCAGATTGGTGTATGTCCTGTTCTTTGAATGTTTGTAAGGTGCCGTCTATGGTATAGTACCCGTCGTTTAGGTCAAATGTGTGTTGGTTTTTTGGAACTATTACATATACGTGACTGTAGCCCTCGCCCTCTTGTTGTATAACACGTCGCAAGTAGTGTGTAACCCCACAATTTAATAACACACTGCTTGCGAAAATGCTATAACTTTTGCAATCCAACCCCTGTGAGCGAGTCGCCCAAGCACAGGCAGGGCTACGTAATAATTGGTCGTAGGTATCTATCTTGTATTGTAGATGCTGATACAAAAACTTGTGTAGCTCCTTGCATAATTTTTGTAAGGGGTGGTTTGCAAATTTTTCTTGGGATAGCTTTTGGGTGTGGTGTTGGTATTTATATACCCACAATGCCATACTTTCAATTGCTACCTTGGTGTCTCCGTTGGCAATTTTTACGCTACTACAGTCGCTATGTGGAAGTAACTTGTCGTATGTACTTCCTTTTTGGGTGGGTCTGTATAAGATGGTATTAATTGCCTCGGGATTCACTTCTTTTTCTTTTGCTGAGTCAAAAGTACTTGAAGTGTTTTGTGGGCATTCAGGGTTTGAAAGGCTTCGCTAAGTTATGCTGTAATTAGCTAACTTTTGGGAGGGTTTGGTAAGATTGGGGAGGGTTTAATACGTGAAATAGTTTTTTATTCTTCCTCCATTTGCGAACCTATAAAAGGTATTTTTGGGGCTAAAAAATAACCTGTTAAACTTGCAAAGAGAATTGGAACAAAGTGTCCGAATCCCGTTAGGGTAGCCAATAAAATTGTGGTACTCATTGGTGTTCTCGTTACACAAGCATTAATAGCTGCCATACAGCTAACTATTGCTAGTGTCAAATTCATTGTCGGAAATAATTGATGGATAATTAGCCCTAGTGTTGCTCCTACAAAAAACAAAGGAATAATAAATCCTCCCCTCCAACCTGAGGTTACAGTTATTGAAATGGCTATAATTTTAAAAATTAAAATAGCTAGTAATAAAGTCAAAGAAAAATTGCCTGAAAGGAGTTCATTAATCTCATGATGTCCAAAATATCGTGTTATAGGAAAGTAAAATGCTATAATCCCGAGTAAAAGCCCTCCTATTAGAGTCCTGATATAAATGGGTAACGGTCTTTTTTCAAATATAGATTTGAAAAATTTGACACAAAAGATAAATCCCCATCCAAATGTAGTGCCAACTATAGCAAATAGAACAGCGTAACCAAAATCAAAAAGTCCTGAATATTCATAAGCTGATAAATCCCATATTGGACCAAGTCCCAAATGAATGATTAAAGCAAAGACTAAATAACTGAAACAGCTTGCTACAAACGCAGGCATAATTGCTTTATAGTATTCAACAGCGTGTTTATGATGTAGTATTTCTAATGAGAATAAGCTTCCTCCCAATGGAGCACCAAACAGTGCTGTAAAACCCGATGCCATACCCGCAATACTTAATGACCTTAATTCTTCTCCTTTCAATCGAAATAATTTTCCTATCCAAGTTCCTGTTGAGCCTGTTACTTGTACTAAAGGTGCTTCTGGTCCAAGACTACCCCCTGATGCAACACATAATAAAGAGGAAAGTATCATTGAGGGATTGTTTTTGGGTTCAAGTTTTCCTTTATTAAATCTAATGTTATTTACAATTAAGTGTATTTCTCCTGGGTCTCCTATAAAGTGAATTACCAATCCTGCTAAAAACCCACAAATTGCCATTAGAGGAATAACCTGCCAACCACTAAAAAAAGCTAAGCTATGAGTCAAAAACTCAAGCCCAATCCAATAAATACCCGCTATCACTCCGCCTATTAATCCAAGAAGAGCCCATAATAAAAATGACCGACTAAAAACAAAAGGATTGAATCGAATAGGTTGGTCTAAAATATTTAGATATGTAACTAGTTTTCTTCGTTGTTTTAATTTCACCGACCTTATTTATTTTGCGCGGTAAAGTTATATGATATAAACTAACTCATATAATAATTTTATAAAAAATAGTTTAACCTTTGTCTTCTTATAGCTTTTTCAGGAAAACAAAAAGAGCATTCAATATATGAATACTCCTTTTTTTTGTACAGTGATTTGTCCCCATATTTGTCTGTACATTTTTATTAATGATTAGTAACGTTGAGTTTATAAATGTTATTGCCTTCAACTTATAACATTGTAAAAAATTCTCAAAAACTGATTGCAACATACTTAATCGTTTTTAAATTAATTTTCTTTACTTTTTCTATACTAAATCATATACTTCTAAAAATCTTCGTACCTCACTTGGGCGTAGTTTCTTTTTATGTTTAGCTACCTCGAAAGGTAAATGGCGTATCTCTGCGATAATCTCATTAATCGTTACTCGCATTTCTCTTTCTGGTAGGTAATAGTATTTTTCAAATAGTTTCTTTTTACTGTAAATAGCGGTCATTGTTCGTGTGTTTACTGCTAATAGGCTTTCTCATAGACATACCCTGTAATGGTATTGTTGCCATCATACACATATACTTTTTTGGGTTCGTGTACGTAACTGGTGCTTCCTGACATTAGAATGTAATTGATAAGGCTCTGGTTGTCTAGCTTGTAATAGTAACGCAGTGTTACTCGAATGATAAATGTTTCAAACTGACAAAAAAATTCTTCTTCGCTTATTCTACCGTCTTCATGGTGTCTTTTTCCTCCGATATTGTCTTGATGCTCTTTAACAAAGCTTAACAGCTTTTCGTAAGTGTTGGCTTGCAAGTAAGCGACATACATAGGGTCTTGTTCTTTGGTTTTGGGTGAAGCTTCCGTTGTTCCTCCTTGTAATACTAATTCGTTTTCTAACATACTTTTTAAACTCTGTGCATTTCCATAAAATCTCGTTTCATTTACATTGGTTACGTTTCTTGCGAGTATGGTAATGCCTTGTTGTTCGTCTTTGTAATTGGTATTGTGGGTGATTAGTATTGCTTCGTTAGGGTATCTCGGGTGCTTGTGAATAGCTATTGTGGGTAAGATGTGTTCTATCGCTCCTGATGTTCCTGTGATAACTATATTACCATTTGCCTTTTGTTGTATTTTCATGTTCTTTTTTAAATTGTACTTCTCTTTTTGCGTTTTCTTGCGCTTTATTGCGTTTTTCTTGCGTCTTCCAATACTGCTTTTCTTCTTGGAGTTCACACCATTTTTGATAACTGTTCATTGCTTATTTTTTATCTAATTCTGATCTCCCAACGATAGACTGATTTACTGGCGAGCTTAATGGGTATTTCGGGGTTTCAGAGTTTCAGTCTCATACTACAAACCCTTTTTCTGTGTTGGTTGATGCTTTGTTGTTCTTTTTATGCGGTTACTATTGTCGTGATATGTTGTTTGGTCTGATTGTCAAAAAACATAAGCTTGTTGGTAGCGCCTACATATTTTGACTTTTGAAATCGTTTGTACATACTATTGATTAAAGTGTTGATGGTTTTATTGTTTTTACTCAAATGGTTATACCAAACTGGGTTTGCATAGGTGGTATGGCTTGTTTTATACTTTAAATGACTATTCCCATTTTTTAAGAGTATGACCATTTTTAGCTTGCTACATTTTGGACAGGTGATTTTGTGTCCTGTTCCGCAATGGCATCGATTTTCTTTTTTCCTCATTTTTAGATTCTGTTTTGATTGTTATAGTGTATCATAGTGGGCAATGCTGACAGATAGCTATGTGGTAGGTTGGTTTGTACATAGGTATATAGCTGTTTTGCCGTATAATTGCCTTTTTCATATTTCTTGATGGCTGTTGTAATTTTCTTTTGATAGGTGGCTTTGCGCTTTCTTGCGTTTTGTTGCGTTTGTTGTTGCGCTTTTTCTATTGCCTTTTGTTCCTGATACTTCACATGGGTTTTCCATACTTTATGCAAGCCGAAAAAGCCTATTTCATGGGTTTGGGTACGTGTTTTATCAAAATACAACGAGGGATATAATGCAGTTACTTGTGATTTGATAAACCATTTGCGAGCAAACTCTAGTTTCCAACGGTATTCTTTGAGTTTTTGAATCAGGGTTGCCTTTTGAGTAATGTTTGTAAATAGTTCGTTGTTTAGGTAATTGATGGCTTTTTTCCATTCGCCCACATAGACATTGTGTTGTTTCCATAGTTTTGCAGAAGTTTTGATACAATCTTGTAGTAAAATTGCCTTAAACTCTTCAGTCGTTACATTGGCGTAGAGTTCTATTTTTTGCAAATAGTCATAACGTAATCCTTTGTAATTATCATACACACCGTCTGCCAATTGTTGCGCTAGTTCTCTATCGTCTTGCAATCGAGCTAAAAAATTATGTGTAAGCGGACTGTTTGTGCCTTGGCTTGGTTTTTCTTGTTTTAAAAAATCAGGCAACAAGGCTTTGACTGCTTCGGAGGTTTGGCGCGGGCGAGTGGTTGTTTTCTTACTTATCACTGTGGTGTTCTTGTAGAAGCCGTCCGCAGGACATGTAAATTCTTCCTTTTGAAACTCTGTGTTATGTACACAGTCTTTTATTTCTTTTTCTTTTAATAAAAAGGTTCTAGTAGTATCATTATTATCTGGTAATTCTTTCCAGTTCTCCTGTTTAAAAAATTGGTTTTCAATTCTTTTGGGTTTTGGTGGGTTTCCGTCTAAAATCGTTAGGATTTCAGGGTGAAAATTAACCGTTATGGGCTTGTATTGGTTGGTATATGTATAGTTGATTAAGATGTTGGCTTCTCTAAGTCGTTTGATGTGGTTTTGCGCTGTTTTTTTGCAAATAGCAAGTCTTGGTATCTCTGCAATAGTATGTGTGGCTAATTTGCGGTGGTCTATGGTTAGCTTTGGTAAAGCACTTTTTAATACACTGGTTGGACGATTCATTTCTAAGAGATATGAATTGCGTTGTTTTAATTGAGCGATGTAAAAGCCTACCAAAACATTAAATAAAAGCTCGGTGGTGTACTTGATGGTTGGTTTGCGCTTTTTTGCGATATAGTTTGCGCTTTTTTGCGCATTGAATTTTGCTACCTCTTTGTTGTAAGTAGTTGCAAATTCACTACGGTGTTTCTTTGTAAAGTCTGCGACTTGTTGGGCTAGTGTTGGAGTATTAGGAACTATAACCGTTTTGTTATACTCAGCTATGGCTTTGTTGTACTCTATAGCTTGCTGATTGTAACTATGTACATATTGACGGTAGTTATCCATCGTGCTTTTCATAGCACTTCTATCTAAAAAAGGATAGTTGATATAGTTGTAGTGTTTACTTATCGCTTTTTCATGCTCTTTTCCCTTTTTTAAAAGCAAATACCCATGTTGGGTATTAAATTCCTCTACGGCTTTGTTGTATTGCGTATTGTTTAGCTTTTTGCGCTGCGCATTGTCTTTAAATAGCTTGATAGCTAGTTGGGTTATCGCATCCAACGTTGTGTTTTGTAAATACTCATGTACTTTTTGATTGTACAGTCCTATTTTTGTTAATGATGTATTGTTTTTTTTCATATATTCGAGGTTCTTAAAGTTCTGCGTCCTTGCAGAACTTTTTTCATAGCAATTTTTTAAACGGTTAGTGACAGCTAACCGTTTTTTGCTTTAAAAAAGTAACCCACAACCTGAATGTTGTGAGCTACTTACAATAAGTGCTTACTTATCGCTGTGGTGTCTTTGCGCTTTTTGCGTTTTTCATTGCGTTTTTTTGCGCTTTCTTTTTCATGGTTATTGTTCAAAGCTCTCTACTATCTTTTCTAAAAATTGAATTTTAGGAATATGGTATTTACCGTCTTGAAAGATTGCTTGAATGGTATTTTTATGGATGCGGTTTTTAACCGTGTTAGGATGTACCTTTAAATATTTTGCGCAACCATCTACGGTAAGCATCGTATCATTGGCATTAAAAATGGTTAAGGCTTTAAGGTTTACTTTTAATAAGTCTGCTTGGGTCATATTCAATTTTTTAAATTTTTGTGCTATTTTTTATTTTTTGCTCACAAACACCAATAATCTATCGTTAATTGTTATATTTGTGGACAATTACGGCGCAAAAATAAAATCAATTGTCAACTTTTAGAATAAATTGTGGACAAAATAATTTTAAAAAATTGATAAGATGTTGAAAACCAGTTCGGAAGTTTTACAGGAGTTATTAGACCATTTAGGCATCAAAGCAAACCGCTTATCGGTAGAGATTGGAGACAATAGCAATTCTCGTATCTACTATGTAAGAAATGGAAGAAGTAGAATAAGTCCGAAGCTAGCCAAAGCGATTACTAATAGATACAAAGAGATTAACTATATGTATTTACTCACAGGAGAGGGAGAACTTGTCAACAAGGACACTATGGTCAATGCGAATGGAAATGTTTTTGTAGAAAAACCTGATGGTAGTTTTAACGTAACTACACGATTGATTCCTTTTGATGCTTATTCTTCTTTTTTAGAAACCTTAGATGATGCAAATGTAATTTATGAATGGGAGGAAGTAACTTTTAATGTAGAAAAGTACGGTCGTGGTAATTATGAAGCGTTTAGAACTAAAAATGATAGTATGAATGGTGGCGGAATTAATGATACGCCTAACAGAGCTTTGGTATTGGGCAGAGAACTTGGGAGACATCATTGGATGGATGGGTTCAATCCTACTTTATACGGATGGATTATTCTTTCCAAGCACAATGTTTTTCACAAGGATATTATCGGACTGGATAAAGAAAACGGGACGATTATTTGCCATAGTAGAAATAAAAGCCCCGAGTATTCAGATTTTGAGTTAGACCTTAATGAGGTATATCAAATTTTTAAAGTAATTAAAAGAACGTTTTAAAATTAATCAACTCTTTTTTGGCTGTAATATTCATTCCAGTGATTGAGTAGTTTCTCTGCATGTTCTGTTGGGGTAACTTTAATGTATGATAAAAAACTTTTTTCAGAAGAGTGTCCAGTAATTTTCATGATAGAAAGAGAAGGGAAGTTCATCTTGTATAAGTTGGTTGCAAAAGACCTACGACAAGTGTGCGAGCTTACCAATTTATATTTAGGGTACATGCCTACTTTTTTACGATAGATGTCTGTTTTCTCATCTTTAACCATGAGTGAACCTTTTACCTTATCGGTAAATCCTACTTCTAAGCAAACCTCTTTAATATATTCATTGAATTTTACATCAGTAATCATTCTAGGCATACCTCTTTTGTTAATGACTTCTTTGATTTGATGGTGTAGGGGAATAACGACTTTAACCCCTGACGAATTTTTGGTCTTTTTAGGCTGTACAGTGATAAATTTATCATCCGTATTAATTTGAGGTAAATTAAGAAAGTCAGAAACTCTCAACCCTGTCCAAAGACCAATAATAGCCATGTCTCTACAATTTTGTAAACGTTCATTTTTTGAAAAATCGTGATTGAAAAGTGTATCGATTTCTTTTTCGTTTAGTGCTATCGATACACTTTCTTCTTTGATAACAGAAAACTCACTTCGTTCATAATCCTTATGAACATCATAACCAAATTCTACATCGGCTACTTTAAGCAATTTTTTGATGTTTTTTATCAAATCTCCTGTATAGTTGACAGAGTATTTTTTGTTATCCGTGAGGTAGTGTACCAAGGCATCATAGACAACAATATCAAACTTGTTTATTTTGATTTTTGAACGTCTGTAAGTTTCAAATTCTTTTAATCGATTGTTTGTTTTTTTATAGTGCTTTATCTTGTCTGCTGTATAATTTCGTTTTGTAGAACGATTGATAAGGTTAGGCGCTTTGATAAGAAAATCATCGATAAAATCAGTAAGGTATTCAAATCCTTTTTTTTCTGCTGCAACCTTTTTCTTAAAATGCTTGTCAAACTCCGTTTTTAAGAACTTTCGAGTTAGGGGTATATTATTGATTTTACAGTTATCAATTAATCGTTCCAAAAAGGTATCATAGAGCATTATATTGGAAGTTATTTTTTTTAACTTCGCTCCACCGATTCCTTTTTTGGATTTTGGTAGTCTGTTTTCAAAATCCCAATTCTCAGGATTTATTTTTTCGCCAGTTGAATATTTGAAAATAGCCTTTTCGCTCTTTACATAGAATTGAATAATTATCAGTGTCTCTTTTTCTGACTTAGGTTCTTTTAAATAGAAATACATTTTTTGTTTTTTTACTTACCCCAAAGATACAATAGTGGTAAATATCGTGGTAAGAAAAAATGTATTTTTTTTATTTTTTTAAAAACAACAAAAAACAACAAAACGCCTACAACACTATAAAATATGCAGGTTTTGAAAAAACGCACACAAAACAAAACAACAAAATGCAATCCTGCCGAGGTCACAAAAAAGCCCTTTAAAATATTGATTTTAAAGGGCTTTTGCTTTTTTAGGTGGCAATATTGGTGGCAAAACCTAATAAATCATACCAGAATAACATTATTACTCCTCAAAACATCCTCCCTAATCTTACTAACATCTACCTCTTTAGGCAAAAAAATCTTATAAGTTCCTCTTACTTGGCTAAAATCTTTTTTCAAAAAAGCAACTACCACTTCCTCTTTTTGATTAATTATCGATTGGAGAAATATTAAATAAGGGGATAAGTTTACTGTTTTACTCCCTCTATTCACTTTATTTTCCTCTAACAAACAGCTTTCCAAGTCTTTTAGCTCTAAATCTAAAATCCCCATTAGATTAATAATATTATCTATCAACCTTATCATGTCACTTGGTAAAAAAACTTCTGAAAAATACTTATTAAGCATTCTTTTTACACTCTCTTGCTTTTTAATTCTTTTATTTTCTTTAGGTAACCCTGAAATAACATCTAATTTCCCAGCTTGCTCTATAGACACCTCTGCTGATTCAAGCATAGCTTTTACTTGATAAGCCACTCTCTCTTTCACCCAGCTTATCTTATCTGATTTATAAACCAAGTCATGTGTAGCTATTGACCAAGCATGCTGTAAAAAAGTTTTTATTTGAATTTCAAAAACAATATCATCTATTGGTTTTTTATCCCCAAACTCCTTCTTTAGACTAACATACATTCTTAAATCATCAAAGACAAAAGAAGAACTATCTTTATGTGTAAAAGAATCACTTTTGGGCCTTTGATATTTAAAATCAAAAAACTTTTTAATTCTTTTCTTTGCTTTATTTATTGAACCCGCATTTTCTACCACGATAGTACACGCAAAAAAGTCTTCCATTTCTTCAGGATTACTAACCCTACATGTTTCCATTTTCAATGCAAAACTTTCTTGTTTCTTTACACGACTCACATAGTGCCATTGAGGATCTTTCACACTGCTAACCAACTCATCAACCCTCTTCTTCAACACTCCATTCTTTTCCAATAAACCACTATGTATTTGGGCTATAGAATTTACAATTTTCATCTTATAAAACAGCTGTTTTTAAAGCCTCTAATCGTTCTTTTCTCTGAGGTAAATCAGTATTAGCTCCACGAGTTGCCCTATAATACCTATATGCTTCTTGGCTATGTTCAACTTGATCTTTATCTTTCAATAACCTATCTGGATCATCCGATTTTCTAAATTCATCTACCAAATCCATAAAGCTTGAATATTTATCAGCTAAATCAAATAAATTAACCTTTTCAACTCCTTCTAATATCAACAAAGCAAATAACGTATATAAATTATAGTTAGTTTTTGCTTTTTCTGTAATAGCTTTATTATGCTCCTCTATTTTTATTATACTTTCCTTTACTTGCTCTTTTACTATATTAAATCTATCAACATCAATTAAAAACTCTCCATCCTCTTCTATAGAATCAAATTGAGCATATTTTTCATCTAAATAGTCTTGATCAAATCCCACAATTTTATTCTCTAAAATTATCAAAAACAACTCAGAAACCAATTGAACATTTTTCATTCTTTTGGCCTTAGCTTTAGATGTTACTTTTATTTTTTCCCAAAAAATATCATCATCAGCTTCACCCTCTACTAAATTTATAAACCATCCGTCATATCTAGCATGTCTTAACTCTTGTCTTTCAAGGTTTCGAGAATTTCTATTAACCCTATCAAAAACTTCATTTATATCAAGACCATCAATATCCATGAAGTCCACTGGAACATTGTAGTTCCAAAAAATCTTTTTCATTTCTGGGTCTAATTTATTAAACCTTAACCCATCTAATCTTACATCTCCAAAATCCTTATCTATGGCTACTTTATTCTTCGCGAACAATAGAATTGTCTCTATTCTTTGCTTTCCATCTACAACATGATATGTTACAACTCCTTCATCATTAATAGTCTTATGAATAAAAATAGGAGGGCATGGATAATTTCTAAAAATGGTATCTAAAAAATATTTTCTGTCAGAAGAAGTCCATACACTTCTTCTTTGATAAGGTGGATTTAAATCTAATTGTCCTCTGTTGTCTAAATCGATAAACCAAGAAATATCTTGTACTGAAGGTTGTCTTTTCATAAAATTTAATTAATATGGTCCTAAAAATTTGTGTCCATTAAAGTGTATCATATGTGTTGGTGAATCAGCAACCCAAACTTCACTCTCCCATGAAATTTCAGATATATACCTAGCCATAGCTTTTCTATTTAAAAAAGCTGTAACATATACTAAGTCTGCCTTTGAATCTTTAAACAATTCTTTTAATTCATTATACCTCTTTCCATCAACTGGCCCATGACTAGTTACCGATTCTACTAAAACCAACCACTTTTTTTCTTCATAATATAAAATAACATCAGGTAATTTCCCTTTTGAATCAATTATTACCCCTAAACTTTCTAATCTGTTTTTTTGATAATAACCAGTTTTATTTTCTGTATCTCCAACATAAATCAACTCAGAACCAGGCACAAACTGAGGGCCAAACTCCTCTATTATTTTTTTTATCAGAACACTATGATCCCCTGGAGTCAAGTTAAACACCTCTCCATTTATCATCAAAGGAACCAACTTCTTCTTCCTCTCCATAGCATACTTATCCACTAACGTTTTCCTTTTAGCTAGAAAATCTGCAAGCTTTTCTCCCCAACTATCATCTTCATAGCTCATTAAAACCTCTTTTAACTCGGAAACCACCTGATAACAAGCTTTTGGACTATTTGGTGGTCTCTCAGGTTTATCTGGATTATAAGCCACTAATCCTCCCTCTATAAACTGGTGAAGTGTTTGTCTCCTAAAAGTCTCTCTTGTATTAGGAGCATACTCTTTACCATACACAGCCTTAACCCACTCCATTATAGGAGTAACTCCTTTCATAGGATTACCTATTGTATTCCATGAGCTATCAGGTTTTAAATCTAGTAGTGCTAGTAAGGTTAAAGCCGACCTTTCATTTTGTTGCGCTTTTGGCATACCTAAGCTAGCAATAACCTCAATGGCTTCATTTATTTTAACTTCAATATCCAAAGGATTACCACCTTCTTTTTCGTCTTTTCCTAACATATCATTTATTATAATATTTAAAAATTCATCTATCTTTTCTTGATTAAAATAGTTCGACTTCATCTTCTCTCCTAACTTTTCTAAAACTTCTCTACTAGGATACCTCAATGCTCTTAAATCAGTAGCATTTACCTGAGTATTTCCGCTTACTCCTCTATAATATTTATCTATGAGACTACTATTCAAATATAAATATAACCCTTTAACCAAATTTTCATTTAATGCTTTCTTTTTTAAGTGAAATACATTTAGCTTATTCTCAAAACCAACAAATTTTCCAGGAAGGCTAGAGTCATAAATTGTTGCTACTATTCTTTTTTTTTCTTCTTTAGAGCTAAACCTTTTCACTAACAAAAAACATCCTTCATTTTCCCACAAACAAGATCTTGTTTTATTGCTCAACTCTATTCCATTTGGCTTTTTCGAATTTACAGGCCATTTTAACACCCCTTCTCTTAAATGATTAGGGTATATTAAAGGATAAGATGAGTCAGTAGGAGTCATAATTAAACTCTCTTTCACTCTAAAATCCACTACAGGCCCCGTACTTACCTCTACATTTATATCCTCTAAAGAACTAGTGAAGATTGATAACCTATCTATAATCTTTTGTTCATATTCAGAAGAAGATATCCGAATAAAAAGATCTTTATCTTTCGGATTAACTACTTTATCAAAAGACACCCTCCTTTGCATTAAATCATCTGCAGTTAATGTCTTTGAGTTAGAATCCCTATAAAAATCCCCAGAGGAACTCTTGGTTATTAACACATCTCCTTGTTCTTTTCCTTTTATTAAGTGGATTATAATATTCTCTTGCAAGACTTTTTCCTCAGAAAATGCAGAATTTCTCTTATCAAACACATGTATTTTTTCAATACTTGTCTCCTCTAACAAGAACCTTCTAAAAGATAAAAAATAAAGTCCATTTGCAAACGACCTAGGTATGATTGCAACTATCTCCCCTCCTACTCTAGTCTGTTTAATTGCTTTAATTAAAAATGATGAATATAGATTCCCTGTATCAACTCCCATTTCCCTCAAATATACCCTTTGAGTGCTATTTTTAGTTATCTTACCATAAGGAGGATTCATTATTACATGAGAAAATTTTTGTTCAAATCCTGAAAAAATATAGTCATCATAATTAATACTAATAGAGCATCTTTCTTTAAGACGTTCATAACATAGTCTTACTGTATCTTCTAAGTCTCCCCTTAATGTAGAATCCAAATCAAATGCCTCTATTTCAATCTTATTCTTGTTTCCTCTTTTTATAAACTCTTCCACAAAGGACACAAATAAAGACCCCATCCCACAACCTGGATCCAAAAGATTAACATCTCCCTCTATTTTATCAAACATAGAACTCATATACTCACAAATCAAAGACGGAGTAAAAAACTGCCCTAATTTAGACTTCTTTCCCCTCTCCAATCTTCCAATTGAATGTATCCTCTTTAATTCTAAATTATAATTTAATTCCAAAAGTATATGATTTTTAAAAGTCAAATTTAGTAATTCAACTAAGATTAAATTAGAGTACCTAGGTTTATTTTTCCCACAAATTACACAAACTTATTCAAACAATCCAATTTACATTATACATGATTTGAATATTTTAATTTTTTAAAAACATTCTAGTATTTTTTATCTAATCCTAAATATCAGGAAGGAAATGAACTAAGGTTTTTTATTATATTTGAGTATCTCCAAAAGTGTTTGGAGATACTTTTTCTTTTTCATAGCAATTTACCCACTCAATAGAGTGGGTTTTTAGTTTCAATCATGTCTTTTTTTATATTTCACTCGTTAACTCATTTTATTTTAAATTGAGTTAACGAGTGAAACGAGCAAAGACTTGAGATAAGGAACGGACGTGACTTAGCGATGGTTTTGTGAAGCTTTAACGAGATAACTCGATTTAAAAACCATCTAATAAAAAGTTATTCTTCTTTTCAAAACCTCTATTAATCCGTTTGAGTAGTAGAAATACAAATCGGGTATACCAAGTATAAAAGTTTTCGTTGAGTACATTCCTTTTCCATGTTTCTCAATATGACGTTACAAAATAACCACGCTGTTGACAACAAGCTCATAATTTTACTCATTTGGAAATTTGATACAAATATTGTACATTTTTTTACACAAAAAACTGTACGTTTTAATTTAATCATTATGAGAGTAATAACTATTTCCACTCTACGCAAGAGTTTAAAAAAATATCTTGACTATGTTTCAAAGTCAATGGAAGTGATAATTGTATCTAGAAGTAAAGGGGGCGATGCAGTTGTTATAATGTCTATTAACGAATATAATTCATTGAAAGAAACAGAACACTTATTATCTACAAAGGCTAATAAAAATAGACTAATGGAATCAATCGAACAAATCGACAATGGAGATACTTTTTCTTTTTCATAGCAATTTACCCACTCAATAGAGTGGGGTTTTAGTTTCAATCATGTCTTTCTTTAGATTTTACTCACTATCTCTTTTAAATTGAGTTAACGAAGTGAAACAAGCAAAGACTTGAGATAAGGAACGAATGTGACTTAACGATAGTTTTGCGAAGTTTGAACGAGATAACTCAATTTAAAAATTGGTGCTATCACTAAGTTTGTTCCATGTTGCAAAAAGAAAATCCCAGCTTTTGCTGGGATTTAAAAATTATTAATCATACCAATTAACCGTAGCCTTTCTTTCTGTTCTGACCCCATTAGAATCAATAAAAACAAATTTTATCTCTCCTTTCTGAGGTTGCACACCTCCTTGCTGACTAATAGCAATCCTACCATTTTTAAGAGTTCCCATATCTAACAATTCTCCTGGTCCAATCCTCTTTCCTGTATTATATTCTATTAAACTAGTAGAACCAAGATTACTCGTTTCATAATAAAATTTATACGTTAAAACTTGATACTTTACTTCAGGAGGAATAATATTAAAACTTGATGATAAATCAAATTGATAAAAATTCGAAAGATTATCAGCCCCTAATGTAACCTCAAAATTAGTAGGCAAAGACTCAAAATCGACTACTACTTTTTTCATTACCCCGTTTGAAGCTTTCACCTCAAACTCAATCGGTTTATTACTTATTTCAAACGCTTTATAATCCATAAAGAAACGTCCCCCAGGAGTATTATAAATATCTTCATTCATAAAAGAATCTCTTCCTCTTATTAGTTCTCCTTGCTGACCTCTGAAAGTTAATTTATAGCTTAAAGCTTCCATACCATTTGATAATATTTCGAAATCAAATCGTGTTAAATCATTCACGTAATTTTCACTTTTAGAAGGATAAATTTTAAACTCAAAATCAGTCTTTTTAACTAAAAAACTAACTACCACTTCGTGTTCTTTACCATTTGAAGCTTTTATTAAAAAGGTCAAACTGAAGTCACCAGCCTCTTTAGCTTTAAAAATTCCAGAGATCTTACCTTCAGATAAATTATTAAGTGACTCACCTTCTTTAAGCTCGTTGTCTCCAATCAATAAATTACCATATAGAGAGCTTCTAACATATTTTAATTCATAAGTTAAATCTTGATCCAACTCATTAGCAAGCTTTTCAATATCAAAATCAATAGTTACATCTTCTTTAAAGAAAATCTCATTAGCTGATTTTGTTACTGTAACTTGAAAATCATTCAAATCAACTATTTTGTAGGAAATTAATTTTTCAGCTTCTAAATCGCTATCATTTCTTATACTTATCTCTACTTCGTTTGACTCTAGTTCTTCAGCCATATAGACAATTTCTGTTTCTAAAGATTTTAATTCATATTCTTCTCCTGGTATTAAGGCTAAACCATCCATTTTATATAACCCCTTTCCTTTATTTAGTTTGTAAGAAAAGTAATACTTTACTCCTTTTACGATTCTCTCTGGAGTTATTTTAATAGAAGTTTTTACTTCTTCTCCTATGCGGCTAATTTCTTTTTGTTCAGTGGTAATTTCAAAATCAAAATTGTCTTTGATTATTACATCTAAATCGCTATCACACGATATAAAAACTAATATTAATAGAGTGTATAAAAGATTTTTCATAGTTATTTTTTTTTTAAAAGATTACATATTTTAAACCTAGACCAATCATAAATTTAGATTTACCTACTTCACTGTTTGCATGATAAAAGTGAGTGTATCTTCCTAACAAATGAAATCTATTAGATATAAATAAATCTGCTTGTACAGCTCCAAAACCTCCATAAATAGTACCTCCTTTACTTGTTATTAAAGCTCCATTAGGCAACTCATTATTTCCTTTATTTATACTCTCACTTCCTAAAACTCCTCCAATTCCTATATAAGTGCACACTAAGCCGTTTAAAGTTGATAAAGGCTCTATTCTTTTAAAATAACCTAGATTTATACTGTGTACATTTACATCGACATTGTATTCCGTTTTTCTTTCCTTCAGGTAACCCGAATACACACTTGCTTCAAGGAAATCGTATTTTATGTCATTGAATGAATAGGAAAAGCCAAAAAGTGTAGCTATTCCATCATCTGTATATCCTGCAAAGCCAGCTAAACTTTTTTGACTTTGTGCATTTGAAACTGGGATATAGAGTATGAGAATTAATCCCAAGAGTATTATTTTTCTTAATTTATATGACATTTCTATAATATTTTTAATTAATGTTAAATTTGTTGAGTAAGATGGTAAGTACCAGTTACCATCTTACATGACATTTCTTAATGTTTGGTAGGACGTTATCTTATAACTCCTACCTTTTTTCTTTTAACTATTTATTCATTGGCTATTACGTTTTTAAAATTCTCTTGAACTACATCTAAAGCTTCAAGTAATGAAACATTGTATTTATCTCTCAACCTTATGGCTTCATCTAACAAGTACAAGACTTTCTCAGACAAAAATTCTTGGTATAAATCATCTATCTCTAGTTTGTGTTTTAGCTTACTATTTTCATCTAAAACAGCAGCTACAAAAGGCATTAAAAAATGATGTTTTATTCTTTGTGTTTCTATATTAAATTTACTCATAACTTGTTGTTTAACCTGTGAAAAAACTCTATTTTTAGGGGTTTGCTTTACTTTCCCTATCAACGGGCGATTTGCTAAAACTTTATAAAATCATCGTCTTCAGAAACTTTTATTGAGGTTGGCTCTAACAAAATAGATTTCGCTTCTTCTATTATTTTTCGGTAGTTCTTTTGCACATCTTCTTCAGAAGCTTTGAACTCAAATTCTAAATCTGTAGTTTCAATATCTTTATCTACTAAAAACTTGGTTTTAAGAAGTTCTTTTTTATTTCCTTCAGCTATAAATCCATAAAACTCTCCTGGTTCTAGATTCATGATATCTGTACTTTTTACTCGATCTCTTTCCTGAATGGTTTCTGACATATTCTCACTGGAAGAATTTACATGTTTTCCAAAGAAATCTGAATCATGAAACGAATCTCCTTTACTTTTTGTTTGGTATTTTTTATCTGCTCTACCAAACATTTGAGTTATCATTCTAGCAGTGTTATTGTTGACAGTTCTTCCAAAAAATTGATTCCCCATGTTGCTTAGGATAACTTGAGCTTTGTCATTCTTATACCTATCCACAAGCTGACTAAAATCTTGCGCACCATAAACAGTAGCTACTTTATTGCTACGTGCGGTTGCTGGTATCTGTTCAAAATTTGGAATGTATAATGTAGGTGCCTCATCCAAAACAATAATAGACTTATGCTTATTAGGCTGATTCATTTGCTTAGCAGCTACAGAGATAATCAAAGAAATGACTGGTGCATAAGTTTCAGACAGCGTACTTTCATTACCAATACATAAAAACTTAGGATCGTTAGGATTATTAATATCTAAATCAATATCATTTCCTGATAGCACCCAGAAAATATCTGGAGTATTAATTTTTGATAAGTTTGCTTGTAAGGTGCTTATTACTCCCGCTACTTGTTTTGAAGCATTGTTTTTGATTGCTTGATTCAAACTTGCTACCAGTCCTGCGGTTTCAATATTCTCTGCTATTTTTTCTAAAAGTATATTTATATCACTATACAGAACTAAAGAAATAATATGCGGTAACGTACAAAACTGAGGATACTCCTTTTTGAGATACCAAATAATCCCTGTAAGAACACTTTTTGCATCAATCATAAAGTAATTCTCATTTTTAATATTGCTAGGGGAAAGATTATAAAGCAATGTTTGAGAATACTCATGTGCATAGGCTGTTTTAACCATTAAATCGGGATTCAATGGGTTTATCCTCACACTTTTTCGAGCTTCTTTAAAATCTACGAAATAAGACTTGACATTTGATTCATTTCTTAATATTTGACTAATAGCAAAACTTGATAATTCAGGACTTTTAAAATCATACAACAAACCTGTAAAACTCTTTTTAGCAGTCTGTTTTAAAATAGGATATATCAAACTAACACTTTTTCCTGATCCAGCTCCTCCTTGAATAAAAACACCTCTAAAAGCGTTGTTTAATACTACATCTCCTTCTTCAGTTGAAAAAACAAATGCATCATCACTTATTTTGTACTCTTCTTCTTTTTCTCTGACCTTTTTACTTTTATTATTCGGTTTAAAAGAGAATACTTTAAACAAAGTATACCCAAGAATATAAACAGGCACTGTAATTGTAAATGGAATTATTAGCGCTGGAATAAATGATATTACCGCTCCTATCATAAAAGGAAACTTAGCTTGCTTTCGTAAGAATATGGCGTAAACTCCAGTAGTTATAAAAATATTAATTACTCTATAAAACCCTAGCCAGTAAACATATTCGTTAATAAATTGATTCATGTTAATATGATATTAGATTATTGTTTTGCTTCTCTTTTTGTTGTTTTTCTATTTCTATACGTTTTCTTAAATCTTGTTTCTCTTGAAAAGTTCCGTTTTTCAAAATCCTTACGACCTCGAATTTTTCTTCCATATTTCTTGTGTAACCAAATTTTTCATCAAATGATTTCTCATTGAGAATTTTATAGTTACTTCTGTCAAAACCTCCTTTCACAGACTTAGAGTTTAACACGAGGTTTTTACTATTTCTAGCATTAGATAAAGGACTCAAACTAACACGATAGTCTTTATGCATCCTTGAAACTGTAACATGAACATGACTATTCAAACCATTTTTCAATTCTCCACTTTTGAATAATCCTTTCTTTACATCTTCATCATATCCTTTGTATCTTCTTTTATGCTCTACTTTAGCATGCCAGACAATATCATCTTTAGTTATTCCTTTATTGAAATTACTAGCGTAATTTTTCATAGCTTCTTTAGTATATTCTCTAAGAAGCTTATTGTATTCTTGATACTCTTCCTGAGTTAACTCTTTAACATCAGATACATCTTTACCTGAAACTTTCCTTACCAAGTATTTTAATTCTTTATCACTAAAGTTTAAAGTGACTGTGAAATATTTATCTTGAGCTTTTTTCAACCCTTTTCCTTTAGCATTTTCATCAATCATACTTATTGCATTTACCGTAGATATTTTATCTTCATATTGATTGAAAAAGAAGTTCTGTTTCTCAGGAATTCCATCTTTTATATACTCTGAATTTTCCTTGTTCAAGTAAAAACCATATTTAGAAGAACTTCCTTTATTGTTGTCTGACGTTTTATGAATAATTGTTACAGGCATTTGACTTTTTTAAGATTGCTCTTTTATCTTTTGAAAAATCTTATTAAGATTCTGAATCAACTTTTCAAATAACTCTTTTGTCATATCTCCATTATCTTGAATTTGCTGTCTCATCGGATAAAGTATATCAGCTTCTTGTGTCTTAAAAAAGGACACAATTCGACGATCAATTACCTTTATCATTTCTGTGGTACTTTTTCCTTTAATGATTCTTGGATCAGTACCAGTCTTTTTGAAAAACAAAATCATTTCTTCTGTAAAACCTCCAATACTTCTATTGTGATCTGACGCTAATTTTTTTAATTCTTTATGACCTCTTTCAGAAATTACTATGCTTTTTTTCATCATTAAAACTTTATCCAAAAGTCAAGATTTTTAGCCGTGAAGATTTTGCACTTTGAAGAGAAGTGCAATTTTAGAATTATAAGTAACTGGATATTAAACTTTTGTAAAACAAACTGTTTTGACATTAAGTGCAACAGGTTTTATAAAACTTAACACTAACAATCAAGTAGTTAGCCACACCTTTATAACTTTTTTATAATTGGTTATAATTTTTAAAAACCTAGACAAGTCAGGCGTAGCCTGCAAGCTCGATGCAATCGCGAGCGGGAAAATCATCGCGCAGCGTGATTCCCGCTCGCTATTCTTTGAAAAAGAATAATCTTCGACAAAAATAACTTTTAACTCAAATAAGCAACTATAGAAATTCATAAATCTAAATACGGTTTTCCATAGAGTTTTATTTTTAATCTTTATACATTTACTTGCACTCTTATTAAAAAAGAATAATACCTCACTAAAAAAATAGCACATAGTATGAAAATTAAATTTTTAGCTTTATCAAGAACTACTGACCTAGAGATAAAATCACAGACAAACATCGACGAGATTATGAGTGATTTTTTTTTGGCATTTGCTAAAGAAATTGATTATGATAATCGAAAAATCAGTATCGAGCAACTACAAAAAAACACCAGTGATTTAAAAATAAAGATTAATAATATTGTTCAAAAATATAAATCATCAGCTCCTCAAATTAACCAACTAAACAAATATTTTGGAGATTTAAAAGATAATGAGTTTTTCTTCATTTTTGTCAACTCGAATCTTAACAACGAACAATATTTTAATTTATATAATTATTTATCTGCTTTAGAGGACAACAAAGATTTTGGAGTAGCTTCTAAAGAAATGGATGACTTATTTGGAAAACTAAGGGAGAACTATGACATAATTGCATTTGATAAAAACACTAGAAAAAAAATCGGAGAACCTGACAAGTCAAAAAGAGTTTGTAGATTTTGCAATAAAGGATCCGAAGAAGTAACATTCAAAAAAATTGCACATTCTATTTCTGAGTCACTTGGAAACAAAAAAATTATTACAAATGACGAATGTGATTCTTGTAATGAAAAATTTGGCTCAGGAATTGAAAACGACTTGATTTTATACCTAAATCTTTATAGGAATTTTTTTAGTGTTAAAGGAAAAAATGGTATTCCTAAACTCAAAGGAAAAAACTTTCAAATATACAATAATGGAGAAGGTAAAATCGAAATAAAACACTTCTTAAATGAAGAAGAAGAGAATGACCCAAACTTTGATAATTCTAAAATACAGCTTGAAACAAATCAAAATATTGTATTTCAGAATATATATCGAACATTAGCTAAATATGCTTTAAGTGTTATTGACAAACAGTCCTTAAATAATTTTGAAAACACAATTCGTTGGATAAACCAAGAATTTGATGGTGAAAAATTACCCAAGGTTGCAATGCTTACTTCTTATGACTTATTTTGTAATCATCCTCAATTAATCATATACAAGCTCAAAAAAGACCATGATAGTTTACCACATGCCGTGGCTGAATTCCGGTTCACTTTCTTAACTTTTGCATTTATTATTCCTTTCTCAAGTAAGGATAAAATAGATTATTCAAATGAAGAAGATTTCAATAACTTCTGGAAGTTCTTTAAACATTATAATTCTATCAAAGGATGGAAATTTAGCAAAATAGATGATACTACTCCAAAAAAACTTAAAATGATTTTGAACTTTTAAAGTTCAAAAAAAAAGAAACACAAACTAATTAATAATCTGTTCTCAACTACTTCTGAAAATCCAAGAGTGTTTTCAGAAGTAGGCAAACATTTACATTTTAATCAATGTGGCAACTTTTCCACATCGAAAAAAACATCCTTGTTTCAATTTTCTTGTTTTCAATTTTCGTTCAGAATTCACTTTTTGAAACCAAAATCACTTAAAAATCTACTAACTTGTAATATTATTGTAGGTTAACCTTATTGTACTCGCTCTACAGCCCTTTGACATCAAGGGCTACAGGATATAAATCACACTAATTTACTACTAAAAAAAGTTGAATTCACACCAATTTACTACTAAAATCACACTAATTTACCACTAAGCCACTTTATTTCACACTCTAAAAATCAGAAGTGTGATTACATTTTATAAAAAAACGGTGCATCTTTTCCACACCGTTTAAAAACCCTAATTACTAACTCCTAACTCAGGAAGAATTACAAATCTTAATAAGTTATAAATATCTGCTTTACCCTTTTTAGCAGAAGTAAAATCATCATCCAGCCTACAAAATCGGTTGTAAGCCTTATTAATAAAACCTCTCTTAGCTATCTCCTCTGTGAAAATAAAAGCAGAGTTATCTTTGTTGTTAGGGAAGAAAAGCAATAAAAATCTATAGACATAATTATACTCTTGTTCGTTCACAGTTATCTCTACATCATTCTCTAAATATTTATTTCTGTGTATTTTAATATTTATATAATCATAACTCCTCCCACCTCTCTTCTCTAAAGAATAATTGAAATATAAATCTGCTTTTTCTTTTAGTTCTCTCTTTGCAACCTCTAAAACTTTGTTTCGTAAGTGAGCTATCTGCTTATACTTATCCTCAACCTGCAAATAAACCCTAAAGGATATTAAATCACTATTAAACCCTCCTCTATCTACCCATCTACAACACAATTCATAAAGTATTTTAGAGTGTATAGAATTAAGGTTTAATGCTATATTTTTTTGAATAGCTGTAAATCCTCCTCCGATATAACAAAAGAAAACACATGCAGTTGATGGAATTACTAACGTTATATATTTAGACCTTACTTCGTATTCTAACGCCCCAACTATAAAGGATAAGTTTTTCCTAACCTTATTCTCTTTTGGTATTACTAAATCAAACTCAACAGGTTTTGTCGCCAAAGACTTAACCGCTTTCCTAATATTAGAGTAGTTTTTATTTTTATCAAGCTTACTGAGTTCTAGGGTAATTTTTTGCTCCTTATACACTTCAAATGGATCTTTAGACTTAACCTCCTGAAGTTTCTCTATAATGTGATAAATTATATTTTTTTCAATACAAGTATATCTGAACTTGGCTGTAGAAACATGATTAGGTTGTATTATAAAATGACCTGTTTTAGAGCGAGTCATAACACAACCTATTTACCCGCCTTAATTAACTTTCTGTTCTTTCTTGCAACATCGAGAAGCTCTTTTTTTGAATAAAAAATTGCTCTACTTCCTGGCACTTGATAAAAAGGCACTAGGCTTTTCTTTTTCCAGCTAATCAAACTAGTTACTGAAATTCCTAAAAATTTAGCTGCTTCTTTTTGAGTCAACCTATCTTCTTCAGGTGTATTATTGAAATCACTTACTACTTCTGTTTTTCTAATTTCATTTAGAATTAATCTAACAGCTCTTACTAAATCTTCTTTATTATGTGTGTAGAAAAGTACGTTTGACATATTTAAACTTTTTTAAATTCAACTTGTGTTTACACTGGCTAAATTCAGTTTAAATGTGTCTCTTAAACTTGCACTAAAGGTTTAGGTGCAACTAACTTTTGTTTTTTTATCTAACTTACTAAAGGGTTAGAAACTTTATTTTTTTTCGACAAGTGCAACTTTACATCATAACAAGCTTTGCTATTCTCATATTTCTTCAACACGTCTTCATTAGAATAGAAAACTGTACTAATTAAGTTCTGCCTTTTGTTTGCTCTCCCACCTTCTATTTCATCAGAGAACATAAAGTAATTACCTCTTTTAACTTCTCCTTTTAAAGTTCTGATTCCAAAACCTAAATCTTCATTTTTATTTAAAAACTGTGACAGTATTGTAATTGTGTCTGTTTGATTATTTAAAATGTACCCCGAGTAGGAAAGAAATACAAAAAACTTAACAAAATCTACTCTATTTGCCTTGTTCTTTTTTCCTTTTAAAAAGACAAATTCTTCATTATTAAATGAATTTACATCTCCTTTTAAAACACAGTCGACAAAACCTTTAATCAGATCACTCAAGTTTTCTGGTAAATCTAAATTCATTGACCTAAATAATTCTATCAAACCTTTAAGTAAAACGGTTTTATTACTCTCATTAGATAATACTACACTTAACTGGTTGTCATTTTTCCTCCCATTTGAATTCAACTTTTCCTCAAGGTTACTTAACCTATACATCAAATTAAAAGTTTTATCATCTGAAATTTTATCAACATCTATACTCCTAAGAAAATCCTTATACAAACTAATTGGTATCGTAAAATCTTTATAAAAAACAATTTCTGTAACACTTACATCAGAATAATATCTAGGATCAAAATCTATAATACAACCATGATTCAACCTATTCGACACATCATTTAATCTTTCCAAAAGTTCTAATATCTCATATTTTATTTCTCTTTTAGAAAACATTGATAGATTATACAAAACAGCTTCTTTCCATGTTTCAAAACTCATAACAAACAAACTAGCTTCAAAATACTTTTCCTTAAATATTGGTTGTTTATATTCAATTTTCTCACGGTACAAACTTAAAGTCATTTGATTTATGATTGCTTCAATACACTCCATCCTTTTACTACAAAGAAAGTATATCAATTTTTCATCAAAAAATACACTTTTAGAATCAACTCCATGAATCTTTCCTTCACCTAAATAAGAGTTCCTTAATAAAATATGGATATAAACCAATCTATCATTTAAACTTAAAGTCCTTAATTTAAATTCTAATTCTTTTTCTGTCATAACTTATCCCAAGTATTATCCATTTCTTGTTTCTTAAAGTCTTCTGCAATTTTCACATAACGCCTAAACGATTCTTCCTTTTTATGCCCCGTAATGTTACGCACAACCATTTCTTTCATTCCTAGTATAAGGGAATTAGTAACAAACGTTTTACGGGCTGTATGCGTCGTTATCAGCTCATGTTTAGGAACTGTCTTATCAATTCTTTTTTTACCTACAAACCTTGTTGTGGAGGTTGGCGTATTAATTCCAGCTAACTCACAACATTCTTTTATGTACTTATTCATTTTCTCTCTTGAGATAACTGGAAGAGGTTCATAGATTGTGTTCTTATATTTATCTAGAATTTCTTTAGCAAAGCGATTCAAAGGTATTTTATGATCTATCGTTTTTGTCTTTTGAATATTCAACTTTATATAATCATCAAAAACATGAGAAGAGTTTAGTTGCTTTAAATCTGAATATCGAAGACCACTAAAGCAACCAAAGCAATAAGTATCTTTTGTGTGCTCTAACCTTGGAGATTCAAATTCATGCTTATAGAGCTGCATTAACTCTTCCATTGTTAGATAAACTACTTCTATTTCCTGTTCTGGAGCTTTAAATTTTTGATATGCTATATTTTCATGATATCCTCTATCAAAAGACCAGTTCATAAAAGTTTTCAATACTGAAACCAGCTTAGCGAAGTAGTTATTTAACGTACTTCTTTCTTCAAAGGCATAATCTCTAAAATCCTCAAAAAAATCAATCGTTATATTATCGAAATGAAGCCTGAAGTTTTTAGCTTCAGAAAAATCTTTATAAAAATTAAGTGCAGTTCTATAACGTCTAAGAGTTCCATCTGTTTTAATATTCTTGCCTTTCTCTATGAACTCTTCAAAGCAATCAACAAAATCATGAGTCAACTTTACTTCTAACCCTGAATTAAGCTTATCTAAAACAAACTCTTTTGTAGGCTCAATGTTATTCAACATCAAATACCTAAAAATGCTTTTTACAATCCCCTCTTGCTCATCTAACTTCTTATTGTACTCTACATGATAATTATATTCTTCCGATTTCGTAGACGGCTTTATTCGTTGGTCTTTTGCCTTCCAATGCTTTTCTTTTACTCTTACGTCTTTTACGTCCTTCCTTACCCTTTCTCCTTTAAACGTAATCGTCATTAAAACTGGTATCAATCCACTTTTATTAATCTTATTCTTTCTTAAACTAAATGAAACTTGCATTCTTATTTAACTATACTTAAACGGATTAAATTGGTGTCATTTATGGTGTCAGATTTTAAACAAAAAATAATAAAAGTTAATTTAACAACACAACACTAATCCCAAATATAGTAATAAAGAGAGAGTTAAGTAAGTAAAATTTTAATTAAAAACAAAGGTACTCCTGCCGAGGTCACAAAAGCAAACAAAAACCCACTGATTATCAGTGGGTTTGTTTTTTAAGGGTAAGTAAAACTATCTTTATATTGTTAACTTTTAAATACTCACAAAAAGTTATTTCTTAAAACAAAAGCTGACGAGCTTTCCATACCTTTTTCTTTTGATTATAGCTATGCAATGTTAAAAACACCTTTTCTTCCTTTCCATTTATTAATAGACCATCATTCTCTTTAAAGTTTTTCCCTAGAAAACTATAATAATCCTCTTGCGTTAATTCGTCTATAGGCTTTTTTAATTCAACTGAAAACATAGTACTATTAAACAAACTAGTCCCCATAAGCTCTTTGCTATAACAATATAGTTTATTACTATTTGAGTCTTCTATATATAAATAGTCATATATACTCATAAAAAAAGGCTTTGCCTTTTTTTCTAACCTTAACCCTTTTGCCGTATTTATAATTGTATTAAACCCATTATTTATCTTAATTCGTAATTCTTCATTAAAATATATATTTCCAACAGAATCTTTTATATGATAAGAGGGATTCAAATCTTTATTATAGAGACTTTCCCATATACAAAGTAGTAGAGTACTAAAAAAATATAAATCATACTCAGGGTTTGATTTACTTAAACCATCTATTCTTAAAACTACGGATGGATTGATAAGTTTCTCTATTTGTTTATCTATATTCTTTTTCATTAACTATGTCTTCTTCAAATAATAAACGGAACTAGTAACAGCTAAACACTTTATGATTATTTTTTTTCTCGAAAGTCTTTATACACACATTTTTTAGTTCTGTAACAAAGTATAACATCACTATTTATTTTTTCATACAAAATATCTAATAACTCTTCTTTTAGCTCCATATGGTTCCAGTTAGCTGGTATGTCAATAAAATTAGCTTCTTTATCATTCAACATAGTAAAAATTAAAACACGCTCTCCTGTGTACCCTCTTGTTCGCTTTCCTTGTGCGTTTTCTATAAAAGGTTTTATAGATATTGAGTCATTCCTATGTTTAATATTGTGCAGATAAAACTTTAATTTATTCTTATACTCATAGCTAGTTGTTTTAACTAAAAATGTTCTATTATTTAATAAAAAAAGTGAGTCTAAAGTCCTAGCTCTATTAGACATCCAATCTTTATGTTTTTCTTTAGTATGTTTAATATCTTTCACTGTATTTAAAACTGCTTTGAAATTAGTTTTTTTCACTAAGGCATTCTTAATTACACCTTTTTCCTTGTCGGATAAAACGATAGTATCCTGACTTTTTTTCTCTTTTGTAGAACCTTGTTCTATGTTACTTTTTGGTATTTTGCAACTACATATAAATAAAATAACAATTCCTAATAAAATATTTCTGCCCACTTTTATTTTTCTATCTATATCCTTATTCATTAACCATTTTTTCAAGTAATAACCATAAATTATTAACTGCTAAATACACTATAATTATTTCTTCTCTCGAAAGTCTTTATACACACACTTTTTAGTTCTATAACAAAGTATTACATCACTATTTATTTTTTTATATAAAGTATCCACTAGTTCCAACCTCAATTTATAAGGGTTCATTTTTTCAGGAATATCAATATAATTTGCAGTCATATCATCTTTCATTGCTAAAATGAACACCCTGTTACTTAAATAACCCTCTGTGAATTTACCTTGTGCTTTTTCTAAAAAGGGTTTGATAGATATTGAATCATTAACACATTTAATATTGTGTAAATAAAAAACTAAATCTTTCTTGTATGTATAACTTGTAGTTTTTACTTGAAACTTTTCTGAATCAAGTTCAAATAATCCTGAGAACACATAGCTATAATCACTCACCCAATCTTTATGTTTATTTTTGGTGTGATTAATATTTTTTAATGAACCAAGTAACTTTTTAAAATCATAACTTCCAGTTAATCGTAACTTTTTATTTTTAGTTACTTCATTATTTTTTATAACTGAAGTTTTTAAACTATCAATACTATTCTCCTTAGTTACAACATTTGAGAATTTATCTGCCTTCTTTTTACAGTTAAAAAAAATCAAACTAAAGAATAGTAAAATAATTATTAAACATCTCATAACTATTTCTTCTCTCTAAAATCCTTATAAACACACTTTTTAGTTCTGTAACAAAGTATTGCATCACTATTAATTTTTTTATATAAAGTATCTATTAGTTCTAACCTTAATTTATAAGGGTTCATTTTTTCAGGAATATCAATATAATTTGCAGTCATATCATCTTTCATTGCTAAAATGAACACCCTGTTACTTAGATAACCCTCTGTGAATTTCCCTTGTGCTTTTTCTAAAAAAGGCTTAATAGATATTGAATCATTAACACATTTTATATTGTGTAAATAAAAAACTAAATCTTTCTTGTATGTGTAACTTGTAGTCTTCACAATTAATTCATCTTCATCTAAACTAAAAATATTGTGAACAAAACCAGCACTACTATTGGTTAACATATCTGAATATTTGCTGCCAGTATTTTTAATACTCTTCAGTTTCCCTATTACATTGCTAAAGTCATTCTTTGTTAAGAATTTCTTCTTCTCAATTTGTTTTAATCTATTAATCTTTGAGTTTTTTAAACTACTATCTTTTAAATTTATGTCCCCAGCTATTGTTTTATCTTTTTTTACACTTTCTTTACACCCTAATGAAATGATAAAAACAAATAACATTAATAAATATTTCATAACTATTTTATTTTATTTCTTAATTGATACAAACTCAAATTCATAGGAAAATAATATCTCCATTCATAAATAAATTTCAAAAACCAACTTTCAAGTTGTTTTCCTGATTTAGGTAATACCCCAAATATCTGATCAAGAAACTCAAAACTAATATTTTCGCCTCTTTTATTAGCTACGATGGTAAACGAATGAAAATCGGCATTATATGCCCCTATAAACACATAATATCCGTCTTTAGGGCATTTGTTTTTCATATATTCCACAGGACTTTCTTTGAACCTGCTTAGTTCTACATCTGTATTTCCTGCTGTACCATCATTATTAAGCACTTCTCTATCTTTAATATCAATTACGGTAAAAGTTTTTGATGGTTCATCATATATAAGTTTCCTTAATTCATCCTAAAGTTTTTTATAAGCTGTCTTTTAGTTTAGTTATTGTTAAGGTATTTAAATAATTATTAATAGTTATTAAAAAGAGTTGATTTCGTTTATATTTCAGCATATTAGTCTCACTTTCTTTTGTTTGTATGAATGTTGATTTTTTTACTTTATCAATTATTTCCCCTGAATAGTCAATTATACTAACAAAAGTTTCTTTACCTTCATTATTTAGTATATATATATAATTATCATTTGATGTAGAGCTTATTAATTTAGCAGTAGAATAATAAGTTTTAGTTTGCCTATTTCCTTTAAAGTCCCAAATATTAATTTTATTTCCCTGTTTTTCAGAAATAAGAAATATTTTGTTTTTAGATATAGAATACCCTAAATCAATTATAGAACTAGCCTCAATATCTTGAGACCATTGTTTTTTTAAATCAAAATCAAACATCTCTATTTTAAAAATAGGTTTTTCTCTATTATGATAAGTAATAGTAGACACAATTACGATACCGATATCTTTGATAAAAACAGATTTCAGAGGGTAATATCTAAAGGCACCTTTTTCTTTAGTTTTAATTTTTATTTGATTTTTAATATTAAAACTAGTATCTATTTGTGAAATTATTAGTTCTGGTGTTTTCATATATTTAAATCCTTCTGTGATATAAAATAATCTATCACTATCCCCAATAATAAAACCATTACCTCTTGGATATTTTGAGATATCCATGTCTTTTTTTTCTAGAACTTGTAAGTTTTTGTCATATTTTATCAAAGAATCTGTAGATTTTAAATTTTCCCCTAATGTTCTTGGTATTGAACTTAGCACTATCAAGTTCTCTTTTAATAAAAATAAATCTTCTATGAATACAGGAGGTAATTTCTTTACTTTTTTTGTGTTTATGATAACAGTATCATTTTTTATATTTAAGAAATGAACTTTACCACTTCGGTTATCTGAATAACGAAATCTCTGAAAAAGAATTTCTGTTTCATTATCATAAGTCAAAGCCCCATCTGTACTAAAATTTTTGCAATAAGGATAAAACTCTTGTTTTGATATTTTATTAGTGTTTTTTTTACAAGATAGAAAACAATAAAGTACAATGATTACTATAAAAAATTTACTTTTCATACTTATAATTTTCTTGATTTTCTAACTTGAGATATTATATAATTCCCTTTTATAATCTCATAATTTTCACAAATACAATAGTATTTTCCGCTTGAGTAAAAGTTGTCTGTTACTTCAAAATAAAGTTTGCCATCAATATCTCTGCCACAGCCAGTAATAACAGCAAAATGGTCGGTTGTTAAATCCTCATTTGCATATCCTTCCCGGTAATGTAATCCAACCATTACAGGAGTTTTTGATTCCATAGCTTGTTTCAAATAAATAAGAGAGTTTTCAAACATTTCTTTTTGAATACCTTTTTTCATTCCTGCAACATCTGAGCTTAAATACAACTGAAAAATATCATCATTTAACTCCTTAGTTCCATCCCATTTTTTATTCCATCTTTCAGTTTTAACCCAGTACCCTAAATCTTTTAATTGCTGTAAAGCATAATGATAACACTCAGGTGTATTAGTCCAACTTAAACTAGAACCATATGTTACTTTTTTTGAATCTGATACTAAAGATGGGAAAAAAGACCAATCTTTGTCTTTACAAATACTACTCTTTTTTTTGATTACTTTTACTTGCCCGCAAAACACATTTTTATATTTTCCTTCTATATCAAAATATTTCTTGTTGTCGTTAGCATAAAAATTGATAAAAAAAGTTTTTTCTGTTTCTGTGTTTATTTCAACATCAAACTCTATAAGAGTACTTTTTTTCTTAGTATAGTCTACTAAAAAACTCTTATCGTCTGTTATTTTTATACTTTCCTTTTCAGTAAGCTCTTTCTCTCCTTTAGCCAAGGCTATTTCAGGTTTTATATACCCATCATCATCATAAAACTGGTCTGTCGTACCATTTTTAACAGTGAATTTTAACGAGAGTTTTTTACTTTCGGTAGTAAACACCATCAAAGTATATTTATCTCTAATTGATTTACTAATTTTATCTGATAATGTTACTTTTTCATCCTTTTTGTAAACTAAAGATGTTTCTTTTACATCGTCATAATCTATAGGTTCGGCATCTAAACTTACAATGGGGGTAAATTCCCACATTTCTAGAGGTTCTATAGAAAAAGTATTACTAGGGTTTCCGCATTCGGTTACAGTAGCCATATTATTCGTGTTTTAGGGGTTTTACAGTTAGTTTCTGAGTATCTTTTGTTATTAGAATATCTTTTAAAATATTCTTTTCTAAAGGGGTTTTATTATATTCAAAATTAAAGGGATATTTATTTAGGTCTATATCTACTTTGTTATTCTTCATCTCTTTAGAAACAATTACTAACTCTACAAGTTGGTCGGGTTTTACTTTTTTAACCTTTTCTTTTGTTTCTATATCTTCAAAATAAATATTTAAAACTTTTTTACTGTTAGTATTCTCCTGTGCTTTATAAGGAGTTTCTTTTATAGGAGGTATAAAACTCTCTTGCCAAGGTTTTATATAACGAGTACGGCTTTTTCTACGCCAATCGGTACTATTATTAAAAAAACGATAATCTTGCATTGCAGGCGATATAGTTAAGGTAACCTGCATACCTTTTTGGTTATCAAAAACCTCATGGTAATTTATAAGTACCCCATCTTGAAAGTTGTATTGGAATAGCTCTACTCCATCAAAATCATCCTCATAAAAAACGACTTTCCCGTCTCTTAATAGATAAAGATTAAAAGGATGACGTATTTTTTTATTGTCTTTTCTATCGGCTATAATCCATTCAATAAAGGTATCATCGTACATTTCTGGTTTAAAAGTAGCCGTAAAAGCACCTCCCATTAGGGCTGATGTAGGTTTACCGTTCCAATCGGTAAGACGAATATAATTTAAACTAGTAGAGATTAATTCTCGTTCCTCTCCACACACAAAGAGTTTGGCTTTTATGTTCATAGATGTTTTTTAAGGGTGGTACAATTTTTTGACCCTAAATATATAAAACATTTAGAAAAATAGTAGATAGTTTTCTGATTTTTAAGCTACTCCTGTATTTTTAGAATAATCCACTTTTTAAGTACTAAGATTGTACGTGTATAAACATTCTCATGTGCTTAATCAGAAATTACAATATTCTCTAAGTAAGTTTCATAAAACAACTTAATTATCTCCTATAATCAAATTCTTAATCCGAAAACGCTAAAAACCATATTGATTTATAGTTTTTTATTATATTAGCTAGCACTAAAAAATTGTAAAAAATACGTTTGTACTCTCTTTATGGTTATATAAATGAACTGTAGTACACATTCAACCCGACTAAATGGGAAATTATAATGAAAAGACTTATACTATTTTTACTATTTACCAACTTGTCTTTAGGTGTAAACGCTCAAAATAAAGCTGACATATTAACCTACAAAGAATATGTATCAAATATTGGTTATAAATGCGAGGAAACTCCCGAACCAAATCCTTGTGCTGGAATACAAATGTATTTAATATTAAACTTCTCCAAAGAACAAGTATTAATAACCGAAAAAGATATTTCTAGTTGTGGTTCTGAGTATATTACTTCAATATTAGAATATAAATGGGAGCTAACACAAGATTCTATTATTAGAATTTACAGTAAACCTGAAGAAATAGAATATAAATTCTTAAAGGACTTAGTTTTGAAAATAGAAAATGGCAAAGTGATTGGAAATAAAAAATATTGGAATAATAAAATAGATAAATTTATATTTAAAGAAAAGAGTAAAAAATAAAGCATACTATAACAAGCCGTATATAATTTATTGCTAGTTCTACTCTACTTATGAACTTAATTGTTGAAACACTCATTAAATCTGAAGCCAACAAATGAAAGAAAATCAAATATTATTAACGAAACTACTCTTAGTTTTTCTGTTATATTTGACTTATTGTAATACTGTTTATTCTCAAAACACGTTATATCCACTATCTTTTAAGGCAAATAAAGGCAACTATAGTGATTCTTACGGAGAGTATTTTTATCATATAAAAAAAGAAGAAAATAAATATAAATTAACAAATAAAAAGGGGGAGTACATTTTTAAAGAGGCTTTTGATACCATTATAAAAAATGGTTTTTTCATTAAAACATTAAGTAATGATTCTATATCCATTTATAGAATTTCCAACCTAGAAAAGATAGAAATTCCCAACTTAAAACAAGTATATTTTGCAAGAAACGGTCTAGAAGTATTGACTAATAAAGGAGCTCAATATTTTGATAATTCTATTACAGAAATTGATTACTTCCCAAAAGTAAACCTTTTTACTTGCGGAACTGTCTATTCTGAACAGTATACGTTAAAATATAATAAAAAAACAAAAAAGTATAGCATTGAATTATCTAAAGGTTATCTTGGAGGAATACGAGATGAAACAGTTCTAGAGTTTATTAACCTTCCTGACAACATTGAAAATTTGAGTTTTCTAAATGGTAAAAGATACACTTCTGAAAGTGTCAATAACAAATATTATACCTATCCTAATCTTATTAAAATAGTAGAAAAAGGCAAAAGTGGCATTTACTCGTATTCTCTTGATGACGCAAAATTTCCCATAGAAAAGAAAATCACAAAAAAAGAAAAATTAATAAGCAATTATGTTATTGATAAAGTAACTGGTGATACTATCTTTATTGATATACCTGAGATTATCACTCCTATTGAACCAATTTCATTTACAAAAAAAGGAAGTATTGAACCTAAGCAAATATTGCCTGTAAAATATAATAGTATTTTTCAAAACGAAGATAATGGGTTAATTTACCTCTATAACAATAATCAAATAGGTATTTATCCTTACCATACAACTACAAGCTTTGATTTTTTTAATAAAAAAACAACTTCATTTTATGAAATTAGTAAAAACGGAAAACAAGGTTGGATAGACATTATAACTTTTGAAGAATACTACTTTTGAGCTGAAAACGTTTGTTAACAAAGTATAAAACAATAGCTGCTTAGTCGCTAGAAAAACAATTAGAAAGGCATGTATTTAAACAAAAAGTTAATTCTTAAAACCCATATTCTTATGCTAAAACCGCTGTAAATAAACTAAAAATGAAACACACCTTTTTAATCCTGCTTATATCCTCATTAATAATTAGTTGTAGATATGATACAAATAAAAAAGAGCAACAAGTAACAAAAACTAAGTCCACTAAAACTCCTTCTAAAACTTCGATAAAAAATGGTGATACTATTATAGTAAAAAAAATCAATAAGACAGACTATGACTATTATATAAAATCGTTTTCTTATTTATGGGTTACCCCAAAAGATACTCTTGACTTTAAAATTAACGTTAAGGAATGGGATATAGATAGTACCAAATCTCATATTAGCATAAATATAAGACATTTAACTATGCATTCAGAAAAAATATTTTTTTCCACAGCTGTAAAATATCTTAAAAAGTGTATCCCTATTATTAAAGAAAATTTCGCATTAAAAAACATAGGGTCTATACAATTTGAAGGTACTTACGCTTACAAAGATTTTACAACTTATTTACCTAAAGAATATGAAAATAAATATGGTAAAGAAAAAATAACCGATTTAGAATTGGATAATTTTCTTAAACAATCTAGAATGGATATTGAATTGAAAAAATTATTACTTTCTTTAAAAAAAGACACTTATAGGTATGGTATAGAAAAATTTGAAGTTCGTAACGCAGATATTTCTGGAATATGTATTTTAGTTAGAATTACAAATGATGAGTAAAAAATTATTATCAACAATCGCTAAGTAACTCTTTAAGAAAAATCCCGCAACATGATTAATAATCATCTTGCGAGATATATCCTAAAATTCCACCTCTTTCGGTATCACATTTTCTGTAACCACTTCTTCAGATGTAATCGGGTCGAGTTTCCCTGAATAAATATTGTATTTCAACTCATCAAGTGGCTTGTCTTGATAACGGTTTTTATCTGTGTAAATAAAGTTGGTTTTGTAATGATTTGTTTTCTCGGTAAAGAAAATACAATCCCCATCAAAACCACTTTTAGCACCTCCTCTCATTTTACCATCTGCGGTTTGTTGGAAGATGATAAAAAACAATTTTCCGTCGTACTTCTTTCGCAAGTCTTTGTCAATTTCAAATTTGCTATCCAGTTCCTTTAACTTAGCAAAACTATCAATCACAATCACATCGTTTTCTCTAATCAACTTATCTAATTGGTTTAAGTTTTCAATATCAGGATTGGACAAATTACGTTCTGCTACCTCATTAAAATACATATCTGCTTTGTCCCAATACAAAGCACTTTCAGGGTATTCTTCCATAGAAGCATGACCGACCTTGTATTTTAGAGCTAGTACATTGATAAACTTAAAAGCAAAGTGTATTTTGCTTGAACCTCGTTTTCCTGCTAGGGTAATCACTAAACTTTCTTTGGTCTTTATCTCTAGCTTGCCTAAAAAGCTTGCCAATACGGCATCCTCAATTTGGTAATACTCAAAGGTTCTATGTTGTAGTTGCTTTCGTTTGTAAGCTACCGAGTTTGTATTGAAATTCCCTGGTATATTGTTTTTGGATTGAGGCTTTGACTCTCTTTTAACGGGTCTGTTTAAAGCAGGTGTTTTCCTTGGCTTTTGGGTTGCTTTTTGACTCTTTTTTACCAGTGATTTGTAAAACTTTGGTTCTTTGTTAGTGTCAACTTGTAAGAGATAATCCACCGCTTTTTGTGATTCACTAGCTGTACGCATCAGAAGCTTTGTATCTTCTTGCATAAATTGTAACGCCAATTGCCAGTTTTTTTTAGGTAATCCGCGTAATTTACCTGCGTCTTCCATAAATCTCCTGCTTGTGCGAATAAAAACACCGCTCCAAATCCCTGCCGAGGTCACAAAAACCTAGTTAGATATCTAACTGGGTTTTGTTTTATTATAGTTTTACATACTAGCTCCTCCCTACTACTGTTTTGTCTTTTACAACTACATCTTCCAATACTTCAATAACAAATCCATAATATCTTACTAATTTGATAACAGGGTTAGGGTTAATTATGTTATTTACAGACTCTATACGAAGTATATTATCACAATCTTCTAAATCAAAATTTATTTTATAACAAGGAAACTCCTTTTGGAGCTTATCCAAAAGAAGTGTTTCCTCTTCAACTGATTGTACAGATGTTTTAAAGACTTCTACCATTAAAAAGATATTACGTTTAACTATACTGCTCGTTATAATTAATCATCCAATGGACACCAAACTTATCGACAAAACTTCCAAAATAATCTCCCCAAAATTGGTCTTCCATAGGCATTTCAATTTTTCCATCTACAGAAAGCCTATTAAACAAACGATCTGCTTCTTCACGACTTTCAGGGTGCAGTGAAATATAATTATTGTTTCCTTTATTAAGCTTATGCCCCATATAAGGAACTGTATCTGACGCCATTAAAATAGTATCTTTTGATAATGGTAGCGAAATATGCATTATACGATTTCTCTCATTTTCCGGTAATTTTCCTACATCAGGAGCGTCACTCATTTTCATATTTGCAATGAATTCACCGCCAAATACCGATTTGTAAAAATTGAATGCTTGTTCTGCATCTCCGTCAAAATTTAAATAAGGATTTACTTTCATTTTTCTTGTTTTTAAGGTTATTGTTTATTTTAACTTTTCTTTTCTGCTAATTCTTTTATTTTACCCATTGCCTTAGGCCATGTATCTAAAAAGAAGCTTTTATACGCTTCAACTACATCCATTTTTACTGTTAAATGTGTTTTGTTATTAACTCTCTCTAACACGTATTCTTCTGTAGCTCCAGCCCATTCTTTTGCTTCTTTACCTTTTAGGTTCTCTATACCATTTTCAACAACCCCCAAGTGCTCAAAGAGCATATATTCATTAGGAATTTTTTCTTTAATTTTACTTACCATTCCTCTACCATCAGGCGTAAGAAATAGTACCTTGCTCCCTTCTTTCCAATCTGTTTTAGCATAAGACCCTTCAGAAAAAATTGCTGTCCATTGTGGATATGTTTTATCATTCCAAAGAACCTCCCATACCTTTTCGGTACTAGCATTGATAATTTTTGTAAATTCTTGTTGCGCTTTCATAATAATAGTACCTTTAATTTAAATTGTAAAACAGATTAAATAAATGCCCATCTAAATCTTCAAACACACAAACGTAGTAACCGTTATCATCATAAAACTTTTTCTTGTCTTTTCTAGGATCAAAACGGATATGCCCTCCTGCTTTTATTATTTTTTCTATCAATGCATTAAGTTCCTCTTTACTTTTGGCCGAAAGTGTAAACATTATTTCATTACTACTATTAAGATTTGCTACCTCACCTTCAAAGCTTTCTTTTAACTTTTCCTTTTTAAAAAAGTGGATTACAAACTCATCTTCACCAAATAAAAAACTTACTATTTCATTTGTAGGAACTCCATTAAGTTTAAAACCTAATGTCTGATAGAATTTTTGTGTACGTTCTATATCCTCTACTCCTAAGTTTGCCCATATTTTCATCGTTTTTATATTTTTATATTTCTAATAATTTGTTTTACTTGATAAATGTGACGCTGCGTGTGTGCAGTGTTAAATCCTATCCACTCAATTCGTGTAAATGGTCCATATTCAGGAATTTCAAAATCTAAGCACAGTTTTGATAAATCCATTTTCTTTGAAAAATCATTCACCCATTGTATTTTGCTTTTTAACTCCGTCAACAAAATTTCTTTGTTAATAAACTCTTCGGTTGGTATAATCTCTTTAGGTGAATTCATTTTTATATCGAAATTCAAAAACAAGTGTTGTATTTCTGATAATTTTTCATACGGACTTCGTTTTATATCTTTTACCTTTCCGTTTAAAACACCTGATACCTCATACGATTTATTAAGGTGTTCTCCTACCTGCGCTACTGTCCAACCGCTATCCTTTGTTCTTTTATTTAATTGTTCTTCAGTTAAAGATGAAAGCAACCTTAATAATTCCATAGTTGCAGTGTTATATTCATTTAAAAGTTCTTTATCATTCATTTTTTCTTGGTTTGTTGATGAGTAACATAGACAAAATAACTACTCTCCTCACCACTTAAGCATTTGATTACCAAAGATAAAAAGTCTTATTCACACTTCAAAGGTATATTCCCGACAATACCAAGGGTTGATTGCGACAAATGCTTATCTTATATTTGAAATAGATTAATCCCTTGAAACACAACTCATGAAACATATTTCTATTCTTGTACCAGAAGGAGACTCTAGCTTGAGTAATTTAGAGGCTACTTATAAGATGTTTACCATGGCTAATGACGCTTTATTAAAAGCTGGTAAACAACCAATGTTCACAACGCATCTTGTTGGCACACACAAAGAAGCAAGATTAAGCAGCGGACTATTTAGTATTATTCCTAACACTACAATTGCTGATGTCCAAAAAACGGATTTGATTATTATCCCAGCTATTCATGGAGATTATGATCAAGTAATTTCAAAAAACAATGCTTTTATTCCTTGGATAAAAAAACAATATGCTAATGGTGCTGAAGTTGCGAGTCTTTGTATAGGTGCTTTTTTATTAGCTAGCACAGGGTTACTTAACGGTCAAGACTGTGCAACACATTGGTTGGCTGCTGATGAATTTAGAAAAATGTTTCCTGATGTTAATCTTGTTGATGATAGGATTATTACCGATGAAAACGGTTTATACACAAGCGGTGGAGCTTATTCTTCTTTAAATTTAAACCTTTATTTGGTAGAAAAGTTTGCAGGACGTGAAATGGCTGTACTTTCTTCTAAAATTTTCGAAATAGATATTAATCGAAATAGTCAGTCTCCTTTTATTATTTTTAAAGGCCAAAAATCTCATAACGATAAAGATATTTTAAAAATTCAGGAACATATTGAACAAAATTATCAGCAAAAAATAACCGTTGATGAACTTTCTGAAAAAATAGCTGTAAGCCGTAGAACTTTTGAAAGACGTTTTAAAAAAGCAACTACCAATACTGTAATAGAATATGTGCAGCGTGTTAAAATAGAAGCTGCTAAAAAAGAGTTTGAGAGAGGTAATAAAACGGTTAATGAAATAATGTACGAAGTTGGTTATAATGACCCAAAAGGATTTAGAGAGGTTTTTAAGAAAGTTACCAATATGACTCCTTCTGAATATGCTAACAAATATCGTAAAGCAGTTTATGTTTAATTTTAAATAATACATTTGACGTCTTTTCAATCCATAAAAAACTTTTATAAGCCCATACAACCATCGGTTAACTCTAAAACTAATAGCATTTCATATATTGAGTTAAAACCCGATATTAGGTTAGAAAATTATATTTACTGTTTTTGGCAATTAAAAACTAAAAAACCATTACAAAATTCTTTCTCTTATCGAGTTGTCTCTGACGGTTGTATTGATATTTTCTTTAACAAAAAGAATGTTTCTGAAAGCTTTATAATGGGTTTTTGCAGAAAATATGTTGAGTTTCCTATCGGGAATGATTTTGATTATATAGGAGTTCGCTTTCTTCCTTCAGCTTTTCCTTTATTATTTAACATCAATGCTAAAAAACTAAGTAATCAATCACAAGAACTAAAACTTTTTTTACCTCACTTATCCGAATGGATACAAACAACTATTAGTTCGAACAATTCGATGAAAAACATTGTGAAACTTCTTAATATTAAGTTTATAAGTTTAACTCAAAACCTACCTTTACAAAATGACTCTCGTTTTTTTAAAGCTTTATCTCTTATTTTTTATCATAAAGGTTATTTAGATATTGAAAAAGATTTGAATACTGGTTTAAGCACTCGCCAATTACAAAGAATTTTTAACTACCATATTGGCACAACACCAAAGGCTTTTAGTAATGTTGTTCGGTTTCAACAAGTTTTAAACGAAACCACATCTAAACAAAGTTTGAAGAACAACAAGCTTTATTTAGACCTAGGTTTTTTTGATCAAGCTCACTTTATCAAACACTTTAAAACTTTTTATGGTGTGCCCCCCTCTAAAGCTCTTTTTTAAAATCTGTCCGATTTATACAATCAAGCTAAAACTCTTGATGCTAAATTTGTTTCAACAAAAATGTAGAACATGAAAAAATTAATAATAATCGTGTTGATGCTAACTGTTGTATCTATCAACTCACAAACATTCAAAAAGATGAAACTGAACGCTGGTATTATAACCGAAAAACTACAAGAGACTAAAAAATTTTATACTCAAACATTAGGCTTTGGGGTTACTTTTGAAAATGATTTTTACCTCCTATTACATTCACCTAATAAATCTTCAGAAATTAGTTTTCTACTTCCAAATCACCCTAGCCAGAAACCTATTTTTCAATCAGGTTTTAATGGTAAAGGAGTATATTTAACTATTGAAGTAGAAAATGTAGACAGTTACTACAAACAGCTAAAAGAAAAAGGAATACGTATTGAAATTGAGTTAAGAGATGAACCTTGGGGCGATAGGCATTTTGCAATTATTGATCCCAACGGAATAGGAATTGATATTGTTACTTATTCTAAACCCGAAGAAAAATAAAACTCTTCTTTATAACTTTAACACACTGCATTACGTTTCTTAAACTGGCTTAAGTTTTAACATTACTAGGAATAATACCTTTGGTTTATAAAATTAAAAATCATGAAACAAAGACTAAACATTCAAGAATTAGAGCCTAATGCTTACAAAGCTATTTTAGAAATTTCTAAATATCTTGGAGAAACAGCCCTTTCAAATAATAGTAAGAATCTTATAAAAATAAGAGCCTCTCAAATTAATACTTGTGCTTATTGTATAGAAATGCATACTGCTGAGGCTCTAAAAAACGGAGAGAAACAAAACAGAATTTTTGCTTTAAGTGCTTGGAAAGAATCTCCTTTATTTTCTGAAAAAGAAAAAGCTTTGTTAGCTGCTACTGATGAAATAACACAAATAAGCAACAACGGATTAACAGAAGATACCTTTCAGAAACTTAAAGAGTACTTTACCGATAATGAAATAGCACAAATTATTATACAAATAGGGGAAATTAATATTTGGAATCGTATCGCAATATCTACACAAATGTTTCATGCAACTTCTAACGTTTTATAGTCTATTATAAGACTTCGTAACAATATTAATTTATCAAGTTTTTATCTAAGTTTTCTATAGAGCTGCTTTTTAGGTAGCTCTATTTCTTACCTTTCGTTGTACCCTTTTCCTTCTATCATTTTTGGGATAGACTTCTCTATTCTTGACAAGCGTGTTTTTGATTGTTTAGCTTGAGAAAAATACAATAAGTAACTTCTTTGTCTTCCTGGGGTTAGTGCTTCAAAAATTGTTTGTATATCTGGATTTTCTTGCAGTACTTCTTTAAATTCATTTACCATTTCGAATTCTGAAGTTTTCTTAGTTTTTACTTTTAAACCTGCTTTTTCAACCTCTATAGCTTCGAAAATATATGCTTTGATAGTTGATATTAAATCTATAATTTCTTCTGGCTTTGCAAACCTAATTTGACGAGCCGATTGTACATTTTCTGTTTGTTGAATTAAAATCTCATCCGTATCTTTTAATAATGCTCCTTTATGAAAAAGTAATGCACAATAATCTTTAAAACCATGAATTAACACTATGTTTTTTCCTTGAAAAGTATAACAAGGATGCATCCATTTAAAACCTTCTTCAAGACCACAACCCAAACAAATTTGTCGTAACAATTTTGTTTCTTCTTTCCATTTTTTTATGTTTTCTATATACTTATCTACTTTTTCCATTTCAAACTTACTTTATAATTCTTTTTATTCTTCTATTATCTGGTCTTAAATACCAAGATAAAACTGTTATTATTAACAATATTAAAGATGGTACCGCTTCAATAAAACTCTGACCCACGGCGACATGAGAAATTGCTGCTCCAGACATAGCAAAGAAGAAGCCTGCATATGCCCATTCTTTTAATAGAGTTAATTTAGGAGCTAGAATAACAATTACTCCTAATATTTTCCACACACCTAAAATGCTCAATAAATATAACGGGTATCCTAACGCTTTAACAATTTCATTGTATCCTCCAATTTGTAACATCTGCTGAATACCTCCTGCGAACATTCCTATTGATAGAAATATTGTCAATACCCAATACGTAATGTTTTTTACTTTCATACTTTATATAATTTATATACAACTTCTTCTAATCGTTGATGTGCCCAATTAATGCCCATTTTAAATGGAAGTTTTAAATTTTCATCCCTATCTTTAACCGATTGGTAAATTACTTTCTTAATAAGCTTACTCTTACTATCTGTTAATTTTTCAAACGTAAAAACTTCTAACTGCACACCAAAAGGCATACTATCCATCTCAAAAGTTCTAATAATTTTTTTCTGAGGAATAAACTCGTGAATAACTCCTTTTATCAAATGTTTATTTCCTGTTCCATCAGTCGTTTCAAACTGATAGCTTCCATTTGCTTCACTTTCAAGCTTTAGTACCTTTGTATCCATCCATTGTTCAATGATTTCAGGATCAACATACGCCATAAATAAGTGCTCTATCGGCAAATCAAATATTCTATTTATTAAAATTTCTTGTTCTCCAGCTTCAGCTGTAACTTTGGTCTTCTGCTCCATATTTTATTTTTTTTTATAGTTTTTCATAACAGACTCTAACTTATTATACCGTTCATCCCAAAACTCTCTAAAAGGCTCAATAAAAGCTGCTATTTCTTTCATTCCCTCTGGATTTAAATGATAGTATATCTCTCTACCTTTATGCTCCTGTTTCAGAATATCACATTCAGATAGTATTTGTATATGCTTAGAAATTGTTTGCCTTGAATACTCAAAATTATTGGCTATTGCAGATGGAGTCATGGCATGAAGCGCTACTAAAGAAATAATAGTTCTACGGGTTGGATCGGCTATGGCTTGAAATACATCTCTTCTTAACTTCATTACGCAGTTATTTAACTGCTAATATAAAAGAAGTTATTTGACTGCGCAAATTTCAAGACTTAAAAACAAAGAATAATCAACTAATATTCAAACGTCTAAACATCAAAATACCTTTTAAAAGATTAACTTCCTTTACAATATTTGTTCCTATATTCAATAGGTGTTAGCCCTGTAATCTTTTTAAAAACATTTCTAAAAGCTTTGGTATCCGAATACCCTACTTCATACATTACCTCTGTAATATTTTTTCTAGTACTTTCAAAATGTCTCTTGGCTGCTTCAATTTTTACACGCTGATGATACTGAATAATGGTATTATTGGTAGCCTGTTTAAAACGTCTTTCAAAACTTCTTCTGCTAACGGCTACTAAGTTTGCCATATCATCAACAGTAATTTTATCTTTATAATTTGCTTCTATATACTCTTGTACTTTTGCAACCTCCAAATCATTATGATTTTTTTGCCCTGTAAACATTGTAAACGCTGACTGACTATCTCTATCGATATCAATTGCAAAATATTTAGAAGCTAAAATAGCTGTATCTCTATCAGTATACTTTTCTAAGAGATATAATAATAAGTTCCAATAAGAATTTGCTCCTCCACTAGAATAAATACCATTTTCTTCGGTAATAATACTACCGTCAGTCACCTCAACATCTGGAAAAGTTTCTTGAAACTCGTTGTAAAATGCCCAATGTGTAGAACATTTCTTCCCATTCAAAATTCCTGTTGAAGCTAATAAAAACGCACCAACACATAATGAGGCCACTTCAGTTCCTTTTTTATAATGTTTTACAATCCAAGGAATGGCTTCTTCATTAAGTTTAACTGCTGTTTTCATATCTCCAAAAAGCGCCGGTATTATAATAAGATCTGTTTGAGTAACTTCATGTAATAACTTATTTGTATGAACAGAAAACATACCATTATTAAAACTAATTTCTTTTTTACTCCCTACAAGGTTTATCTTAAAAAGAGGTTCTCGATTATTAGATCTTAAAAAATCATTAGCTGCAGAAAACATGTACTGCGGATCGGCAACAGACTCTATTACAGCGGACTCTGGAACAAGGATAGAAACGTTTTTCATAAAACAAATATAAGAAATTGGCGTAATTAGCCCTTAAAAACGCCGTTATACCACCCAAAGAAAACTTTAAATTAATCTCATCTTTGTAATATTAACATTAACACCTTAAAATCATGGAACAAATAACAGTTAAAACAACAATTAAAGGAACTCCTAACAAAGTATGGGATATATGGACAACTCCAAAGCATATAAAAACATGGAATACAGCTTCTGAAGATTGGCATACTACTCGCGCTGAAAACGATTTAAAAGTTGGAGGAAAATTCTTATCAAGAATGGAAGCTAAAGACGGAAGCTTTAGTTTCGATTTTACCGGTACTTACGATGAAGTAAGCCCTCTTGAGTGTATTGCATATACCATGGATGATGGTAGAAAGGCAAAAACAAACTTTACACCAAAAGAAGACTATACTGAAGTTATAACAGTTTTTGATGCAGAAGCTCAAAACTCTATTGAAGTACAAAAAGGAGGATGGCAAGCTATTTTAGATAATTTTAAAAGGTATGTAGAAAACCAATAAGGTTAACTAAGTATAAAAACTTATTATTATGAAAACTAATAAAACTATATTTTGGATAACTACTATTATCATTGTTCTTTTTGAAGGTCTTATGCCTGCATTATTTTCTCAAACGGAACTGGCAAAAGAAGGAATTAAACACTTAGGATATCCACAATATTTCGGAAATGCTTTAGTTATTTTTAAAATATTAGGAGCTCTCGTTTTAATAATTCCTAAACTACATAAAACGATAAAGGAATGGGCATATGCTGGTTTTAGCTTTGTTTTTTTATTTGCTGCTATAAGTCATGCTGCTATTGATGGACTTACTCTTAATTCCTTTTTACCAATTATAGCACTTGGCATTTTAGTCTTGTCTTATATCAATTATCATAAAATAAATACTATAACCAATTGATTCACTAACTTTAAATAATGAGCCAATTAATAACTTATCTTACGTTTAATGGTAATTGCAGAGAAGCAATGCTTTTTTACCAAAATTGTTTGGGTGGTGAATTATATTTTCAAACCTTAGAAGACTCTCCTAAAACTGAGAGTCTTCCTAACAATTATAAAAAATATATTGTACAGGCTTTTCTTAAAAAAGAAAATATGTTATTAATGGGTACTGATTTATTTGATGAAGACAAATTATTACAAGGAAATACTATTGCTATCCTTCTGAAAAGCTGTAATGAAACTGAGATAAGACAATACTATTCAAGTTTAGCCGAAAAGAAAACAATAGCGTTCCCTTTAAAGAGAAACCATTGGGGCCATTTATTTGGAAGTATAACCGATAAATACGGAATACGTTGGTTATTTAGTTGTAGTAAGAAATAAAAAAGTGTAACGAAGTTTTAAGTTCGTTACACTTTTTTAAAATTAGTGATTAGATGTTTCATCTGCTTTTACCTCACCTTTTAAGCTCATTTCCATATTGTGATCGTATTGACAACAACCTGGTAAATTCCCGTAAGCTTCTTCATTTCCTGAAACTTTATCAGTATCGTAACCAGATGCCGCAACTGCATTGTGAATTGCATCTAAATTCGTTTTTGAATCATCAAACGACACATTGACTTGTTTTCGTGCTTTGTCCCAATCTACCGATGCTACTCCATCAACATCATTTACTGCCTTTTCTATGGTACTTTTACACATTCCGCAGTTACCTCTTACTCCAAAAGTTGCAGTAGCCATTGCTACTTCTTTTCCTGAAGTTTGCTCTGTTTGTACTTCTTTTGTTTCTGTTTCTTTTTTAGCTTCGTTTTTACAACTTGCTAAACCAATAGTAGCCAACATAGCCACTCCTAAGATTACTTTTCTCATTTTGAATTGAAATTTAATTATTATTTATTGTTTCTTTTACTTCACCACATTTTAGCATCATATCACCAAAATATGGGTTTAACACTTGTTTTTCTTTACTTAACCAATAAGCACCTTTGTCACTATCTGCCATAGGACAGTACTGTTTATAAGTAACTTCATTAATCCCGAAAGACTGAACTGCTTTAATAAAATTATCAGATACTATTTTAAAATACTTTCGTTGTATAGCAACATCAGTTGTTTTTGCTATTTCTGCATTACTTGATTTTAATGCAGGAATTAATTGCATCCATTGTTGGTGTGTTGCTTTATTAGTTAGCAACTTCATGTCTATCGACATTAAGTTTTTTTGCAGGTTTTCAGCACTGGTTTTTGCTGCGTTAGCATCCGTTTTTACTAAAGCATCTTTTAACTCTATATACCCTTCATAAGCCTTTTGCAATTGCTCTTTAAACTTTTTAGGTGTGCTAAAAGATTCTGTAATTTCTTTAGTATGATTCATCATTGACTTCTTTCCTTGCAATTGTGCTGAGGCATCTATGGTAAACACTCCATTCGTCACAATCTCCTCTCCTGACTCTAATCCTTTTTTTATTTGATAATTCTCACCTACTCTTCCTCCTAACACAATCTCACGCATTTCAAAAATTGGTTTGCTAGCGTCTGGTTTTACATATACAATAGAACGCTTTCCTGTCCACAACACTGCTGTTGCAGGAATACTTAATTGTTGTTCAGTTTGTTTTTCTTCTGCTTCCACTTTCCCTGTAACAAACATTGCTGGTTTAAACTTTCCTTGACTGTTATTCAATACAGCACGCATGGTTACTGTACGTGTTTCTGGATTTAACACAGGGTTGATAAATGAAACTTTTGCATTAAAAGTTTCGTTAGGGTAGGCATTGGTAGTAATTTTTATACTTTGCCCTACTTTAAAATTACTGATTTGATTTTCATACACATCAAAATTTGCCCATACCGAATTCAAGTTAGCTATTTTCAATAAAGCTTGTCCTTGACTTACATAATCTCCCTGTTCTACTAATTTTTCTGACACCGTACCAGAAACCGTAGCATATACAGGAAAGTTTTCTTTGACTTTTCCTGTTTTCTCTATCTGATTGATTTGTTTCTCTGATAGCTTCCATAATTTCAATTTATTTCTAACTGCTTTGTACAATGCGGGTTGATTTTCTTTTACAGAAGCTGCTGTTAATAATTCTTGCTGCGCTTTTACCAATTCAGGAGAATATACCGTTGCTAATAACTGACCTTTGTTTATTTTCTCTCCTGTAAAATTCACATTCAAACGTTCTATTCTTCCTGCAAAATAGCTTACCTGTACTGCATTCGACTTTTCGTTTTCTGCTATTTTTCCTGATAGTGTAATTGTATTATCAGCATTGATAGCATCACCAATCACAGTAGTTTGTACGTTCGCCAACGCCAATGCATTTTTAGTTAATTTAAACTGATTTGCCGCCAATCCATCTGCGCTAGCTTCCGCAGGAATTAAATCCATCCCACAAATAGGGCAATCTCCTGGTTCTGGTTGCATAATCTGTGGATGCATAGAACAAGTCCACATTTTATTCTTCTCTACTGTATTATGATCGTGTGCTGCTTCATTATTTGAAGAACCTCCAAAAAGCAGCCATCCTAAGAACAGTCCAGCGATTAAAATTGCTATATAAACTATATATTTTTTCATCTTATTTAATTAAATAATTAATTATGGTACTTTGTGTGTAGTAATTTACTTCTGATGTAATCATATTCATTTGAAATTTCAATTGTAATTCCTGAATATCTAACACATCGTTAAAATCTATTGTTCCTGTCTCGTAACTTTTTACTAAGATTTGTTCTGCATTTTTTGCTTGCTCTAAATTTTTAAGTTGTGTTCGATAACTTATTACAGATGATTTCCTATCTGAAACCGCTCTGTACAACACAGATTCTAAAGTATTATATCGTTGTTCCTTTTGTGAAATAATTTCCTTTTGTTGTAACTTATTTTGTTTGCTTATAGATTTATTTTTCTTATTGAAAATAGGAATTGACAACGATACCATTGGCATTATAATATCCTTGCCATTATCAGCCATATCCATATCCGTGCGCTTTTCAACATTTACATAATCAAGTCCAAAACCAATCATAGGTTGTTTTTCTTTTTGATTTAAGAACTCTGATTTTTCTACGGAAACATGCAACTTATCAAACTTCATCAACTCTGGATGTAACTTTAAAGTACTTGGTTGTATTTTAGCTACTTCTGTCGGAATTCGTAAACTATCAACTACTGAAACTGGTGTGTTAACATCTTGATTCAGTAATTTATTAAATGCTTTTCTCATTCCTAAAAAAGTTTCTTGCAACACTTCTTTTTGTTGTGCTAACTCATTTTGTCTTATTTGTAACCTTAACACATCTACTGCAGATGCTTTTCCTACTTCAACTGAAGTTAATGCTAACTTTTCATAGGTTTCTAGTAATGCTATATTCTCCTTTAACACTTTTTGTTTCGCTTTAACTTCATAGAGTTTGTAATACGATTGCGCTACCGATGTTGCTAGTTTACGTTTCACTACTACAATATCTTGATAAGCTGCATCTGCTAATGAAGACACATAGTTTTCTCGTGCTGTTATGGTTCCGAAGAAAGGAATCATTTGTTTTACAGATAGTTTAAACTTCTGCGGACCAGTACGTGTTTCTGGTGTACTTACAAAGTATCCTGCCCCAAACTCAGTATTTGGTAGTGTATTTACCTCTTCTTTTTTCTCTGAAATACGCTTGTACTGTGTATCAAACTGCTGTACTTCAGGGTTATTTTCTAAGGCTATGTTTATGTATTCCTGTAAGTTTTGCGCATTTGAAAAGTGAAAAAATAAAAGTGAAAAACTAAAAGTGAATACTTTTTTTGAATGAAAAGTGAAAAACGAAATACCTAAAACTATCCAGCCCATTATTATGTGAAATATAAAAATTATAAACTGCTTCATGATATGGACTTTTTTGATGTTTTTATTGAACTTAACAACATTGCTACTAATTCTTTACAAACTGAATGTAGTGACATATATCTATCTTCAACTAAATAGTTAGTATCTTTTAAAAGGTCTAACCAATACAAGGTTTCATTGGCTTCTTTTAATGCAATACTCATTTTATAAATAAAGTCTTTCTTACTTTGCGCAAATTCAGCTTCTCTTATTAAAGCTCCTACAGCTGTACCACTTCTCAAAAGCTGCTTACTTAAGATATATTCTTTTTTATCGGCAACCAAACACTGTGAAAGCTTCACAATCTCTAATGCAAACACATAACTTTTATCTTTTAAAATACTCATATTTAAAAATTTTACACTTTACACTATTCATTTTTAACTTTCCTTTTTAATAAAAACTCTTCTCTCCAACTATACAGTACTGGTACAATAAAATACGAAGTAACATCTATAATCATTCCTCCAAAAGCAGGAATCGCCATCGGAATCATAATATCACTACCTCTTCCTGTAGAGGTTAATACTGGCAACAAGGCTAAAATAGTAGTCGCTGTTGTCATTAAGCATGCTCTAATACGTTTGTTTCCTCCGTGTAATGCAGATGCTCGAATAGCTTCAATAGTTTTAGGTTTATCTTTAGTAAATGTCTGTTTTAGGTAGGTAGCCATTACCACACCATCATCAGTTGCAATTCCAAACAATGCTATAAACCCTACCCAAACAGCAACACTTAAATTAATTGGATGCATTTGAAATAGCTCTCGCAAGTTTTCTCCAAATACACTAAAATTCAAGAACCAATCTTGCCCGTATAGCCACATCATGATAAATCCTCCTGCAAAAGCTACTGTAATTCCTGTAAACACCATTAATGAAGTAGCTACTGAACGGAACTGAAAATACAGTATTAAAAAGATAATCATCAATGCCAATGGCACTACTACCGATAAGGTTTTTTCTGCTCTCAATTGATTTTCATAGGTTCCTGTAAACTGATAAGATATTCCTTTAGGAACGACTAGTTCTCCTGAATCTACCTTTTGTTGAATTGCTTTTTGAGCAACCTCTACTACATTTACCTCAGCAAAACCATCTAACTTATCAAACAATACATATCCTATTAAAAATGTGTCTTCACTTTTAATCATTTGAGGTCCTTGTTCGTAACGAATCGTTGCTAATTCACTTAATGGAATCGGAGCTCCTTTAGCTACTGGTACGTAAATATTTTCTAAATCGGTCGGATTAGATCGTAACTCTCTTGGATAGCGAACACGAATTCCATAACGTTCTCTTCCTTCTACCGTTTGCGATAATTGCATACCTCCTACAGCTACTTTCAACACATCTTGTACGGTTTGAATGGTAATTCCGTAACGAGCTAATTTCTCTCTATCAATATCAATTAGCAGATAAGGTTTCCCTACAATTCTATCAGCAAAAACAGCTTCTTTTTTAACTCCTTCAACTTCCTTTAAAACACCTTCAAGCTCTACGCCAAAAGCTTCAATTTGTTTTAAATCTTGTCCTTTTACTTTGATTCCCATCGGTGCACGCATTCCCGTTTGCAACATAACCAATCGGGTTTCGATAGGTTGTAGTTTTGGTGCCGATGTTACTCCTGGCAGCCTTGTTACTTTTACAATTTCATTCCAAATGTCATTGGGTGATTTGATATGCGGACGCCAATTTCGGAAGAACTCTCCATTCTCATCAGGAATAAGTTCCTCATTTGCATTAACAGTTTGCCTCGCTTCACCTTTTTTCACTCGTAATGACGTTCCGTTTTTCAATACAAAATCACCATTTTTATCAACCTTGAATCGTTGACGCTCTCCTTCAGCATTTAAAGCATATTCTGGTTTGTAATTAATTATGTTTTCATACATCGATAAAGGTGCGGGATCTAATGCAGAATCTGTTCTCCCTGCTTTACCTACAACCGTTGCTATTTCTGGAATATTCGCAACTGCCATATCTAATTGTTGTAATACCCGCTTATTCTCCTCTACACCTGAGTGCGGCATAGAAGTCGGCATCAATAAAAATGACCCTTCATTTAACGAAGGCATAAACTCTTTTCCTGTATTCTTAAAAATGAGGAACCCACAAATTAACACTGTTAACGGAATGATTAAAAACAATCCTTTATTATTCAGTGCCCATTGTAATATTTGATTGTACTGTTTTTGAAGTAAACTGAAAAAACCTAACAATCCAAAACAAATAAGTGCTACAAATAAAAGATTGGTAATAATACTTTTATCAACACCTAAAGGTCTCCAATATTCTGCTAACAAACCAACAATTGCTAATGCTGATATAACAATATTGATAGTATTTACTGGCAATGTTAAGCTATACTTGGAAAACGAAAAATAAACTGCTTTTTTTCCTGAGTAATTACTCCAAAACTGCACTGCTCCGAAAGCTGTTAATGCTATTCCTAGCCAGTTTCCGTAAAACAAAGCGATAATACCCAACGCAATTAAAACTCCATTTAAAATATACTTAAAGTTTTTCGTTAGCTCTTTTTTTCTGAATAAAATAGCTGCAAATGGTGGTATTAAAAACAATGCTACTACAATCGCCGCTATTAATGCGAATGTTTTAGTAAATGCTAGTGGACGGAATAATTTTCCTTCAGCACCAATCATAGTAAACACCGGAATAAAACTAATAATAGTTGTCATTACTGCAGTTACGATTGCTCCTGAAACTTCAGCTGTTGCATTGTATACTATTTGATTAATAGATAGAGGTTCCTTGTCATTCGTACCTCGTTCTGTCGGAATGACTTCTTTTCCTTCTCTTTTCTCTAAATGACTAATAATGTTTTCGGAGAGTATGACCCCGACATCTACCATTGTTCCAATAGCAATAGCAATTCCTGATAAGGCTACGATGTTTGCATCAACTCCGAAGGCTTTCATTGCAATAAAAACCATTAATACTGACACAGGTAGGAGTCCTGAAATTAATATAGAAGCTCGTAAATTGAATACCATTACAACAATTACTAAAATAGTAATGAGTATTTCTAATGTAAGTGCTTCGTTCAACGTATCTAAAGTTTCATGGATTAACTCAGTACGATCATAAAACGGAACTATTGTTAATTGAGAAGTTCTACCGTCTTTTAACTCCTTACTTGGTAAACCTGCACTTAATTCTTTAATCTTCGCTTTTACATTGGTAATTACCTCTAAAGGATTCGCTCCGTAGCGTGATACAACCACACCTCCTACTACCTCAGCACCTTCTTTATCTAAAATTCCTCTACGAGGCTCAGCTCCTAATGATACTTTTGCGATGTCTTTTACTCGTATTGAAGTATAATCTTTAGCAGTTACTACAGCATTTTCAATATCTGCTATAGACTTTACATACCCTAAACCACGAACTAAATATTCAGCTTGATTTATTTCTATCGTTTGTGCTCCAATATCTTGATTACTTTGCTTTACTGCTGCTACAATTTGTTGTAAACTGATATTGTATTGACGCATCAACTCTGGCTTTACGTCTATTTGGTATTCTTGAACATAACCTCCTATTGAACTTACTTCAGATACTCCATTTGCAGATGAAAGTGCATATTTTACATAATAATCTTGTACACTACGTAATTCATTTAAATCCCAACCTCCAGTTACATTTCCATCTTCATCACGTCCTTCTAGTGTGTACCAAAAAATTTGACCTAAACCTGTTGCATCAGGGCCTAAAGAAGGACTTACCCCTTCTGGTAATAAATTACTTGGTAATGAATTTAGTTTTTCAAGAATTCGAGAACGACTCCAATAAAAATCAACACCTTCATCAAAAATGACATAAATACTCGATAGCCCAAACATTGATGAACTACGAATGGTTTTTACTCCTGAAATCCCTAATAAGGAAGTTGTTAATGGGTAGGTTATTTGGTCTTCTATATCTTGCGGAGATTGTCCGTCCCACTTTGTAAAAACAATTTGTTGGTTTTCACCAATATCAGGTATAGCATCAACTGCTACAGGGTCGCTTGGTAAAAAACCTGTATCTAAATTAAATGGTGCATTTACAGTTCCCCATCCTACAAATAAAACGAGTAATATAACTGCTACCAGTTTGTTTTCTATTAAAAATTTGATGCTTTTATTTAGCATAAAAAATGATTTTTAAACAATTAAACATTGATGTTTTAAAAAACATCGAATACGACAAATCATCCTATTTAATTTCTCAAAAGGACGAATAATTATTGTTTAAAAAATCAAATTAAATATACTTCATCAAGTACGTGAATATCCTTGATGACCAGTGGAGGTATGTAATTTTTAAAAGGAACTACTTTATCGTGAACTCCTTCAAATAAATTAACATAACTGTAGTAAAATGAAGCTATAAAGACTTGTTGTTCAAAAGACAATTGATCCAAAGATGTGATTTTTAAAGTGTCTTGACCTTCAACTACTGAAGCCACATCTTGACAACAGTTCTTTTTCATTACTGAACAATCTTCAGGTTTTGTTTCTTGCTTCATATCCATTCCGCAAGATTCAGCTTTTACAAAATAGCTTGTACCTACTAACATGTCTCCACAAAAGTGACTGTTAACAGTAAACGACATTGTAGACAATAACACTACAAAAGTCATTAAAATAGACGCTATTTTATGAAATGCTTTTTTCATTTTACACTACAAAAGTACAAAATTTTAAATTTTAAAAACTTAAACAATCCTTAAAACCATTTTTTATATTTAAAATACCCTAACATAATCATCACTGTAAACAAAATAACACCCCACATTACAAAGTATCCACTACGATAGGCAAGCTCTGGAATATATTCGAAATTTGTTCCATAAACTCCCGCTATAAAGGTAATAGGAATAAATACTACTGAAAATATGGTTAGTATTTTCATGATATCGTTTAAGCGGTTATTTACGTTCGTTGAATATACCGTTAGCTGCTCACTCAGCATGCTTTTATAGTTTTCAACTGAATCATAACTTCGCTGAATTAAATCGTGCAAATCGTTAAAAAAAGGTTGCTCGACATTAGTAATTAAATCTGTTTTTAATCCTTTAAAATTATTTATAGCCTCACGAGCAGGCCTTATTGCTTTTCTAAAATAGTTAAGTTCTATTTTATATTTATTGATTTCTTGTAATGTGTTTCTATTAGGTTGGAGTAAAATTTTATCTTCTAATTCTTCTACTTTCTCTCCGAAAGTTTCCATTAAAAAATTGTAATTATCTACAATTACATCTAACAAACAATATTTTAAGTATGTTATACTATAATTACGAACTCTACCCTTTTTATTTCGTAATCTTTCTCTTACAGGTTCAAAAATATCTCCTTGTCTTTCTTGAAAAGTAATGAGTACATTTTTTAATAAATACATAGACACTTGCTCTGCCTCAAGCTGACGTATTTCTTTATTTAAAAACATCATCTTAATACTAGTAAAAATGTAAGTCTCTTCAATATCTACTCTCGGCCTTTGATCTGTATTTACAATATCTTCAAGAACAAGCGTATGAATATCAAATAACTTACCTACTTCTCCTACCAAGTCAACGTCATGTAAACCATCTATGTTAATCCAAAGCTTTTTATATTTACTTAAATAACTCTTAAGCTCACTTATAGCTTTAAGTTCAACTTCTACAAGTTCGTTTTCATCATAACCTATTAATCGTATTCTAGTATTTTCTTCTTTTTGATTTCCTACAAAAACTGGGTTTCCTGGAACTACATTTTTAGTGTTTTTTTGTTTGGTTATAAACCTTGTCATACGCTTAGTTATACGAGATTGAATAATTTATACAGTCTGGCTAAAATTATGAGTTCTGATTTATTTTTTCCTGCATAAGAACTAGAAATTTCATGAGATGCTGCTAATAAGTCATGAATTACTTTTTTTGAGAATTCATTTCGATGTGTTAAGTAGTATTTTTTAAAGCTCTCATAAGCTTGTTCTGAAGTAGTTTTTTCTTTAATTAACCCTCTTAAAGTTTCATAAATCAATTCACTATCCGATTTATTCCCTGAAGTAGACCAATTCTTCTCCACCCTTTTAACAATGCTCTTTTTCTCATCTACCGTCATATTCTTATCAGCCATAGAAACTGCATAAAACAAGTTAGATATGCTTTTATAAAATTCTTCTGAAAAATTCATAATTAAGTTATTTCTGGCAAGATCAATATAGGTATTTTACTGTGAAATGCCGATTTTTTTATTACGTTTTCATCTAGCAAGCGATTGAAGAAATTGTATTTATGATTTATTAAAACTAGCAACTCGCTTTTTGTTTCTTCTATATGATTCTCTAGAGTCAATGTCTCAGATTCTTTCCAATCTAACTTTTTATAAATAACATTCAACTCCTGTAATAACTCTCTTAACTTTACTTTATTTCTTTGTTGATTCTCAGATAAAAAGCTTTCTTCTGAAAGGTTTACAACTTCAAGTACACATTTTTTTATTGTACTCAAGTTCATTAAAAACTGTAATTCACTTACCGTAAACGATCTTTTATAGTTTGTTGAAAACACTATTTGATGTAATACTTTATATTTATAATGCATTGGCACTACCAATATTGGGCATTCTTTAACTACGTTAATCATTTTCATGGTATTAGTACCAATAAATGTTTCGGCTAAACTTTTTGCCCCTTTTGTACCAGCGATTACAACATCAATGTTCTTTTCTTTAATTGTGTTCGTTACTGCTTTCGTTAATGAATTAGATGCTACGATATAATCGTAATTAAAGCTAGTATCTTCTCTTCTTAAAACATCGATCAAATACTTTAATTCGTCTTCAATTTCATTATCCATTTCATGAAACCAATTCTCGTTTTCTTCATCACTTAACAACTCTGAAGGTTGGCTTATATATACATCTAACAAATAAATAGTTGCCTCAACACCTTTGAACAGTTGTTTTGTATAATTCAAAGCATTAATCGCTGCTTCTGAAAAATTATATGGTATTAAAATATTTTTCATAACGGTATAGAATTATGATTTCCAATCAAATATAATTTTTTATTTCGAGATTATATTTACAAAACCAGAAGTATATTTGTAATAAAAATACTCAATAATGAAAAATCGTTTTTTAGAATTGTCTCTCTACAGTCCATTTTTACAATTCTTGCTTTTAATAGCAACGCTATTTTTTTTGATTTATCTTACTAAAAAACTCACCAGGTCTTATATAGTAAAAAATGCTATTGAACCTCATAGAAGAAAGTTGATATTGAACCTAAGTTATTTTCTATATTATACCTTAACTTTCTTTATCTCATTGATAATTTTTGGAATTAACTTTAAAGAAGTTATCGTTTTTGCTTCTTCAATACTTGCGGTACTTGGAGTTGGTTTTTTTGCTCAATGGTCTATTTTATCAAACCTAACGGCTAGTATTATTTTGTTTTTTTATCATCCTATGCGCATCGGCGATACCATAAAAATTATAGACAAAGACTTCGATTTACAAGGGGTTGTTAAAAACATTACTGGTTTTTATGTTCTTTTATATATGCCAGAAGAAAAAAGAGAAATTACGATACCTAATACAACTATTTTATACAAAGGAATAGAGTTAATAAGGAAACAAAAAAAGAACTAAACAACTACAAACCAAACCATTAAAAAAAACAAAAAAAAGTTTGTTGTATTAAAAAATAGTTTACATTTACCACATCTTATCACATAAGTCAAAATGTTACGTTTTACTTATTTCGGTAATAACTTCTATGGGAAGATAGTAGATTATTTAGTGTTTGAGAAACACAACCGAAAAATTAAGGTTTCTTCCAACTTTCAATACTCTCTACCTCTGAATTTTTATAAACAGTGCGGTGATTGCTTAGCTTTAAGAGTCTAACTATTCAATTTATTTTGGTTTAACAACTTGTTGTAACACAACAACAAAACTTGTTATACATTTTATTTAAAAAAGTTTTGGGTCTATACCTTAACTGTTTTTGGAATGATTCTCTGTACCCAACATACAGATACAACTAAAATAACAATGAATACTAAATATAAAGACTTAATAGAACAAACGTTTGATTTTCCGCAAGCGGAATTTCATACAGAAAACAACAATTTATTTTTTCACAACATTGATATGCTGGAATTAGTGAAGCAATACGGAGCACCGTTAAAATTCACCTATTTACCTAAAATATCAGAAAACATAAACAAAGCTAAAAACTGGTTTCATAAAGCTATTGAAAAACACAATTATCAAGGTACTTACAACTACAGCTACTGTACTAAAAGTTCTCATTTTAAATATGTGTTAGACGAAGCTTTAAAAAACGATATACACATTGAAACATCATCTGCTTTTGATATTGATATTGTAAAATCACTAAAAAAAGAAGGAAAATTAAGTGATGATGCTTATGTATTGTGTAACGGTTTTAAACGCGACCAATACATTGCCAATATTGTAAGTTTAATTGATGGTGGACATACAAACTGTATACCAATAATAGACAATTACGAGGAGTTAAACTTATTGTTAGACGAAACTAGAAGCAAATTCAACGTAGGAATTCGTATTGCTTCAGAAGAAGAGCCTAAGTTTGAGTTTTACACTAGCCGTTTAGGAATTGGTTACAAAAATATCGTATCGTTTTACGAACGTGAAATCGCTAATAACCCACAAGTAGAGCTAAAGATGCTACACTTCTTTATCAATACAGGAATTAGAGATAACGCCTATTATTGGAACGAGTTAGTAAAATGTTTACGAGTATATACCAAGCTAAAAAAAGTATGTCCAAGCCTAGATAGTTTAAATATTGGTGGAGGTTTCCCCATTAAAAACTCATTAGCATTTGATTACGATTATGAATACATGGTAGATGAAATTATAAACCAAATAAACCTTTCTTGTAAAGAAGCTGGTGTACCAGTACCTAATATTTTTACTGAATTTGGAAGTTTTACCGTTGGTGAAGCTGGAGGAGCTATTTATGAAGTATTGTATCAAAAAAGACAAAACGACCGTGAGAAATGGAATATGATTAACTCATCTTTCATCACTACGTTACCTGATTCTTGGGCTATAAACAAACGCTTTATAATGCTTCCTCTTAACAAATGGAATCATAGATATGAGCGTGTTTTATTAGGTGGATTGACCTGTGATAGCGATGATTATTACAATTCTGAACAGCATGTAAACGGAATTTACTTACCTGTATACGAAAAAGAGAGTCCTTTATACGTAGGCTTTTTCAATACAGGAGCTTACCAAGAAACTATTGGTGGTTTTGGCGGATTACAACACTGTTTAATACCAACGCCCAAGCATATACTGATTGACAAAAATGAAAATGGTGATTTAACCACCAAATTATTTAAAGAACAACAAAAAAGCGAAGAACTATTATCTATTTTAGGATACTAGTAAAAAATATCAAAATGAAAAAAAGAAATTACGCAGGAATACCTGACCAATACGCAAAATTAGAAAATGCTAAAGTAGTACTAATTCCTGTTCCTTATGACGGTACTAGCACTTGGCAGAAAGGAGCTGATAAAGGTCCTGAAGCATTTTTAGATGCTTCTGAAAACATGGAGTTATACGATATAGAAACAGATAGCGAAGTATACAAAGAAGGTATTTATTTAACTGATGCTGTTACGGAAAATTCTTCTCCTGAAGCTATGGTAGAAGCCGTACATGCAACCACTAAAAAATACATCAATAAAAATAAATTTGTAACACTTTTTGGAGGAGAACATTCAATCTCTATCGGAACAATTCGTGCCTTTAATGAATGTTTTAACAACTTAACAGTATTACATATTGATGCGCATGCCGATTTACGAAAAGAATACGAAGGTAGCTCTTGCAATCATGCTTGTGCGGTATATGAAGCAAATCAAACAACCAACTTAGTACAAGTAGGGATTCGCAGTATGGATGCTTCTGAAAAGTCTTCTATGAACATGGATAAAGTCTTTTTTGCACACGATATGGCGATGAATGATTACTGGATAGATGAAGTTATTGATCAATTAACAGGTAATGTTTTTATCACGTTTGATTTAGATGCAATTGACCCATCGTTATTACCAAGTACAGGAACGCCTGAACCAGGAGGATTGTTCTACTACGAAACTTTAGAGTTTTTAAAGAAAGTATTTACTGAAAGAAATGTAGTTGGTTTTGATATTGTAGAATTATGTCCTAATGAAAATGAAAAGTCATCAGACTTTTTAGCGGCTAAATTGTACTATAAAATGTTAAGCTATAAATTCTCTTCTAAAATGGAAGATGAAGAAGTTTACGATGAAGATGATAGTTCGCCATTTAACAAATTAGCTAAGTTTAAAAACGACGACAACGATTATTAAGATGCATTTAAAAGCATTTGCATATCATCTTGAAAAACGAATAGCACTTAGTGATGTTCGTTCACAGTTTGAATCGTATGATTTAATAAAAAGAGAACATTCTTTTTTATTATATAAAATTACAAACGATTCATATCTCTATATAAAAGAATATGGAAGTGTCGTTTTTATTAACTGTGCAGATGATTTAACGATTCAAATTGTTAGTTTTTTAATCAACAAAGAAAGGTCAGCTATCAATAACTTGCCTTCAGAAAAATACAACATAACTTTTTCTAATTCGATAGAAGTTGATTTTGGAACTATTCAAATTAAAGAGTTAAACGATGATGTAGCACATATTATCATGCTTAACCTAGCACAATCGGTAGCATTGATGAATTATGTAAACAAAACATCTGATTTACACGATAAAACATTAGTGTATTCAAAGCAATTAGAAAAAACAGGAAGTTTTAAACTTTCTAAAATTCAAATGCGAAAATTTATTGGTAAAACCTTAAATTTAAAAAACAACATTGCTGAAAACCTATTTGTTTTTGACTCACCAGATGTAGCTTGGAATAACAAAGACTTGTCTGATTTAGATTATAAACTAAAAGATGAGTTAGACATTTTAAAACGTCATCAAGGAATTGAAAATAGTTTAAACGTAATTAAAGAAAATTTAGATTTATTCAACGATATACTACAGCATAAATACAGTAGCATGCTAGAATGGATTATCATTCTTCTAATTCTTTTTGAAGTAGTACAGGTAATTGTTGAAAAACTCATTTAACAAAATAAAAAATGAACAAACCTATAACCAATTTTATAGAAAAATACTTCCTGCACTTCAACGCTGCTGCATTAGTAGATGCTGCAAAAGGGTACGAGGCACAATTAGAACAAGGATCTAAAATGTTAGTATCATTAGCAGGTGCTATGAGTACTGCTGAATTAGGAAAAATTTTTGCTGAAATGATTCGTCAAGACAAGGTACACATCATTTCTTGTACAGGAGCCAACCTAGAAGAAGACATAATGAATTTAGTAGCACACTCACATTATAAAAGAGTACCTAACTATCGTGATTTAACTCCACAAGAAGAGTGGGATTTATTATTAAAAGGATTAAACCGTGTTACCGACACATGCATTCCAGAAGAAGAAGCTTTTAGACGCTTACAAAAACATATCTTCAAAATCTGGAAAGATGCAGAAGAAGCTGGTGAGCGTTATCTTCCACATGAATTTATGTACAAATTATTATTGTCAGGAGTTTTAGAAGAGTATTACGAAATCGATTTAAAAGACTCTTGGATGTATGCAGCAGCAGAAAAGAACTTACCTATTGTTGTTCCTGGATGGGAAGATAGCACAATGGGAAATATTTTTGCTTCCTACGTAGTAAAAGGAGAATTAAAAGCTTCTACTATGAAATCAGGAATTGAATATATGACTTTCTTAGCTGATTGGTATACTGAAAATTCAAAGGACGGAATCGGTTTCTTTCAAATTGGAGGAGGAATTGCAGGAGATTTTCCTATTTGTGTAGTACCAATGTTATATCAAGATTTAGAAAGAGAAGACACTCCTTTCTGGAGTTATTTCTGTCAAATTTCAGATTCAACCACAAGTTACGGATCTTATTCAGGAGCAGTTCCTAATGAAAAAATTACGTGGGGAAAATTAGACATTAACACTCCTAAGTTTATTATAGAAAGTGATGCAACAATTGTTGCTCCATTAATATTCGCTTATTTATTAAAAATGTAACCTTATGAAAAGAGTTATTGTAGACTATGCTAAGTTAACTACTGATATTTTAGATTTATTAGTAGAAAGGTACCCTTACGGATACGATCATTCTGACATTATCTCCTTTAAAAACAGTAAAGGTGAAACAGTAAAAGCTGTAGAAGTAAACACTGATGATACGTTGTATTTAGTGAAAATAAGCTCACAATTGCAACAAACAATGGAAGATCATGAAGTTGATGATGTAGAAGAAGAGTTTGATGAAATTGAAATTTCTGATAATGATTTTAACCAAGATTAAATAACATAAAAAATGAATCCAGTATTTCATATGTCGCTTCCTTGTTTAAATTTACAGGAAACGATAAAATTCTATACCGATGAGTTAGGATTTCAAGTAGGAAGAAAAACAAAAAAATGGGTAGATATTAACCTATTCAATAATCAAATAACATTTGTTTTGGTTAATCAATTTAATTTAGGTTTTCCAGACTATCAATTTGAACAACATACTTTGCCCACCTTTCACTTTGGTGTTATTGTAAATAGTGATATGTGGGAAGAAATGTACGACAGAGTTAATTACTGGTTATCAGATCATAGCATAAAAAAGACTTTTTTAAAAGATCAACACGGAGAGCACGTGTCATTTTTTATAAAAGATCCTAACGGGTATACTTTAGAATTTAAAACTTTTATTGAAGAAGATGATATGTTTATGATGTAAATATAGGCAGCCATGGCTTTTTACAACTCACGACAAACAGTTACATTAGTCGGTGTTTATCAAGGATACACAAACGGCTATTATGTTTTTGAATTAGAAAACGGAGATATTATTGATTTTGACCAAATCAACAAAAAGAATCTTGAACATTTAGATTTAAAGTCTTCATCTCTAAAAAATAAAAGTTTTGAAATTACATATAAAGAAATTTTTGACGACTTAGATGATGAAGATATTGTAATTTTTAAGTTAGAAAACCTACAATTACTTTAAAAAAATCCCATTCTGTTTAGAATGGGATTTTACTTTTTATAAGATATTTAGTATCGACTTATACTGATCTAAATCAATTTTACCGCTAAAAATTTTCGTGGTTTTAGAGATAATTACCTCTGCTTTTTCTTGTGAAAAACCAAGCTGAATAGCATATCTCAAAATTAATTTTAACTCAGCCTCATCTATTTGATGATCTGAATAAATTATTTTGAATAAATCTAGCAAACGCTCTAGTCTGTCATCAGTTTTTGCTTGTGGCACTACTGGGTATTTCTTAGAGTTTTCTACTATTTCTTCATACTCAGCTTCAGTTATATCCAATTTTCTAGCAAAACGATTCACTAATTTTTCTTCATCTTCATTTAAATCACCATCAATGATAGCAAGATTAAAAATAGCACTAAAGTGTGCTACATTATTTCTATGCTTACTTGACTCGTATAAATCTACAATACTCATAATTATTCTATTTTTTTTATTGACTGTAACACAGGAGTTTCAACCTCATCGTCTGATACTTCATAATCATAGGTGATTTCAAATTCCTGCTCTACAAATTTAGTGTCTTTTAAGTTATAAAGTTTCAATATTTTCTCTGATATCCCTTCAAAAGTAATTACATCGTCATCTCCTTCTTCATTTACAAATGAAAAAGTATAACCGTATTCATCGTAGCCTTGAAAAATTGCTTCTATTTTTATGGGGTCTGTAAGTTCTTTTTGTTTAGTTGTTAAAGCTAAACTTACTCCAATAAATACTATAAATACTGTTGTTATGATTGTATGTTTCATTTTCTTTAAAATTTTTAATTAACAAAATTTATATCTTGGATATTTACCACAACAAGTCCAAGTTTCTTTTAGCACAAACTATCTTTTAGCTATGCTCGTGGTATGCAAAGAAAATGATGTTACATAGGCATTTCTTTTTACTACTTCACCTACATAAAGATACGCTTTTTTTCAATCTTTTTTAAAGACCTTTTTATTTATTTTTTATTTAAAATAGAGGAATAAAAAAGACCTTAAACTTTCGCTTAAGGCCTCTTCGTCTAACCAAACTTAGTATAAAAACTAACTACTACTATTTTTAAACCTTTAAAAAACTTCTCTTTGTATGTTTTAAGCAGAAAAGAGAAATTTTACATTTAAGAGGTCATATTTTTTTATTTAATTCTTTTCTTTTTGTCTACACTATTATGACACTATAATTTTTAATTGGTCACTTAAAAGCAAAAAAAACTCAAAAAAAGTTTTTTGAGTTTTTAATACAAGTATTTTCTAAGTATTATTCTGTGTTCTGGTATAGACTTATCGTAGTTTTCTACCAATAACTCGAGTATTTCTGGTGGTTCTTTACCAATACCTTTTTTAGAACTGTATTTTGATACATAGAGGTTATATTCTGATTCTTTTTTTTCAAAAATTAAAAAATGTTCTTTGTTCAGTTCTGAGAAACTTATTTCATTCTCTTGAAACGCACCAGAGCTATCTTTAAAAAATTCTGAAAATTCGTAATACCTAAAAATGTTTTCCATTCTTACACTATCTCTGCTGATAAACCTAACTCTAATAATTTAGAGCATCGTGGTTCTAAGTCTTTATATTCCCCTGTTTTAACCGAACACTTGCCTTTATAATGTACCAAAATAGTACATTGTTCCGCTTGCTCTAATGTATGATCGCATACAGTTACAAGGCTATCAATTACAAAATCAAAGGTATTTACCTCATCGTTATGCAAAACAATTTCGTGCTTTCTTGTTTCATTTAATAAAACATCAAGCTCTTCTTGAATTTTTTCTATCGTACTCATTTGTTTTATTTTTGATACTGCAAAGCTACCCAATTATTTCTTTTTATGGTATCTTTTAATGTTAAACTGCACTTAGACACCTCATTATCAATCACTGGAATATCTTCACTATAAAATCCGCTTAATAATAAAACTCCTTTTTCAGTTAAACAATTTGTATATGTTTGCATATCATTTAGTAAAATATTACGGTTGATATTTGCTATTATAACATCATACTTTTTTCCTTCTAATAATGATGCTTCTCCTTCATAAACCGAAATATGTTTGCAATTATTTCTTTCTACATTTTCTAACGAGTTCTCATAACACCATGCATCTATATCAATAGCATCAATAGGTTGTGCTCCTTTCATTTCAGCAAAAATTGCTAAAATCCCTGTTCCACACCCCATATCTAGTACTTTTTTATCAGTTACATCTAAATTAATCAAATGTTGTACCATCATATGTGTAGTTTCATGATGTCCTGTACCAAAACTCATTTTTGGCTCAATTACTATATCGTACTGTAAATTAGGATTTTCATGAAACGGAGCTCTAATACTTACCAAATCATCTACCTGAATAGGATTAAAATTCTTTTCCCATTCTGCATTCCAATTGGTTTGCTCTATTTCTTTATGCTCGTATTGAATTGAAAATTCTTCTGATTTCAACACAAAAACATCTTCTAAAATAGTTTCGCACCAATCATCTTTTTGAATATACGCTACTACTCCTTTTTCGTTTTCAACAAAACTTTCAAACCCTAAAGACCCCAATTCAGCTATTAAAATTTCTGTAGTTGGTTCTTTTGGTGTTACTTCAAAAGTATATTCTATATAAATATTATCCATTAAATTGATTTAATTATTGCTGCAAAATCTTCAGCTTTTAATGCTGCTCCACCTATTAACCCTCCATCTACATCTGGCTTAGAAAAAATTTCTTTAGCATTTGCAGGCTTTACACTTCCTCCATATAAAATTGAAATAGCATCAGCTGTTTCTTTTCCAAATTCTTTAGCTAAAAGTTCTCTTACAAAAGCGTGCATTTCTTGTGCTTGCTCTGGTGAAGCTGTTTCTCCAGTACCAATCGCCCAAACAGGTTCGTAAGCTAAAATCACGTTCTTAAAATTAGCTTTTTGAAGATGAAACAATGCTTTTTGAAGTTGGCTTTCTACTACTTTAAAATGATTTCCAGACTTTCTATCTTCTAACAATTCTCCAAAACAAAAAACAACTTCTAAACCATTTACTAAAGCTGCATCTACCTTTTGAGCTAATAACTCATCTGTTTCACCAAAGTACTCTCTACGTTCAGAATGCCCTAAAATTACTATGTTAACGCCTAAATTTGTTAACATATCTGCAGAAACCTCTCCTGTGAACGCTCCACTTTTAGATTGATGCATATTTTGTGCGGCAACCTCTACAACCAATTCTTCGGTATTTTTCACTGCTGATTGTAGGTTTACAAAACTAGGAGCAATTATCACTCTAGTACATTCTTCTAAACCAGCTTTTACTTCTTTCTTTATTCCCTCAATTAATTCTTTAGCTTCATCAAGGTTTTTATTCATCTTCCAGTTACCTGCAACTATTTTTTGTCTCACGTGTATTGTTTTTTCTGGTTATTGATTTTATGTTTGCAAAATTACATTTTTTCTAGGCTTTGACGAATTAAATTATCAGTCGCTTTTGTAGCATCAAAAACAATTATTTTTCCATTTTCGTCAATAACTAAAAATCTTGGAATCCAATCTAAACCTAAAAACTCACCTAATTTCCCTTCCCAACCTGATTCTATAAAATAATGATCTCCTTCTATTTTTAGACGTTCAATACCATTTTTCCAATCTGTCTTATTTCTGTCTAAGGATAAAAAAACATAAGCTGTTCCAGATTGTTCTCTTTGAATTTTCTGTACTTCGGGAATATTTTTTAAACAGTCTGGACACCACGAAGCCCAAATATCTATTAGTATCTTTTCTCCTTTATGCTTTTCTAAAACATCTTTGAACTGAATTTCTTTTCCATCCAAAGAAAGAAGAACATCCTCTAAAGCTTCAGTTGAAAATTTACTTGGGTTTTCTTTTGAACAACCTAAAAAGGTTATCCCGATAAAAACTACTACTAATATTTTCTTCATGTTATTGTGCTTTATTTTGAAGTTTATCAGACACTTTTGATGATTTATACACTCTAATTTTTCCTTCTTTATCAATAATCAAAAATCTCGGAATTGTTTTTAATTTTAAAAACTCACCAAGTGCCCCTTTCCCTTTTTTTTGAATGTAATAGTGTTGACCTTTCACAGGAATACTTTCTAAACCTCTTTTCCAATCATGATATGAATGATCTACTGATAAAAAAACATATTCAAGCCTAGGGTTTTTCTTCTGAAATAAAAGCACATCATCAAAACTTCGTTGACTGTAAGGACAGTAAGTTGCAAAGATTTGTATCAACATTTTCTTACCTTTATTTTTCTCTAAAACTTTTTGAAATGAAATTGGCTCTCTTTCTAGATTCAGTAGTTCTTCATTCAGAGATGCTGAGGTAAACTCTTTTGGTTGAAATACAGAGCAGCTTGATAAAAAAACTACAGTAATCAATATAAAAAATATTCTCATTCTATTGTAATCTTATTCGGGGATCTAACCAACTATATAAAATATCTACTAATATATTTATGATTATAAATAGTGTAGCAACCACTAAAACAGCTCCCATAATCACGGGTAAATCGAGTGTGTTTAGTGAGTTTACTATTTCTTTTCCTAACCCATTCCAGTTAAAAATATACTCTACAAAAACTGCTCCTGCTAACATCGAAGCAAACCATCCAGAAATTGCTGTTATTACTGGGTTTAATGAGTTTTTTAAAGCATGCTTTTTTATTACTTGATACATCGTTAAACCTTTTGCCTTTGCTGTTCTAATATAATCTTGACTTAACGTTTCTAGCAATGAGTTACGCATTAGTTGGATTACTACTGCTAACGGACGAATACCTAGTACTATTGCGGGTAATAGTAAGTTTTTCCATTGAATGTGCATTTCTTCTCCAAAATCATCAACCTCATACAAACTTCCAGTCATTTCTAAATGAGTGTATTTATGCAACACAAAACCGAAAAACCAAGCAAACAATATGGCTGAAAAAAATGAAGGAACACTCATTCCTAATGTACTAACAACAGCGATTATTCTATCAAAAAAAGTATCTTTAAGTAACGCAGAGAATATCCCTAATATAATTCCTAAAAAAAGTGCAATCGTTATTGCTACTATTGCTAAAATTGCAGTGTTTGGTAAAGTTTCTTTAATTACTTCGGAAACATTTTTACCATTCTTTTGAAAGGATTGACGTAAATACGGAGTTTTTATAACCACTTCAATATTTCCTACCGAAAACAAGGATTGAGCGTTGTATTTCCCTTCAGATAAAAAAGTATAATTGTCTTTATTCTTACTATGAAACGACAACGGAGAAACATCATTCAAATAATACAAATACTGCGTAAATACAGGTTTGTCGAATCCGTATTTCTTTCGAATATTTTGTAACTGCTCGGTATCTTCTCTCTGATCTAACATCATACGAGCTGGATCGCCTGGTAAGATATTAAACAGTAAAAAAATTACAGTAACTACACCAAACAGTGTTAAGAAGCCGTAAAGTATTTTGTTGATGACATATTGAAACATATATAACAAAGATAACAGAAACTGCTAAATTTATGTACTTTTGCCTAACTTTTACAACAACACATGACAACACAACAACTTGTATCTGAAATTCGAAAAAAGAAATCGTTTTTATGTATTGGATTAGATGTTGATTTAAACAAAATTCCAACACATTTACTTCAAGAAGAAGACCCTATTTTTTCCTTTAACAAAGCTATTATTGATGCTACGCATCATTTTTGTGTAGCATATAAGCCCAACACTGCTTTTTATGAAGCTTACGGTATTAAAGGTTGGAAATCTCTTGAAAAAACGATTAACTACTTAAACGAAAAACATCCTGAGATTTTCACAATTGCTGATGCCAAACGTGGTGATATTGGTAACACCTCAACTATGTACGCTAAAGCTTTTTTTGAAGATTTGGCTTTTGATTCGGTAACTGTTGCTCCGTATATGGGAAAGGACTCTGTAGAACCTTTTTTAGCTTTTGAAGACAAACATACTATAATGCTTGCTTTAACTTCTAACCAAGGTGCTTTCGATTTCCAGACAAAAACAGTTGAAGATAAAGAGTTATACAAACAGGTTATAGAAACGTCTAAATCTTGGAAAAACTCACAAAACCTAATGTATGTTGTGGGGGCTACCAAAGCAGAATACTTAGCTGACATCAGAAAGATTATTCCTGAGAGCTTTTTATTAGTTCCTGGAGTTGGTGTTCAGGGAGGAAGCTTAGAAGAAGTTTGTAAATATGGAATGACTGACACTATTGGTTTATTAATTAATTCTTCTCGTGGAATTATTTATGCTTCTAAAGGAAATGATTTTGCTAAAGCCGCAGCTACAAAAGCTGAGGAGCTACAAAAGCAAATGGAAACTATTCTAAAATAAAAAGAAAGCCAAGGTTAATGACTCCTTGGCTTATAATTAATTCAAATAACTACATTAAATGAAAACAAAAATTTAATGTAATTAGCTTCTTGTTTCTTGTCCACAACTCTTTTTAGTTTTGATCACTTGGTGTTATGTTTGGATTGGCATTAATTTCTGCTTGAGGAATTTTAAAAATCCAATCGTCATTTAAAGAAGGTTTTTCTATCTGATAAGCCCCCTGGTAAAGTACCGCTGAAGCTCCTGAACCTCCATTAGCTCCATGATCTATTCCTTCATCCCAACGGATTTTATCTGTGTATCCAAACCCTTCTCCCCATAATTCTACTCCTCTTTGGAATTTGATTTGCTCCATTAATTTTTCTTGAGTATCAAAAACTGTAACATCAAAGGCGCTATCCCTAGCCTCTCCTAATACTTTTAACGCTGCTTGTGCCCCAGGAATATCTGGTATCATAGCTTTTGCCTCAGCTTCTATTAAATACATTTCTGAGGCACGCATATAAATTATATCGTCAGGATCTGTAGATCCAGGGCTCTTATTCTTTAATTTAAAATGCATATAAGGATGTTGGTTAAAGCTATTCGTAATACCATACTCTGCATTTATTTCTGCTCTTCTAGTATTATAGGCATCTAAATCAGTTGCATAATTAGGGTCTTTTGGTAACCCTGTATCTGGGTGAAGCCCCCCTTGATTATTTGAAGCTGATGAATTGGTGTTTGGTGCATCTATGATAAACACATCTTTTCTATAATCTGTATCAGGAATTGCATCAATCAACCTTCTGTCAGCTATTTTTGGATTGTTCCTAATTTGAGCTCCATTAAATGTATTACTAGCTAGGTAAAAGTAAGAGCGAAAAAATACTGTTTCAGTTTGAATAACATTACTTCCCCAAATAACTTCCGAAAGGTCATTTGTATTAAATCCTTCTTTCCATTCAGATTCATTCATCAACGGGTAATTTTGACGTGCAGCAGCTGCTGCATCTGCAGCTGTTTGCCAATCTCCTTTAGAAAGAGCCCATCTAGCTTTCAGTCCATAAGCTACATCTATATTCAACTGAGATTTTACTTCTGGTCCTCCTGAAGGTCTTGGAGCACCTTTTTCAAAAGCTTTGATAGCTTCTTCTAAATCGTCACCAATTTGAACATAAATTTCTTCTACTGTTGATCTCGGTTGACTAGTAAACGGAGACTCAGATGAAAAAAGTAACGGTACACCTTTGTCAGTACTTGGATTACCTATTAAATACCCTTTTGCATAATGCTGAATTAACGAGAGATATGCGTAAGCTCTGTAGGTGTAGGCTTGACCTAAAATAGAGTTCAGTTTAGAAGTCTCTGTTAAATTTCCTTCGTTTATTCCGTTAATTAACAAATTTGCATGTAAGATAATATTATATCGATGATACCACAACAACTCGTTAGTTAGCGATGTCGGCTGAGTATGTGAGTTCCATTGCATTTCTGTTCTCCAACCTAAATTATTAGCATTAGCACTATGAATTAACCCTCCCGATAAATTATCTCCTAATGGTATCCAATAGTGGTTCCCAGATCTATCAGAATCTCCTCCAGGAAATATTGTTTGAGACTGTGAAAATAGCCCTCTATGCACACCGTTGAGGACTAACTGCATATTATCTTCGTTAGCTAAAGCATCGGCTGCTGATATAGCATCCGTTGGTGTTCTTTCAATGTAGTCTTCTTTACATGACACCATCGTTAAAACAATAGCACCTAGTAATATGTATTTTAATTTATTTATCATCATAATTATTATTTTTAAAATGAAACATTAACACCGAAAGAAATAATTCTAGCTGGTGAAAAATCATTTGCACTTGGAGTACCTGCTATATTGTATTGAGGGTTTAACCCTTTTCTCTTACTTTTTAAGAATAAATTTTCTCCAGACAAATTAAATCTTATATTATCCATTTTAAGCGACTCTACTACTTTTTTATCTAGCGTATAACCTATGTTTACATTTTTCAATGCCCAAAAAGATGCATCTGTTAAAAACCTGTCTGATTGAGTTCTAACTAAATTAGGATTTCCATTTTCCAGTCTTGGAACATTTGTAATATCTCCTGGCTGTCTCCATGCATTTAATATATCTGGATGTAAAGCCCTTCCATAGGTACCACTATGCATTAGAGAAGAATATGCATTATCTAAAATTTTCCCTCCAATTCCATAAGTAACTAAGAAATCGAATGATAAACCTTTGTAAGAAATTGAGTTAGAAATAGAACCTAGTAAGTCTGGAATTGAAGAATCTCCAGTATAAGCTCTTTCAGTATCTCGCCAATCATTAGTTGTTTCAATGTTTCCTTCAGCATCTAACACTGGTACACTTTCACCATTCTCATCTTGCTCATACATGTAGAACAATTGATCTCCATTATCAGGGTCTACACCAGCTGTTCTTAATAAAAAATAATCAAATCTTGATCTTCCTTCTGCCCAACGTTTTGAACCATTTATAAACGGATCTGGTAACCTTGTTATTTCGTTTTTAAATGTAGAAGCCTGTAACGTTAAATCCCATTTAAAATTTTCTTTATTGAAAAGATGAGCTGTTAACCCTAACTCCCATCCTGAATTAAACATGTCTCCTGCATTTACTGGAACTTCATTTAACCCATTACTTGCCGCAATTGGTAAAAGATAAAGTAAATCAGTTGAATTTTTCTTATAATACTCGATAGAACCATCTAAAAAGTTATTAAACAATCCGAACTCTAACGCGACATCAAAATTTTCAGTGGTTTCCCATACTAATTCATCATTTCCTATGTCTGTAAAAATAATTGCAGGATTCGCAGCGTTTGAAGTAATAGAAAACCTTGCTTGTGCCAAATAACTATCTCCCAAGTTATCATTTCCTACTTCACCATAAGATGCTCTAATTTTTAGTTTATTAATAAAAGAAACATCCTTCATAAAGTTTTCTTTGTCTATCCTCCAAGACCCTCCAACAGAGTAAAAATTACCCCATTTGTTATCAGTAAAAACAGAGGAACCATCACGTCTAAAAGAACCACTCAAATAGTACTTATTATCGAAATTGTAATTCACTCTAGTAAAATAACTTTCAATCGCTTTATCAAATGTAGCTCCACTTAAACGAACAATATTTGAAAAGTTATCAAATTCGTAAATACCGTTAGCAGCTTGTACTGTTGACAGTCCACTTATATCCGAAATAGCTCTATCGTAACTTTCATGACCAAGTAACACGTCTAAATTATGATTTCCAAAACTTTTATTGTAATTTAATAATTGAGTGAAAGTTTGTACTTCTCTTCTTGCACGTGTTTGACTTAATCTTCCATCTGGTTGAGCATCACCAATAACAGCATTCTCATACTCTCTTTCGTACTCTTCATTAATGTCTTTACCATAATTTAACTTAAACGTAAGACCCTCAGTAACTTTTAAATCAGCAAAAAACCTGAAACCATATGTATTATTGTTATCACTTTCATCGTTTAATAAAAGTTCTTGTAATGCATGGCGTCCTTGATTAGTAGGTCTTGAACCTATATTGTACTCTGGAAAACCTTCTCCAGAATCAAATACAGGGTTTCCAAATTCATCTCTTACAATATTTCCTTGTAAATCATTTACATATACTGGATAAATCGCCCCCATATTTTGTGCAAAACTAAATGGGTTTGCTATACTACCTTCTCCTGCAGAACTAGGGCCTCTTGCTTCTGTAGTTGCTATGTTTGCACTTCCCCCTATTTTAATTCTCTTACTAATATCGAAATCAGCATTCAACCTTGCTGTTAAACGGTTAAAGTTAGATCTTCTTACGTAACTATCTTCATCAAGATAAGAAGCTGAAAAAAAGACACTATGATCTTCACCTCCTGCCGATACATTAACATTATAATTTTGTCTGTAACCAGTTCTTTGAAATTCATCAAACCAATCTAAACTCTTATAAATTACTCTTGCGTTAGGATTCAACTTACCATCTACTCCCACAATTTGATTGTTAGGTACATTGAATGGATTGTATCCTAACTGATTATAAATGTTAGCACTTGCAAATGCAGGGTCTCCTCCACCTGCACTAGAATTCTTTAATGCTTCCCACATAGTTTCATAATACTGACCTGGAGATATTTGATTGTATAATGGTACTCCATTAGAAACTACACCACTCTGAGCGGAAATATTTACTTTAACACCACCCGATTTAGATCCTTTTTTTGTAGTTATAATAACTACTCCATTTGCTGCTCTAGAACCATACAGTGAAGTTGAAGCAGCATCTTTAAGTATAGTAAAAGAAGCTATATCTTCTTGGTTAATTGTGTTAAGTGATCCTTCATACTGAACACCATCTACAATATATAGAGGATCAGTATCTCCATTTAAGGTACCAACTCCACGAATAATTATTCCAGGTGAATCACCAGGTCCCGCAGCGGAAGTGAATTGGACTCCTGTAGCTTTACCCTCAATAGCTGCAATTGGAGAGGTTACATTACGCGTTTCTAAATCTTTAATTCCAATAACATTTGCTGCTCCTGTAAAAGCTTCCTTTGTAGTAGTACCATATGCTACGACGATAACCTCATCTAACAAACTAGCATCTTCTTCCATTTTAATATTTAAAACAGAAATTGCTCCAACTGTTCTTTCAGTAGTTTTTAACCCTACAAAACTAAAAACAAGTACGTCTCCTTGATTTACTTTTATGGCATACTTACCATCAAAATCTGTTTCGACGCCTCTGCTAGTCCCTTTAATAATTACACTAACTCCTGGAAGTGCTCCAGTTTCATCAGTTACAGTCCCTGTAACTATTTTTTCTTGCGCTAAAATTGTCATACTCAAAAGCATAAACATTAGCATTAAGTAGTTTTTTAATTTCATAAATTATAGAATTAGCTTCACTTTAAAGTGAAATTTTCAAAATAAACACATTAAATCTACAAAAAAAACAACAATACAGTTAATATATTTTTTTTTTAACATAAATAATGTTAAAAAAAACAACTAAACACTCATGAATTTAATAATAAAAAGTAAATTACAGAATAACACAGGTATAAGAACAAAAAAAAAGTCAAGGTTAATGACTCCTTGACTTTATAATTAATTAATTCAAATAATTACACCAATGAAAACAAAGTTGGTATAAGTTGGTGCAAATGTATTAAGCTTAACTCTTCATTATTGTAACTTTGATTTGAATTACCTCTTTTTTGAATTGAAAAACTATTACATTAATATGAAAAGGACTGAGTTTAAAAACTCAGCCCTTTTTTATTAGGGGGAATGTTCTTTTTTAAGTAATTACTTTACCTAAAAAATTAATTTATAAATGGGTTATTTTGAACCTCAGATTGTGGAATTTCAAAAACTAACCTATCATCTTTATATGAAATCGGTGTATTTACAAGGTATAAATGATTATCTCCCCTATTTACTACTCCCTTATTTCTTTTTAAAGCTAAATAACTTTTCCCTTCACCTACAAACTCAATACGAGTTTGTAAATAAATTTCATCCTGTAAGCTTTTCCCAGATAAAGCATCTATATAACTATAGTCTGTTGTACTATCAAACCTTATTTCTAAAAGATCTCTAAGACGGTTTCTCGCATCTCCATCTAAACCTTCTTTTGTTGACATTTCTGCAGACAATAAATACATTTCTTCAATTCTCATATAAATATAATCTGTCTCTACGTTCCTTTGCCCTCCTTTTTCTCTTCCTGGAGCGTAAAACTTATTGAGAGGTGCTAAATGATTACTAGAACTTGGATCATTAAAAAACTGTCCTTTTCTAACATCATTAGATTTAATTGAATTGAAAAGGTTTACATCTACTGCCTTTTTATCTCCAGCAAATTGATAACTATAGGTGAAATAATCCATTTGTCCCCACCAAGAAATCAGATCTAATCCATTATCTAATGTTATATCAACTCCCCACATCCAACTAGGGTTTATATTAACATCATTAAAACCTCCTGTGAGAGCTTTTTTTGTAGTCAGAGGAAATTCCCCATCAGTAATTACATCTTCAGCTAGTTGTTTTGCTCTTAAGTTATCCTCACTTGTTCCCTTTGAAGCATATACATAAGCAAGTAAACTTCTTGCTACATTTTGATTAACTTCATAGGTTTTCTCTCTGTTATACCCTTCTAAAAGAACTATTGCTTCTTTTAAATCATTAATCATAAGCTCGTACACTTCTTCCGTAGTATTTTGCTCCTTAGCTGATGAATTTGGTTCAATGTATATAGGTAACACTTTAGAAGTTGGAATATATTCAGGTATATAAAACTGTGTTAGATAAAAATACGCATAAGCTCTTAAGGCTTTTGCTTGCCCCATACTACTTTTATCTTCTTCTTTAACCACAGCATTATTACCCCCTAATGATTTTATTACTAAATTACTTGCATTAATTATTCTATAATAATAGCTCCAAGCTATATAATTTGGGTATTGACTAGTATAATCTACAGTAGATATTAATTGTGCAAAGTTATTATACCTATTATAACTATTTTTAGTTAATGCTATATCTCCTGATAATATATCACTGTAAATATCATAACCTTTTTGCCCAAAATCTGCATGGTCATCTGTACCACCAGTTCCAACTTGAAACATCATTTCATAAATACCTCTTAAAGTACCTTCTGATATCTCTGGATAAATCTTAGCGGTTCCTTCTACATTTGAAACGGAAACATACCTTGTAGGTTCTTCCTCTAAGAAGTCATCACTACAACCAACTGATAAAACTCCTAAAGCAGTTAACAGTAAAATTGATTTTATATATATTTTTTTCATTATAAAATTGTATTAATATTATTTTAGAATTTAACTCTTACTCCAAGACTTATAGTAGACAACGGAGAATAACGGTAAACACTTGAGCTTCCTGTTTCTGAAGTCGCAGGATTAAATCCATCTCTTTCGCTTAATAAAAACAAATTATCACCTGACATCCATAAGTTTAAGCTATTAACACCAGTATTTTCTAAAAATGTACTAGGAACATTATATCCAATTCTTACATTATTTAACGCTAAGTAATCAGAAGAAGTAATAAAACGAGAAGATCGAGAATTTACTTGAGGGTTTATATTACTAACGAGCTTGGGTACATCAGTAATTTGACCTGGTTCTTTCCAACTATTTCTAATGTCAGTATGCCAATTACCTGAACCTATCTGATCATTAGCCATTAAACCTGCATATACCCCATCATAAGAATATCCTCCTAAACTATAACCAAACTGTGTACTTATACTAAAGTCATAAATTTTAGCATTTAATTTAAACGCTCCTCTGATTTTAGGAATAACAGATTTACCTATATACTTTTCTGTAGCGTCACTATAAATACTAGTAGTTGTTTTACTAATAGCGTTATTTGGGTTTGCTTTTCGATATTCTGCTAAACTTTTAATTCCTTCTCCTTCATCTACAATTCCATTTTTATTAGCATCATAATAATATTGATTCCATAAGGGATAACCATTATCTTTATTGACCCCTACCCATTCTCTTGTGTAGAAATCAAATAAACTATGTCCTTTTGAACGTCCATATACCCCATCAATATCAATAACTTTTGGCTCCCCCGTAGATGGTTCAATAGGCATTGAAGTTAATTCATTATTTAACATTTCTCCATTTATAGAAAAATCTAATTTATAATTCTCTTTAGCTATTAAATGAGCAGTTAAATCGAACTCTAATCCTGCATTTCTTAAAGCCCCATCATTCACATCTATTAATGCGTTTCCTGTAGAAGGCGCAATTCCTCTTTCGAAAATTAAATCATCAGTATTTTTAATGTAATAGTCTACAGAACCATCTATTCTATTATCAAAAATGGTAAACTCTAAACCTGTTTGAAACATTTTAGAAGTCTCCCATGTTAAACTTGGATTTTGAATAGCTCTTGGGATTAATGAAATCTCTCCTCCTAAGTTACCAATAGTATAGGTATTCTGTCCTGAATAAACATCAACTCCTGCTTGATCCCCAAGTACACCATAACTAGCTTTTAATTTTAAGAAATTAATAAAACTAACATTAGACATAAAAGATTCTCTAGACATTACCCACGATCCTCCTACAGATCCAAATGTTCCCCATTTGTCATTAGCAAATCTAGATGAACCATCTCTTCTTAATGATCCTGTTAAGTAATATTTCCCATTAAAATTATAATTAACCTGTCCAAAAAAACTTTCTAAAGCTGTTTTAGTTGTGTAACCTGTTGCTAATGATGAGTTAACTACATAGTTATTAAGATCTGTTAAACCATTATATAAGTTTACAACTTTATTTTTACTAATGCTTGATGTACTAAACTCTCTTTGGTTTGTTTCATGAGCTAACAATGCCGATAAGTTATGATTACCAAAGCTTTTGTTATATCTAAAAATATTTAAAAAATTCTGAGTAAGAGCACTTGATGTTGTCTTAAATAAACTTCCATCTTGGCTTTCAGCAGAACCATAAAAAGGGTTCCTTACTGTATTAGCCTCTCTACTATAGTACTGTGCTCCATATTGAGTTTCAAAAACCAACCCTTCTGCTAAATCAATTTTAAATGAGAAATTACCATTTAATGAATTACGATTATTTCCTATAGAATCATAATTAGCTCCAGCAATTGCATTTGTTAATCCTCCAAAACCTCTATCTAAACCATAGTCATATTGATTTCCTCCATACTTAGTATCTGAAACTAAATTACCCTCATCATCTCTTAAAAATAAAGGATAAATAGATGGAATATTATCTACAAACCAAAAAATACTCCCTGAATCTTCTGCTTGTCCGTTTGCTATTGTTTTTCCTAAAGTATAACCTACATTAACATTTGCTGTTAACCAATCTTTTGGCTTATGTGTTAAATTTAATCTAGTTGCGTAACGCTTATAACCTGAATTAACTAAGTACCCTTGATCATCTAGATATCCAAAAGAACTAAAATATTTAGTTTTTTCATTTCCTCCACTCATTTTTAAGTTAGCTTCAGTTCTTATAGCTGGTTGAAAACCATAATCTGACCAATTCTCTGGAGAATATTTTCTTTTAACATTTGATCTTACTTTTCCAGTTGTAGGATCAATTATTTCAGATACATCATTAGTATTGTAAAAATTATATTTTGGGTCAATCCCCCTATCAGAAAATAAATATTGATTAGCATAAGCCACTGCATCGTTAGCCGGATTAAACTCTAACGTTCTGTTTCCCATTGCTTGCCAAGACAACTCTATATATTCATCTGGAGACTTGATAACATCATATCTAGGTAATAACTGAAAATTAACACCAGTTTTAAAATCTACTTCTATAGAGGCAGCACCTAACTTTCCTGACTTTGTTGTTAATAAAACAACTCCATTAGCCCCTCTAGATCCATAGATAGCTGTAGCTGTAGCATCCTTTAACACAGTAGTAGAAGCTATATCTGATGGGTTAATAGAATTTATTGAGCCAGAAAAAGGCACACCATCAACTACATACAATGGATCTCTATTTCCATTTACAGAACCAAATCCTCTAATACGAATTGTAGCAACTGTTCCTGGTTGACCAGAAGTATTAATTACATTAACTCCTGCTATCTCTCCTGCCAAAGCTTGTGAAACATTAGCTACACTCTTTTTCTCTAGCTCTGCTGCTTTTACAACCTTTGCACTTCCAGAAAAAGATTGTTTAGTTGATGTTCCATAACCAACGACAACTACTTCTTCTAATAGATTAGTATCTTCTTTCATTAAAACATTTAACTCAGAAGCTACTCCCACAGTTCTTTCAGTTACTTGCATCCCTACAAAACTAAAAACTAAAACATCTCCTATCTTTGCTTTTAATGAATACTTACCATCAAAGTCTGTTTCAGTACCTATGGTCGTACCTTTTAAAATTACATTTACACCAGGTAAAGGTCCTGCACTATCAGACACCACTCCAGTGATTTTTTTCTCCTGTGCACTCATATTCAGTAAAAAACCGAAAAAGAAGAATACACAGATTACATTTTTCCAATGTAGATTCATAAATTATTAAATTTTTATTAATTAACAGTTGTAAATCTAAAGTCTATAAGTTTTTGTTAACACCTATTTGAAGTTAACAACCTTTAATTTGATGTGAAAAAACAATTTTAAGAAGTTAACAGCATTTAACATGTTAAAAGGTTATTATTAATTAATGTTATTTTTTTTAAAACATGGTGATTTCCTTTTACTCAGAAGGTTTTCTTCATTATTTTTGCAGCATTAATCAACTAATTATTAATAAAGCAGTCTCCTTCAACTACCTTTTAATAATTACCAATCTAACTTTAACAAAAAACTCTAGTTTTAACAAAATTTTAACTACAGTTAGACAAGAACTTTATTAGGGGAACCCCTTATATGGCTGTTATAGTTATTGGAAAACAAAATGTAAATGAAAATATCAATTCTAATCGTTGACGACGAAAAAACTGCTCGATCTAGGTTTAAAAAATTAGTGAGCGACTATAGTTTTATAAATATTGTTGGTGAATGCTCTAACGGTTTAGATGCTATAAAAAAAATCAACATTCTAAATCCAGATGTTGTTTACCTTGACACAAAGATTAACAATATGACAGGGTTTGATATTATAGAGAAAATCACCCTCCCAAATAAGCCTATTTTTATTTTCACAGCTTCTTCAAATGAACACGCTGTAAAAGCCTTTGATTATTTTGCTTTTGACTATCTTTTAAAACCATTAAAAGAAGATCGCTTTTATGCTTCAATTAAAAAGGTTATCGATTATAAAAAAATAGAAAAGCTTTCAGATTTAGACAACATCTTAGACCTTGTAAAAGAGAAGACTCCTATTGAAATGCCAGTAAAGGGTACTAAAATTAATATTAAATCAGGAAATAAGATAATTTTCTTAGAGCGAAACTCTATTAAGTATATCTCTGCCTCTGGTTATTATGTAGAAATTTTTACCACTGATAACAAAAAATACTTACTAAGAGAGTCTTTATCTAGCATCATTAAAAGATTAAACTCAAACCTTTTTGTTAGAATACATAGATCTACAATAATTAACTCTAATTTTATTGATGAAATCATCACCTCTAATTATGGTGAAACAGATGTAAAAATTAACGATAATAAAACCTTCAGAGTAAGTAAAAGCTACAAAAAAGACTTTCAAGAACTTATGGGAGTTAAATAATAAACCTTTCTTTTTGAATCCTTATTTTTGCTTAATGAGCATTGATAAAAAATATAAAAAAATCATTTCTTTAGTTCCAAGTCAAACAGAACTTTTAGTTGATTTAGGACTTGAAGAGAATATTTTAGGCGTAACAAAGTTTTGTATTCATCCAACACACTTAACAAAAACAAAAACCATTGTTGGTGGTACCAAAAACATAAAAATTGACAAAATAAAAGAGCTTCAACCTGATATTATTCTTTGTAATAAGGAAGAAAATACTAAAGAAATAGTTGAAGCTTGTCAACAAATAGCTTTTACCCATGTTTCTGATATTTTTACACTTACTGATTCTTTAGAATTGATTTCTTTATACGGAAGCTTTTTTGAAAAACAAGCTGAAGCTAACAAAATGATTAGTGTCTTAAAGTCTAAAATAATAGATTTTAAAAAATTTGTTGCAAACAAAAAAAACACTAAAGTAGCTTATTTTATTTGGAGAAATCCCTGGATGGTAGCTGCGAATAACACATTCATTAACCATCTACTGGAACTAAATAGGTTTGAAAATGTTTATGCTAACGAAGAGAGATATCCTGAAGTTGATATAGAAGATATCCAGAATAAAAAAACAAAATTGATTTTATTGTCTTCTGAACCCTTCCCTTTTAAAGAAAAGCATATTATTGAAATAAAAGAACACATAAGTAACTCCACTCCTATCTTAGTTGACGGTGAATACTTTTCTTGGTACGGTAGTAGGTTGTTAAAAGCTTTTGATTACTTTAAGGAGTTACACAACAGGATTTGACATATCTTCATCTAAATATTTTATTCTATTTAGCTTTTCTAATATCTTCATTGCTTTGAATGCAGAGCGATCACTTTTACACTCATCTTCATACTTATAATCGTTAGCAGTCTCAACCAATCTACGGTATCTTTCTTCAAGATGTTTTCTATATCTTCGTAATTGATTAATTCTAGACATTTCTAATTGGGTTAACACGGATTATAAATATACATATTTATTTGATTTGCAATAACATATAACTATCTAAAAATAATAAAAAAGGGAAAAACCCTTTTTTATTTAAAATAATCTCCTATAAACTACCAAACTCTACAAACTCATATTCTGGCGAATACTCTATCATATGCCTTAATAATGACGCATGACCATTACCAATGATTACCAAAACTCTGTCTTCATTTGTATGATCTATTTTCTGAATATTTCTAAAGATTCGAAGGTTACGGTTATACCACCAAATAGATAAAAAGTCTGCTCCTCTATTATCATCTAATTTAAAATCTCCAACTAAATAAGCTCCGTAGTTATTTTTGTGTCCCTCAATAGAATTCATGTGTTTAAAATATTCTAACAAATTTACTTTAGAAGGCATTTTTGCGTCCTCGTCAAATGATTTTTGAACCATTTTACTATAAGGATCCTCAGATTTAAAATCATAATCTTTCGATAATTCTTCCATGAACTTAGGATTTAATTTAGACAAATCACTACTTAGTGTATTTGCATCTATAGAATAAATAGTATCTAAGTTAAAATCATTTGCTATACGCATTCCTAACTGATAATCTTCACCTCTAACGTTCCTATGTGCTCCTTTTTTATATTCTTTATATCTTTTATTCATGTTCCAACTTGGTTTTGCTTCAATAGCTACTTTAGTTGGTTTAAACTTTTTGATATACTCTACTAATTCTGTTACTTCAGATTTTTTTGGTTCCTTCAATACATCTATTTTATCACTTTCTTTAGTTTTAGTATAGTCTAATCCTGGATAAGAAAAATGAAAGGTTCCAACCACTAACACTTTGGTTTTATTACTTGGGTAATAAGATGCATAGGGTTTTAAAACAGTCTGATCTTTATCTAGTAGTTTTTCATCTTTATTTTGACAAGAAAACTGCAACAATGTTCCTAATAATAATGCTAAATATTTTTTCATTTTTTGGTTTTTAAAATTCTACACAAGAATACATTGTTAATTCAGCCTATTAGTTTTTATTACACCAACTCCAGTTTCTTTTACACAAACAGTTTCTTTTAACAAAAAATTCATGTTAGTTTTATAAAAACATGCTTTTGTAATAACAAAACATTCATTTGTCCTATTTTTAATCCCTTAAAGAATATTCCACTTATTTTTGAATCATGAAGTTTTCAAAAGAATTAAAATACAACTTACTTATTATAGCGCTACTAATTTTATTAGATTTTGGATGGGATTTTTTTACCTCATCCAACAGGTTACCTATAAGTTACTCCCTTCTTTTTACACTAACATTCAGCATTAGTTTTTTTACGGTATATTTTGTTAACTATTATTATTTACTCCCTCGTCTTTTTAATACGAAAAAGTATATACTATTTGGAGCTTCGGTTATTTTTATGGTTTTTGTTTTTGCAGGAATTCGTTTTTTACTAGAAGAAGTTTTATCTCCCATATTATTCAACATCAATAATTACAATATTAATGATCAAAGCATAATTTTCACCTACTTTTTTGACAGCTTTATCTTTAGTTTTAAAGCTTCTTTATACAGTACCTTACTGTATCTATTTTTTAGATATAGAGATAATAAGGACAAACTTCATTTATTAGAAATAAAACATCAACAAGCACAATTAGCAACTTTAAAATCGCAAATTAGTCCACATTTTTTATTTAATGTACTTAATAGTTTTTATGTAGAATTGTACGATGAAAAACCTGAAACCGCTAATGATATTTTAAAACTCTCTCAACTATTACGTTATGTTACTTATGAAACATCTGAAGATTTCGTTTTACTAGAAAAAGAAGTTCAATTTATTAACGACTACTTACACTTCTTTAAACGTAGGTATGAAAATAATTTTCATGTTAATTTTATTGTTAATGGAAACCTTAAAAACCATAAAATACCTTCATTAATTTTAATTAATTTTGTTGAAAATGTTTGTAAGCATGGAATTATAAACAACCCTAATAAACCTGCAAAAATAGTCATAACCATTAATGACATCGATTTGTTAGTTAACTCAGAAAATTACACAAGTACTTCTGAAAAGTATATGGAAACTGGCATTGGAACTGAAAATATTCGAAAGAGATTGGAAGTTCTGTATAATGACAATTTTTCACTAACTTTTCAGCAAAGTAATAACATTTTCAACGCCCACTTACAACTTCCTTTATGAGTAAACAACTAACCTGTATAATTATTGATGATGAACCGCCAGCTATTCGCTTGATAGAAAAATATGTAGCTAAGATTCCTTTTCTAGAAGTAAAAAACACTTATTCAAATCCATTGGAAGCTTTAATAGAAATAGAAAAAGGAATTATTGATTTGGTTTTTTTAGATATTCAAATGCCAGAGATTACTGGTATTCAATTATCAAAAATTATAACCAATAAAACCAACATCATTTTTACTACTGCTTATCCTCAATTTGCCCTAGAAAGTTACGATGTTTCTGCTCTAGATTATTTACTAAAACCTTTTGACTTTGATCGTTTATATAAAGCCGTTTTAAAAGCTCATAAAAAAACAACAAATTCTTATGACAAAAAAATTTCAAGAGTTGAAGAAAAGTATTTTTTCTTAAAAACAGATGGAAAAAACAAGTTTTCTAAAGTTTTCCTAGATGATGTTCTCTTTATTGAAGGTCTAAAAAACTATGCTTCAGTTTACCTAAAAAATGAACGAATCATTACCTACAGCACCTTAAAAAGCTTAGTAAGTAGTTTACCTGAAAATAATTTTATTCAAATACATAAATCATATATTATTTCAATTAGAGCTATTGATAAAATAGAAAACGATTCGTTATGGATACAAAAAAAAGAACTTCCTATTGGTAATACCTTTAGAAAGTCCTTTTTTGAAAAAATCGCTAGTAAGCAATTATAATCTATCTGTTGTCCTGTAATGCAAATACCTGACGTAATAATGCCGTATCACGCAAACCTACTTTATTACGTATACCTTTCTCTTCAACAGCAATCATTGTAAACACTCCTTCTAATGCTTCAGTAGTTACGTAGTCTGTTAAATCTGGATTTACCTTTTTCACGAATGGAATACTGTTGTATTTTGAGATTAAGTTTGACCAAATTTTATCAGCTCCTACCTTAGCAAAAGAATTTTTAATCACTGGGTTAAACTCACTATACAAAGCCGATGTTGTTTTCCCTTCTAAATAAGAAGTTGCAGCATTATCAGCTCCTAATAAAATATTTTTTGCGTCTGCAAAGGTGATTTCCTTAACTGCATTTATAAAAATTGGTGTTGCTGTTTTTACAGCATCTTCAGCAGTTCTATTAATTGCTTTTAAACCCTCATCAGCTAAATTCCCTAAACCTATTTTTCTCAAACCTCTATCAACTGCTTGTAACTCTTCTGGTAGTAAAATTTTTACCAAATTATTTTTATAAAATCCATCTTTTGAAGTTAACTTAGTTACCTGATGCTGAATACCATTATCTAAAGCTTGACGTAAGCCATTACCTATTTGACTTTGTGATAATACTCCACCTTGTGGTAATTGATTTACCACTTTTTGTAATTCTGCACATCCCATAAAAGTAAGTGCAATAAAGAATATTGTAATTTTTTTCATATTTACTTGTTTGATTTTATTTATCTTTTAGAAACAATAAACTGATTATTGTCACATTTATTTGAAGCTATCCGTATTTTTATCATATCCATACGGACAGTGTTTACATCCACTTTTACAACAATATCCTCGTCGTAAATGGTATGCCTCTTTAAAAACCCTATACCCTTGTTCATTAGTATAATATTCATCAGGAGTAGGTTTTAATATCTTATTTCTCATGTTACAAATATCATAAAAAAATACGTTAAACAGGTTTTATATTCCTGCTTAACGTATTTATATTAATCTTTAATAAAAATTAAATCTTACTTTTTAGCATTAGGAGGATACTCCGCCATAATCTCACCTACAAACTCTTTAACACGAGCTTCTTTTCGTTCTACACTACTTGTACTTAAAGCACCAGTACCTATTCCCTGCCATACCAATTCTTTCTTTTGAGCATCTAATAAATCAACAAATAATGTTCCTTCAGTATATTGAGAAACAGTTACAGGGCTTTGCCCATAATACCATGGATAATAAAACCCTCCATAATAATTATCGTTTACATTTATACGTTCACGAGATTTAGTAAACAAACTCACTAAAACATCTGGTGTAGCTGATTTTGTCATTCCTTTAGCCATCAACTCTGCTTCAATAGCACGCATAATACGTTTTTTATCTAAATCAGAAATTGGAGCTTTGTCAATCCCTGTCTTATAAAATGCAAATGTTTTGTACTGATTAAAATCAGTTTGTGTATCGTAATCAGTTACTACTCTTACTGAACTACATGAAGTAATTAGTAAAGCTATAATTGGCAAAAAAAGTAATTTTAAATTTTTCATTTTCTTAGAGTTTACATATTTTCTAATAATGCATCATCTACTAAGTTAGGAAGTGTTACTTTTAACTTCTTTTCAGCTTCCATGGCACGTTTAATAGCAAAAACAGCTTCGTTATTTCGTGCCCAACTACGTCGTGCTATTCCGTTATTTACATCCCAGAAAAGCATTGATTTTAAACGTCTTGATGCATCTTTAGAACCATCAAGAAGCATGCCAAATCCACCATTAATAACTTCTCCCCATCCTACTCCACCACCGTTGTGGATTGAAACCCAGGTAGCTCCTCTAAAACTATCACCTATTACATTATGAATCGCCATATCTGCTGTAAAGCGAGATCCATCATAAATATTAGAAGTTTCGCGATAAGGCGAATCGGTTCCAGAAACATCGTGATGATCACGACCTAGCACTACTGGACCTATCTTCCCTTTCTTAATAGCTTTATTAAAAGCTTCTGCTATTTTCATACGTCCTTCAGCATCTGCATACAAGATACGTGCTTGTGAGCCTACTACTAACTTATTTTCTTGTGCTCCTTTAATCCACTGAATATTATCCGCCATCTGTTGTTGGATTTCTTCTGGAGATTTTTTCTTGATTTTCTCCAACACTTTACACGCAATAGCGTCTGTTTTGGCTAAATCTTCTGGATTTCCTGAAGCACATACCCAACGAAACGGACCAAAACCATAATCAAAACACATAGGTCCCATGATATCTTGTACATAACTAGGATACTTAAACTCTCTTCCTAAAGTCGGATTCGGATTCATTACATCTGCTCCAGCTCTACTCGCTTCTAATAAAAATGCATTACCGTAATCAAAGAAATAAGTTCCTTTTTCAGTATGCTTATTAATCGCTTTTGCATGACGACGTAAGGTTTCTTGTACTTTTTCTTTAAATAATTCAGGATTGTTAGCCATCATTTCATTTGACTCTTCAAACGAAATATCAGCTGGGTAGTAACCTCCTGCCCAAGGATTGTGTAGTGATGTTTGATCTGAACCTAAATCGATATACACATCTTCTTCAGCAAACTTTTCCCAAACATCCACTACATTTCCTAAGTATGCTAACGAAACTACTTCTTTATTTTCTTTTGCTTTTCTAACACGTGCTACCAATTCATCTAAATCGGTAATTTTTTCATCAATCCAACCTTGTTCTAAACGAACCTGTGTGATTTTCGGGTTTACCTCAGCACAAACAGTAATACAACCAGCTATATTTCCTGCTTTTGGTTGCGCACCACTCATTCCTCCTAAACCTGCAGTAACAAATAAATTTCCTTTAGGTTCTTTTTTAATCTTACGGAATCCGTTTAGTACAGTAATGGTTGTTCCATGAACAATTCCTTGCGGACCAATGTACATGTAACTTCCTGCAGTCATTTGCCCATATTGTGTAACTCCTATAGCGTTGAACTTTTCCCAATCATCTGGTTTCGAGTAATTAGGAATCATCATTCCGTTAGTTACAACCACTCTCGGAGCATCTTTATGCGAAGGAAATAATCCCATTGGATGACCTGAATACATAACTAAAGTTTGCTTATTTGTCATCTGCGACAAATATTGCATCGTTAGTAAATACTGTGCCCAGTTAGAAAATACTGCTCCATTACCACCGTAAGTAATTAATTCGTGAGGATGCTGTGCTACTGCATAATCCAAATTGTTTTGAATCATTACCATAATAGCCTTCGCTTGCTCAGATTTCCCTGGATACTCTTCAATAGGACGCGCGTACATTTTATAATCAGGACGGAAACGATACATATAAATTCGTCCGTACTTCTCTAGTTCTTCAGCAAATTCAGGTAATAATTCTTCGTGATGTTTTTTATCAAAATAACGCAATGCATTACGTAAAGCTAACTTCTTTTCTTCTTCAGTTAAAATTTCCTTACGTTTTGGTGCGTGGTTTATCGTAGTATCATACTCCTTTTTTGGAGGTAATGTAGTTGGTATTCCTTGTTTTATTTGTTCTTTAAAAGTCATTTTATACGGTTTTTAGTTTCCAGTAAAAGATGAAAACTTATTAATTTTAAATCTGTTGATAATCGTAAAAATGAAGAAACTATGGATAACGGATGTCTGCTCTGTGATACTGAGCTTCAATCCTCTTTTTATATTTTAAAGTTAAAAAATCCATCTTCTTTGAAGTTTGCACAAATATAAGTTTATACAGTTAAAAACTCCATCTTTAAAAAGTATAAATTTTTCTTCTTTTTGTACTTTTTCTGTTGTGCTAACAATAAATTGTACCTTTGGTAAGTTTATTGCATGAACAGGCTTATGATATTTATTTCAAAACATATAATACCAAAAGGATTTTCTGGAATGACATTGTATCCTTTTATCTTTTTAAAAAGAGAAGATTTAAAAGGTGATCCTGTTTTAATAAACCATGAAAAAATTCATTTAAAACAACAATTAGAATTATTGATTGTTTTCTTCTATCTATTTTATTTTTTAGAGTGGTTTATCAAGCTATTAATTTACCGTAACACTTCAAAAGCTTATAGTAATTTAAGTTTTGAGCGAGAAGCCTATAAAAACGAACATAATTTAGATTATATCACTACTCGAAAAAGGTGGGCATTCCTATCCTATTTATAATTGTTAAAACATCCTGCTATTTTTTAAGATTTCCGTAAATTGCGTACCCGAAAATTAAGACAATTTACGAATGGAACAAATAACTCCCTATAAACCTAAACACAAAGTACGAATTGTAACTGCGGCTTCTCTATTTGATGGACACGATGCTGCCATTAATATTATGCGCCGAATTATTCAATCTACCGGGGTTGAAGTAATTCACTTAGGGCATGATAGAAGTGTGGAAGAAGTGGTTAACTGTGCTATTCAAGAGGATGCGAATGCTATTGCTATGACTTCGTATCAAGGTGGGCATAATGAGTACTTTAAGTACATGTACGATTTATTGCAAGAAAAAGGAGCTGGACATATTAAAATATTTGGTGGCGGCGGTGGAGTAATTCTACCTGAGGAAATCAAAGAATTGATGGACTACGGAATTACTCGTATTTATTCACCTGATGATGGTCGTGAATTAGGATTACAAGGAATGATTAACGATTTAGTTCAACAATCAGACTTTGCTATCGGAGATTCACTAAATGGTGAAGTAAACAAATTAGCGGATAAAGAAGTTGGTAGTATTGCACGTGTAATTTCTGCTGCGGAAAACTTCCCAGAAGTTGCTAAAGACGCTTTAGATGCTATTCACGAAAAAAATAAAAATTCTAAAACCCCTGTTTTAGGAATTACAGGTACAGGTGGTGCTGGTAAATCGAGTTTAGTGGACGAATTAGTTCGTCGTTTCTTAATTGATTTTCCAGAAAAAACTATCGGATTAATCTCTGTAGATCCATCAAAAAGAAAAACAGGAGGAGCTTTATTGGGTGACCGTATTCGTATGAATGCTATTAACAATGAACGTGTGTATATGCGTTCGTTAGCAACTCGTCAATCAAACTTAGCTTTATCTAAATATGTAAATGAAGCGGTTGAAGTTTTAAAAGCTGCAGAATTTGATTTAATTATTTTAGAAACTTCAGGTATTGGACAATCAGATACTGAAATTATTGAGCACTCTGATACTTCGTTATATGTAATGACACCTGAATTTGGTGCGGCTACACAGTTAGAAAAAATCGACATGCTTGATTTTGCAGATTTAGTAGCTATTAACAAATTTGATAAAAGAGGAGCTTTGGATGCCTTACGTGATGTAAAAAAGCAATACATGCGTAACAACAATTTATGGGATGTTCATATGGATGACATGCCTGTTTTTGGAACCATTGCTTCTCAGTTCAACGATCCAGGAATGAATTCGTTGTATAAAGCGATTATGGATAAACTAGTTGAAAAAACTGGATCCGATTTACAATCTACTTTTGAAATTACGAAAGAAATGTCTGAAAAGATATTTGTAATTCCACCAAGTAGAACGCGCTATTTATCTGAAATCTCAGAAAACAACCGCGCTTACGATAAAAAAGTTGATGAGCAAGAAAAAGTAGCTCAGAAACTATACGGAATCTATCAAACCATCTTATCTGTTATTCCAAACGAAGTAACAGAATCATTCCTTACTAAAAACGGAATTGACCAAGATGAAATTCAGAAGCAAGTTCAAGAGGAAGAGCAACCATTTGTAAAATTATTATTTGCTCAATTTGATAAAGTAAAATTAAATCTTGATCCACATAACTGGAAAGTTATTTTAAACTGGCAAGAAAAAGTAAAAAAATACAAAGATCCTATTTACTCATTTAAAGTACGTGATAAGGAAATTAAAATAGAAACACATACGGAGTCTCTTTCTCACACACAAATTCCGAAAGTAGCTTTACCAAAATACCAAGCTTGGGGTGATTTGTTACGCTGGAATTTACAAGAAAATGTTCCAGGAGAATTCCCATATGCTTCAGGATTATATCCGTTTAAACGTACAGGAGAAGATCCAACTCGTATGTTTGCCGGTGAAGGTGGACCAGAACGTACCAATCGTCGTTTTCATTATGTAAGTTTAGGAATGCCTGCAAAGCGTTTATCTACTGCTTTTGATAGTGTAACACTTTATGGTAACGATCCAGGACACAGACCTGATATTTATGGTAAAATTGGTAATGCAGGAGTTTCTATTTGTTGTTTAGATGATGCTAAAAAATTATACTCTGGTTTCGATTTAAGTCATGCTATGACTTCGGTTTCTATGACCATCAACGGTCCTGCTCCGATGTTATTAGGATTCTTTATGAATGCAGCGATCGATCAGAATTGTGAGAAATACATCAAAGAGCATAAGTTAGAGAAAAAAGTTGAAGCAAAACTTAAAGAATTATACGACGACAAAGGAATTGACAGACCAAAATACAATGGTGATTTACCAGAAGGTAATGACGGATTAGGGTTACTACTTTTAGGTATTACAGGTGATCAAATTTTACCTTCGGATGTATATGCCGAGATTAAAGCAAACACCTTAGCACAAGTGCGTGGTACGGTTCAAGCAGATATTTTAAAAGAAGACCAAGCACAAAATACTTGTATCTTCTCTACGGAATTTGCTTTGCGTTTAATGGGAGATGTTCAAGAATACTTTATTGAGAAAAATGTTAGAAACTTCTATTCGGTTTCTATCTCTGGGTATCATATTGCTGAAGCGGGTGCGAATCCAATTACGCAATTAGCCTTAACGTTGGCTAACGGATTTACCTATGTAGAATATTATTTATCTAGAGGAATGGATATTAATAAGTTTGGACCAAACTTATCGTTCTTCTTCTCAAATGGTATTGACCCTGAATATGCGGTTATTGGTCGTGTAGCTCGTAAAATTTGGGCGAAAGCTTTAAAATATAAATACGGAGCAAACGCACGTGCACAAATGTTGAAATATCATATTCAAACTTCAGGTCGTTCATTACACGCACAAGAAATTGATTTTAACGATATTCGTACAACCTTACAGGCACTATATGCTATTTACGATAACTGTAACTCGTTACATACGAATGCCTATGACGAAGCGATTACTACGCCTACAGAAGAATCTGTACGTCGTGCTATGGCAATTCAGTTAATCATTAATAAAGAATTAGGATTAGCTAAAAACGAAAATCCAATTCAAGGTTCATTTATTATTGAAGAGTTAACCGATTTAGTTGAAGAAGCTGTATTAACTGAGTTCGATAGAATCACAGAACGTGGCGGTGTATTAGGTGCGATGGAGACCATGTATCAACGTTCTAAAATTCAAGAAGAGAGTTTATACTACGAAACCTTAAAACATACAGGTGAATTCCCTATTATTGGAGTAAACACTTTCTTAAGTTCTAAAGGTTCTCCAACAGTAACTCCACAAGAAGTTATTCGTGCTACAGAAGAAGAAAAACAATTCCAAATCAAAACAAAAGAGAGTTTAAACAAAGCACATGAAGATAAAATAGAACAGCTTTTAACTGAAATGCAAAATGCCGCCATTAATAATCAAAACCTTTTTGAAAAATTAATGGATGCTACCAAAGTTTGCTCATTAGGTCAAATTACTTCTTCGTTATTTGAAGTAGGTGGTCAATACAGACGAAACATGTAAAAGGCAATGCCTTTAGATAAATATTTAAAGCCTCATAGAGATTTCTGTGAGGCTTTTTTTTGTTTTAATAAATCTTTTATTTTTGCCCATAAAAAATAACCATGAGAAAAATTTTATATTTATTTATTGCTATACTTTCTTTTTCCTGTTCTAGCAACTCTTCAGATCCTGAAGAAGACATCGACTACGATGCTATGAACGAGGTAAACATTCAGAAATATCTTACAGAAAACAACTTAACAGCCGAAAAGAGTGAAACTGGTTTGTACTATATTATAGAGAATGAAGGTAGGGGTAGTTCTCCTACTTATGACTCTAATGTTACAGTTAATTATAAAGGATATTTTTTAAGCGGAGAAGTCTTTGGAGAAGATGATGAAGTCGATTTTAATCTTACTAAAGTTATTCCTGGATTTAGTGAAGGTATTCAGTATCTTAAAGAAGGAGGTAATGTTTCTCTAATTATCCCATCTAAGCTTGCTTATGGAGATACAGGGTCACTTACCGTACCTCCAGGAGCTGTTCTAATATTTGAGGTAACTCTTCTATCTATCAATTAGTCAAAAAATATTCATATCCCTTTAGGGTAAATCACTATATAGTCTCACTTAATTCTCTAAGCGAGGCTTTTTTTAGTACTTTTTATTGTTCCTTTTCTTGCAAAAGAATTTCTACTTCTTAAATTTTTATTTTAAAATAATAAAACGTTAAATAAAAACTTTACACGCAACCTTATGCACTATTCATTATCTAACCAATAACAGCTTAATAAAACTCCAATAATTCTATGAAAAAAATATTCTTATTTACTATTCTTTCTCTTCTATTATTTTCTTGTAGTAGCGACGAAAAAGGTAATTTACCTGAACCTCCTTTAGACAACTTAGAACCCTATACTTTACCCGTAGTTGTACACATAATACATGATGGAGAAAATATAGGCGGTGGTTTTAACCTAGCAACCGAACGTATTAAAGAGCAAATTCAATCTTTAAATCACGACTTTAGAAGAGTATCAGGAACTTTAGGAGAAAACAATTCTCCTCTTAGTAGTGATTCTTTTATTCAATTCAAACTTGCTGAAATAGACCCTAACGGAAATCCAACTGATGGAATTAATCGTATCAATTACTACGATAAAACTCCCGTAAGAGGCGATAAAGACAGATTTGATTGGCTTCCTGAATTTGGGTATTGGAATCCTAATAAGTATATCAACATTTGGGTTTATGGCGGGTATCCTCCCAACACATTTGCTGGTGCAGCTTCTTTTCCTTCAACTGATTTATCTGGAATAGAGGATGAATTAAAAACCATTGGTGATGGTATTTTAATTAACGTTCATCACTTTGGGAAATCCGATGTTACTGGAGCGCTCAACCTTGGTAAAACATTAACCCACGAAATGGGACATTTTTTAGGTTTGTTACATATTTGGGGAGCTGTTCTTGAAGGAAAACCTTGTTATGATCATGACGATTTTATTGAAGACACTCCACCTGTAAGTAGTTCCATTAACGGTTGCAATGGAGCAATTCCAAAAGCTTGTGATGGACAACCTGCCCCTGTAAACAATTATATGAACCTTACTGACGATAAATGTATGAATGTATTTACCAAAGGACAGATTAAACGAATGAGGTATGTGCTTGAACATGCAGAAAGGAGAAAAACTTTAACTACTTCTAATGTGATAAATAGGTAACTTATTAATTATAGAGCAGTTTAGTTTTCAAAATACATTCAGAAGAATTTATAAAACTGTTTTGTTTTCAACACTAATTTCAGAACCTTCTAGTAAAAATACAGAGCTAGGTTTTTGACTCTGTAAAAAAGAAAAGTGCTCTCCATAAGTAGCAGAAAAATCAACATCTATGTTGTAATCTGTTACTGGATAATATTCCCAAGTTGGGTGTTTTACTTCATATTCAGTGGTTTTCCTTTTATCCTTAGCATATCCCCAATAATGCTCTGTTATGAATTCAATTTCAGTATAGGGTTTTATCGAAACTGATTTAGATTTACTTTCAACTGAAACCGAATTCCTTTTTTGGTTTATTTTCCATTGATAAGACACTTTAAACATATCTTCTTTCTCAGTCCAACTGTGTTTCATGGGTAATGTTTGGTAGTTTTCCTTATAAATTTTATTTGCTACTAATGTGATTGCCGGTTTTGGTACTATCTCTTTTATAAAGACTACCCCTCTTTTACCTTCTCTTTTCACATAAAACCGAAGATTAACTTCTTCAAAATTTACGTGAAAAGGAACTTTTACACCTAACAACTTTGTGTTTAAAAACATAAACCCTACAACACTTATGTAACATTTGTTTTCATAAAAATCTAATTCAGTTCCTTTAGGTATATAATTTTTTAGTACTTCTGGATCAACCTCATAATTCACCATGACCAATTTTCGCCATTCTGCTTTTAAAAAACTCATATAATTCTATTTTTAATTAAACCATATATTCCAAGTTACTGCACTTATATATACCCAAAAACATGTAAAAAAAACGTGAATAACTGTTTCAAATTTTTTACCTCTCCACAACTCTGGAGAATACACAAATAATTGTATAAATAATCTAATAGACCAAAAAACTGCAAAACCAAGTATGATTTTTCTTCCCAGGTTTGTCTCTATCAATTCTTTACTTTCTAACACTAAAATACTTCCCATTAAAAACACTGTTAGTGCAATAAAAAAAGTATGAACCATCAACATTTGTTTATTCATTAGGCTAAGATCCTTTAACTCATCTTTCCAATTAAAATATTTAGGAAAAATAACATGTATTAAAGCTAAAAGCATTAACAAATATCCAATAATCTTTAAATGAACTTCCATAGTAATTTTATTTTTTATTAATTTTTTCAAGAACAAAAACCGACATAAACGGTGTAAATTTTATCTCTTCTTCTAGTTTAATGTTAGCTTTATCAAATACACTTTTCCAAGTTTTTTTTGAAAAGAAATGCATAAACCCTACTGAAAATGCTAAAAAATTAGGTAAATCTCTCAAATGCTCTACAACCAAAATCTTTCCTTGTTTTTTTAAAACTCTAGAACACTCATTAAAAAGAAGCTCTTTCTCCTCATTAGACCTCACTTCATGAGCCGCCGAGAGTAAAAACAAAATATCAATAGATGAATCTTTTAGTGGTATTTTACCCGTACTAATTGATTTAGTACCTGGATATACCCTACTCACTTTTCTTGCTCTTTTTATAGCCTGTTCAGTATGCCTTGTTTGATCATAAAAATCAAAAACCTGCAAATTTGATGATTGAAACTTATTTTTTAAAATGAAACTAGTCTCATCAAAACCTGCGTTAATATTTACAAGATTATTACTACCCTTTAAGTTGATATTATCTACCCACTTAAAATCATAGTATTTCGAAAAATCATATACATAAGCAGATACTAGCAAGGGAGCTAACAATCCATATATTATAATTACAACTAAAAACCACTTTAGGTAATCATTATAGCTAAATAAATAGTGTCCCAAAACAACTATTAATAAAGCTATTAAGCCAATGTAATAAAAATGCCTATTGAAACTAAGTATGTTTAATACTCCTTGAAACTTTCTTCTTCTTATTTCCATAATTCAATTTTCCCTTTTTTCCAGTAGTATGGAACGTTTTTAATAATAAATGAGTTAGCAACTCTCACATTTTTAAATCCAAGGTCTTTTATAAATGAAAAATTATAATCGACAATTTCAATAGGCTTTGGTTTCCAATTATTTCTTACCCCCTCAATAATTAATACTTTTTTTTTAGGTTCATTATACGTAAAAGTAAATGGTAAAGGCCCAGCAAAGCGCCTTGCTTCTTTCCAATCAGAAAAAGGTGAAAATTTCGGTAATGACACATCACTTTCTTTATCCTCAAACACTATTTTAAAATCTGATTTTTTTGAGCTAATACTTATTTTACTATCTAGTTTAGTCTGCTCAATATCAGAAGTTGTATAGTTATAATGAGTAAATAAATTTCCGGCTATCTCCATTCTTTTACTATTCGTTTCCGATTTTAAAATATACAGCCCCCTTAGTTTTCTTCCTTTTGAATTGGTATATCTCACAAAAATGCGGTAGCCAATTAAAAAGAAGTCATTTCCTAAAATTTTCGGAAATCCTTTTGGTCTCAAATTTTTAGTTTGCACCATAGCTACTGCTAAAAAAGCCCACTGATTATTAAAAGTATCTAAATCCAAACATTCAGGAATAAAGTCTTCTAAATGTTTCTTTGGCATTGCAAAAGTTGTAACAATTGAAGTTTCAAAAAATGCTTCAACAGCAAATGGATGATTTTTTAGTATCTCCTTCATGCTGTAGTATTTTTAGGGTTTAACTTAAATTCATTTATATAAACTATAAATACAAACAAAGCAGCAAAAACTATATTAAGCTTACCCCAGAGTAATATATCTGAAGTAATCATAAACTCAATTACATTCATTATTGAAACAATTACAATCTGTGTTATTACATTTAATTTTGACCTATAGTTTGATATAATCCATACCACCATTATCACTTCTAACCCGCCTATAATTAGGGTTAATTCTCTTGAATAATTATTACTTACAATTTTTCCTACTATTTCTTGATGCCTTGGAACTAGATTAAAAATTTTACAAAAGAGTCCATTAATCAACCAAACACTGGCTATTAATAAAGTAAGTAGTATATGAATATATTTTTTATACATATTAAATTTTCAGAAATTTTTGAAAGTTTGTAGGCAAATTTTTTTACTTTTTTATCATTTTGGTAAAGCTTGATAACAACCAATGCTCATCAGCTTTTATCGCTTTATCTAAAATACCATTTACAGTATTCGTAACTGACGATAAATCATTCATTACTTTTTTAAAGGCTACAGCTTCTTCTGAATTCTCTTTAACATCTTCTTGCAATTCATTTAATACTTTTAGAACAGGCTCTATCTCTCTTTTTTTACGCTCTTTTGTTACCTGCTTAAACAATTCCCAGATATCTTTATCAGCCACAAAAAACTCTTTTCTCTCTCCTACTACAAACTCTTTGCTTACAATTCCCCAATCAATTAAAGCACGAACATTCATATTTACATTACCTCTAGAAATTTTTAAGGTTTCCATAATTTCATCAGCAGAAAGTGGTTTTGTTGAAACTAACAATAACGCATGTACTTGTGCCATCGTTTTGTTTATTCCCCAACTAGTAGCTAAACTTCCCCATGTATGAATGTATTTTAATTTTGCGTCTTCTAATTTCATATCACAAATATATAACAAAATATTAAACTTTCAATAATTACTGAAAATAAAATATTTTAAATTTTTATTTAATTTCTTGTAATAATTTTACTTTTCAGAATACATATTAAGAAAACCAAATTTTGAGTAACGATTTTTATATAACATCCATTTTACCACATGCTGGTATTATTATTAAAATATGTAGAGCTTATACGGACTCTCAAGAAGATTTTGAAGACTTTTATCAAGAGGCTTGTTTACAAATATGGAAAAGTAGAGATGCTTTTCAGAATAAGTCAAAATGGTCTACTTGGATTTACCGAATTACGCTAAATGTTTGTTTAACCTTAGCGAAGAGAAATGCTAAAAAAGAATATTCTTTAGAGAAAACTCCCAATTTATCGGAGGATAATAAAGCTTTTCAAAACGAAGATTTAAACTTGTTATACGATGCTATTAAAAAATTATCTGAAGTCGACAGAGCGATAATCTTACTGCATTTAGAAGAAAATCCTTACAAAGAAATTGCTGCAATTATTGGAACTAGCGCTAACAATATTGCAGTACGCATTAACAGAATTAAAAAACAATTAAAAATATTATTAGATGGAAAAATCAATTGAAAAAAGATGGAATGAAGCTTTTGTTGATGAACAATCATTAATCGCTCCAAAAGTTAACGATATATACAACCAGAAGTCTAAATCAGTCATTAATAAGATTAGAAGAACCTACGAGTTTGACAATAAAGGGTTACTTCCTATGGCAGGAATTGTAGTTATTGGGGGTATCCTTTTATCTGAAACTATTATTGCGGCTTACGGCGCTTTTTTAATCTTAAGCTTGTACTTTTTTAATACAAGATTGTTAAAAAGATTTAAATCCATTGATGTTAAATCTGACAACCTAACGTATTTAAAAAATTATAGAAGTGTAATTAACTCGGTATCTAAAGCCACAAAAAAGTTATTTATTTTTGCTATTCCCCTAGCCATTGTATCAATTTTCGCATTGGCCTATGGGGTAAAAGAACAAAGCTTTTTATCGAACTATATTTCTAGCGAAACTTCCTTCTTAGGCATCTTAGTGATTGGACTTATGGTGGCTATGGCTACTGCAATGATTGGTTATTTTGTATATACCATTTCAACCAAAGTTTTATATCACAGTCTTATTTCTAAGCTCGACAATATCATTAAAGAAATGGAAGAATTAAAAAATTCTTAATCAACCATAAGCCAGAGTTGTTATTAATAACTCTGGTTTATTTTTTTGTTCTTGTTCGTTTACGAAGTTTAAAAATTCTATCATCGTAATAGGCTTTCAATTCCTCTACAAATGACATAGGGTTTTTGTATGTTGTTAAAACTTTATACGTATGACTCCCTAATAACTCATTCAATACTTTTTCTAATCGCTCAACTTCTTTTGTTAAATAAGTAGTGCTATTAGTTGTTTGCTCAATTAGCGAAATATCTTTATCAAAACATATAGTCGTATTACCTCCAAAAATATGCGCATGAAAAGCTTCTAACTCTTCTAAACTTCCGTTCTGGTATATTTCAATAAGTTTTGTTGTAGTTTCAGTTGCTTTTAGTTGTTCATTTTCTTGCATCGAAAATTTATCAGGATGCACATACAACATAGCTTCCTTATACAATCTTTTCTTCTCTTTTTGATTTACTTTTTCTTGTGTTACTGTTTCTTTTGAAATATAAACAACATCAGTAACTTCCTTATAATTTTTACCTTTTCTTTTTTGTGCTAACCTTCTCTCTTTCTTAGCTTTCTTTTGTTCCTTATATAAAATAGTTAGCTCTCTTTCCTCTATCAACAAATCGGAAATCGCATTCCGTAACGACTGCTCAAAAGGAAACAATTTGTATTCAATTGCTTCAATTTCAGCCTCAAGGCTTTTAATTCTCTCTTGTAGTTTTGAAACTGCATCTGACTTAGCTTCTGTAGGGAAATTTTCTATACTCATACCTAATAACTTACCTCTTCCTTTGTAAAATAGTCAACCCTACTCGTATTTTTTCATACGAAACTTGTTCTCCTAAGAACTCAAAATACGGTTTTAAAGCGGTTTCGTTTTTCAAAACTTTTTTTGCATTTGCTACGAGTGCTAAGGTATCTGCATCTATAAATTCGTCTAAACTCACATCTTTTCCTTCTAAATACAGTTTAGATAAATGAGAAAAAATAGTGGTAGGTTTTAATCCTCGATTTTCAGCAATTTCTTCGACCGTAAAACCTTCTTTATACAATTTAAAAGTCTCTAAAGTAGTATCTTTTTTAGTTCTTTTCTTCTCACTTAAGAATGTTTTAATCTCTTCCATAAATTCAGCTCCGTATACCTCCAACTTTCGTTGCCCTACTCCACTAATTGCTAAAAACTCTTCGTCAGATTGTGGTCTTTCGTTTTCTATCTCTTTAAGTGTGGCATCATTAAAAACTAAATATGCTGCAATATCTTCTTCTTGAGCAATACGATAACGTAGCTTTCGTAAACGTTCAAATAACGTATCCTTAACTGCTTTTTTCTTTTTCTCTTTTATTGCTGTTTTTACTTCTTTTGTAAACTCTACAGGAGTTGTTAATTGTACTTTTTCGCCTTCAAAAAGTACTTTATTTGAGAACTCCGTTAGTTGCAAACTGTTGTTTAAATGAAAGGCTATTTGACAATACCCTTGATTGGTTAACTGAACTAAATAATGCTGCCAATCTCTCCATGAAATATCATCTCCTACTCCATACGTTTTTAACGTTTGATAATTCTTATCTAATACAGCGGCATTTTTTGCGCCTCTCAGTACGTCAATCACCATACCCATTGCTTCTTTTCCTTGCAATCGATAAATAGCTGATAATCCTTTCTGAGCTATAACTGTTCCATCAAAAAACTTGGGAGGATTCTTACAGACATCACAGTTTCCACAATTTTCTTCTATCAATTCTCCAAAGTAACTCAATAATATTTTTCTTCGGCAAACAGTGGCTTCAGCGAATTGCTTCATCCTTTCTAATTTTGCCTCCTGTACTTCTTTATTCCCTGTGTTTTCTATAAATTGACGTAATTGAATAACATCAGCGTAACTGTGAAATAATAATGCATTCGCTGGCAATCCGTCTCGTCCAGAACGTCCAATTTCTTGATAATATCCCTCGATATTTTTGGGCATATTATAATGAATTACCCATCGAACATTCGACTTATCAATTCCCATTCCAAAAGCAATCGTAGCACAAATTACCTCACAATCATCTTTTATAAATGCTTCTTGTGTTTTTGCTCTTTCCTCAAAAGGTAATCCAGCATGGTAAGCTTTAGCATTAATGTTATTTTGTTGTAGCTTTTTTGCTAATTGTTCAGTAGCTTTTCTACTCAAGCAATAAATAATTCCTGCTTCATTTGGTCTTCTCTGAATAAATTTGATAATTTGCTGCACTCTATCATTTGCAGGACGCACCTCTAATGCGATATTCTCTCTATTAAAAGAGCTAATAAATTGCGCCGCATTTGGAACGGCTAACTGCTCTAAAATATCCTGTTGTGTGGCTTTATCAGCAGTTGCTGTTAACGCCACAATAGGAACTTCTGGCAACGATTTTTTTAGGAATGCTAATTGTTTGTAGGAAGGACGGAAATCGTGCCCCCAAGCAGAGATACAGTGCGCTTCATCAATAGCTATACAACTTACATATGTTTGATTTAGTATGTTTTGTAATAACGACAAGCTCTCTGGCGCAACATATAACAGTTTGATTTTATTCTGTATTACAGATTCAAAAACCTGCTCTTGCTCTTCAGTTGATTGACTACTATTGAAAAAGGTAGCAGGAATTCCGTTCGCTTTTAAACTATCTACTTGATCTTTCATTAAAGCTATTAATGGAGAAATCACTAAGGTAATTCCTTCAAAAAATAATGCAGGTAATTGATAACAAATAGACTTCCCTCCTCCTGTTGGCATAATAACCAACGTATCTTTTTTTGCCAGTATATTTTCGATAATAGTTTGTTGTTCCAAACGAAAACTATCGTACCCAAAATTTACCTTTAATTTCTCTAACAATTCTTGTTCTGTAATCTGCATCATTTGGCAAAAATAGCAATAAAAAAAGCGCAGAGTTTAAACTCTACGCTTGATCTTATTTTTAGTTATTATTACTTAATATCTTGTAACAACACCTCAACTGCTTTCTTTAATTGAGCGTCTTCTCCTCTATCTTTCCAACCTGGTGCATTTTTTACTAAATAATCTGGTACTGCTGGAGCCTCGTTCTCCATATTCTTTCCAGATTTTTTCACATACCACGCTCTAAATGGCATACGAATCATTCCGTTTTGCAAACGTTTACCTCCTGTAGAAATTACCGCCCCAAAAGTTGGCTGCCCCACTAACTTTCCTAAACCTAAGTTTTTAAAAGCATGTGAAAAAATTTCGGCATTTGAATAACTATTTTCATTACATAAAGCTACCATTGGCTTCGTGTTTACAGATAAAATAGCTCGTTCATTAAACGGATAATTTCCTTTGAATTTTTGATGATTTTTTAAGCTTTTTGCTGCTCCTCTCGGAACAGTATACGCATGCTGATCTACGTTTAACACCGCCATTAATCGGTCAGTAGTCCAACCACCACCGTTGTATCGTACATCAATAACAATTCCTTTTTTACCATATCCGCTAGCTTTTAATTCACGTTCGAAACGCTCAAAACTTAGCATGTTCATTCCTTGAATATGAATGTATCCTAATTGACCGTTAGAATATTCATCTACCAATTTCTTTCTAGAGTCTATCCACTCTTCATATTGTAATCTTCTTAATGATCTTTCTGGACGTAACACGACATCTTTACCATTATCTAAACTCAGTAAAATTTCTTTTGATTGTGTATTCTTTAATAAGCTGTAGAAATTTGTATTCTTTTTAATTTCTTCTCCATTAACAGCTGTAATAATATCTCCTACTTTTAACTTACTTGTAGATTTATCTGCTACTGAATTTGGTAACACGTAAGAAATCTTAACTCCTTTTTTAGTATTCTCTACTTCTAATCCTAATACTCCAATCTTATCACTTGTATTCCTTGGCGTACTACCGCGGTAGCCCATATGACTCGCGTTTAATTGTCCTAACAACAAATTAAACATATACGTGTAATCTTGTTGTGTAGTTGCTGACAATACCCATGGCTTATATTTTTTTACCAAGGCATTCCAATTATACCCATGAAATTCTGGATCATAAAAACCAGCGGTTAATGCTCGTATACCTTCTTCAAAAACCTGCTCAAAAACTTTGTCTCTATAGGTAGTATACGTAGCACTGTGAGGTAAATTTGTTACTTTATCTGACTTAGTGTTTAATTCAGCTAATCTTCCTTTTGAAGTAAAGTAAATTTTCCCTTTGTTTTCAGTAAAGTTTCTTGCGTTGGCTACACCTTTAACTAATTTTGGTTTGCTACCATCCCATTTAACTTTATATGTACTTCTTTTTTCTGTAGCAGGGTTAGTTGCTGAAAAATAAATAAAATCACCATCAGCACTGAATACTGGACTATACTCATCATCTTGTAAAGAAGTAACCTGTACTAAGCGATCATAAATTTTGTCCTCATCTATTTCTACTACTACTTCTTTTTTCTTCTTTTTCTTACCTTTTTTTGCTTCTTTCTCTTTAGAAGGTTCTACTTTCTTCTCAGGATAATAAGACCCTTCCTCGTGGTCTAACTTCGATTTCTCCCAATCATACTTTTCTAACCAAACCATCCATACATCATAATTAATTCCGCTTCTGTTTGATAAAAATGCTAACTTTTTTCCGTCAGCACTCCAAACTGGATTACGGTCGCTTCTTGGATGCATAGACACATTCATTTTGGTAGATGGTTTTTCAATTGACTGAATAAAAATTTCACTATCAAAATTTAAATCTTCTTGAGAATAGGCTATGTATTTACTATCTGGACTCCACGAAACACCTTCTGCTGCTGCCCATGAGTTAGAGTATTCTTTAGCATTTGTTATTTTACCTTTTTTAACATCAGCAATCATTAAAATTCCTCTTCCTACTTGGTAAGCTATCTTCTTTCCGTCTGGAGAAACTAAGGAATACTCTATATCTTCTTTGTTATTGGTAAGCTTAGTAACTTTTGTTTTTAAACTACGGTGTAATCCTACTAAAGTATCTGTAGAAACGGCACTATACAATTGATAAATTCCATCTCTATCCGAAGAAAAAACAACTGTTTTATCGTCTAACCACTGTGGATTAATATCTCTATAAGGATGCTTGCTTACATTGTTTGAACGCTTCTTTTCCTTATTGTTTTCCTTAACAAAGATTTCTCCATTAACTTCTAAAGCTACATTTTTACCATTTGGTGAAACTGCATAATTACTAATGTTTCCTGAAACTGTTTTGGTTTCTTCTTCTTCAAAACGATTATCTGAAACAATATCTAAATTAACTTTTTGAGTTTTCCCATTTACTAATTTGAACGTATCAGCTCCACTAGTATAAACAATTACCCCGCTGTTACTTACCGAAAATGTCTGTACACCATCTTTAGTTTGTCGCGTTAATTGAGTAGCTGTTCCATCAGCAGTTCCATTTGATAAAATTGCTTGCTTATAAATATTATAACGTCCACTTTTTGCGCCTATATAATATAAATTTCCGGCTGCATCCCAAACTGGAGAATGATCGTTCTTATTACTTGTTGTTATTTGGTGATATTTTTTTGTTTCTGTATTGTATATCCAAATGTCACGTTGTGCAGAACCAGCATAATCTTCACGTGCAATACGACATGCTCCTTTGGTAAAAGCAATTAATTTTCCATTTGGTGATACAGAAGCCATTTCTCCATAAGCAGTTAATAAACGACGTGGTGTTTCTCCTTTTTCATTAACTACATACATTTGTTTATCCCACTCTGGACCTCTTAATACACGACCAGTAGTAAATACAACATCTCCTTCTTTTGTCCAATCCGTAGGTGTATTTGTTGTTGGATAATATGTTAACTGTTTAGGAACTCCTCCTTTTACTGAGGTTACAAATACATTATCATTTCCTTTTCTATTTGATGAAAATGCAATTTCAGTTCCATCTGTACTCCAAACAGGGTTGCTTTCGTAACCTTTATGAATGGTCAACCTTTTTGTTTGCTGATTGTTAAAGTTATATAGCCAAATATCGCCATAATAACTGAATGCCATTTGAGAAGCATCAGGGCTTATCACAGGCTTACGAATTAACGTATGTTGCGCAAATAAAAAATTACTTGCTATTAAAGCCACCCCTAAGAATATCTTTTTAGTCATGTTGTTTGATTTTTTAAATCCCCAAATTACTTCATTATGACTAAAACTCTAATAAAATTAGGAATATATTAACAGTTCTTAACAGTTTTCACAAAATCACCAATTCCTTCAACTCCCTTTTTTTCTAGCTCTTTTATAAAAGCTGAACCAATAATTGCTCCGTTTGCATATTCACAGGCAGTAGAGAATGTTTTATGATCTGAAATACCAAAACCAACAATGAGCTTACTTTGTAAATTCATTGTTTGAATTCTTTTAAAATAATTGATTTGTTCTTCGGAAACTTCGCCTTTAGCACCTGTAATAGATGCTGAAGCAACTACATAAATAAAAGCATCTGATAAAGAATCTATCTTACGGATGCGTTCATCTGAAGTATGCGGTGTAATTAAAAACACATTCGTAATTCCGTAGTTTTTGAATAACTGTTGATAATGGTTCTCGTATTCAACCATAGGTAAATCGGGAATAATGACAGTGTCAATTCCGCAATCTTTTACTTTTTTACAGAATTTATCTTCTCCATATTTAATAATTTGGTTCAAATAGCCCATTAATACCAAAGGCGTTTTATTTGAATCTTTAATCGACTCTAATTGCTTAAAAACAACATCGAGATTCATGCCATTTTTCAATGCTATATCACTACTATGCTGAATAGTTGGCCCATCAGCTAACGGGTCAGAATATGGCAAGCCTACTTCAATAAAATCTACCCCACTATTGCTTAACTCGGCAATAACTTTTGTTGTATCTTCTAATTTTGGAAAACCTGCTGTAAAGAAAATAGATAGTAAGTCGTTTTCTTTTTTATTGAATATATTTTGAATTGAGTTCATTTCTAATAGCTTTTAGCCATTAGCCAGAGGCTATTAGCTTAAATGTTTTATATACGTTTCTAAATCTTTATCGCCTCTCCCTGATAAATTCACAACCACCACTTGGTCTTCACGTAAATCCATTTTTGGTAATACTGCTAATGCATGCGCGCTTTCTAATGCCGGAATGATTCCTTCTATCTTTGTCAATTCATAGGCGGCATCTAAAGCTTCTTTATCAGTAGCATTCATGAATTTTGCGCGTTTTGTTTCATGTAAATAAGCATGTAATGGTCCTACTCCTGGGTAATCTAAACCTGCTGAAATAGAATACGGTTCTACAATTTGTCCGTACTCATCTTGCATTAAAATGGTTTTACTTCCATGAATAACTCCTACTTCTCCTAATTGTGATGTCGCAGCACTTTCTCCAGAATTCACTCCTAATCCTGCTGCTTCTACTGCAATCAACTCAACTTCTTCATCCTCTAAATAATGATAAAAAGCACCTGCAGCATTACTTCCTCCTCCTACACATGCTATAATGGTATCTGGATTCTCTTTCCCTGTTTGTTCTTTTAATTGAGCTTTCATTTCCTCAGAAATCACCGCTTGTAAACGTGCTACCATATCAGGGTATGGATGCGGACCAACTACAGAACCTATTAAATAATAGGTCTCTGGATGCTGAATCCAATAACGAATTGCTTCGTTAGTAGCATCTTTTAGCGTTTTGCTTCCACTTGTAGCTGGTACCACCTTTGCTCCCAACATCTTCATACGCGCCACATTAGGTGCCTGACGTTTGATATCAGTTTCTCCCATAAAAACAACGCACTCTAAGCCCATTAATGCACACACTGTTGCCGTAGCCACTCCATGTTGTCCTGCTCCTGTTTCTGCTAAAATTTTAGTTTTCCCTAAATGTTTTGCTATTAAAATCTGACCAATGGTATTATTTACTTTATGTGCTCCTGTATGATTTAAATCTTCTCGCTTTAAATAAATAGTCGCTCCGTATTTCTCTGATAATCGTTTTGCTAAATACAACGGACTCGGACGACCAACATAGTGTTTTAATAAGTCTTTATATTCTTGCTGAAAAGTTTCAGACTCTATAATTTGTATATAATTCTCTTCTAACTCTTTTACATTTGGGTATAACAATTCTGGAATAAATGCTCCTCCAAATTGTCCGTAATACCCGTTATTATCTGGTTGAAATTTCATATGATTAGCTTTTAGCTGTTAGCTTTTGGCAATAAGCCTTAAACTGTTCTATTTTTTTTACTGATTTTATCCCTGGCTTTGTTTCAAACTTACTGTTCACATCAATGGCATAGCAATGCTTAGATGCTGATGTTTTAAAAAACATGGTTAACTCATCTACTTCTTCCAAACCTATTCCACCACTTAAGAAGTACCTTTTTGTTGAATTATAATCTTTTAAAACTTGCCAATTAAATGTTATCCCATTTCCTCCTCGCTCTTTTCCTTTAGTATCAAACAAAAAGTAATCAACTACTTCTTCGTACGGTTTTAAAAGCTCAAAATTGAATTCTCCTTTTATTCCAAATACTTTAATGATCTCTACTTTTGGCAGGTATTTTTTTAACTCTTTAATATACGCTACAGATTCATCTCCATGCAACTGAACTGCTTCTAACTGATATTCTTCAACTAATGAAACTACTATTTCTACATATTCATTTACAAAAACGCCTACTTTTTTGATTCCCTTGGGTAGTTTCGGAATGATACCTTCAAAATTTCTTGGAGATTTTTCATAGAAAATAAAGCCTAAATAATCAGGTTGTAATTCAGCTACTTGCTGAATATTTTCTACATACTTCATTCCACATACTTTTAGCTTCATCTTATTTATATTTTGTCACTTCTTTTGTCACTTCGAATAATTTTCGACTTTAGGAAAAAGTTGTATTGAGAAGTATTTGTTCTCGATACTAATTTATTCGTTCCTCATAAATTCACTCGAACTGACATTATCTTATTTGCTCAATAAACTCCTTACAAGCTTCTCCTGGGGTTTCAGTTTTCATGAAATTTTCTCCAATTAAAAAACCTTGAAATCCGTATTCTTTTAATCCTGTAATAATTCTAGGATCTGAAATTCCACTTTCAGAAACCTTCACAACCGTATCGGGAATTTGACTTGCTAGCTTTATTGAATGCTCTAAATCAACCTCAAACGTTTTTAAGTTTCGATTGTTAATTCCTATAATCTTATTATCCAAATCTCCAATTTTATCTAAATCTTCCTGAGTATGAATTTCATATAAAACCTCTAATCCTAAATCGGTTGCTAACTGACCGTAGTTCTTCAACTGCTCTGCTGTTAAACAAGCAGCTATTAACAGTACAACATCAGCGCCAATTGCTTTGGCTTCTACTATTTGAAATCCATCAATAATAAAATCTTTTCTTAGAATTGGTTTTATTTGATTAATATTTCTGGCCTCCATCAAATCTGCCATCGTTCCTCCAAAAAATGAAGTATCAGTTAAAATAGATTGTGCCGCCACATTCGCATCAAGGTACCCATTAGTCACTTCAGTAATAGTTGCTTTGTCATTGATAACTCCCTTAGATGGAGATTGACGTTTAAATTCAGCAATAATTCCTGTTGAATATGGCTCTAACAACGATTTTTTTAATGAGATTGGTTGTCTTTTAAAATTTGGACTCTTTACCAGTTTTTTAACAGCAACCTCAGCTTTTATTTTAGCTACTTCTTGTTTTTTAAAGGCTATTATTTTATCTAAAATGGTCATTTTATATTCATTTTTTTGTCTAGTCGAACGCAGTCGAGGCTTAAGGACTCTCGGTAATGTTCGAAGTGACATTTAATTTACTAATTTTTCTAATGATTGTTTTGCTTTTAACCCTAATAAAGAATCTTTCGCTTCTTCAAAAGCGGTTTCAAAACTCTTATGTTTATCAAACGTTTTTAAAGCAAATGCTGCGTTAGTTAATACTACATTATTATGTGCTTCAGTTCCTTTTCCTTTAATTATATCCACAAATATCTCTGCTGCTTCCTTAACCGTATTTCCTCCAAAAATAGCAGATGGAGCAATCGTCTTTTGTCCTAAATCAGATGGAGAAACTTGCTTTTCTGCTTCTTTAGTAAACAATTTAAAGTCTCCTGTTAATGAAATTTCATCATACCCATCAAGCGCATGCACTACTCCATAATTTACTTCAGATTGCTGTAACATATAATTATATACTCGTGCCACTTCTAAATTGAATACTCCTACCAACTGGTTTTGTGGTTGACTCGGATTTACCAACGGACCTAACATATTGAAAAATGTTTTCACTCCTAATTCTCTTCGGATGGGAGCTACCACTTTCATCGCTGGATGAAATAACGGTGCATGTAAAAAACAAATATTTGCTTCCTCTAACTGGCGTTTTAAAGTAGCCTCATCATTGGTAAAATTGTATCCTAAAAACTCTAGCATGTTGGACGATCCTGATGCAGAAGACACTCCATAATTTCCATGTTTTGCTACTTTATGTCCAGTCCCTGCAACGATAAATGAGGTTAGTGTTGAAATATTGAAAGTGTTTTTTCCGTCACCTCCTGTTCCACATAAATCGATGGTATTAAAGTCTGACAAATCTACTTTTATGGCAAGTTCTAATAAAGCTTCTCTAAATCCCGATAATTCATCTACCGAAACTGGACGCATTAAAAACACAGTAATGAATGCTGCTATTTGTGAAGCATTGTACTTTTCTTGTGCTATGTTTATCAAAACTTCTTTCGATTGTTCTTTTGTCAATCGTTTTTGTTCAAACAGCGTGTTTAGTATTTTTTTCATGTGAATAGCTTTAAGCTTTTGGCTTTTGGCTTTTCGCCAAATCAATAAAGTTCTGAATCATTTTTTTTCCGTCTGGAGTCAAGATACTTTCTGGATGAAATTGTACTGCTTCAATTGCAAATTCTTTATGTCGCAATGCCATAATACTTCCGTCTTCATCAATTGCAGTTACTTCTAATTCTTGTGGAAAATTAGTATGAGACGCAATCCATGAATGGTAACGAGCTGCTTCAAATGTTTCTGGAATATCTTTAAAGGTGATTGTATTCTTTTTAGTTACCTGCATTTCTGTAGCTACCCCATGAAAAACATCACTTAAGTTTTCTATCTCTCCTCCAAAAACTTCGGTAATAGCTTGCAAACCTAAACACACGCCAAAAATTGGAATTTTACCTGCATATGTTTTAATAGTTTCTTTTAATATTCCTGCTTCATCAGGAATTCCTGGTCCAGGTGATAAAATAATAGCATCGTAATTTTTAATTTCCTCTATAGAGATTTCATCATTACGATATACATCTGGCAACTCCCCTGTAATATCTTCTACATAGTGTACCAAGTTATAGGTAAATGAATCGTAATTATCTAATATTAATATGTTCATATTCTTTAGCTTTTGGCTCTTGGCTATTAGCAAAAATCTAACAGCTAAAAACTAATTTATATTTCCTCTGCTAACACTAATGCTTTTTTCAGTGCTGCTAATTTGTTATTTACTTCTTGTAATTCGTTTTCTTCTTTTGAATTAATTACAATTCCTGCTCCTGCTTGATAATACAGTGTATTATTTTTACTTACAAACGAACGGATAGCAATGGCTTGATTTACATTTCCGTTCAAACCAATAAATCCAACACATCCACCATAAAATCCGCGAGTTTGATTTTCATATTTATCTATCAACTCCATCGCTTTATATTTAGGAGCACCACTCAAAGTCCCTGCTGGAAACGTATCTCCTACAATTTCTATTGGATTTCCTGTAATTTTCCCTGTTACTGTGGATACCAAATGAATTACATGACTAAAATACTGCACTTCTTTATAAGTTTCAACCGTTACGTTAGTAGCGTGTTTACTTAAATCGTTTCGGGCTAAATCGACTAACATTACATGTTCTGCATTTTCCTTTGGATCGTTCGCCAGTTCTTTGGCTAACTCTCTATCTTTTTCATCATCTCCTGTTCTTCTAAAAGTTCCTGCAATTGGGTTTATAATCGCCTGACCTTCGTCTATCTTAATTTGCGCTTCAGGTGAAGACCCCATCAACTTAAAACTTCCGTAATCAAAATAGAATAAATACGGAGAAGGATTTATAGAGCGCAAAGCTCTATACACATTAAATTCATCTCCTTTAAATTTTTGTTGAAATTGACGTGATAATACCAACTGAAAAACATCTCCTCTTTTACAGTGTTCTTTTGCTTTTGTTACACTTCCTTTAAACTCTTCGTCGGTAATATTTGAAGTTTCTTCTCCTTGAAAAGCAAAGTCATATTTAGCAAAGGATTGAGAATTTACCAAGTTTTCAATTTCTGATAATCGAGACTCCTCACCTTCAGGAATGTTTTCTATCAAAATCATTTCATTTTTAAAATGATTAATAGCAACGATAAATCTAAAAAAACTATACTGTAATATTGGAATTGCTGACGGAGCTTTCTTTGATTTTAATTGAATAGTTTCAAAGTATTGTACAGCATCGAAAGTGGTATACCCATACAATCCGTTAAATGATTTTATTTCTTCTGAACAGTCTACTGAAATAACATCACTATATGTATCAAATTTTTTATAGAAATCTTTTTGAATAGGTCCTCTTTCTAATTCTTCCTTTTGATAAGACAGTACTAACTCATCATTTTCAGCTTTAATTGTAACCAACGGTTCTATACATAAAAATGAATAACTATTTTCTTTACTGTGATAGTCTGAACTTTCTAACAGCAAACTATTTGCATACTTATCTCTTGTTTTTAAGTACAAACTAACTGGCGTAACCATATCTGCCAGTTGTTTTTTTGCTCTTGTTTTAAAGGTAATTTTTTTCATTTCATTTAATATGTAAAAACAAAAAAGGCTTATCATGAGATAAGCCTTTTCGTTGTATTATAGATATAACAAGATGGTCTCACTAACGTAAGTTACGAGTTTTCCACCACCAGTTATTTAATTGTTGTTTTATCATTATGCTACAAATGTATAAAGTGATTTTGATTTTACAAACTTTTTTAGATTAAAAATTTATAAATCAATAAACAGCAACTTAATTAATAGAAAAATTTTCTTTAGAGAAGAAAATATCTATTGGTGAACTCCCTATTCCCTTTACTGTTTTAAAAACAGTTTTATCTTCGTTATAAATAACTAGCACACTTTTATCTGTATCAAAAAAATCTTCTGCTCCCAAAACATACACTTGTCCTGTCGTCGGATGTTCTTTGATAACAGTTGTAAGCATTACCCCTTCTGTCATTGGGTTTACAAACTCTTCTGCTTCTTTACTTACAGTATTAAAACGGTGAACTGCTCCTGTAGCTACCTCTAACCAATAAATATAATTACTTGATAAGCTCATAGTAAGCATACTTGTTTTATAAAGATTCATACCCTCTAATGTTATAGTTTCATTAACAGAATAATTTCTACCAAGACTTACGAATGCTGCTTCTCCCACTCTCTTTTCTGTTCCAACCCAAATTTTATTGTTTTTATCTTTTAGAATTCCTGAAATAACATCTTCAAAAGTTACTACTGTTTTTAATGACTTATCCTTAATATTCAAAACCTTCAACTCTTTACCATCAGCAATCAATACGCTTTCTCCTTCTACTAAAAGTCCTGATTTAGAAAATAAAACCTTATCTGATATTCCTTCCATTTTATCTTTTATTCCTTCATTTATATTAAATAATGATAGGTTATATCTTTTATCTCTTCCTCTTCCATCTGTTGAAACCATTAATCCCTCTGTTTCAGAATACATTGTTAAATACGATGGATCTGCGACCTGAGAAGTAGCTACTGTTTTCTCTACAACTAAGCTTTGTAAATCGAATTTTGTAACAAAATCAGGCCCTGTCTGTGATATTGCAAACAATTTGTTTTCATAACCTGAAAAAGAAATAGTGTTTTTGTTTAGCGACTCATATACATTTGGGGTAAAAACCTGACCTTCATCTAGGTGCCCTATTGTTGTTTTTTCTCCTTCATAACTCAATATAAAAGAATTATTATAAATCGGAATTGGTTCCTGTTTTATTGAATCACTTGAACAAGAAAAAAATGTCATAATAAGACATAGCAATGTAATACTGTATATACGTATCATTTTTATAATTAATTTGAAATTTCTGAAACTAAAAAACACTGATAAACATTCTTCAAAACATAAAATGTTTATGTGTACACATTGCTACTTCTTTTATTCCCGAAAGAAAAACAACAAATTAAATTTGGCAGATCTCCTGACTAACATCTTGTTACTACCTTCCCGTAAAAAACAGTGGTGTAAGAAATAACAAGTATCTATTATATAGACAAAGCTTACAGTTGCGGGTACAGTTTAGGACTTTCACCTAATTCCCTTTTAATTTTCTTTTCTTCAAAGAAAAACCGCGACAAATATATTTTAGTCTCAGGAAAGAAACACCAATTTTACTGTTAAAATTCCAGTTCCTCCTTTCCGCATGAAAACCAACTTTATAATTATTATGAGAATAAATTAAAAAGTAAAATAACAATAGCTTAAAATTCAATTTAAAGTTTTAAAAAAGCTTTTTTATAGAGTATAAAGTTATAATTTATAACCAATAATAATAAAATTATTTAAAAATAAAAACATCATTCAGTTATTTGCATTGTAATAAACAACAAAAATAAAAGTTATGTGTGGAATTGTATGTGCGTTTGATTTAAAGCAACCGTCAGATAAATTAAGACCTCAATTATTAGAAATGGCTAAAAAGGTTCGCCATAGAGGTCCAGATTGGAGCGGAATTTATAGTGATGAGAAAGTAATTATGGCACATGAGCGACTAGCAATTGTTGATCCTGCTTCTGGACAACAACCCCTATTTAGCCATGATCGTAGATTTGTGTTAGCTGCTAATGGAGAAATATACAATCACAAAGAGATAAGAAAGCAACTCAAAGAGCAACATGAATTCTTAACAAAATCTGACTGTGAGGTAATCTTAGCCTTATACAAAGAAAAAGGTATTGAGTTTTTAGATGATTTAAACGGAATTTTTGGCTTTACTGTGTATGATTCTATTACCGATGAATATTTAATAGCTCGTGATCATATGGGAATTATTCCTTTATATATGGGATGGGATAAACACGGTACTTTCTATGTAGCTTCTGAATTAAAAGCTCTGGAAGGTTATTGTAACAAAATTGAGGTTTTTCCTCCGGGTCATTACTATACCCGTGAAGATGGTTTACAAAAATGGTATTCTCGTGATTGGATGGAATACGAAGCTATAAAAGACAACCAAACTTCTATTCATGAAGTTCGTGATGCTTTAGAAGCTGCTGTACATCGCCAATTAATGAGTGATGTTCCTTACGGAGTATTATTATCAGGTGGGTTAGATTCTTCTATTACTTCAGCTATTGCAAAAAAATATGCTGCTAAACGTGTAGAGTCTGGTGATAAAGATGCTGCTTGGTACCCGCAATTACATTCATTCTCTATTGGTTTAGATGGATCTCCTGATTTAGCTGCGGCTAAAAAAGTTTCTGAATATATTGACACTATTCATCATGAAATTACTTTTACCATTCAAGAAGGTTTAGATGCTATTCGTGATGTTATTTACAACTTAGAAACCTACGACATTACTACTGTTCGTGCTTCTACACCTATGTATTTAATGGCGCGAGTTATTAAGTCAATGGGAATAAAGATGGTGTTATCTGGTGAAGGTGCTGATGAACTTTTTGGAGGATATTTATACTTCCATAAAGCCCCAAACGCAGAAGAATTTCACAAAGAAACTGTGCGAAAACTAGATAAATTATACCAATATGATTGCTTGCGTGCTAACAAAAGCTTGATGGCTTGGGGAATTGAAGGTCGTGTTCCCTTTTTAGACAAAGAATTTATGGATGTAGCTATGCGTATCAACCCAAAAGATAAAATGATTAACGGTGAACGTATGGAAAAATGGGTGCTACGTAAAGCATTTGAAAGCTACTTACCTAAAGAAGTGGCTTGGAGACAAAAAGAACAATTTTCTGATGGAGTTGGTTATAATTGGATTGATACCTTAAAAGAGGTAGTAGAAGCTGCTGTTACTGATGAAATGATGGAAAGTGCTTCGCACCGTTTCCCTACACAAACTCCACGTACAAAAGAAGAATATTATTACCGTTCAATTTTTGAAGAACAATTCCCAAGTGAAACGGCTGCTTTAACGGTTCCTTCTGTACCTTCAATTGCCTGTAGTACCCCTACAGCACTAGCATGGGACAAAAGTTTCCAAAACCAAAACGAACCTTCTGGTAGAGCTATAAAGGCTGTACATGAAGACGCTTACTAAGAAAATTCTTAGTTTTTTTCTATTTTTAGTTGTGATAAAAATCTCGCGTTTGCGGGATTTTTTTATGTAGAAACTTAAAACTTTGTTAAACTAAAACCTTTGAATCATTTCTTATAATAATAAGAACAATTTTAATAATAATTTCTTTTTTTTGATGGTAATTTTGTTCCTCCTCAAAACTTAATTATTACTCACACTCCTCGCTTTTTTTACCACCACTAAAAACTCAGTACCATGAAAAAACTTGTATTTGGTTTACTTTTTCTGGGTCTAACCAGCCTAGTACATTCTCAGAGCAACGAGATAGCAAAAAACATTATTTTAGAACCTGTAACCATTAAACCCTTAAACCTAAGCTATCTTAACGAGGTTCAACGTAAAGACACTCCTGAACTAGTCAAAAACTTAGAGAATGAAGCCGCTAGGTACGACATTACAGAGTCTCCTATTTTTGATAGAGAGTTTGAAGCTTACGAAGTCATTTTTAGAACAAAAAAAGAAGGAGGAACAACAGGATTAATCACAGCTACTTATGATTCTAATGGTAAAATTATGAGTTCTATTGAACGCTATAAAAACATACTACTTCCTAAAGCTGTTAGAACCGCTATTTTAAAAAAATATCCGGGGTGGACAATACATAAAGATGTATACCTTGTAACTTATAGAAGTGATAGCAAATCTAGAAAAGTGTTTAAGGTTCAAGTTAGAAAAGATGGAAAACGAAAAAATCTAAAACTAGATTATGACGGTAATATTCATTAAAAATAGATTTAAGTCATAATTAAATAAAAAAGTTTTTTACAACAAGTGTAAAAAACTTTTTTAGGGGTTTTATCCTATTTTTTAAACATTCCCTCTGCTTCTCTTCCTAAGTTAACAACTTATCTGCTTTCTATTTGCTAACTTTACATATGTCAGTTTATTTGATTCAACATATAACCAACAATAACACCGCTATTGATTTAGTAGTTACCTTTTACTCTAAACTTCAACAAATTCATCTTAAAAAATGTATTAACTACTGGATTGATCATAAAAAAAACAGCGTTTTTTATCTTATAAAAGCTCCAAACAAAAACTCTATAAGAAAACTGTACCATACATCTATTAATTTACATCCTTACAAAATTACATCAGTTAACAATCATTTAGTTTATGCTTTTTTGAAGAGCGAACAACAACTTAAAGCAATACAATCTAAATCATTCTACAAGCCGCAAAAGCATTCAGTTATTTTTTTGATCAAAACATTTAACAAGAAAATATTCTTACTTAATAAAACAAAAGCTTTAGAGTCTTTATCGTTAAAAAAAACTATCATTCAAAATTTAATAACCTCTTATAAGGGGTATCAAATTGAAACTAACGAAGACATTATAGCTTCATTTCACTCTATTAAAGAAGCTTTGAATTGCACCGCTTCTATACTAGACAAACTAAATAAAAGAGTTGACAACATCTCTACTAAAATTATCCTATATCCATTTTTAAGTAACAACAAAGAAAACACTTTTACTCAAGTAATTCCTAAGCTAACAAAACTGCTCTACCTTGTAAAAAAGAAAGAACAACTTATTGTTTCTTCAAGAATGATAAACATGTACCCTTCGCTTTCCAACTTAAAAAGCATTAACGCTACAAAAAAAATTTACTGGCTAAACCTTGAAAAGGAATCCTTCATACTATCTTTAATTGATATACTCTCAAAAAACTACCATAAACCCAAGTTTAAAATTTCTGACATTTGCGCTTTAATGATGATGTCCAAAACTAAACTATACAGGAATTGTAAAGACATTACAGGCAAATCTATTAATCAATTATTAAAAGAATTTAGACTCTTAAAATCCATCGACTCTATAACAATGAGTTCTTCTGCTATAAGTCAAATATCAACAGATGTAGGCTTTAATAGTAGCTCTTATTTTTCTAATTGTTTTAAGAAAAAATTTGGCATTTGCCCTAAAGAGTTATCTAAACAAAAAAATTCCTTAAATTTTCTATATAACATACAACTCACATAAGGTTTTCTTTAAATACACAACTATTTTAAAAATCAAAAAAGCATCCTGAAAACTCAGAATGCTCTTTTACTTACTTAGTTTTACTTTTTAATTTGGAGCTACGTAAAAAGGAGATAAATTTATCTTCGCATTTCTTCTAGCACCATAATAATTGGAGTAACTCTTATTTTTTTCAATTGTATAAAAAGAGTCTACATAATCATCATTATTAGTATACCAACTATCTGGCATCGCTTGAATTATCGCTCCTGCAACTTGCCCTAAAACGCTTACCCATGGTTGTGTAGAAACTGTTCCTATAATCTGAAAAACACCGTTTACAATGGCAGAAACTAAATCTTTATAATTAGTATTATCATCTTTTTCAAATAATTGAATATTTGCTGCTTGGTATTGATAATCATCCCAAAATAACAATATCTGGTTAGGATAATAATCAGTATCATCATGATCTAAATAATACATCGGTATCACTTTAATCTCAGGATTATTTTTATCGTCTTTAATACCTGATGTTATTGCGTACACCTCAGCTGCTCCACTTACCCAAGGTTCTTCATCATCATTTAATCTAATCTTATCTAATTTCGTAGTTTCTAAACCTGTATTTCTAGCAGATTTAGCACTTAAATCAAATGAAGAGTTTAAAAACCTATTATTTTGAACTCCTCCTTCTTGAAGATACTTATTCATATAAGCTACTTCTTTCTTCAAAGTTTCAAAACCGTCTGTTTCAATAATAATTACTGTTTGACTTGGCACAATCTTAGAGTCAAGATAAACAACTTCTTTATCTATTGTATAAGCCTCAATCCTATTCCACGTCTCCTCATCTCCTTCGGGTGCAAAAGAAAATAACACATTAGAAAAATCATCTATTCTTTTTCCATTGTGCATCCAAACTTCTAATATCTCTATTTTGTCTGGAGCTGCATCTTTAGAAGCTCTGCTTTCTAACATAGTTGTTTTAGAAGCTAATGATTTGTATGCTTCTTCACTACCTACAAATTCAGAAGTTTGTTCTAAAATTTTAGACATCGAAACACTAGGTTGTTGATTAATCAACAGCTCCACAGCTTTTTCTTTAAAACTTTGATTTTTCATTAAATCAATGAACTGAAAAACAGCTTCCTTCTTATTTACTAAATCAGAAGTTTGTTGTTCTACTAAATTGTCAGGACCAGTAACTAATTCTTCAGAGTTGTTACAACCTACAAACAACATCGAAGCTAATAAAGCTCCTAATAAAATTCGGGGGGTTTTCATTTTAAAAAAATTTAATTTATTAATACTAACTCCAATAATAACAAAAAACTCAATAAAAATCACAAAAAATGTTAAATATTTACCAAAAAATAACATTAAATACACTAAATAGTGTTTTATATACATTTTTTTAACACTTAAGTACTAGATATTTAAATTATTTATTTATTCAATAATTTTTAAGCCATATAAGCGATCTTAAAAAAAAGAAGATTTACAAGACCTACCCAAAAGTTGTAAAAATCAATTTATCACCATTTTTAGCCTTTTTAAGCGGTTTTTTATTTTCCAAGCAATTGTTGATAAAACGCCACAAAAACCGCTTAAAAACTTTAATTTAAGCTTTTAAATTTGTAAATTTGTAAGATAACTATAATCGCTTTCGAGCGATTTTTTTATGATAAAGACTTTAATTTAATCCTCTTTATAATGAGCGAAGAAAAAAAACATAATTATTCTGCCGATAGTATTCAGGCGTTAGAAGGAATGGAGCATGTACGTATGCGTCCTTCCATGTATATTGGTGATGTTGGAGTACGTGGTTTACACCATTTAGTATATGAGGTAGTAGACAACTCTATTGATGAAGCTTTAGCTGGTCATTGTGATACTATTGATGTTACTATAAATGAAGATAATTCAATTACAACAAGAGATAATGGTCGTGGTATTCCTGTAGGTATCCATAAAAAAGAAGGAGTTTCTGCTCTAGAAGTAGTAATGACTAAGATTGGTGCTGGTGGTAAGTTTGACAAAGATTCATATAAAGTTTCTGGTGGACTACATGGTGTTGGAGTTTCTTGTGTTAATGCACTTTCTGACCATTTAACAGCAACTGTACATAAAGAAGGTAAAATTTGGCAACAAGAATACGAAAGAGGTAAAACTTTGTATCCTGTAAAAACTATTGGAGAAACTGATTTTACTGGAACCATCGTTACCTTTTTACCAGATAAATCTATCTTTCAACAAACTACCGAATTCAATTACGACACCTTAGCTACTCGTATGCGTGAATTAGCATACCTTAATAAAGGGATTACTATCACGTTAACAGACAAACGTAATAAAGATGATGAAGGAAATGATTCTGTTGAAGTATTTCATTCTGAAGAAGGATTATCTGAATTTGTAAGATTTCTAGACGGAACAAGAACTCAGATCATCCAAGATGTAATTTCTATGGAAGGAGAGAAAAATGGAATCCCTGTAGAAGTTGCTATGGTGTATAATGATTCGTATGCAGAGAATTTGCACTCGTACGTAAACAACATTAACACACATGAAGGTGGTACTCACTTATCAGGTTTCCGTCGTGGATTAACCCATACATTAAAAAAGTATGCTGATGAATCAGGTTTACTGAAAAACGTAAAATTTGAAATTGCTGGTGATGACTTCCGTGAAGGATTAACCGCTATTGTATCTGTAAAAGTAGCAGAGCCTCAGTTTGAAGGTCAAACAAAGACAAAATTAGGAAACCGAGAGGTAAGTGCTGCTGTATCGCAAGCGGTATCGGAAATGTTAACGGATTATCTAGAAGAAAATCCGAATGACGCTAAGACTATTGTTCAAAAAGTAATTTTAGCTGCACAAGCCCGTCACGCTGCACGCAAGGCTCGTGAAATGGTACAACGTAAGACAGTAATGAGCATTGGTGGTTTACCTGGTAAATTATCAGACTGTTCTGAAACTGACCCAGCTGTTTGTGAAATTTTCTTAGTTGAGGGAGACTCGGCGGGTGGTACTGCAAAACAAGGTCGTGATCGTAACTTCCAAGCTATTCTTCCTTTAAGAGGTAAAATCTTAAACGTTGAAAAAGCAATGCAACATAAAGTTTTTGAGAACGAAGAAATCAAAAACATGTTTACCGCTTTAGGTGTTTCTATTGGTACTGAAGAAGACCCAAGAGAATTAAACTTATCAAAATTACGCTATCATAAAGTAGTTATTATGTGTGATGCCGATGTAGATGGTTCTCACATTGCTACCTTAATTTTAACCTTCTTCTTCCGCTATATGCGCGAAATGGTTGAACAAGGGTATATTTACATTGCTACTCCTCCTTTATATTTAGTTAAAAAAGGACAAAAACGTGAGTACGCATGGGATGATAACCAACGTGATTTAATAGCTCAAAAATTAGGAGGTTCTGTAACCATACAACGTTATAAGGGTCTTGGAGAGATGAACGCTGAACAATTATGGGACACTACCATGAATCCTGAGTTTAGAACATTACGACAAGTTACTATTGATAACTTAACCGAAGCTGATAGGATTTTCTCTATGTTAATGGGTGATGAAGTTCCGCCACGTAGAGATTTCATAGAAAAGAACGCAAAGTATGCTAATATTGATGCATAAATAATTTCTTAACCTTAAAAAAAGCTCAATAATATTATTGAGCTTTTTTTTATTTTATATTTTTACCGCTTAAAACAACACCCTCATAATTATGAAAAAAATTCTTTTACCACTTTTAACTTTAATGGTAAGCTTTAGTGTTAAAGCTCAGGAATTAGAAACTATTTTATTAGCTAAAGAAGATGCTAGTAAATTAACTAATGCTTATTTAGACCCTGCTATGAAAGGATTTATTTATAGTATGAACAATGGTTGGTACCACACCGCTAAAGTTCATAAAAAGTTTGGTTTTGATATTTCAATCGGAGCCAATGCTTCTTTTATTCCTTCTGAGGACGAAATGTTTAATCTAACGAAAATAGGGCTATCTAACAACACTACATATAACCAAAACACTACAGCTACAGTTGCTGGAAGTAACTCAATAACTCCTGCTGAATTAACATACACAACTACTATAGATGGACAGCAAGTTGAAGCCAACTTTAGTATGCCTGAAGGTATTAAAGAAGACTTACCAGCAAATGCTGTACCTGCACCATCTGTTCAGGTAGGACTAGGGCTTCCTTTTAAATTTGAAGCAATGCTTAGATATTCTCCTAAAGTAGGTTCAGACGATGTAAAAGGAGGATTATTTGGTATTGGTGTTAAAAAAGAAATCACAGATTGGTTCGGTCCAATGGACAAAACTCCTTTACATGTTTCTTTATTAGCTGCCTACACAAATATGAATGTAGATTATACTATTGGTGACGTAGATGGAGACATTGAAACCAGAAATGCTATTACAGAATTTAGATTAAACTCATATACCGTACAAGCTATAGCTTCTTTAAACTTTCCTATTATCAATATTTATGGAGGTTTTGGATATAACGGAGGTAACACAAGCTTAGACATGAGAGGAGATAGTTTTTACGCTAACTACTCTACACCTTTAGGTACTGAAAGAGAAAACCTAGGAACAAACCCATTATCACTAAGCTCTAGCTCTGGTAGTTTTAACACCACATTAGGTGCTCGTTTAAGTTTAGGTTTCTTTAAAATCTTCGGAAGTTATACCTTACAAGAGTATAACTCCGTTAATGCAGGTATTGCTTTTAGCTTTAGATAAAAGCTCATTTTACAAAATGTATTATATAAAATCCTATTAATTTCAATAGGATTTTTTTATTGGCTATATTCGCCACTAATTTTAATAAAATTTTAACTTTTAATTTTCAAACCCTATGAAAACAAAATTATTCTTATTATTTCTTTTAACCTCTATATTAGTTTCCGCACAAAAGGATCCTGATCACACACTTACACTTGACAGTAAAATCAGTGACGTTTACCTGCACAACCTAACAGGAATCCCTGTAACCACAACAGATGGTGGTGTATATGGTGTTAACGGTGAAACAGGTGAAAAAATATGGGAGTTCAAAGAAACTGGGTTTATTAAAAACCTTAATGCTCTTGGTCAAAATGGAGGATCTTCTTTTAGCGAAGTAGCATTATCTCCGTTTGGGAAATTTAACCAAACTATTTTCAATATCAAAACTGGTCATAAAATCTTAGACGAAAAGACTAATGGATATAAAGGAATTTTTGATGATAAATTTGTTTTTGGTAGTAATGCCATTTTGTTTTTCGCAAAAACTGATAAAACTGAAGCTAAATTATTTTTAACGAGTATTGAAAATGATAATATCATTTGGGAAAGTTCAATAAAAACCAATAAGAAGTTAGGAAGCTTATTATTAGGAGGTGCTGGTGCTTATAATTTTATCCAAAATGAAAACAAAGTTGCTTTTACAGCTGGTAAAACTGTTTTTTTAATCAATAAATCTGACGGAAAAGTTATATTATCAGAAAAATATGACGCTGGTAAATTATTTTTTACAGAAGATAACAAATCTTTAATTATTGTTGAAAACAAAAGTAGTTCTTTAGTTGGAGGTGCCATTAAAGCTGGATTTACCATGGGATTATCTTTAATAGGTAAGAAAGTAATTGGTAAAGAGCTAATTGCTTTTAATGTAAACTCTGGCAAAGAGGTTTGGAAAAAACCTATTAAACTAGATGAAGGTTTTGTAGACTATCAATTTGAAGATGGAAAACTATTCCTTATCCATGAAGACGGAGCTAAATTATTTGATTACCACACAGGTAAAGAAGCTTGGAAAAAAGAATTCAAAAGAAAGAAAGTTAAAGGTGTTGAAAAAACTGATGAAGGTTATATAGTTTACTATAAAAACAAAAAACATTTAGTAGACAATACAGGGAAAAAAGTTTGGAAAAAACCTCAAAAAGTTATTAAAAACGTAGATTTTGAAGTAGACGATGAAGAAGAGTTTACTACTTTCTCTTATGATAAAGGTACTATTTTCGTGACTCCATACAGAATAGAATATTTCCAAAACGGAGAAGAAAAAAGAGTATACAAGATTAAATTAGATGAAAAAAGCGATAAACTAACCTATCATAAGAAAAACAACTCTTTAATTTTATTAAGCGGTAAAAAACTATACATTTTAAACCCTGACAAAGGTCTTGGAAAAGACCAAGTAAAAAAGATTGATTTTAATGATGCAAGTAAAATAACCTCTGTTGAGATAAGAGACAATGGGTATTTCATCAACAGTAACTGGGAATATGTGATTACAGACTTCAAAGGTAATGTAATAAAGAATGAATACTTCAAACAACCTGGCGAAGGATTTAGACATTTAAAGAATTTTGGTTCTTATGCATTAGGTTTCACTGGTTTTGGAATGCAAGGGCTTGGATACGCTAATGCCACATATGGGTCAGCCCTAGTTGGATCTGGAGCTTTTGTAGGTAAACAAAATACAATAAACCGTGGTATAAAACATGCAAACAAAGGTATATCTCAATTTAACGAAGGAACAATGATTTCAGATGTAGGAGAATTATTATGGGACGGCGATCGCTACAATGCTTTTAAAGCTACTAAAAATAATGCTTTCTTCTACGCAAACAAAGGAGGAAAAAAAGTTTTAGTACAAGTTAACAAAGACTCTGGTGATACTGTTGAAACATATGAGTTTGGTGTAGATAAACCAAAATACAAAATTGACAAACCTGCTAAAAAGATTTATTTTTCTAAAGGAAAAGACTTAAAAATATTTAGCTACAACTAACAATATAAAACCCGTTGAAATATCAACGGGTTTTTCTTTTATATCCATAGCCAAATCGCTATTTTTGTGCATCTTGTGCGGATTGCGCACTTATAAACATAATTAATTACAAAAAAACATATATAAAATGAAAGTAACGGTTGTAGGAGCAGGTGCTGTAGGTGCAAGTTGTGCTGAGTACATTGCTATTAAAAATTTCGCTTCTGAAGTTGTATTAGTTGATATTAAAGAAGGTTTTGCTGAAGGTAAAGCAATGGATTTAATGCAAACTGCTTCTTTAAATGGTTTTGACACTAAAATTACAGGAACAACAGGAGATTATAGTAAAACTGCTGGATCAGACATTTGTGTAATTACTTCAGGAATCGCTCGTAAACCAGGAATGTCTCGTGACGAGTTATTAGGAATCAATGCTGGTATCGTAAAATCAGTAGCTGCTAGCTTAGTTGAGCAATCTCCAAACACAATTATCATTGTAGTGTCTAACCCAATGGATACGATGACATATTTAGTTCACAAAGCAACTGGATTACCTAAAAACAGAATTATCGGTATGGGTGGAGCATTAGATTCTGCTCGTTTCAAATATCGTTTAGCTGAAGCTTTAGAAGCTCCTATTTCTGATGTTGACGGAATGGTTATTGGTGGTCACTCTGATAAAGGAATGGTACCTTTAACTCGTTTAGCTACTCGTAATTCTGTTCCTGTATCTGAATTCTTATCAGAAGACAGATTAGAACAAGTAAAACAAGACACTAAAGTTGGTGGTGCTACCTTAACAGGTTTATTAGGTACTTCAGCTTGGTATGCTCCTGGTGCGGCTGTATCTGGATTAGTACAAGCAATTGCTTGTGACCAAAAGAAAATATTCCCTTGCTCTACTTTATTAGAAGGAGAGTATGGTTTATCTGACTTATGTATAGGAGTTCCTGTTGTATTAGGAAAAAACGGAATTGAAAAAATCGTTGAAATTAACTTAAGTGAAGAAGAAAAGGCTGCTTTAACTTCTTCAGCTGAAGCTGTTAAAAACAACAACACTGCATTAACTTTCTAAGAAGTTAACACTGTATAATATAAAAAATCCTGAGTAGCTTATTACTCAGGATTTTTTATAAATTTTTGTTAAAATTTCGACAACTATGTAAGATTCTGCTAATCTGAACGTCTTTATAGTAGAGAAGCATTAGTAGTGTTTCTTTTCATAGTTTTTCATAGCAATTTTCCCACTTCATTCTTGAGGTGGGTTTGTTTTTATATACTATACAGCTTGCTGCTGTACTACTTCAAATAGTTCTCCACCCTCACATTTAATCACTTTTTGTTTAAACTTTACTATTAATTGATAATCGTGAGTTGCCATAAGAATCGTTTTTCCACTTTGATGAATTTCATTCAACAACTCCATTACTTCTAGTGAAGTTTTCGGGTCTAAGTTACCCGTAGGCTCATCTGCTAAAATTAATTCAGGATCATTTAATAAAGCTCTTGCAATAGCCACACGTTGCTGTTCTCCTCCTGACAGTTCAAAGGTTTTTTTATAGTACTTCTCTTTCATCCCCACCTTATCTAAAACCTCATTAATTTTATCTTTCATTTCATCTTTGTCCTTCCAGCCTGTTGCTTTTAAAACAAACTCTAAGTTAGAGAAAACATTTCTATCATTTAATAATTTAAAATCCTGAAAAACAATCCCAATTTTTCTTCTTAAAAAAGGAATATCTTTCTCCTTCATTTTTTTCAAATCAAAATCAACTATACTTCCTAAACCACGTTGTAAACGTAAATCACCATACAAGGTTTTTAATAAGCTACTTTTTCCACTTCCTGTTTTTCCGATTAAATAATAAAAATCACCTTTATTTAAAGTAAAATTCACTTTTGATAGCACTAAATTGTCTTGTTGATAAATATCAGCATTCTCAAGGTGTAAAACAGGATTTTCCATGAAGTATAGTTTTTTTACAAATCTAAAATTTTATAACGTAATTCTGTAACATTTCTTACTTTTGATAAAAAGTCTCCCAACAAAAATAAAAAACTAACGTTATAGTTTCTAGATAACTAAAAAATATGAGGTTTAACTGTTTCAAAAAAAGCTGCTATTTATTTCTTTTTTTAACCATTACAACAACGGCAATAGCGCAACAATCGGCTATAAACACCGATGTAAATACCGATTTTCATAAAGCAATTCGTTTGTACAACAACAAAGCATACGCTGCTTCACAAGAACTTTTTCGTGAGGTTTCCATGAACTCAAAAAAACATCATAACTTAAAAGCTGATGCTGATTATTATGATGCTATGTGTGCAATAAAACTTCAACAAGATGATGCAGACTACAGAGTTAATCAATTTGTTGAAAATTACCCGTACAATAATAAAAAAGAGAAGGCTTTTTTAAATGTTGGTAATTATTATTTTGCTAACAGAAAAGCTGCTCATGCCTTGAAATGGTATCAAAAAGTAAATGAAAAACTATTGAGTCAAGAAGAAAAAAACGAACTCAATTATAAAATGGGATATGCACTTTTAGTTTCCAACTACTTAAAAGATGCTAAGTCTCGTTTTCAAACCTTGTTAGGAAATCCTATTTATGGTAACGATGCTCGTTATTACTTCGGATATATCGCCTATAAACAAGAAAATTTTGGTGAAGCAGAAGATAATTTAAGTCAGTTAGCTAATGACGCTACCTACCAAGCAAAAGCGAATTATTACATACTAGACATTAGTTTTAAAGCAGGTAGGTTTGATAAATCAATTCAAATTGGAGAACAATTATTAAAAACTACCAAAGACAAAAAAGAGATTTCTGAAATTTCTAAAATTGTTGGTGAAAGTTATTTCAATCTAAAAAAATATGAGAAAGCAATTCCGTTTTTAAAAGCCTATAAAGGAAAGAATGGTCGCTGGACAAATACCGATTACTATTATTTAGGTTACGCTTACTATCAACAAAAAGACTATGAAACTGCTATTGGTAACTTTAATAAAATTATAGGAGGAAATAACAAAGTAGCACAAAATGCCTACTATCATTTAGGTGAGTGTTATTTAGAGTTAGATAAAAAACCCGAAGCATTAAATGCTTTTAAGAATGCGAGCGAAATGGATTTTGACGCTCAAATTACACAAAGTTCTTCTTTAAATTATGCGAAATTAAGTTATGAAGAAGGAAATCCATATGAAAGTGTTCCTGATGTTTTAAAAGGCTTTTTAGCTAAATACCCTACATCTCCAAACGCTGCAGAAATTAGTAATTTACTAGTTACTTCATACTTGCATCAACGAGATTATCAAGGTGCTTTAGACTTTTTAAATACTTCGGAAACTCCAGAAAGTAAAAGTATTATTAATGAAGTTTCTTTATATAGAGGTATTCAGTTATACAATGAAAATAAAATAGCCAAGGCTAAACCTTATTTTGTGAGTGCTAAACAGTCGGAAAACGCAATTGTAAGTAACAAAGGTGCTTATTGGTTAGCCGAAACCGAATATTCTCTTGGAAACTATCAAAATGCTCTTGAAAATTTTTTATCGGTTACTGATAAAGAAATTAACGAAGCTAAAATGTTGAATTACCAAATTGGGTACACAAGCTTTAAACTAAAAAATTATCCAAATGCTGCAAAATATTTTCAGCAATTTTTAGAGCAAAACCTCGATAATAACGATTTAAATGATGATGCTTCAAATCGTTTAGGAGACTCTTTTTATGCCTCCAAAAGTTACACAAATGCCATCAAAGCATACAACAAAGTAATTCAAGAAGGTGGTGTAGGTTCAGATTACGCACAATATCAAACAGCTATGAGTAATGGTTTTCTAGGTAAAAATGATGTAAAAATCCAAAACCTTAAAACACTAATTAGTGACTACGATGGTTCTCAATTAAAAGACGATGCTTTATTCCAATTGGCAACTACTTATACAACTATGAACAATGCTTCAAAAGCACAAAAAGCTTATGAACGTTTACTAGCCAATCACCCAAAAAGCAATTATGTTCCAAATGTATTGTTACGCCAAGGATTATTATACTATAGTAATAACAACAATAGAAAAGCTATTGAAAAGTATAAAGATGTTGTTGCGAAATACCCAAATTCAAACGAAGCAAAACAAGCGGTTTCTAATGTTAAAAATGTATATATCGATATTGGTAAAGTTGATGAATATGCCGCTTGGGTAAAAAATGTGAGTTTTGCCAATGTTACGAATGCTGAACTAGACAATGCAACTTATCAATCAGCTGAAAACAAATTTTTAGAAAACAACAACTCTAAAGCTACTGAAGGCTTCAATAAATACTTACAGCAATTTCCTAACGGAATTAATGTATTAAAAGCTCATTTTTACTTAGCACAAGCATATAATAATTCAAAACTATTCGATAAAGCTATTCCTCATTACTCTTACGTTAACAAACAAACTAAAAGTGAATTCACGGAAGAGTCTTTAACCAAGTTAGCTAATATTTATTTACAAAAAGAAGATTGGAGTAACGGTATTTTAGTGCTTCAACAATTAGAAAAAGAAGCTAACTATCCACAAAACATCATTTTTTCACAAAGTAATTTGATGAAAGGATATTACAAGAAAGAGGATTATACCAACGCTATTGCCTATGCTGAAAAAGTGTTACTTAAAGGAAAAGTAGACACTAATATAGCCGAAGACGCAAAAATTATTTTAGCTCGTTCTTCATTTAAAAACAATGATTTTTTAACTGCAGAAGAATATTTTAACGAAGCAAGTAAAAAAGCTACTGGTGAGTTAAAAGCTGAGTGTTTATACTACAACGCTTTCTTTTTACATGAAAATAAAGAATACGAGGCATCTACCAAAGCTGTACAAGATTTAATTGCTAATTATTCTTCATACAAATATTGGGGAGTAAAAAGCTATATAATTATGGCAAAAAATTATTACGCTTTAAAAGATGCGTACCAAGCAACGTATATCTTAGATAATATCATCAAAAACTTTACACAGTATAAAGATGTAATTGAAGAAGCTAAAAATGAGCTTCGTACCATCAAAAATAAAGAAGCAAAAACAAACGAATCAGTAACTACCCAAAACTAAAATTTGTTAATAACAAACGAAAGTTAAATGACTAGATCGATGAAAAAGCACTTAAGTTTACTTGTTTTATTTGTAATAGCATACACAAATGCACAAGAGAAAAACGCAACTAATAAAGCTAAAGACACAATTATAAAAACCGAAGTTGTAAATGTTGTAACTTCATATGTTCCTAAAATTACTGATGCTTTTAAAATAAAACAAAAACCCGTAATTGAACACACAAAAGAAACTCAGAAAAAAGCTTTAGAATATCAAATATTTTCAGTTCCGGTTGCTTCTACTTTTATCCCTAAAAGTGGAACAATGAAAAAAGTAGATTTAGGAAAAAGGGAAAAGCTATACCCTAACTATGTATCAGTTGGTTTTGGAAACATACTTTCTCCTTTTTTAGAAGCATATGTAAGACGTAGTGAAAGTTACAATAGTGAGTTAGGAGCCCATTTAAAATTTTTATTATCATCTGACCCTGTAGCTAATACCGAGTTAAGCAGTACTTTTTATAATATTGACTTTAACTTAAACTATACTCAACAAGAACGCTATTTTCAATGGTCGGCAGGTATAGATGCAGAAAAAGACAAATACAATTGGTATGGTTTACCTACTAATATTATGTTTACTCAAGCTACCTTAAGCGCTATTGAAGAAGCTCAAAGTTATAATCATATAAAAATATTTGGACAAATAAAACCTGATGAATCTTATTTAGAAGAAGCTAATGGGGCAATCGCTTTTTTCTCTGACTCATTTGAAAGTGCTGAATTTTTAGTTGACGGTAATGCACAGTTTCGACTTCCTTTAGATAATTTTCATCGTCAATTAAACGACCTTTACATAAACACAACTCTTAACTACTTAGGAGGTTCTTATGCTTATGCATACGACGCTACCACACCTATTGACTATAATTTTATTACATTAGGAGTACACCCAACTTATAAATTCAATGTACAAGACTTAGCTATTCAATTAGGAGCAAAAAGCTACTTTTCAATGGATACAGAAAATAAAGAAAACAACTTTTTTATCTATCCTGATGTAGAGATTTCATATCCTATCGTTAAAGAACTAGCAAATGTATTTGTTGGAGCATCTGGTGATTTAACCACAAATATGTATCAATCTTTCACAGATGATAACCCATACTTATCTCCTACTCTTGACATGAGACAAACTAATAAAAAGTTTGATGCTTTTGGAGGAATTAGAGGTAAACTAAACCATCAATTTAGTTATAATGCAAAAGTAAGTTATGCTGATATTGAAAACAATCCATTTTTTGTACTCAATCAATCAAAATCTGATGGTGACAACATTGCGGGAACCAACGGATTTACTTTCTACGGATATGAGTATGGAAACTCTTTCAAAGTGATATATGACGACATTAAATTAATGACCTTTTTTGGTGAAGTTGCTTTTGACGGTATTAAAAACCTAACTATTGGAGCTAATACACAATTTAACAAGTTCACACTTACTAACGAATTGGAACCTTGGAACACACCTAAAATAAAAGGAGAAATTTTTGGAACTTATAAAACCGACAAATGGTACGCTGGGGCCAATTTATACTTCGTAGGAAATCGTAAAGGGAGAGTCTATGATACTTTACCAGCCGACACCTATACTTCAATAGACTTAGAAAGTTATTTTGATGTAAACTTTAATGGTGGTTATCACTTTGACGATTCTTTCTCTGTTTTCTTAAACTTAAATAATGTTATGAATAACAGCTATCAACGATTCAATAACTTCAATGTGCAAGGATTTCAAGCAATGGGAGGTTTAACATGGAAGTTTGATACACTTTTCTAAAAATTAAAATATAAAACTTACATTTAGGGTGTTAAAACTAATGCCCTAAATGAAAAAACTTACTTTTTTACTACTTACAAGCATTGCTTTTGTTACTTGTAAAACAGAACAAAAACAAACTACAACCGCTTCTAAAATTTATACTGAAGCAACTTACAAACGAGATTCTACACAAATAAAAAAACTATTCAGTACAGCACTTACCAAAGGTAAATCGTATGAATGGTTACGTGATTTAACCCAAAACATTGGAAGCCGCTTATCAGGATCAGAAGGAGCAACTAAGTCTGTTATTTGGGGAGAAAAGCTAATGAAAGAAGTTGGTTTGGACTCAGTTTGGCTACAACCTGTAATGGTACCACATTGGGTTCGTGGAGAAAAAGAAGAAGCTAATTACGAGTTAAACGGTGAAAAAATTAATGTTCCTATTTGTGCTTTAGGTGGTTCTATTGCTACACCAGTTGACGGAATTACCACTAAAGTAATTGAAGTTAAAAATATTGAAGAAGCTAAAAAGTTAGGAAATAAAGCCAACGGAAAAATTGTATTCTTCAACGGTGCTTTTGATAACACTTTAATCAATACATTTCGTGCCTATGGAGGTTGTGTAGCACAACGTTTTGCAGGAGCTTCAACTGTAGGTAAATTCGGAGCAAGAGGAGTTATTGTACGATCTATGACTAACGGAATCGATGATTATCCACACACAGGTTCTATGGGCTATGGAAATATTCCAAAAGAAGAATACATTCCTGCAGCTGCTATAAGTTCACGTGCTGCTGAAAACTTAAGTAAACATTTAAAAGAAAAACCAAACTTACAGTTTTACTTCAAACAAAGTTGTAAAAACTTACCTGACGCTCCTTCGTACAATGTCGTTGGTGAAATTAAAGGACGTGAATTTCCTGATAAAATTATGGTAATTGGTGGACATTTAGATTCTTGGGATTTAGGTGATGGTGCTCATGATGACGGAACAGGGATTGTACAATCTTTAGAAGTAGCATATCTATTAAAGAAGAACAATATTCAACCAAAAAATACAATCCGGATTGTATTTTTTATGAATGAAGAAAATGGTTTACGTGGTGCAACTGAATATGCTCGTTTAGCTAAGGAAAATAACGAATTTCATATTGGAGCTTTAGAATCTGATGCTGGCGGACATACTCCTAGAGGTTTTTCTATCGATGCCAATGAAAAAAACTTACAACTAGTACAAAGCTGGAAAAAACTGTTAGCTCCTTACGGATTACATGATATTACAGTTGGAGGTGGTGGTGCAGATATTGGCCCACTAAAAGACGACCATGTTACTTTGGTAGGTTACCGTCCAGACTCACAACGCTATTTTGACTATCACCATGCAGCTACTGATACATTTGATAAAGTAAATAAACGCGAATTAGAATTAGGTAGTGCATCTATGGCTAGTATTGTGTATTTAATGGATAAATACTTATACAACAAAGAAACATTAAAACCTTAATTCATGGGCATCCTAATAATTACATTAAGGATTATATTCGGAATATTTTTCGCCTTTGCAGGTATTATGCACTTTATAAAACCTAAAGTTTTCAATCGCTTTATTCCTAATTTTCTTCCAAAATTAACCGTAAATTATATAGCTGGTTTGTTTGAACTAGCCATTGGTATTGGATTATTAATTAATCAAACAACCAAACAAGCGGCTTTAGCTATGTTTGTGTTAATGTTGATTTTTTTACCTATTCACATTTGGGATGTTTTTAGAGAAAAACCTGCCATTGGTTCTAAAAAAATAGCCATTATTAGAGTTCCTCTTCAGTTTTTACTATTATACATAGCTTATTTAATTTACACACACTGATGAAAAAAACACTACTTCCTCTACTCGCTTTTAGTTTATTGTTTTCTTGCAAACCACAAGTAAAAGTTGATACAATTGTAATTAACGCAAAAGCTTATACTGTAAATTCTAATTTTGACACAACAGAAAGTTTTGCTATAAAAAATGGGAAATTCATAGCTGTAGGAAATAATAAAGAAATACAAGAAAAATACACAGCAACTAATCTTATCGATGCTAAAAACAAACCTGTCTACCCTGGATTTATCGATGCACACTGTCATTTTTACGGATTAGGATTACAACAACAAAAAGTAGACTTAGTTGGAGCTAAAAGTTACAGCGAAGTATTGCAACGCTTAATCGATTTTCAAAAAGAAAAGAACACTACTTATATTACAGGTCGCGGCTGGGATCAAAACGATTGGGAAGTAAAAGAATTTCCTACGAAAGAAAAGTTAGACAGTATTTTTCCAAATACACCTGTAGCTATTCGTAGAATTGACGGTCACGCGATGTTAGTAAATCAATCAGCTATTGACTTAGCAGGTATTTCATCTGATTCAAAAATTGATGGTGGTGAATTCATTAAAAAAGACGGAAAATTAACGGGGATACTTATTGACAATGCAATGAGCTTTATCAATATTCCAAAACCTTCAAAAAACGAACAGATTCAAGCGTTAAAAGATGCTGAAAAAATCTGTTTCGATTTAGGCTTAACTACGGTTGACGACGCTGGATTAGACAAACAAGTAATTGAGTTAATTGATAGTTTACATCAGTCAGGTGATTTAAAAATGCGTATTTATGCAATGATTTCTAACAATCAAGAAAACCTTGACTATTACCTCAACAAAGGAATTATTAAAACCGATAAATTGAATGTTCGCTCTGTAAAAGTATATGCTGATGGTGCTTTAGGCTCACGAGGAGCTGTCCTTAAAGATGAATACTCTGACAAAAAAGGACACTTTGGTGCTTTAGTAAATTCATACGATAATTTACAAAAGCTAGCTGACAGAATTGCTAAATCCAAATATCAAATGAACACACATGCTATTGGTGATTCCGCCAACTACGTAATGTTAAAAACCTACAATGAAGTATTAAATAACAAAAACGATAGACGTTGGCGTATTGAACATGCTCAAATTGTAGATGTAGAAAACTTTGACTTATTTAAGAATATACTTCCATCTATTCAACCAACGCATGCTACTTCAGATATGTATTGGGCAGAAGACCGTGTAGGCTCAGAAAGAATCAAAGGAGCTTACGCTTATAACGATTTACTAAAGGAATATGGAAAAGTAGCTTTAGGAACCGATTTCCCTATCGAGCATGTAAGTCCGTTATATACTTTTTATGCGGCTACTATCAGAAAAGATTTAAAAGGGTATCCTGAAAACGGTTTTCAAATGGAAAATGCACTATCTAGAGAAAATGCCTTAAAAGGGATGACAGTTTGGAATGCTTATGCAAATTTCGAAGAAAACGAAAAAGGAAGTATTGAAGTTGGTAAAGTAGCAGATTTTATTATTCTAGATAAGGATATTATGACCATAGACGGAAAAGAAATTCCAAACACAAAAGTGATAGCAACCTATGTAAATGGAGAAAAAGTAAATTAGAAATGCATCTTTTTCATTTCTCTGTAGTCTGATTTATAAAATCAATAAATCATGACCAAGCTACAACGAAAACAAGAATATTACAGACAATTAACTTTAGCTAAAAAGGCACTTAAAAGTAAACACTTTCAGGTGTCTTTTTATCATTTCGAAAATGCACATATTTTAGGTCAAAAACACATGTATCGTCATACCTTGTCGCATTACTACATGCTTGTATTCGGAATAAAAACAAAAAACAGTAAAGAAATATTAGGTCAAATCTCTAGAATTATTGCCTCAATATTTTTTACAAACATTTGGGTTCCTGTAGGAAACACAGGTGGCTCAAACATCTCTCCAATTAAACCTATTCCTGTTAGAAAAGAGCTTCAAAAATATTTTTTAAAATAAATGCATCTTTTTCAAGCTTTCTGAGTCTATTTTATGAACATAAAAAACAAACATCATGAACTATAAAAATGAATGCACTTGTACTTGCGAAGGGTGCAAAACAGGAAATTGCTCAAATTGCACATGTGAAAATTGTACATGTAATAATTGTAACTGTTAATTAAATCTTTTTTAAACTCTTGTCATTCTGAATACAATGAAAACATAACATTCATTTTATTCAGCGTGACATTTTTCGTAAATTTATACTATGACAACACAACAAGTTTGGAAAAAATATGCAGATGATGTAAAACACTTTATTTTAAGTAAAGTGAAAGACGCTACAGTAACTGATGACCTCTTACAAGAAACATTCATAAAAGTTCATACCAAGCTTCACACATTAAAAGATATTACCAAACTAAAGCCTTGGATTTTTACGATTGCTCGTAACACAATGATGGATTACTTCAAAAACACTAATCAAACGGTTGAATTAAAGAATTTTGAAGCTCAAACTGATGTAAAAGAACACGAACATACTGAAAAAGATTGCTTACGTGGAATCTTACAAAGCTTGCCAAAAAAATATAGAGATCCACTATTTTTATCAGATATTAAAGGGTTAAAACAGCAAGAAGTTGCTAATACCTTAAAACAAAACTTACCTACTACAAAATCTCAGATTCAACGCGCTCGTAAATTAATTGCGCAAGGTTTTATGGATTGCTGCGGTTTTTCACTTAATGAAGAAGGCAAGCTGGTAGGAGAAGTTCAAGATAAAGAAGATTGCAAGGTTTGTAAGTAAGTTTTATTATTCGAATTGTACAAGCTACATTACAAAAAGACAATTAAAAAGTACCTTGTTTAAAATAAGAATCCGTATTTTTTTAAAACTTTCGTAACTTTGTGTAAATTCAACACTAAATGAAGATATCACAAAATATAAAAGTTGCTGTAGATGCTGTTGTTTTTGGCTACCAACAAAAAGAACTTTCTATTTTATTAATAAAAAGAGGCATTGAACCTTTTAAAGGGAATTGGGCATTACCTGGTGGATTAGTTTTAGAAAACGAACCACTAGAACATGCAGTTGAAAGAGAACTATTAGAAGAAACTGGAGTAACTATTGATTATCTTGAACAGCTATATACTTTTGGAACTCCAAAAAGAGATCCTAGAAACAGAGTTATTTCTGTTACCTATTTTGGATTAGTGAGCCCCAATCATTTTAAAATTAGTGCTGATACTGACGCTGCGGAGGTTCAATGGTTCCCTATCCATGAATTACCACAATTAGCATTCGACCACAACCTTATTTTAACCACAGCTTTACAAAGACTTCAAAACAAAATAAACTACCAACCTATTGGTTTTGAACTACTAAAAAAAGAATTCCCTTTTTCTGATTTAGAAAACCTTTATCAAACTATTCTTGATCAGAAAATTGACCGACGTAATTTCAGAAAGAAAATTATGAGCTTCGGAATACTTACTGAAACAGACAAAATACACCAACCATCTAGTGGTAGACCTGCGAAACTTTTTAAGTTTAATGCTAAGAAATACAAAGAACTAGAAAAGAAAGGATTCCACTTCGAAATTAAGTTTGCGTAAAAAAAACACTAAAACATTTTTTATTTTAAAAAACTGAATTATATTTGTGTAAAAATTACGCAATATGATTTTAAACTTAGACAAAAACTTTACTCCTTACGGAACAGAAAACAATATAGACTATAATTTCTTTACTTTTTCAGGAGGGGAACCGCATATTAAAATCATTTCTAAACTTGAAAGTGTAACAGAAGTAACAATTACACATCGTATTCAGTCTTTTAATGATATAGGCACGCTTTTATTGGCTACTGATGCACTCAAAAATATGGGAATAAAAAAACTACATGTGGTACTTCCTTATTTTCCTGCTGCACGTCAAGATAGATTAATGGTATCGGGTGAACCTTTATCGGTAAAAGTATATGCAGATATTATAAATGCTCAAAACTTTGAGTCAGTAACTGTTTTCGATCCACATTCTGAGGTAACTCCTGCCCTATTGAATAACTGTAGAATTATAGATAATCACAAATTCATAGAGCGCATTACTCAACAATTATCAGACAACTTACTTCTAATTTCACCAGATGGAGGTGCTTTAAAAAAAATTTATAAAGTTGCTGCTTATCTTCAAAATTATGAAGTAGTAGAATGTTCTAAAAGCCGAAATGTAAAGACTGGTCAACTAACAGGTTTCAAAGTATATGCTGATGACCTACAAGGAAAAGATTGTTTAATTGTGGATGATATTTGCGATGGTGGCGGAACTTTTTTAGGATTAGCAAAAGAACTAAAAACTAAAAACGCAGGAAACTTATACTTAGCCATAAGTCACGGAATATTTAGTAAAGGTTTTGATGAGCTTCAAAAACACTTCACCAAAATTTTTACAACGGATAGTTTTAAAACTATTGAAAACGATAATTGTATACAGATTGAATTGGGAAAATTGCTATAAAAGCCAAAAAAATTGCTATGAAAATTAAAATTATAAAATCAACATTTATTGGATTGGCAGTAGCTGATGCCCTAGGGGTACCGGTAGAGTTTAAAAATAGACAGGAGTTAAAGCAAAACCCTGTAACAACTATGAGAGAGTTTGGAACACATCATCAACCAAAAGGAACTTGGTCAGATGACAGTTCTCTTACTTTTTGTTTAGCTGAGAGTTTATGTCAAGAATACGATTTAGTGGATATTTCATATAAATTTATCCAATGGATGAATGCTGAGATATGGACTCCACACGGTAATGTTTTTGATATTGGAATCCAAACAAGAAAAGCGATTGAACAACTTTCAAAAATCATAAATAAAGAAGACTATAAAGAACTAGAAATTTTAAAATATTCTGATAATGAATATACAAATGGTAATGGTTCATTAATGAGAATTATTCCTTTACTCTTTTACATAAAGGGTAAAAAAATAAATGACCAGTTTAATATTATTTGGCATGTATCATCACTAACACATCCCCACATAAGATCGGCTATTTCCTGTTTAATATATTTAAAATTAGCTGAATATATTTTAAATGGATTTTCAATTATAGATTCTTATAAAAAAATGCAAAATGAAATTACTCTATTTTTAACAGAAAGAAATATTTCTTCTTACGAACAAAATCATTTTTCAAGAATTTTAAAGCAAAATATATCAAATTTAAAAGAAAATGATATTAATTCTAGTGGTTACGTTATTCATACATTAGAAGCTTCGCTTTGGTCTTTACTCAACACTTCTAATTATAGCAAAGCAGTTTTAAAAGCTGTAAATTTAGGTGATGATACTGATACAACAGCTACTGTAGTTGGAGCTATTGCTGGTATGTACTATGGAATAGATAATATACCTCAAGAGTGGATAGATTCGTTGGTAAGAAAAGATGATATTATTATCTTAAGTCAACAATTCTCAAAAAAATATCGTTATGAGAATTAACCGATAAAACGTAACAAACATTGCTTACGTTTTTGAATAAAATTAAAAAAATGAATGAGAAAAACACAAAAAGAATAAGTAAGTTTTTAAGCCTAATATTAAGGCATCAGCCTGAAAAAATTGAACTAAAATTAGATATCAACGGATGGGCTTCAATAGAAGAACTTTTGAACAAATCAAGTAACAACGGAGTTACTTTTACAAAAGATGAATTGGAGTTTATCGTAAAAAACAACGACAAACAACGATTTTCATTTAATGAAAATCAAACAAAAATAAGAGCAAATAAAGGACACTCTTTAAAAAATGTAACAATAGTAACTGAAACAAAAACTCCCCCTCTATTTTTATATCACGGAACAGTAGCTAAATTTATTCCTTCAATAAAAGAAAACGGATTACAAAAAATGAGTAGACAACATGTTCATTTGAGTCCTGACTTAGAAACTGCTAAAAAAGTAGGTAGCAGAAGAGGTAAACCTATAATTTTGACAGTTCAGTCAGGTGCTATGTATAAAAAAGGTTATGAGTTCTTTCTATCTGAAAATGGAGTTTGGTTAACCAACCTTGTCCCATCTGAATTTATTGAATTTGAAGATTTATAATAGTATGAAAACATTTGTAATTGGTGATATTCATGGAGGCTTAAAAGCCATTCCGCAGGTTTTAAAAAAAGCCAAAGTTACCTTAGAAGATACCTTAATTTTTCTTGGTGATTATGTGGACGGTTGGAGTGAGTCTGCACAAGTCATTGATTATTTAATAAGGCTAAACAAAAAGTATAAATGTATTTTCATTAAAGGAAATCATGATTTGTGGTGTGAAGATTGGTTGAGAACTGGTGAAGGTGAAGCCATTTGGTTAGCACATGGTGGCGCAGAAACCAAAAAAAGCTACGAATCTTATTCAGAAGAACAGAAACATGAACATCTGGCATTTTTTCAAGAAATGAAACCTTACCATATCGATAGTAAAAATCGTTTGTTTATTCATGCTGGTTTTACCTCTATGCACGGAGTGGAAAAAGAAACATTCAAATTAAATTATCATTTTGATAGAACCTTATGGGAAACAGCGTTGGCTACTGATAAAAACTTATCTAAAAAATCTGAACTATACCCAGAGAGGTTTACACACTATTCAGAAATATACATTGGTCACACACCAACTATACGCTATAATTCATCAACCCCTATAAACGCTTTAAACTTATGGAACATTGATACTGGCGCTGCATTTACAGGATATTTAACAGTTATGGATATCGACAGTAAAGAATTTTGGCAAAGCGACCAAGTAAAAACTTTGTATTCAAATGAAAAAGGAAGGAATTAAAAGATATTTTAATTCATCTAAAAAGTAAAATTCAATAATTTTACGAAATATCCTTGGAAGTAAAATGCTAGAACAAGATCATTATCAAAAACTAAACTTAAAATATAATCCTTTTTCATTTCTAAATGACCAAGAATTACTGAGGGTTACAGAAGAGCGAATCAACCTTAAAGATTTGGCTTTAAAAATAATGTCAACTAGTTCATGTTTTATTGAATTTTATGGTAAAAAAGGAAGGGGAAAATCAACTCTTTTGCAATCATTAAACTCAAAACACTTAGCTAACTCAACTTTCTTCAAACTAAAGAAGAAAAAACATTCATATATAAATACAATCCCTGGCATTCTAATTATAGACTCCTTTCAACTCTTGTCAGTTAAAAACAAATTGGAGCTACTTACAAATCAAGACAAACTAATTGTAGGTACACACTACTCTTATAAAATTCCGTATTTCCCGAAAAGAAAATTATATAAAAAAATAAATTTTAGCAAACTAGAATTAGATATAAACCTTTTAAGAAAAATTGTACACAAAAGAATTGAACTCGCACGTTTAGATTCTCAGAAAGAATCTATAAAAATTAAAGATGCATCTCTTGAAAAATTATTGGAAGATTACGGTAATAATTTACGGGAAATTCAACTATCCTTGTATGATTCATTCTTAAATCCCAATAACGAACTATATGAGTTATCAACAATTTGTAGATATTAAGGTTACGCTTGACAAAAACGAATTTCAAGCAAATGAGACAATTTCTGGTGAAATTTTTGTTAAAAACCATAGCCCTATTCACTTAGACATTGAATACATTCAAATTAAATTATCTATAAAACACCAAGGCAAAGGAGAAACTGATGAAATTACTTTAGACTATTATTCAATAAACAATTATAAAAAAATTTCCAGAGGTCAAACTATATCTTCTACATTCACTTTTGAGCCTGTTTTTAACGTTTCTTTCATAGGGGAAAATATGACGCAAACGGTTTTACTAAGCACAAAAGTTGACATTAAAAAAGAAAGTGAAAAGCTATTAAGAAAAGAAAAATTATCTGATTTTAAAATAGGAGGTTATTTAAAAGGACTCATTAGTCCTGATTTTTATCATGAAACCCCAATCTTAATAATAAAAGGAAATTCCACTTATAAATTTGAAAAGACTTCTGGCAGTATTAAACCTGGTATTAAAAAAGCTCAAGCAATTTTATTTTTTGGTCTTATAGTAACAGGGATTACTAGCGCTATAATTTACTCACAACTAAGCAGACTGGAGGTGCTTTACATCTTTTTAAGTATATATGTCATGTTGTGTGGAATAGTTTACTTTTATAAAATTCAGCCTTCACTGGCTATTGGGACGATTAACTATAAACTAGAGTCATTAGATGAAAACTTCTACCAAACTAACTTAAGATTAAAAAAAAGAACTGACACAATACAACATATAAGCTGTCAATTAATAGGAAAAGAAAAGGTCACCTATGATAACGGTAGTAGTAGGTCAACAACTATTAACACTTTTTATAAAGGAAAAAAAACAAAAGTAACCCCTATAAATATTTCATCTTTTAAGTCTAAATTTCCAGACGAATCACTTCCTATCTCTATTAAAAATAACGATTTTGAAATTATGTGGTATCTTAAACTAGAGGTGCTTACGAGAAACAATAAACGTATAAAAGGAGAAGACTTAATTCTTATAGACTTCAAAAAATTAATATAATTATTTTATAAAAAAACAAGATTCTGTTGTGAAATAAATTTAATTTGCGTAAATTTGACACAAATAAAATTATACAAGTTATGAATCCATTACTATATACAGATGGTTATAAGGTAGACCACAGAAGACAATACCCTAACAATACTACGTTAGTATATTCAAACTGGACACCAAGAAAAAGTAGAATTCAAGAAGTTGAAAAGGTAGTCTTTTTCGGACTGCAATACTTCATCAAAAGATATATTATTGAAGAATTTCAAACCAACTTTTTTAACAAACCAAAAGAAGAAATTTGTAAACAATACAGTAGAAGAATTAATAACTATTTAGGTGAAAACTCTGTAGGTATTGAACACATTACTGCATTACATGATTTAGGATACATTCCTATGGTTTTTAAAGCATTACCAGAGGGTGTAGAAGTTCCTATCAGAGTACCAATGTTTACCATGTATAATACATTACCAGAATTCTTTTGGTTAACCAATTACTTTGAAACTTTATTATCTACCACTGTTTGGTTACCATGTAATTCTGCAACCATTGCAAAACAGTACAGAAAAATATTAGATAAATATGCACAAGAAACCTCATCAGTTCCTGAAATGGTAGATTGGCAAGGGCACGACTTTTCTATGAGAGGAATGGCTGGTTTAGAAGCTGCTGAAATGAGTGCTGCGGGTCACCTATTAAGTTTTACTGGAACAGATACTATACCAGCTGTAGACTTTTTAGAAAAGTATTACAATGCAAATTCTGATAACGAATTGATTGGAGGTTCTGTTGCAGCAACTGAACACTCTGTAATGTGTATGGGAACTAACAGCGGAGAGGAAGAAACTTTTAAAAGATTAATTACTGAAGTATATCCAAACGGTATTGTTTCTATTGTTTCTGATACTTGGGATTTATGGAAGGTTCTTACCGAATATTTACCGAATCTAAAAGAAGAAGTATTAGCTAGAGATGGAAAAGTAGTAATTAGACCAGATAGCGGGGATCCTGTAGACATCATCTGTGGAAACCCAAACGGTAAAACCGAAGAAGAACAAAAAGGTGTTATACAACTGCTTTGGGAAGTTTTTGGAGGAACAACCAATACAAAAGGATATAACGAACTAGATAGTCATATCGGAGCTATTTACGGTGATAGTATCACCCTTGAAAGAGCAACACAAATTTGTGAACGCTTAAAACAAAAAGGATTTGCTTCTACTAATGTAGTACTAGGAATTGGTTCTTTCACTTATCAATACAACACCAGAGATACTTTTGGCTTTGCCATGAAAGCTACCTATGGAGAAGTAGATGGAGAAGGAAGAGAGATTTTTAAAGATCCAATTACTGATGACGGAACAAAGAAATCTGCTAAAGGGCTATTAAAAATAACTCTAGAAGATGGAGAGTATAAATTACATGATCAAGTAAGCTGGGAAGAAGAACAAAAAGGCGAATTACAAGAAGTTTTTAGAGACGGAAAATTGTTAGTTGATGAAAAACTAAGTGAAATAAGACTCCGTACTAAAAACAGTGTATTAGAATTTTCAGAATAACAAGAAAGCAGGAATAAAACTCCTGCTTTTTTTACTTAAAACCCTACCAAAAACACTAAACAACAATACATTACAAACCACTCAATTTGCTTAACTCTTGATTTTTTCATATCTTAATTGCAACTAAAAAAGAAACTTATGACAGATCAAGAACAGAAAAGACTAGATACAATGAATGCGGTTTTAGTAAAAATGGAGGATATTAAAAACACTCAGAAAAGTTTAATTGAAAAAATTGGAGTTGTGGAAGTTCAATTATTCGATATTCAGTCAAAAGATTTAGACAAAGAGTTGGAAAATGTAATGATAAGAGCTTCTGATACCTTAAAAATCATAAAACAAGCTACCGAAGCTTTTGAAATGAAACGAAACCGTTTAGAAAACGAAGCATAAAAAAATCCGCTTAATAGCGGATTTTTATTTTTATCGTCTCTTCTTTTTGAAACCTTTATTCTTTCTTCTAGAAGGTTTTGATGATTTATATGTTACAGTATCATCAAATGTGTTTTTAGCTTTTCCTGCTTTGTTTTTACGCCATGAAGTATCTTCAGGCAATAACTTTTTCAATAAATCAGTACGTCCAACCTTAGTCAACGTATCTTTTATCCATTTTTTATTTTCCTTTTTATACCAAAAGAAAAACTTGTGTTGATCTTCCTTCTCCTTTTTAGTTTTCGGAGTTTTTACTTCTTTTAAAGTATACGGATGGTATCCACTGTAATAAATTACCGTAGCAACCGTCATTGGTGTTGGCGTAAATCCTTGCACTTGCTCTAACTGGAAGCCCATATCTTTGGTCTCAGCAGCTAAGTTTGCCATATCTTCCTCTTCACAAGCTGGATGACTTGAAATAAAATATGGTATTAATTGAAGTTTTAATTTCTTTTTAACATTAATACGATCGAACCTATCTTTAAATAAATGAAAATATTTAAACGAAGGTTTACGCATTAACTTTAATACTGGATCAGATGTATGCTCAGGAGCAACTTTAAGTCTACCTGAAACGTGTTTAGTCATCACTTCTTCAGTATATGCATCTAACTCTTTTGGATCAGCATTTTTATTGAATTCAGGCACTAACATATCATGTCGAATTCCACTACCAATAAATGATTTTTTTACCTTCGGATGCGCATCAACAGCTTGATATAATTCTGTTAATGGTTTGTGCGATGTATCTAAATTACTACAAATAACAGGTGAAATACACGACGGGGCAACACACTTGTCACAAATCGATTGTACTTTACCTTTCATTTTGTACATATTTGCAGATGGTCCACCAATATCAGATAAATACCCTTTAAAGTCATCCATCTGAGCAACTTGGTCTACTTCTTTTAAAACAGATTCTTGACTTCTACTCGCAATAAACTTTCCTTGATGAGCAGAAATAGTACAAAAACTACATCCTCCAAAACATCCACGGTGAATATTGATAGAAAACTTAATCATTTCAAACGCAGGTATTGGTCCACGCTTGTTATATTTTGGATGCGGCAATCGTGTAAATGGTAAATCGAATGAAGCATCAATTTCCTCCTCTGTCATTGTTGGAAACGGCGGATTAATCATCAGCTTTTTATCTCCAACTTTTTGAAAAATACGACGTGCGTATAATTTATTCGACTCCTGCTCTATTACTTTAAAATTAGAAGCATATGCCTTCTTATCTTTCAAACAATTTTCATGCGAATTAATTTCTATATCATCCCAGTTTTTATTTTTCGGAGTTTTTTCTGCTCCATCTAATAAAACAGCTGTTTGCTTAATGGTTTTTAAACTCGAAAACGGCACACCTTTTTGTAACAATTCTACAATTTCTCTTAGTGGCTGTTCTCCCATTCCGTATACCAACATATCAGCTTTAGAAGTCTCTAAAATTGTTGGTAACAGTTTATCAGACCAATAATCGTAATGTGTAACACGACGTAACGAAGCTTCAATCCCACCAATTAACACTGGAACATCTGGAAACTTTTCCTTTAAAATTTTAGAATATACCGAAGTTGCATAATCAGGTCTAAACCCTTTATCTCCATTTGGTGTATAAGCGTCTTTATCACGACGACGTTTACTCGCCGTGTAATTACTTACCATCGGATCCATACATCCGCCTGTAATCGCAAAAAATAATCTTGGTATTCCTAGCTTTTCAAAATCCTGTAAATTATCATGTACACTTGGTTGTGGAACAATTGCCACACGCAAGCCGTAACTCTCTAAAATACGTCCAATTACTGCAGGACCAAATGATGGATGATCTACATATGCATCTCCACTAAAAAGAATTACATCTAATTCTTCCCATCCTCTTAACTTAACCTCCTTATTTGTAGTAGGTAACCAATCTGAAACTCGTCTTATTCTCATGCCGCTGCAAAGGTACGGGGTTTTATTTACATCACAATACAGTAAAAAACTGAAAACTACTTTATAAACACATTTAACATAAAAAATAAAATCACAAATTTTAATTAGATTTATCTCCTAATTTTTAAATAAAGACTTAAAATGAAAAAAAACATTCCTTTTCTATTACTATTATTTTTATCATTTCAACTTTTTTCTCAAATACAAACTGACAAAATCATACCTCCTACTAAAGGAAAGTCTGTAATTTACTTTCTCAGAACAACTGGCTTAGGAGCTTTAATGAACATTAGATACTTTGACAAAGAAGAATATCTAGGAAGATTTAATGGTGTTAATTATTTACGTTATGAATGTGATCCAGGAGAAAAAGTATTTTGGATTAAAGCTGAAAACATTGATGTGTTAGAAGCTAATTTAGAAGCTGACAAAGTTTATTTAGTTGAAACTAATGCTGTAATGGGAGCTTTTTCTGCAGGTGCGAAATTTAAACTGGTTGATTTCAACAAAAAGAATCAAGTTAAAAGAATTAATAAGCTTTTAGAAAAAAAAGAACCTAAAACTTTTACTCAAGAAACCCTACAAGAACAACTACAGAAAATGAAAAATGTTGTAAACAAGGGTTTAAAAAAAGTAAGAAAAAAAATAGAGCGTAAAAAAACGACTAAGTTATCACCTAATATGAATTATGAAGTATAAACTACTCACTCCATTTAGTTTAACTTCCCTTTAACAATTAATTAAGATAATACCGAAAGTAGTTTTACTAATTTCCGCCCTTATTTATTCAATTAATTTTTACAATGACTAAAAAAATACTTTCAACTATTTTAGTGGTATTTCTTGCTTTAGGAGCTTCTTTGAATGCAGAAGCACAACGAAAGAAGAAAAAAAACGAAAAAAAAGAGACTACCACTAAAAAAGACAAACCTAAAAAGGGAGGTATACAACCTTACGAAAAAGTTGTTACCAAAAAACACAAAACAGACGAAGGTTTGTTTAAAGTTCACTCAAAAGACTCTAAATATTTATTTGAAATTCCAGATTCTCTTTTAAACCGAGAAATGCTAATGGTTACTAGAATTGCCAAAACAGCTAGCGGAATTGGTTTTGGTGGCGGAAAACAAAATACACAAGTGTTACGTTGGGTAAAAAACAAGAAACAAATTTTACTAAAAGTAGTTTCTCACAATGTTGTAGCAGACACAATTTTACCGGTACACGAAGCCGTTGTAAACTCTAATTTTGAACCTATCTTATATGCCTTTCCAATCAAAGCATTTAGCAAAGACTCAACATCTACTGTAATTGATGCTAGTCCACTTTTTGAAGGTGATGTAAAAGCAATTGCTTTCCCTCAAAGAAGTAGAAAACGCTATAAGATTTCTAAAATGGATAAAAGCAGGTCTTATATAGATAGAATTAGTAGTTATCCTCAAAACATAGAAGTTAGAAACGTTAAAACATACATTGCAGGAAATCCACCTTCAAACTCAAGTGTAGGTTCTGTAACTATGGAATTGAGTAACTCTATGATCTTACTTCCTAAAACCCCTATGAAAAGACGTTATTTTGATGAGCGTGTTGGGTGGTTTACAAGTTCTCAAACAGATTACGGTTTAGACGTTCAAAAAAGTAAATCGGTTACGTATTTAGATAGATGGCGTTTAGAAGTAAAAGATGAAGATCTAGAAAAGTTTAAAAGAGGTGAATTAGTAGAACCTAAAAAACAAATTGTATATTATATTGACAGAGCTACGCCTAAAAAATGGCGTAAATACATCAAACAAGGTATTGAAGATTGGCAAGTTGCTTTTGAAGCAGCTGGATTTAAAAATGCCATCATCGCTAAAGATGCCCCTACTAAAGAAGAAAATCCAGAGTGGAGCCCTGAAGACGTACGTTATTCTGTAGTACGTTACTTAGCTTCTCCTATTCCAAACGCAAATGGACCTCACGTTAGTGATCCACGTTCTGGAGAAATTTTAGAATCAGATATTAACTGGTATCATAATGTAATGACCTTATTACACAACTGGTATTTTGTACAAACAGCAGCTATTAATCCAGAAGCAAGAAGCAACCAGTTTAAAGATGAAATTATGGGACGCTTAATCCGTTTTGTATCTTCTCACGAAGTTGGTCATACTATTGGATTACCTCATAACATGGGGAGTTCAGTTGCGTATCCTGTAGACTCTTTACGTTCTGCTGAGTTTACTCAAAAAAATGGTACAGCTCCTTCTATTATGGATTATGCTCGTTTTAACTATGTGGCACAGCCAGAAGACAAAGGTGTAGCATTAATGCCAAATATTGGACCATACGACAAATATGCGATCAGCTGGGGATATAGACCTATATTAGACAAATCTGCAAAAGGAGAAAAGACTATTTTAAACCAATGGATTAAAGAAAAAGCTGGAAACCCTGTTTACAGATTTGGACACCAACAAGTTCGTAACATTATTGATCCTAGTTCACAAACAGAAGATTTAGGTGATGATGCTATGAAAGCGAGTGCTTATGGTATTAAAAACCTACAACGTATTTTACCTCGTTTAGAAGAGTGGACTACCGAAGATGGTGAAACCTACGAAGAACTTAAAACTATGTACGGACAAGTAGTTGGACAGTTTAACAGATACATGGGGCACGTTAGTTCTAATATTGGTGGTGTATATGAGTACTTTAAAACTGCCGATCAAGATGGTGCTGTATACATTCACGTTCCAAAAGAACACCAAAAAAGAGCGTTACAATTTGTAAATGATGAGTTATTTAAAACTCCAAATTGGTTAATTGACGAAAATATTATTAGCAAAACACAACACTCAGGTGTTATTGAGCGCATTAGAGGTTTACAAGTACGAACGTTAAATAGAGTTTTAAAAACTGGAAGATTAACACGTATGATTGAAAACGAAACGCTGAATGGTAATAAAGCTTACACACTTCTTCAAATGATGGGAGATTTACGCAAAGGTATTTGGAGTGAAGTATATGCTAACAAAACTATTGATCCGTATCGTAGAAACCTACAACGTGCACATTTAGACAGATTAGACTTTTTACTAAACAAAGCAAAAGATCAAAAAGCTGCTAAAAGCGACAGAGGTTACTTCAAGCAAACAGCCGTTACTATCAATCAATCAGATATTAAACCTGTAGTAAGAGGAGAATTAAAACGTTTACAAAGAGATATTAAAAGAAGTATTCCTTCTACTCGTAACACAATAACCCGTTATCACTTACAAGATGCGGCAGATAGAATAGATACTATTTTAAATCCAAACAAATAACCTATTTCAAATAGCAGCAACCTAAATGATTGCTGCTATTTTTTTATATCTTTATTTGCTACAATTAACCGATTACCATAATGAAAAAAAACTTACTTCTATTATTTATACTAGCAGCCTCATTTGCTAGCTGCACAAAAAAACAACAGTAAAGAAAGCTGAAAAGACAGAAAACACTTACGTAAAAGACCATTACACTAAAAAAGAGGTGAAAATTACGATGAGAGATGGCGTAAAACTTCATGCTACTATCTACTCACCAAAAGACACCAGTAAAACCTACCCTATTTTACTACAACGTACTCCGTATAGTTGTCAACCTTATGGAGGAGATAAATTCAGAAAAAAAATTGGCCCAAATCCAGTTTTAATGAAAGAGGGTAATATTATCGTATATCAAGATGTTCGCGGACGTTGGATGAGTGAAGGAGTATACGACAACATGCGTGCTTACATTCCAAATAAAACAGAAAAACAAGCCGATGAAACTACAGATACCTATGACACTATTGATTGGTTAGTTAACAATGTAGCAAACAATAATGGTAAGGTAGGTACATGGGGAATTTCATACCCTGGTCACTACGCAACTGTTTCAACTATTGATGCACACCCTGCTTTAAAAGCTACTTCACCACAAGCTTGTATTGGGGATTTCTTTTTTGACGATTTTCATCATAACGGAGCTTTCTTATTGAGCTACTTTAAAGCCATTTCTTTATTCGGAACTTACAAAGATCAACCTACCGATTCTGCTTGGTACTCGTTTCCTGACATGAAAACTCAAGATCAATATCAGTTTTTCTTAGACAAAGGACCTCTTAAAAACTTAAACGAATATTTTCAGTACGATAAGTTAGACACAAAAGTTGCCGACAATAAAGAGCGTATTGATGACTTCTTTTGGAAAGAAATTGTAGAGCACCCTAATTACGACTCAGTATGGCAAAGTAAAGGAATTATTCAGCACTTAGATAAAGTGCCTTCTACTGTAGCAACAATGATTGTTGGAGGTGAATTTGATGCTGAAGATTTGTATGGTCCATTAGAAACTTACAAAAACATCGAAAAAAATCAACCAAACAACTATAATACAATCGTTTTTGGCCCTTGGGATCATGGTGGATGGTCTAGAAATAAAGTAGCTAACAAAGTTGGTAACTACTACTTTGGAGATTCAATCTCTTTAAAATTTCAAAAAGAAGTAGAAACCAAATTCTTCAATCATTTCTTAAAAGGTGATGGTTCTAAAAACTCAGGATTACCAGAAGCGTATGTTTTTGATACAGGTAAAAAAGTATGGAAATCTTACGATGCATGGCCACCAAAAAATACTCAAAAACAAACATTTTTCCTTTCAGAAAACCAAGAATTAACAGCAACTCAAAAAGGAAATAACAAGGTTAGTTTTATTAGTGACATTAAGCGACCTGTACCTTATTCAGAAGACATAAAAACGGTATTCACTCCACGTAAATATATGACAGACGATCAGCGTTTTGCTGCTCGTAGACCTGATGTATTGGTATTTGAAACAGAGGTATTAAATGAAGATTTTACACTTGCAGGTAATATTTTAGCAAAACTACAAGTAGCTACCACTGGTTCTGCTGCCGATTGGATTGTTAAAGTTGTTGATGTGCATCCTGCAGATTTAAAAAATGACAACAAAGAAATGCAACCGCATTTAAAATTAAGTAACTATCATTTAATGGTACGTAGTGAAGTATTACGTGGACGTTTTAGAAACAGTTTTTCAAATCCAGAACCATTTACACCAAATAAAAAAACAGCAGTGAACATTAAGTTACAAGATATTTTTCATACGTTTAAAAAAGGACACAAAGTGCAAATACAAGTGCAAAGCACTTGGTTTCCTTTAATTGACTTGAATCCTCAAACCTATGTAGACAATATTTACAAAGCAGACGAAAAAGACTTTAAAACACAAACACATTCTGTATTTACAGACTCTAGTATAGAATTTACAGTTTTAAAATAATAGCAAACTTTTTCTATTTAAAAACTTACAATACTTAAGAGTATTGTGAGTTTTTTTATTACTAGATTTTCTACGCAACCTTTTCACACTTTATACATCTATTTTAAAATCTACAAGCTCTAACAAGTGATGAAAAAGCAATTACTACTCTTAATAACCATCATATCTCTTTTCTCTTGCTCCAAAGACAACAATAAAGTTATTGATGACATACCAGATTCAGAAAATATTGAGAAACAAATAATAGGTAGATGGATGCCTATAAAAACAGTCTTAAACAATCAAGTAACATACGATAGAAATACCTATACAGGATTGGAAAATGATACGCATTACGAGCGTAGATTATATAAAAATGATAAAACTGTTAGTATGTCTAACAACGATGGTAGTATTAACCTATTTACTTGGGAACTAAATTCAACAACCGACTCTATTATTATAGCTAAAGGATTATCTAATGAGCGCCGTTATTTAATAGAATATGCTTCAAAAGATAGTTTGTCTTTTTCAATAGAGCCTTTTTCTGGTCATAAAGTAGTATATAGTTTTATTAAAGAACATAATGAAACTATAAATAGAAACGATTTAATTACCATAGATTGGAAATACGATTTCGTGTGGGCTCGTTTGTTTAGTATGGATGGTTATAAATATATTAGAAACGGTTCGGTTACCAACGATTTTTATGAAAATGCAAAAATGAGTTTTCATAATGATGGTTCGTTTATCATAACTTCTGGTAATAATACTATACACGAGCAAGGCACTTGGCATCTTAACTTAGACGATATGCAATTAGTAATTGAAGGAAACTACACTAGAAAAGCTACTTTATTAGAACTAAGTGAAAGAAAAATGGTTTTTGTTTTTAAAAACTCACAAGATAACAACGTTAATTATCAAATGGATTTCTCTCCTTTTTAAATTATTGACAAAACAAAAAACCTAACACTAAAACTTCTATACACATACTAAGTTTAAAATAATCCCCTATATTTAACATACTATAAAAAACTTACTCATGAAAAACCTTATACCTATACTTCTTAGTGCCTGCGTAGCAATTTCAGCATGTTCTAATAAAAAAGAAAAAAACACTTCTATAGACAAAACAGTTACTATAGATTCTATTCAAAAAGCATCGCCAATAGCTTCAAAAAAAATGATAACAGATGCTTATTTTAAAGCGAATGGTGTTGAACCTTTTTGGAACTTAACCATTTCTGACAACATGATTAAGTTAAAAACACTTAATGGTCTGGACTCTATTTTAACACCCCACGTACAGCCTATCTATGCACAAGACAGTAACGTAAAAATGTATAATTTACAAACTGAATTAGCTGAGGTTCGCATTCAAATTAGTCAAATGGAATGTATCAATGCTATGTCTGGTAAATCATTCCCTTACTCGGTAACAGTTAAATACAAGAAAGGTAAAGAAACCGAATTTACCACCTTAGAAGGATGTGGGCAATACATCACCAATTACAGACTACACGATATATGGGCTTTAGAAGAGTTAAACGGCTCTAAAGTAGCTAAAGAAGATTTTGGCAAAGAGCTTCCTTATATTGAAATAAATGCTGCTAAAAACACCTTTATGGGAACTTCAGGGTGTAACAGAATTACTGGTAAGTTGTTTTCTGAAAGAGAAAGAATCCGATTTATAAATATCGCTTCTACGGAAATGTTATGTACTAAGGGTAACAAAAAAGAACAAGAATTTACAAAAGCCCTAGAGAGTACTATTTCTTATACAATCGGCAACAATCGATTAACGTTTTTAAACCCAGATAAAACCTTATTGGTTTTCAAAAAAGTTGACTAATTTAAAACTACAAAAGATGAAAAAAATTCTAATCCTATTCATGTTAACCACACTAGCAATTAGCTGTAAAAAGAAAGAATCGAAAAGTGACACAATCAAAGAGTCAAAAGAAGTTGTGGTCGAAACTCCTACTACTTTATTACAAATAGGTTGTTACGAATACAGTAAAGATGGAAATCAAATTTTAATTGAAATCACAGAAATGGATGATACTGTTAAAGGAACTATTGAATATGCATTAACAGAAAAAGACACCAATACAGGAACTTTTGAAGGTATGCTAAATGACGATAAATTAATTGGTACTTACACTTTTTCTTCTGAAGGAACAGAAAGCACCAGGGAAGTTGCTTTTATGGTAAAAGACAATCAGTTAATTGAAGGTTTTGGTGAGTTAAATGAAGCTGGAAACTCTTTTAAAAACAAAAACAATATCAGCTATACCTCAACAATGCCATTAACCAAAACAGATTGTAGTAAATAAAAAAAGTTGAAAATTGATATAAAATGAAAAAGATAGGATTGGTGGGAGGTATTAGTTGGACCTCAACTTTAGATTATTACAAATACATAAATGAAGGAATCAACCAAAGGTTAGGTGGTTTAAGTTCTGCCGAATGTTTAATTTACTCACTAAACTTTTCAGATGTTCAAAACAAAGGGTGGACAAACTCTTTTGACCTAATTTATAATGCCTGTACAAACTTAGCGTCTAGTAATGTAGATGCTATAGTTTTAGGCGCAAACACAGCACATTTATTTGCTGATGAAATTCAATCAAAAATTAATATTCCAATTATCCATATTGCAGAAGCGACTGCTAAAGAAATAAAAAAAGAAAAGCTGAGTAAAGTAGGATTATTAGGAACAAAGTTCACAATGGAAATGGACTTCTATAAAGACAAACTAAAAGAAAACAACATTGAAACCATTATTCCATCTGAAAAAAAAGACATTGAAGAAATACAACACATTGTAAAAAATGAACTTGGAAAAGGAATTGTAACCAACCAGTCTAAACTAAAATTTATACGATACGCAAATGAATTAATAGAACAAGGAGCTGAAGGAATTATTTTAGGTTGTACTGAAATTCCTATGTTAATTGAACAAAACGATTTTGAATTCCCTGTATTTGACACTACCAAAATACACGTTAAAAACATTATTGATTTTGCTTTAACATAGTTTACTAATTATTATAAGAAAAAGCTATAAAAGACAATAGAATAACTATACTGTTTTTAAGATAATTAGCGTATTTTTAAGTAGGTTTAAATATACTAGGCTATCAAGCTTAAAAACTACCAAGATGACAATAAACGAAATTGAAATCAAAACGGCAGATATAAAACCTATTAAGGCTTTTTATCAAAATGTATTGGAACTTCCAACTACACAGATTGATAACAAATCGATATGTGTTAAAATTGGTACATCCTATTTAAAAATCATAGAAGATTCTAAAAACCTCTTACCTGCTTATCATTTAGCTTTTAACATTCCTAAAAACAAGCTGCAAGAAGCAATCAACTGGTCAATAAATAAAGTTAAATTTGTAAAAAAAGAAAATAAGGTACTGATTACTAACTTCGAAACTTGGAACGCCAATTCAGTATATTTTTTTGATATAGAGGGAAATATTTTAGAATATATCGCTCGACACGATTTAGACAATGCAACAACAGAGCAGTTCAACAGTAGCCAAATCTTAAACATAAGTGAATTTGGAATTGTTAAAGACCAACCTGATGTTTACGGAAAACATCTAATAGATACCTATGGACTCCATTTATTTGAAAAAAATCATAATAGTGAAACATTCACAGCTATTGGTGATGATAATGGGTTGCTGGTAATTGTTAAAGCTAACCGAAATTGGTATCCAACAGAAACTCCTGCAAAAAGTAGTTCGGCAAATATCAAATTAAGTAACGTAGGTATAGAAATAAACTTAAAGATAACAGAGTAGACAAGCTAAAACAAGTTTGTAATTCGCCTAATAAAACTTTGACCCCCTCTCTAAAAAACATTCCTCATCAAAGCTCTATAATCTTTCTTTTTATATTTGAGTTAAATTTACATTCATATGCGTATTGTAAGTAATTTTTACGCAACCAAATGAAAAAAGTTCATCTACATTATAGAATCAAGAATATTATGAAAAAACAAATTTTATTTTTAATGATAGTCGGAATTTTATTCTCTTGTAATAAAAATAATAATGGTGATAATTTAGAGACTCAAGTTGTTGGAAATTGGAAACTTATACAAATGACTGGTAGTATACCAAATTCTGAAACAACAGGTACTGAAATGGAATGGCAAGAAACTTATCAATTAAATCCTAATGGAACGTTTCTAAAATCAAGAAACAGAGATGAAGTTATAACAAAAGCTTCAGGAACATATAAGATAGTTGATTCTTCCGATGGGAAATTTTTAGAATTTAATTTTAACGACGAAAGTGAAATTATTGGCTCTTGTTATTCAAACTTAAAAGAAGAAATGTTTTTCCGATCTAAAAACACATTCTCAAGCATATGGAATGCTTGTGATGGCCCTGGTTTGAAATATAAAAAAGAAGATTAACAACAACTTAGAATACTATATAAACACAATAAAGGCTTGAATTTTCAAATGCAAAAGATTCAGATAAGAACTATAAAAGAACCTAATTTATTAGGAAGTTTTTCAATAAGCAACCTAAATACTTTACTTGCTGAAAAAGATATGGTAGAAAAAACTCATCGTCACGATTTCTTTTTTGTTCTTGCTATAGAAAAAGGAAGTGGAGAACATCTAATTGACTTTAAGAACTATTCTATCAATAATTATTCTGTTTTTATTCTTCGTCCAAGTCAAGTACATCAACTAGTATTAAAAAAAAATAGTAAAGGGTATATAATAGCTTTTGACAATAACTTTTACTCCCCTGAAGAGAAGCTAAAAAAAGAAATGTTTTTAACAGTCAGCAGAAACAATTATTATAAACTAGAAACTGAAACATATCACCGATTAGCCTCTATTCTTAATTACATTTTCTCTGAATACTCTAGTAAAAAAATAATGTTTAGAGATACTATTAAAGTAAATCTAGATTTGTTTTTTATAGAATTGTTTCGACAAACTAAAAACTCAGACATTCAAACTAAGAACAATTCTTACTCTATAAAATTACTTGAAAAACTACTGGAGCTTTTAGATATTCATTTTTATAATAACAAACAAGTAATCTATTATGCTGACAAACTAAATTTGACTACTTATCAACTAAATTCAATTACTAAAAAAACATTAGGAAAAAGCTGTTCTCAATTAATTAACGAACGTATAATACTTGAGGCTAAAAGAAACTTAATAGCGACAACTAATCAGGTAAATGAAATTTCTTATCATTTGGGTTATAATGATACTTCGTACTTCATTAGATTCTTTAAAAAACAAACTGGATTAACACCCGAGGCTTTTAGACAAAATTTCTAATAGTCCCATAGTACTTAATATTTGTACTACTTCAACACACCTCCCTAAAACTACCTTTGTAGAAAACGAAATAAACAAATATGAATGCTATTCTACAAGCCATTTTTATTGGTACAGGAGCCACACTTTTTATGGATTTATACGCTTTAATATTAAAGCTTTTCAGTATAAAATCACTTGACTACAAATTTGTAGGTCGTTGGATAGGACATTTTCCAAAAGGAAAATTTTTTCATAATAAAATAATGGAATCACCAGCTATTATTTATGAAGTAATCTTGGGTTGGATAGCTCATTATTTAATCGGAATTACATTCGCCTTTTTATTAGTTTCTGTTTTTGGAAAAAAATGGATAGAAAACCCAACATTAACTCCGGCTCTAATTATTGGTATAGTTACCATTATTGGTCCATTTCTACTAATGCAACCTGCTTTCGGCTTTGGAATTGCAGGCTCAAATTTACCTGACCCTAATAAAGCCAGACTTATGAGTCTCATAACACATACCATATTTGGAATTGGTTTATACCTAAGTACTATAGTAATGAACCAAATAATGAAAGCTTTTTAAACAACTTAAAAAGAGTAAAAACTACAACCAGCAACCTAAAAAACATCTCGTAATTTAAGCTTTTCGAAAAGATATGTTGTTGGATTTAATTAGACAACTACATCCTTTTATTTTTTATACTAAAAAAAAGCACTTTTATTCCTTAATATTACTACATAAGAACATCAATAATACATATATAAACTAGTTTTAGTAATTTGAAAAATGTTTATGCTATTAAACTCACGTGTTAGAAATCTACTGACAATTTAATCGCTAAAACATTTTTTTTCAACATTAAAACTAACTAAAGCTATGTCTAATCAAACCACTATTAAAGGAGATGTATCGTTTAACCAATCTAATAATCTTACTGCAATTGTAAAATTGTGGGAAGCAAACAATAAAGATGCAATTGGTGAGCATATCATTGCTCCAGAAGCAAAAGGTAAATTCACCATAAAAGCAACTCCTAAAGCAAATGATACTGTTCTCTACATTACTGCCGAACTACACGACTCCAAAATAGTACTACTCTCTGTACTATCTCCTAATTTTAAAGAGGACATTACAAAGAATGGAATTGTCGTAAATGAATTAACTACTGTAGCATCTGCTTTTACCTGTGCTCAGTTTTTTAACGGACTTCAATTAACTGGGAATCTACATGGAATCAAAATCGCCGCTAAAAACACTCCTAACCTTATCAATCCTCTAACAGGAACGTATGGAGAGGTGTTAATGGATCCTTTCAACATCACACAAAACGAAACACTAGCGCGATTAAATACATTAGCAGCATTAATCACAGCCTACGGCACGGTAGAAATCGAAGGGTACGACTGGAAGAAAAACTTCATGAAGTACACAACGCCTTTAGGTGGTAAAAAACCACAAAATACTGCCGAAGCTATGATTGGTGCCGCCCAATCACCTTGGCTAAATCCAGCGGCTTTATTTCATCTTTTTAATAAAGCCTATCCATCACCAAAAGATGGTTTCCCTGCCAAACCTAACAGCAAAGTTCCTACGAGTCGACGCAATGCTCCTTTTGTACCTTATTTAAGTTTTGCTCCAGAAGATTTCGCTATGATTTTAGCTTTCGGTCAAGGAGGAATCTGCGCCCCTGGAAAACTTTCTCTTGATAAAGAAGGGAACTTATGGACAGGTTTAAACTGGATGCCAGGAGCACAAAATGGCGTGTACCAAGGTATTGGTGGCGGACTCGTTAAGTTGGACTCCACAGGTAAATTAGTATCACCTCCTGTTACTGGTTACACAGGAATGGGTGTTGATGGTGCCGGTTGGGGTACGGCTGTTACCAAAGATGGTACTTGCTGGGTATCGAGTTTTAATGGGGCAATTGGTGTGTATAAACTAGAGGATGGCTCACCAATCGTTGACAAAGTTCCAGAACATATAGCGGAAGCTTTAAATGAAATTGGAGGCTTGCAAGGTATTGGAGTAGCACCGAATGGTGATATTTGGATTGTTGGAACCTCATCTAACATCATGCTACATTTTCCTGATGGTGACCTTACCAAAGGGAGAGTTGTTGTAAACGAAAAACTTAATGAATCGCTTTCTGCTCCGTTTGCTGCTTCTATAGATACTAACAATCGTGTATGGATTAGTAATACTAATGGTGTATCCCTGGTTCGTTATTCTCCTTCTGAAAAAAACAGACCTGTAGAACGTTTTATTCTTGCAGGTGGCGGACGCGGTGTTGCTTTAGATTCAAAAGGAAATTGTTGGGTAGCCTGTAATACGAGTCCAGACTTTCCTCATACCACTACCACAGATGGCGTTTCTATTATTGAAGGATTTGCCCTTGGGTATCCACACTTACAACAAACAGTGGGGCGTAAACATAAAACAGGTTCCGTTTTTATGATTCCTGCGGATGCTAAACCTATAGACACGATTGATAAAATTACCCACGAATCTAATTTAACACCTTACGGAGATGGTGAACTAAACGCACCTTGGGGAGTATCTATTGATGGAAATGATGATGTTTGGGTTGCCAATTTTATGGGAAGAGGCGTATCGTTTATGGCAGGTGCTTCACCAACTGGACGTACCGAAGATTTTACTACAGGCGATGTGATTCACACTATTCATTCTGGTAGTATACAAATGCTGACCGATGTAGTAGTTGACCAAGCAGGAAACCTTTGGTGTGCTAATAACTGGAACTTACCTCAAACGGTAATGGAAGCAAAACCTGACCCTGCCTATTCTACTTGGGGTGGTGGCTCTGGTGTCGTAGTGGTTTACGGAATAGCCAAACCTGCTCAAACTCCACTTGCTGGCCCAGTGAGTGCTGTTTAAAACCTATAATACTAAATAAGCGTCCTAAAAAGACGCTTATTTAGTAAACACAATTGGATTAGGCTCTAAGTACTCTTTTTATTTTTTTATATTTGGGAAATTAAGAATTAAAATAGTCTAGATATATGATATACGGACAAAAAATGTCCGTATATCTATGTGTTGCCCACAATTATGAAAAAAAGTAGTTTAATAATTTTTATCTTAGTTTTTTGCCTCATTAGTTGTGGAATAAAACCAATGTCGGAAAGATTTGTAGAGATTGAAAAAACTGACTTAATGTATGGTGGAATGATTAAGTCTGCAAATCCATTCCAAATTAAAGGCGATAATGGAAAAAGGTATATTAGGGAAAAAGGTGGAGTTGGCGGAATAATCATGAAAACGCCTGAATTGGAAAAACTATATGGTTCGGAACAAGTTGTAACCGATAGTACCAAAGCCTTATTGATAATGGATTTTCCTTTGGATAGAATCATTGGTTGCGAAATTGAAAATGAAAACGGATTTAAGAAAAAGGATTTGGTATTGGAATTGAGTAAAGCCTATACTGCGATATACGCTGATAAGGAGAAATACGGAATATATTGCGAAAACTTATCTGATTTGGAATTGACAAATATTGTCGTATTCGAAGTTGGAGAACAGATATATTTAGAATCAAAAGTGAGTTCGAAAAAATAACTGTGGGCAACAATGTATAACCGCAATTACGGCGGATTCGACTGCGTCCGAATCCACTCGGAATTGCTAAGCCATTGTTCAACCGAAAAACAGTAACTTTAAAACCGTAACTGACGGTTATACCAACCGTTGGTAATAATTGCCTGCGGCACGTAGAAACCGTGTTTTAACAAACACTCCTTTTCTACTAATTATTACCAACGCTCTAGGTTAATTGCTCCTCTAACAACTATATTGTGTATCTTTAGCCTTCTTCGTGAACTACACACGAAACTATAAACAACAAAATGTATAACGAATGAGGCACAATTATGGCTACTCATGAGGCTGTGCCTCACACGCCATACACCTAGAGCGTTGTGTTTCATGCAGTACAAACTGAAACAACCAAGAAAACCATATATGAAGAGAGCCTATTACTCGAACAACATACAAGACTTTTTACTAGAACCTGATTCGAGTATTCTAGGTGAGTTAACAGCTAATCATAGTAACAGAACACTTGAAGAATTACAAGTAAACGCATGGCGTAAACAAATAACAATCCTTAAAAATCAACTTTCCGAATTTGAAGGTCAAATATATTTCGAGTTTGCAATACCCAGAATGGGTAAAAGAGTAGATAATATTGTGATTATTGATGAGGTCGCATTTATTGTCGAGTTTAAAGTTGGAGATGGTGGTTTTGAAAAACACGCAATAGAACAAGTTATTGATTATACTATTGATTTGAAAAACTTCCATGAAGGAAGTCACGATATCAAACTCATACCAATTTTGGTCGCAACAAATGCGCCAAGTATTACTGTTCAGGATAATCAAGTTCTCACCCACAAAACTGCTGCTAAATCCAATCAATTCGATTTGGCAGAAACACTTAAAAAGTATTTAAAGAATAGCAGTCAATCAATTGATATTAATTATTGGGAGAATTCTATCTACAAACCGACACCTACAATTGTAGAGGCCGCTCAAGCTCTGTATAAAGGCCATAATGTCAAAGAAATAACAAGATCAGACTCAGGAACTATAAACCTTTCGAAAACTGCTGATTGTATTAATTCAGTCATTGAAAAATCCAAAAACATAGGGATGAAGTCAATTTGTTTTGTAACAGGTGTGCCTGGAGCTGGTAAAACATTAGCTGGATTAAATATTGCAGTTGAAAGAATGAAAGCTGATGAGGATGAGCATGCAGTATTTCTATCTGGAAATGGACCGTTAGTTGATGTATTAAGAGAAGCCCTAACCAGAGACGAAGTAATAACAGCAAAAGAAAATGGAGGAAGATTGAGTAAAAAGCAGGCCGCAATTAAAGCGAATGCCTTTATTCAAAATATTCACCACTTTCGAGATGATAATCTACTTTCAGAAAAGGCACCTATTGAAAGAGTTGTAGTTTTTGATGAAGCTCAGAGAGCTTGGACAAATGATCAAGTCAGTTCATTTATGAAAAGGAAAAAAGGGGTTGAGGATTTTAACAAATCAGAACCCGAATTTCTTATTGATGTAATGAATAGACATTCTGATTGGTGTACTATAGTTTGTTTAATTGGTGGTGGTCAAGAAATAAACACAGGTGAAGCTGGCCTAGAAGAATGGATCAATTCACTTAAAAATCATTTTCCGGATTGGGACATTCACTACTCTAGTTCAATATTAGAAAGTGACAACTATTTAAAATCTGAAGATTCTAGAAAGTGGTTAGTGAGAAATGGAATTAGTGAAATCGAATTACACCTTGCAGTATCTGTTAGATCTTTTAGATCTGAACAATTATCAAATTTCATTCACGAACTGCTTAATATTCAAATTGAAAACTCCCAGAGAATATACTCTGAAATCAAAGAATCTTATCCAATAATATTAACTCGAAACCTTGAAAAAGCAAAACAATGGCTTCGTGACAAAGCTAAAGGAAGTGAAAGAATTGGATTAATAAGCTCCTCTGGTGCTAGAAGACTTAGGCCTTTAGGTATAGATGTGAAAAATGAAATTTCTGCACCTAGTTGGTTTTTAAATGACAGCCAAGATATTCGTTCTTCTTATTTCTTAGAGGAAGTGGCTACTGAATTTGATATTCAAGGACTAGAGATTGATTGGGCTTGCGTTGCTTGGGGCGGGAATTTTCATTTTAATAATACAGATTGGAAATATCAAAACTTCAAAGGGACCAAATGGCAAAACATAAATAAAGACATAGACAAAGAGTATTTAAAAAATACTTATCGAGTTCTTCTTACGAGGGCACGTCAAGGAATGGTAATATTTGTTCCTGAAAGCAGTGAAATAGATCATACTAGACCTAAAGCATTTTATGACGAGACGTATAAATATTTGAAGGAAATTGGAATACCAGAAATTGAATAAATAAAACACGAAAACACAACAAAGAACTGAGGTAAAAAACAAGTAAATTTTACAAAACTTTATACCAAAGTACTTTTATAGTTCATATCATACGGTAAACCACTTTTTACAATAGCAAAAGCTTGTTTTAGTAACTTATTAC